>NZ_JAWLIK010000001.1:0-773503 GCF_033042555.1 Flavobacterium sp. DG1-102-2
GGTAATTACTTTTACCCTAACATCATGTTTTTCCATATCGTTGACATTTATTAGTCAACTTTTTTCAGGACGAGACAGATGTTTAATTCCGGTAAGCGCTGTAAAACTATTTTGCCATTTCATAATGTTGAATTTGGTACTAACAAAGATAATCATTAGTGAGTGTAACTGTAGTTGACAGCTATATTTAAAAGACAAAAGCAGCTGTTCAGGCTGCTTTTAATTACTATTGTAACATCTTACAAATTTCGGTCTTCGCAGGATTTATGTAGATTTCTTTTATATCATTTATATAAGAACCTTTATATCTACGGTTTTTATTCAGAATTTCGCGATAACGCCCCGTATAGTCTTTATCTGTTACAACATAAAAGTTGCTTTCAATCAGTTTCGTTCGTGATGTAACTACATCAATAAACTCTAAGAATAATTCATCTTGTTTTTCTTTAGAGACAGAAGCCGGCATTTTATAAAATAAGGCCGGGTATGTTTATTTTTTAAACAATTCTGAACTCTTTCGTCCTGATTTATGAAAACATAAAAATCATTGACGCCATAAATTTTATCATTAGAATAGTAAGTAGAGTACTCTATACGTTGATTCTCAAACAAAAATGAATCAATATGTTTTGTTTGAGCAGACACGCTTCCGGCAATTAAAAATAAAGCTAATGTGATTTTCATAAAGAAAAATTTAGTTAATAATCTTCGCGACCTTTTAAATACTTTTTGTATTGTGCTTTTGCAATGGCGTCTAATTACTAATATTTTAATGTCTAAAGCTCCTATTTTTAATGGCTAAAACTTTACTTTTTTTTACTTTTAAATCTACAGGAAAAATAGTTACACAAATCATCATTCCCAAAGACAAAGTTGGTTAGACCATTCATGCTCTCTTTTTTTATAATAGGTAGTCCATTATCATTCCTATATTTTATTATGCCGTCATAAAAAGTCTCTAAAATTTTTTTATCTGTTTCTGTGACGTTATCCGACTTAAAATTTTCTATTCCCAAGAGGTAAACATCAGTGTATTCTTGTTTTGATTGGTATAAGGATGGTATCTCAAGATAGACTTTGTTAAAGACATCTTTACTTGCTACTAATACGATAATAGGCCTTGAGTAACTGTAACTTGCATGTACATATTGAAAAGTAGAATATTTTTTATCATCTATTTGTTTTGCATAGTCTGTGATCTCAATATGAACATTTTGTGAAAATATTTTGAAGCAAGATAATATTACTAAATAAGAAATTTTTTTCATAATTTATTTTTGTTTTAATCTTCTAGAATCCAAATATCAATATATTGTATAGGACCATTAAAGTGACAATCGTTTAAACAAGTACCATCACTTTTTAGTGTATCTGCCATACCATTCCCTATGTATGATTATTTAAAACAAGGAAATATGGTCTTTTGTTTAGTTAATATGTTGCAATTCAAATATAAGTGTTTAAAAAGTTCGAACCAATAAAATTCCTACATTTGAAATATATAAAAATGAGTTGATGAAAAACCTATTTGCCGCTGCAATGCTTTTGGCAGCTACATATATAAATGCCCAGCTTAAAAGTCCGGGTGACTACCTGCCAAATTATGGGAAGAATGTTAGCTACTACCATCAGGTGGAAGGCTATTTTGCCCATTTGGTTCAGAGTTCCGATATGATTAAACAGAAATCTTACGGACAGACAACACAGGAACGAAACCTAAATGTATTTTACATCTCCACGCCCGAAAATCTTAAGGAACTGGAAAATATAAGGTTTACCAACCTAAGGGAGATAGGTATGAGCGACAAAAAGCCAACGGCTTCTAATGATAAGGCAATAGTATGGCTCAGCTTTAATGTGCATGGCAATGAACCGGGTGCTACAGAAAGTGCTATGTCAGTAGCTTATCAGCTGATTAACCCCGATAATAAGGAAACTAAAGAGTGGCTTCAAAACACTATTGTGATACTTGATCCTTGCCTTAACCCTGACGGATTTTCGCGGTATGGCAACTGGCTTAGGGATGTATCCGGTAAGAATACCCATCCCGGGCTCAATGACAGGGAACACATGGAACCATGGCCCGGCGGAAGGCAAAATCATTATGACTATGACCTGAACCGCGACTGGGCGTGGCAAACGCAGGCCGAAACCCAGCAGCGTATGGTATTGTATAACGAATGGATGCCGATGGTTCATGTGGATGTGCACGAAATGGGATATAACGAACCCTATTTTTTTCCTCCGGCAGCGGAGCCAATGCACGATTTTATTACCAAAGCACAGCGCGATTTTCATAGCACAATCGGCGATATGACAGCCAAAAAGTTTGATACAGAGGGCTGGAATTATTACACCCGCGAGCGTTTTGACCTTTTTTATCCCAGCTATGGAGATACCTACCCAAGTTTTAACGGCGCTGTAGGCATGACCTATGAGCAGGGGGGAATTGGAGCAGGACGCGCAGTGACAATGGCAAACGGAAATGTACTTACGCTTCAGGACAGGATAGACCATCATACCGCAGCTGTACTTACTGCCGTTGAAACTGCCTCATGGAAAAAAGACAAACTGGTAAAAGATTTCAGGGCATATTTTAAAGACTCGCGCGAAAATCTAAAAGGGAAATATAAAACGTATGTTGTTAAAAATTCGGGTAAAACAGAGCAACTGGCCCGCTTGCTTAAGCGCAATAAGATTCAGTACAGCTATGCTGCTGAATCTAAAAAAACATCGGGTTATAGCTATCAAAGCGATAAAGACAAAGATTTTGCCATTGAGCCTAATGACCTTATCGTGAGGGCAGATCAGCCGAAGGCGGTGCTTACCCAGGTGTTGTTTGAACCGTCGCAAAGGCTTACTGACAGCCTTTCTTATGATATTACCGCATGGGCGCTTCCCCATGCCTATGGCGTAGAGAGTTATGCCCTTAAAAATAACCTGTTTATAGAAACAAGGGCTGAGGTAAAATATAAAGGTAAATTTGAGTATGAGAGGATATATGCCTATTACGTTCCGTGGAATGGGCGCGGATCGGCAAGAACACTAAGCCTTTTGCTTAAAAGCGGCATCAAGGTTCGTTCATCCAGAAAATCTTCAGCATTTAGAGGCATAAAGGTTAGTCCGGGCGATCTTATCATTTTAAAAGGAGATAATACACAATTAGGAAATTTTAAAAGCATGATGGAAACCCTATTGGATAAAAAGCCTGATTATGAGGTTATAGAAAGCGGCTTCTCCTTAGCAGGCGGTGATCTTGGGGGCGAGAATTATCCATTACTGCAAACGCCAAAAGTAGTATTGCTTTCGGGCAATGATGTAAGCGCGACCGATTTTGGACAGGCGTGGTTTTATATGGATGAGATCATTAATTATCCTGTAAGTATTATAGATACCCAAAATCTTGGGAGAATCAACCTAAGTGATTTTACTACACTTATACTTCCTGACGGCTGGTATGACCTTCCTGAAAATAGCAGAAAAAAGATTGACGATTTTATAGATAATGGCGGCAAGGTTATAGCTATTGCCAATGCACTTAATCTATTTGAAGACAGGACTGGTTACAGCCTGACAAAATTTGCTTCATCTGCTGCAAAAGATCTCGATATGACAGAGAGTGACGAAGAACAACTGAAAGCCCGCTTTTATGATTACCAAAATGCGGAGAGAAGGGCTATATCGGCATCAGTGCCGGGAGCGATCGTAGAGAATGTATTAGATAAGAGCCATCCTTTATCTTACGGACTTGGCGACAAATATTTCAGCCTTAAAACGACAGACAGCCGTTACCAGCTTCTTAAGAATGCATGGAATGTTGCTTATGTTCCTGCTGGATACAAAAACTTTGGATTCATTGGCAAGAGCCTTAAAAAGAAGCTTGAAAACACTGTGACTTTTGCGGTAGAGCAAAAGGGCAGGGGTGAGATTATTTATATGGTAGATAACCCATTATTCCGTGGATTTTGGGAAAACGGTAACCTACTGTTCAGTAACGCATTGTTTTTGGTAAATTAGATACGATTCCCAATTCTTTACAGATTCGTACACCACATTTGTACTATAAATTATAAATGTGATGATGATGAGAGCCCTGCTATATACCTTATTCTTGAGTTTTATTTTTACCCAAAGTGTAATGTCACAGCTAGCGCCTCCTGGACTTGGTGAGACTAAAACCGCCTTTTGGTCGGCCATGGGCGTATCGCAGCAGCTGGATGAAAAAAATAGTTCTAAAACCTACTTTGGGCTTGGGTATATAAGCGGCGACCATGAAACCGATCCACTGCATGCACCTTCAATTTTTGTGCTCAACCAGGAGTTCTATCATAAATTAAACCCTAATTGGCAGTATAGTTATGCGTTAAGTTACAGGAGGCAGCATGAATATGACGAAAGTTTTGAAGTTATGGAATCTGATGAAATAAAACAGGAGTTCAGGGTCTATGGAAGGATAGGGTACAGCGTAGATCTTGGAAGTTTTAAGTGGGCGACAACCCTGCGTCAGGAAGTGCGTAAATTCTATTCTGAAGACTTCGCCCAGGTTCCTGATGGCTTACAACTGCGTACCCGCTTAAAAACACAATTGCTTTTTCCGCTGGATAATGATAAAGAGAATAGTATAATGGGCAGTGCAGAAGCATTGTTTGCAATTGCTGACGACAGGGACACAGGCTGGGGAAATCCCGAATATAAGGAGAGCAGATTTTGTCTGTACTATTCTTACTCTCCAAATGATTTTCCCGTAACATTTGACCTAGGTTACATGAACGACCTTATAGGGTATGGGCATCATATTACAGACGCCAGCTATATCGCAATGGACATTGTAATAAATAATCCTTTTTAAAACAGAAAATTTTAAATTGCAGCCTGTATAAAACTTTTAAGTGCAATAGAAACAGCATTCGGAAGTTATAATTAAAAACATTCACAGATGAAAAAGGTTGTATTAGGATTGTTGGCGGCTATATTTTTTACAGCATGCGGAAATGATAATGACGATATTGGTATAACTCCGGATCCGGAAGTTTCAAACTATCGCGATGCAATGCGGGAATTTGTAATTGGTATCAGCCAAAAAGCACATATTGCTAATCCGGGGTTTATTGTAATTCCTCAAAATGGCATAGAGCTGGTGAGTACAACAGGAGAACCTAACGGCGCCCCACATACTGATTATCTTAATGCAATAAGCGGTAATGGCCAGGAGGATTTTTTATATGGATATGACAATGACGACCAGGCTACACCCGCATCGGTAACATCTTATTTAAAAGGTTTTCTTGATTTATCTAAAAATGCCGGTAAAACCATCTTAACGATAGATTACTGTTCTGCACCTTCAAAAATGTCTGAATCGTATACCATAAATAATTCATTCGGATACGTGTCATTTGCGGCGTCTGAACGCAGCCTTACTATTATACCGGCAGCGCAGCCAAACAATGTAAACAGTAATGTGATAACAACATTATCGGAGGCTAAAAATTTCCTGTACATTATAAATCCTGAAAACTTTACAACCAAAGCAGATTTTATAACTGCGGTTAGTGCCACTAATTACGATGCCGTAATTATGGATCTTTTTATAAATGACGAAGAATTTACGGCTGCTGAGATTGCCCAGCTTAAAAACAAAGCTAATGGCGGGAAGCGATTGATTATATCATACATGTCTATAGGCGAGGCAGAAGATTACAGGTACTACTGGAATTCGTCATGGAGTAGCGCCAAGCCCGATTGGGTTGCTGCCGAAAATCCTGACTGGCCGGGCAACTTTAAGGTGAAATACTGGAACCAGGAGTGGCAGGGCATCATCTATAAAAACTACGATTCTTATCTTGATAAAATTACAGCTGCCGGTTTTGATGGCGTATACCTTGATATTATTGATGCTTTTGAATATTTCGAGCAATAAATGGTAAGTTTTTTAGATAACTGTCAGTATAATGCTGACATGATACTGTCAAATCTTCTTTGCGTTTTTAAATTTGATTTTATTTCAAATGTCATCTTGTCATATTGTTATGCCATTTGTTTTATTGGCACAAAGATTGACTAATGTAAAACGTCCACTTGAATAATAAGAATCAAAAACAAAATAATAAAAAGAAAAGAGATGAGTAAAATAATCGGAATTGACTTAGGAACAACGAACTCGTGTGTTGCCGTAATGGAAGGTAACGAGCCGGTAGTTATTCCTAATGCTGAAGGAAAAAGAACTACCCCGTCAGTAATTGCATTTGTTGAAGGCGGAGAGATCAAAGTTGGAGATCCTGCTAAAAGACAGGCAGTGACCAATCCCACAAAAACCATCGCTTCTGTTAAACGTTTCATGGGTAATAAATTCACTGAAAGTTCAAAAGAAGCAAGCAATGTGCCATACAGCGTAGTAAAAGGTGACAACGATACACCACGTGTTGATATCGACGGGCGTCTTTACACTCCACAAGAGCTGTCTGCTATGACACTTCAAAAAATGAAGAAAACTGCTGAAGATTATCTTGGGCAAACTGTAACAGAAGCGGTTATTACTGTTCCTGCATACTTTAACGATGCACAGCGCCAGGCTACTAAAGAAGCTGGTGAAATTGCAGGCCTTAAAGTTAGAAGGATCATTAACGAGCCTACTGCTGCTGCTCTTGCTTACGGTCTTGACAAAAAAGGTATCGATCAAAAAATCGCTGTTTATGACCTTGGAGGAGGTACTTTTGATATCTCTATCCTTGAGTTAGGTGACGGTGTATTTGAAGTTCTTTCTACTAATGGTGATACACACCTTGGTGGTGATGACTTTGACCAGGTGATCATTGACTGGTTAGCTAACGAATTCAACAGTGAAGAAGGTGTTGACTTACGTAAAGACCCAATGGCACTACAGCGCTTAAAAGAAGCTGCTGAAAAAGCTAAAATTGAGCTTTCCGCTTCTACACAAACAGAAATAAACCTACCATACGTTACAGCTACGGCTTCAGGGCCTAAGCACTTAGTTAAAACGCTTACAAGAGCTAAATTTGAGCAGCTTGCAGATTCGTTAGTACAACGTTCTATGGAGCCTGTTGCTAAAGCGCTTAAAGATGCAGGACTTTCTAAATCAGATATTGATGAGGTTATCCTTGTAGGTGGTTCTACACGTATCCCAAGAATCCAGGAAGAAGTAGAGAAATTCTTTGGTAAAAAACCTTCTAAAGGTGTTAATCCTGATGAGGTTGTGGCAATTGGTGCTGCTATCCAGGGTGGTGTACTTTCAGGAGACGTTAAAGATGTGTTACTTCTTGACGTAACGCCGCTTTCTCTTGGTATCGAAACTATGGGCGGTGTATTGACTAAACTTATCGAGTCTAACACGACTATCCCTACTAAAAAATCGCAGGTATTCTCTACTGCGGCTGACAACCAGCCATCTGTTGAGATCCACGTTTTACAGGGAGAAAGGCCAATGGCTACAGATAACAAAACTATCGGTCGTTTCCACTTAGACGGCATCCCACCAGCACAAAGAGGTATTCCTCAAATTGAGGTTACATTTGATATTGATGCTAATGGTATCATCAAAGTATCTGCTACAGATAAAGGAACAGGTAAATCTCACGATATCCGTATCGAAGCTTCTTCAGGATTAACACCGGAAGAAATCGACAGAATGCGTAAAGAAGCTGAAGCTAACGCTGATGCTGATAAAGCTACAAGAGAAAGAGTTGAAAAACTTAACGAAGCTGACGCAATGATATTCCAGACTGAGAAACAACTTACTGAGTTTGGCGATAAATTGTCTGATACTAACAAAGACACTATCGGTATGGCACTTACACAACTGAAAATGGCTTACGAAGCTAAAGATGTTGATGCAATCCAACCGGCGCTTGACAAAATCAACGAGGCATGGAAAAATGCTTCTGAAGAGATGTATAAGCAAGGTGATGCAGGTGCAGCACAAGGCCAGCCTGAAGCAGCACAATCTGAAGGTGACAACGTTCAGGATGTAGACTTCGAAGAAGTGAAATAATTTATTTAGTACTGAGATTTCAGTATTGAGTATTGAGAATAAAAAACGCCGCACATTGTGCGGCGTTTTTGCTATATATAATTTAGTTTGGTGTCATTCTGACGAAGGAAGAATCTACAATTTAGGACTTTGATGGTGCTATGCTAAATATGACTTAGATTACTGTCATTTCGACGATGTGGGAAATCTCCGGGAGAATTAAGGAAATTTAATAACTAACTAAATTATCTGAGATTTTTCGACTCCGCTGCGATACGCTCAAAATGACATACATTGCTTTCAACTCGGTGAAATTTAAGTAAATCTGTAGCTAACAAATAACCGAAAACCAAATAAACTACTCAGCGGTAAAACCTAACCCCTTTATATACCCTTCATTTTGGAAATTATTCTTGTATAAGCAATTTTCAAGAAATTGATTAAGCGCTTTCTGTACCCTAACCCTATCAGGCATATTTTCGCGGACCTTTTCAAAATTGCTGCGGTCGCTTTCTCCATATTTTGTAATCAGCGGATAATCTTCGGGCTGTTTAAAATTCATGATGCCTTTTGTATTGTCCATTTTCTTATACGGCCAAAATGCCCAGTTGATCTTATTCTGATCTAATAGCTTTCTGAATTCCATAACCCATTCATTTGTGTTTTCGCCCGTTTCCCCAATGTATATTGGCACATTGTACTTGCTGCTAAAGTCAAGGTATTTTTGCACCGATTCCTGGTTGATGTCAAACCAGTATTTGTGGAATTCATAAACAATGTTGTCGTCAAGTATGCGTTCAAATACTCCAAAATCTCCCGCCCAGACAGATCCGTTAAGGTAAATTGAATGTTTTTTATCTACTTTACGAATGTCCTTAACCATTCGCTCATACACCATAAAAAGTCTGTGGTTATAATCCGGTATGTCTTTTATAAAATAATGTGAAAAAGGCTCATTTATCACGTCATACCCAATCACGATTGGGTCGTTCTTGTAACGTTCGGCAATCTTTACCCAAATAGCGCTCATTTCATCCTGCGCCGATTTGCTGTAGTACAGCCAGGGATAGCCGTAACTGTCATCTATATTATCTCCTGTCTGTCCGCCTGGAGCGCAGTGCATATCTAACAATACATACAGGTTTTCTTTTCGGCACCATTCAATAACGCGGTCAAAATATTCAAAGCCGGCATTGCGCTTACCCACGTATAGATCGTTTGTAAATAACTTATAGTGAAAAGGTAGGCGCACATGGTTAGATCCTGTACGCTTAAGGTATTTGATATCTTCATGAGTAATATAGCTGTCAAGATATTTATGCCAGAATGCAGCAAGGCTGTCAGGGCCAATCATCTCGTGAAGCAGCTGATCAATTTGTCGTGGAGAGGCGGCTTTTCCAGATTTGAACATATAACCTTCGGGAACCAGCCAGTTGCCCAAATTTGTACCTTTAAGAAGGATAAATTTTCCGTTGCTGTCAAGAATTTCTTTACCCAGTGTCCTGGAGATTTTTCCTTTTTGGGCAATTGCGTTAATTCCAGCCAGGCATACAGTGAATACGAGCAGGAGAGAGGTTAGTTTGTTTTTCATTTAGCGTGAATTAAGTGTTTGTTTTGGAACGCTAAAGATAGATAAAATTGAAAAACAGCCTATCTGAAGATACTTCCGATGGAATGAAAGATGCGACCAAAGAATGTCCTGTGAACTGATATACCTCCATAAATTTCCATCTCTACATCTTCTAAAGGTGTATTATCATCTTTCATAACTACATTGTATGTTTTTTTATCGGTTACAGTTATTCCATGTGTTAGCATTCCAACAGATGTAATTTGGATAATATCTCCCTTTTGAGCCTCGATAGAAAACTTACCATCAAAATCTGTTTGAGTTACTTCTTTTGAGTTTTTCAAAATTACATTTGCTCCTAAAATAACAATGCCTTCCGAGTCCATAACTGTACCACCGATAATATTTTTTGAAGAGGTTACCTTGCCAATTATCTCGTCAGTTTTGAAATTAGTTTGCTCAGTATTCATAGGTGTTTGCGCAGAAATGGTGCTGTTTCCAATCGTCAGGAAACTAACCACTGCAGCACTTGCTGCTATCCATAATGTCGATTTTTCTTTTGGAATAATTAAATCCCTGTCGAGTTGAGAAGTTGTAAATCTGCCACAGGCATTCTTTTTGTTTTCTAGTATTAGTGCAATCTCCCTGTCGGATGATCTTGTAAAATCATACACATTCTTTTGGCATGATGCACAAAAACGGCCTTTTTCGGCAGGCGTCATGGCATCCCAGTTTTCATGGCACGGAGTAGAAATGGATATTTTGATTGGTTTTTTCATGGCTGTTGGTTCCAGATGCAGTTACACTCGTTATTATATAAGATGCCATTTTTTGCAAAAGGTTGGGTCACAAACCAAATTTAACAAAAAACTCCTTCAGCTAATATTATACTAAAGGAGTTTTATGTGTAATTTTTTTAATTGTACTTAAAATCGATTCTTAAGGAACAATGTCATTTTACTGTAAACGTCGGCATAAGTAGCCTCATCCCAATCTCCATGTCCTCCATTAGCATATAAATTATATTCATTATATACATTTGCATTATCTAAGGCGGCTTTAAGACGTGGTCCCTGGGTTGCAGGAACTAACGGATCCTGTCCGCCGTAGAAAGAGATGGTTGGAGGCGATTGTGTCGTAATATGGTTTACGGGGTTTATTGTTTCTATCTGTTCTTGAGTAGGACTTGAACTTCCAACAAGTACCTGTGACGCCGATGGGTACAGTGGGTGCGATGTATAGTTTGGGTCGGTAAAATCGGCGGGGCCCACAACGTCACATATAGCCTTAACGTTATGTTCTGTATCGTAAGCATATGCATATAGTAACGAAAGGTGCGCTCCTGCACTAAACCCGATAAAAGCATAATTACTAGATATCTGATAATTATTTGATTTAAGGTGTTCAAGAACGCTTTTTATATCATCAATCTGTTTAGGATATGCAGGACTTGTTTCTGTAGCCAGCCTGTAATTCATGTTTACAATTGCATGGTCCGGAAACTGTATTTTAAGGACAGGGACAAGCGAAGCTACATCACTTTTATCACCACCTACCCATGATCCTCCATGCAGCAGTACGATTACTTTAGTATTAATACTGCGGTCGTAAGGCAAAAAAATATCTATTTTTTGCTGAGCATCTGTACCATACGAAACATCCGTTAATGTCTGGGCTTCTAAGGGTGCATTATTTTCATCGTCAGAGTTACCGCATCCTGTAATAAGGAATAATAGTAATAGTGGTATAATGAGTAGATTTTTCATAGACCCTGGTTTTATTTATCTAAATATACCAAAGTTAATGCCAAAGCTCCAAGCATATTTACTATGCTTTAACTATTTACTGCCTAAATAATCTTCTTGATTACGCGGAGTTTGTGCGAATGTCTCTTAGTATCAATATTATATATGCCAAGATGATCAAGGCGGTCTATACGTACCTTACCGTGTGCATGGATAATATGATTGTCTTCCATTATAATGCCCACGTGGATAATTCTGCCTTCTTCATTGTCAAAAAAAGCAAGGTCTCCCGGTTCACTTTCTTCAATAAAACTAAGTGCTTCACCCTGGGTTGCCTGTTGCGATGCATCTCGCAGCAGTGAAAAGCCATTTAATTTATATACCATTTGTGTAAAGCCCGAACAGTCTATACCGAAAGGTGTCTTACCTCCCCATAAATACGGAGTATTAAGGTACATAAAGGCCGTTTGCAGCAATTGCTGTTTACTGGTAACGCCTGAAATTTTTAAGCCTTCAAAAGAAAAGTTTTCAGGGTTTATAGATGAGTGCTCTAAAAAGGCAAGCGATGAACCTATAGGGACTGAAAGTAACTGATTATCGGGTGTAGTAAGGTATTCAATAAGGTCGCCGTTAAATATGGCAGGGCTGTTGCTCAGTATGTGATAATCAGCTTCGCTAATCAATCGAAATTGCTTGTTGTCTGTCCAGCCGTTATAACCGTCAAAAGCCAGCTCAATGCGTGACCATTTTTCGGTATGCTCCAAGATCTTAAAATGCTCGCCAAACAACACCTGCGTTGTCATTTCGCTTCTGTCGCTTGGTTCTAAACGTAGGGGCACAATGGCAAGGTTACATATACCGAACATTCTTCTGATTGACTGTTTTTATTTGTTAGTGACTAGTACCTGAGTAGCTATTAGAAAATGCTATTTTCAGGTACCACAAATATAGTAGTTAATTCCGAAGCTTCTTTATAGAGTTTTGAACATTCTTTATAACTGTTAATCGAAAATATTTTGTCTGTATCAGAAGTAATGTTATGATATCATTCGAGTGAAGCTAAGGCGTTAAACTCTGTGGCGTTAAGAAAATTATAAGGGAGGCGTTAATAAGCATCGGCTGTTTGAGGCGAAGCCGAGTTCGGATGGTTTAGCCTGACGAAATAATTTTTAGCCTAAGGAGTTTGAGTCTTGAATTTTTGGCTCTTTTGTTTCAAGACAAAAGAACATTACATCTTTATCAAGTTTACGAGAAATAAAAAAGACAGCCTAAGTGAACTGCCCCCAAAAAGTTAGACACTATTTGGGGGTATTTTTATGGGAAGAAAAGTCAAGTACAGTTATGAATTTAAACTTCGCTGTGTAGAAGAAGCTTTAAATAAGAATCGGTCGATTAAATCTGTAGCAACAGAAGAAGGTCTAAATTTATCCAATCTTAAGTTTTGGATTAGTTTTTATAATAAATATGGTGCTAAGGGTCTTATTCCTCGTCAAACCCAATCTTATACGCTTGATTTTAGGTGTAAGGTTCTGGACTCTATTAGCAAGAAGTTTTTATCTTTGAATGAAGCCTGCTTAGAATTTAATATTCCCAGTCGTTCCACTATTATCAACTGGCAGCAACGATTTGAGCACTATGGCATTGAAGGCTTATTAGATAAACCAAGAGGCAGACCAAAATCCATGACCTACAAGAGAGCTAAAAAGAAATCTGACAAACCTCTTACCCGAGAGGAAGAACTTTTATTAGAGATTGAATCTTTACGTGCAGAAAATGCGCTTCTAAAAAAGTTACAAGCCTTAATTCAAGCCAAAGAAGCCGAGCGAAACAAGAAGCGCAAGCCATAAAGGAATTAAGGCATGATTATGATTTAGACATTTTATTAAATCATACAAATATGGCAAGGAGTACTTACTATTATTATCATAAAAGGAGTCAGGTTAAAGATAAATATAGTCAATTTATTACAAACACAAAGGGCGACTGGGTTACCGCCGTATCACTTTAGAGATTAGGAATAAAGGCTTTCTAATCAATCATAAAACTGTACTTAGACTAATGAAAGTTCTTGGTTTAAAAAGCCTGATAAGGGTACGAAAATATAAATCCTATAAAGGAGAGCATGGCAAAATAGCTCCAAATATATTACAACGTGATTTTAAAGCAGCAGAGCCAAATCAAAAATGGGTAACTGATATAACCAAATTTAATGTAAAGGGAAATAAGTTATACTTATCACCAGTAATTGATTTATTCAATGGAGAAATAATAAGTTATGAATTATCGGAAAGTCCAAATTTTGAGCAGGTAGCTAATATGCTTAAAAAGGCATTTAAGAAAATAGGCGACAATGCTAATCTTATAATGCACTCTGATCAGGGCTGGCAATATCAAATGAAACAATACCAGCGACTCTTGAAAGATAGGGGAATTACACAAAGTATGTCAAGAAAAGGTAACTGCCTGGACAATGCTATTATTGAAAACTTCTTTGGTATAATTAAATCAGAACTATTCTATTTAAAGAAATATACATCGATAAACGAACTTAAAAAAGAAATTATAGAATACATAAAATACTACAATAATGATAGGATTAAACTAAATTTAAAAGGAATGAGCCCGGTAAAATACCGAGCTCATTATTGTCAAACTTATTTATAAATTTGTCTAAACTTTTGGGTGCACTCTAAAGCTGCCTTTTTCTATAATAGATCACAATGTGATTATGCTCTTTCAATTACGATTGCAGAAGCGCCACCACCACCATTACAAATAGCCGCAGCTCCTGTTTTCGCGTTGTTTTGCTCCAGTACATTAAGAAGCGTAACAATGATCCTTGCACCCGAACATCCAAGAGGGTGTCCTAAAGATACTGCACCACCATTTACATTTACTTTTGATGCATCAAGGCCTAATATCTGGCAGTTGGCAAGGCCTACTACAGAGAATGCTTCATTGAATTCAAAGAAATCTACATCTTCTTTAGAGATGCCTGCTTTCTTTAAAGCTTTCGGCAATGCGATAGATGGCGTAGTGGTAAACCATTTTGGCTCCTGTTCTGCATCGGCAAAGCCTTTAATGTAAGCAAGAGGCTTCAGGCCAAGTTCGTTTGCTTTGTCTTCGCTCATGATAACAAGTGCAGCAGCACCATCGTTGATGGTAGAAGCATTTGCAGCTGTTACTGTACCATCTTTAGTGAATACTGCATTAAGCGCAGGGATTTTATCAAGTTTCACGTTAGTGTATTCCTCATCTTTAGTAACCATTATAGGGTCACCTTTACGCTGAGGAACAGCTACGGGTACAACTTCGTTATCAAATTTACCTGCATCCCATGCCTTAGCAGATCGCGTGTACGATTCTATAGCAAAATTATCCTGTGCTTCACGTGATATTTTATATTCTACGGCAGTAGCATCGGCACAAACACCCATGGCGTTGTTGTCGTAAGCATCTGTAAGTCCGTCTTTTTGTAATCCGTCAACCATTGTAGCAGGGCCAAATTTGGCGCCTGTCCTCATTTGTACATAGTGAGGTATAAGGCTCATGTTCTCCATACCACCGGCAACAATCACATCGGCATCGCCAAGTTGTATCGACTGGGCTGCCTGCATAACGGCTTTCATACCAGATGCACATACTTTATTTACTGTAGTTGCAATAACAGAATCAGGTAGTCCTGCAAATCGTGATGCCTGCCTTGCCGGAGCCTGGCCAACACCTGCCTGCACTACATTACCCATTATAACTTCGTCTACATGTTTAGGATCTAAATTTATTTTTTCAAGTGCTCCTTTTATGGCTGCAGCGCCAAGCTGAGAAGCTGTAACAGTTGATAATGCACCCATAAAGCTTCCTATAGGAGTACGCACAGCCGAAACGATTACTACTTTCTTACTCATGATGTATAACCTTTTTTGTTTGTTGAAGTTGCGAATTTAGCGAAATAATGTACAGATAAAAACAAAGTGTGTAAAATTAATTCTAAAAACGATGGTTTTGTTGAATATACTTTTGTTTTGGATAAAAAAATACCCCGCTATTGCGGGGCAGTATATTATTTGGCAGTAGCCATGCGTTTGAGTATTGCCCATTGCTTTAGTGCTGTCCTTGCTTCAACAGCAGGATAGCCCAGCATTACCTTTCCGGCAGGTATATCGCCCGTTACTCCTGATCCTGCACCTACGGTGACACCGTCACCTATGGTAGTATGGTCTTTTATCGAAGCGCTTCCGCCAATGATAACTCCGTTTCCAAGCGTTACAGATCCTGCAAGGCCGCTGTTTCCTGCCATGATGCAGAATTTACCCAGCACGCTATTGTGTCCTATCTGTACAAGGTTATCAATTTTACAGCCGTCGCCTACAATGGTAGAACTGAATTTGCCGCGGTCTACACATGAATTAGCACCTATTTCTACAGCATTGCCAATTATTACATTGCCAATTTGCGGAATTTTTGCCAATCCTTGCTGCGGGCATGGCCTGAAGCCGAATCCGTCAGCGCCGATAACGGCATTAGGATGGATTATACATTGGGAACCCACGTGGCAGCGCTCCCTTATAACAGCACCAGACCAGATTGTGGTATTGTTGCCAATAGTACATCCGTCTAAAACTGTTGCATTAGGGTACAGGGTTGTGTTATTGCCTATTTTTACGTTAGGGCCTACATAACATCCTGCACCAATTTTTGAACCTTCTCCTATAACTGCAGTATGGTCTATAACAGCTGTAGGGTGAATAGCCTGCTCAAACTGAGGCAGGGCAGGAGCAAACAGGTCAAGAACTTTAGACATGGCCAGGTCTGCGTCCTTAACTTTTATAAAAGCCCTGTTATCACCGGGTTCAATTTCGATATCCGAATTCACAACAGCAACAGACGCCTTAGACGCTGCCCATAGTTTTTCGTACTTTTTATTCCCAATAAAGGAAATCTGGTCATTATTTGCCAGTTCAAGCTGTTCGGGCGATAAAATATCAAAGGTAGTTGTACCTACAAGTTCCCCATTGATTTTCTCGCTGATTTCCTCTGCAGAATAAGATCTCATATATATATAGATATAATTGTTTGTTTGAAAAATCATTAAAAATATGCGTTTAACAATGCATACTTTTAAAAGTTTGGCAGTAAATATATAAAGAAATTAATTGTAGGTGCTAAAAAACCATTTTTTCTCTCGAATGATAATATACTGTTTACATATAAACGCAAAGCGTATGACATAAATTGCCCTCGCAAAGATGTAAAATGTTAATTTTGTGATTGTTATAAATAAAAAGTCCTGCCATTTGGCAGGACTTTTTTTGATTTTATGTGCTTAGTATTAGCCTATTAACGTTGCAGAAAGGGTTATTTCAGCTTTCAGTAATTTAGATACAGGGCATATTTCTTTAGCCTTTTGAGCAGCTGTCTGGAAGTCCTGTTCTGTAATTCCCGGTACAGTTGCTTCAAGTTTCAGGTGGATTTTTGTAATAGTCCCATCTTCAAATGTAACCTGTGCTTCTGTGTCAAGATTATCGGCTGTAAAGCCTGCTTCGTTTAAAAGGAAACTTAGCTGCATTGTGTAGCATCCTGAGTGTGCGGCAGCGATAAGTTCTTCAGGGTTTGTGCCCACGCCATCAGCAAAACGGGTTTTAAATGATAATTGGGCGTTATTAAGAGTAGTACTCTCGGTAGAGATCTTTCCTGTTCCTTCCATTCCTGTACCTTGCCAGTTTGCGTTTGCTCTTCTTGTAAATTTCATGATATTAGTTTTTAAAAATTATGGTTTTTATTTTAATTGAAATTACTTCAATTTTCCGATGAACCTGTTACGCTCATATTTTCATTTTGATAGGACAAAGATATTTCAATAGTTGTATATAAAACAAATTAATAATTTTGTATATTTATAAAAAAAATTTATAATGTATGACAATACAACAGTTACGCTATATAATAGCCTTAGATGAGCACCGTCATTTTTCAAAGGCAGCTGAAGTTTGTATGGTTACCCAGCCGGGATTAACCATTCAGCTTAAAAATCTGGAAGAAGAAATAGGCATCAAGATATTTGACAGGACAAAGGTGCCACTTAAGCCAACGCTGTTAGGTGTTGAAATTATCAACCGCGCTAAAAAAGTACTGCATGAGGCCGATTCCATTCGTAATTTTGTTGTAAATCAAAAGAATGATCTAAAGGGGGAAGTTACGCTTGGTGTAATAAGTACGCTATCCCCATATTTAATTCCGCAGTTTATAAAATCCATGAGAGACGTGGTGCCAGATATGCATTTTAATATAAAAGAAACGGGTACAGGCCAGCTGCTTCATGGCCTTCAGAACGGTGAAATTGATATTGCGCTTATGGCTACGCCTACAGGGATGCCGGGCTTGCGCGAATATCCTGTATTTAACGAACCGTTTGTTGCTTTTCTGCACGAAGGGCATCCGTTGGCTAAAGCCGATCACTATGAAATGAACCTGACCGATAAGCCATTTCTGCTCTTGCTGCAGCAGGAGTACTGCTATAATGCCCAAATGCTGGATATCTGCGGGATGCCGGACAGGATGAGTAATCCTGACGAACAGTTTAATTATGATATAAATTCTATTGAAACACTCAAGAATTTGGTGCGGGCAGAACTTGGCTTTGCCATAATCCCGGAGCTGTCTGTGCTAAATGAAAAGGAGAATACATTGTTTAAACCATTTAAAGATCCAAAACCGGTACGCGAAATAAGCCTCGTGACCTCAGACACTTTTTCGCGTAAGCTGCTGCTTGAAAAAATGAGCCATACGATATGGGGCTGCCTGCCTGATAAACTTAAAGAAGAGCATAAATACCGCAAGATACAATGGAACGATTCGCCTTATTTTGTTAATGCAACAGCAGGATTTTTATAATCTTTAGTTTGATAAGAAGCTCTTTACATCATCGGTCCACTGCTTTTTATATTTCCTAAGATAATTCTCGTGTCCACACTCTGGGAAGGTAACAAGCTGTTTCTTTCCTTGTAGATTGTTGTAAATGCTATCAGTTTCGGCTCGGGTAACGCGATTGTCTTTTTCGCCATACATTAGCAATGTTGGGCAGTGTACCGATGCTGCATAATCTTCAGGATTATGGTTAAACGACCAAAAACCATTTTGGATTCCGCCCCAAAATACCAGTAATCCAGCCATTGGAATTGTAGGTGCACCCATTACCCTGAACCGTGCACAAACGGTCTTGTACATCGATCCGAAAGGACATTCTATAATAATTGATTTTGGCGTAATAGAGTAGTCGTGAAGTGCTTTCAGTATTGCTGTAGCACCCATGGATGTCCCGAAAAGTATTATATTCTTTTCACCGGTTTTTGAAAGGTAATCAAAACACGATTTAACCTGCTGGGCTTCAAAATAACCGATGCTGGTAGTATCACCTTCTGATCCGCCTGATCCCATAAAGTCAACAAGTAAAGTATTGTATCCCATATCGAGAAAGGCATCAGACTTATCAATCATCTGCGATTTATCTCCTCCATACCCGTGAAAAAGGATAACAGTTCCTTTAGAATTGGGAGTTTTAATGCTCCAGCATTCAATCAGCTTATTGTTTTTTATTTTTACGGTTGTGTAAGCCTGCGAAGGTTTATCTGTATTTACCGGCCTTGGATTGTCTATCCCAAAAAATAACACTCCGGCGTTTTGGGCAGTGGTCAGCGTATTGGCATCTGTTTTTTTGGAAACTTTATCCGAGAAATGAGTGAATTTATAAGCATGAAAAATAGCTATGATATTCATCAGAGCAAAGACTATCGCTATGGTCCATAAAATCCTTTTAATATACTTATTTCCTTTAGCTGTTGCCATTTGCTATATTTATTACGAAGATATAAAAACAGGCAAAGTAATTAAAAGAGTAGTATGTTATTAATGTGCAGAAATTACGTCGCCGCCCTCGTTCTCTTTTACCTCACCAATATTTCTTTTGCCAATAGCCAAAATGATGAAAGCAACAAGTGTGCTGCCAGTCATTATCAGGATCATGGGTACCATTGAGGTTTTTACGAAGATACCAACAAGCATGGAAGCTACCGCGCCAAGGCCTAACTGTAATGCACCCATAAGGGCAGAGGCACTTCCTGCATTTTCAGAGAATGGGGCAAGTGATAATCCTGCAGTGTTCGGATTGGTTAGTCCGAGGCAGCCAAGGTATAAAAAAAGCATAACGATAGTGCTGTATAAATTTAGCCAGTTATTTACTGCCGCAATTAAAAAAGCAACGCTTATTATGCTTTGCAGCGAAAGGCCAAGATAAACCAACTGACCACTTTTGTATTTGCGCAGCAATATAGAGTTAAGCTGACTTGTGCCGATAAAGCTAACCGACATAAATGCAAATATCCATCCGTATACTTCTCCCGAAACTTTAAAGATATCCATGAAAAGAATAGGGGAGCCGGCAACATACGTGAACAATCCTGAAAAAGCAACACCACCAGAAATGGCATAAGTGTAAAATTGAGGGTGTCGCAGTACACTCCAAAAGCCAGTAAGTATAGGTTTCGGCTTGAGGGATATTGACGGGTCGGGGTTTCGGGTGTGGCCCAGCCCAAATCGGGATGCCAGCAATACCAAAAAGCCCATTATGGCAAGAATCACAAATATAGAGTGCCATCCCCAGGCTTTTATAACATAGCTTCCTATAGTAGGAGCAAGCATTGGCGAAAGCCCCACAACAAGCATCAGTAGTGAAAAAACTTTTGGGCTGTCGTTTACAGGGAAAAGATCGCGCACCATTGCCATAGCAGCAACCGTAGCTGCACAGCTTCCTACGGCTTCTACAAAACGCAATGCAATAAAAGCATCTATATCGGTAACTAAAGAGCATCCTAATGATGCGAGGATATATACAGCAAGACCTGCGTAGAGCGGTTTTTTACGCCCAAAACGGTCTAACAACGGACCATATAGTAATTGCCCCGCTGCAATGCCTATAAAATAGCTTGAAAGTGATAAGGAAACTTTATTAGGGGTTGTTCGCAGGTCTTCTGCAATGGCGGAGAAGCCTGGCAGGTACATATCTATTGTAAATGGCCCCAATGCGGTGAGCGATCCTAATATCAATATCAGGGAGATGTATTTCTGGCGTGTCATAAATGTTGTGTATGGTAGTCAGGGAGGGATTAGATTTTCCCTGATTTTAGAGGGTGCAAATTTAAGCAGAAAAACGACAAAGTAAATGGTGTTTATTTAATAATAACATTGACTTTAAATAAAAAGCGGTTTGTTGATTGTATAAAACAAGAAACCCCACGCATTGAGTGGGGTTTCATAATCTTTGAATCTATAATGTTTTACTCTGTTTTATTTATGTCAATAAGCGTTACCATATTAGCATTAAACCTTGAAAGGTCTGTATCTAATACGGCGAAAAATTCATGATCCACATCAACGACAGCAGCTAAAGCTTTCTGAAGCACTTTTTCGCCTTCGGGTGTCAGCTGTATAACCTTTGCCCTGGTATCAGTAGGGTGCTCATGGCGCGTAATGAATTTTTTATCTACGAGAGTTCTTAATACTTTAGATACCATCATCCTGTCGGCATTGCTTTGCCTGGCAATATCAACCTGCATAACCGCATCGCTTTTTTTGGAAAGCCATCCTAAGGCAGCAAGCAGGGCGAGCTGGGTTTGCGTCAGGTCCAACGGATCCAGCACTTTTTTTTGTTTTCGCTGCCAAAGCATAGTCAGCTGCCCGATTAAATATCCCGGACTGTCGTTTGGACTGCTAAAATGAAAATCAATTTCTTCAGGCATAATTATGTTGAGGCATTTTTTGTGGATACTATATCAAACTCCTGTTATTGGTTTCAAAGAAACTAAATTGAAATGGATAACCCAATTTTTTAGTGCTGTAAATTATTGGTTTTGCCTTATATCGCATTCAGGAATGTAAGTTTATAACCGTCAGGGTCCAGTACGTGGAATGCTCTGCCAAAAGGTGTATCTATGATCGGTCCGGCTGTTGTCACTCCATCAGTAATGAATTTTTCTTTTAACTCGTCTACAATTTCGTAAACGGCAAACCATATAGCCACGCCAACGCCCAGCTCTCTTCCTTCAATTGGTTCAAGAGGCGTGCGGATAGCAAAACTTGCCTCTCCCTGGTTGTATTTAAAGACGCAGGCTTGCGGGTTGGTAGTTCCAACTTCGAAGCCTAATTTCTTTTGATAGAACTCTTTAGATAATTCCAGATTTTTTACCTGTAGCGATGCAAATGTTAACTGTCTCATTTTAATAAATTTTATTGTTGTCGCAAATATAATAAATGCGACAATAATAAAAATATAAATCGATATTTTTTTTTATTAGCTTTTAACTTGAATTAAATTTCTTATCTAAATGGGTATTGAGGAGCATCCTTTGGATGTATGCTTTTAGTAAGTGGTTAAAACAATCGGGAAGAATGATATTAGTGGGGAAGATTATAACCTTAAACTGTCGCGCAGCTTAATACGTTTATTATTACCATTGAAATGTCTATAAACGAAAAATCCATTCGTATAGGCAGATTTTAATTGCTTTGATCGCGCTAGATTTGAACTGTCACGCATATAGCGTGATGCTGTATCCGGCTGAGCAATCAAAATGTCCTTAAAAAACAAAAACCTACTCAATAAGTAGGTTTTGTTTCCGTGATCGCGCCAGGATTCGAACCTGGGACCGCCTGCTTAGAAGGCAGGTGCTCTATCCAGCTGAGCTACGCGACCCTGATCGTCGATCAAATTCAGTCTTTATTGTCGGGGTGGCAGGATTCGAACCTGCGACCTCCTGGTCCCAAACCAGGCGCGATAACCGAGCTACGCTACACCCCGAAGAAGCGGAGAGACAGGGACTCGAACCCTGGCGACGTTTGCACGTCGACAGATTAGCAATCTGCTCCGTTACCACTCCGGCACCTCTCCTCTTTAAAAAGCTCAAAAGTTTTACCCTTTTTGCGGTTGCAAATGTAGCAGATGATTCTCTTATCTGCAACTATTTTTAAAGGTTTTTTTGATTTTTTTGTAACGTTTTCTTAAAGTCTTTAACACTCAACAGGATAGTAAAAATATTTTTTCCAAAATTTTATTGGATACACTTCAGTGTATTTATAAAATAGGCTTCAGGATAGTACTTTTTTTTCATGCTTTCGCTGTCGAGTTCTTTCTTTACAGGGTAATCTACCGTTTCATTTACATATTTTACCCTTATAAAAGATATGTCATATTTCTCTAAATCTTCTAAAGATCCCTTTGTAAATAAAAAAGTTCCTGTCAAAATCCTTAAATTATTCTTTTCGTTACTATCATAAACCAGGCCTGAACACTGGTCTTCGGTTGCGCTTATGAGGGTAACTATCTTTCCATTATTGAGCTGTATGTATATTTTAGATGCGCTGTCGATACAATACGATTTGGGAAATTCCTTGCTTTTTGCCAGCAATTGAAAGTTAAGAATAGGTACGCCTTCGCTATTTGTTAGCGAAAAGAACATAAACTGAGACGTGCCTGCAAATACTTTTTCATACATCAGATACTCTTTGGTGGACTTTAATTCCTGCCCGTCATTACCGGTTACGATAGTATAGTCGCACCCGTTTTTTGGAGTTTCTGTATCTTTTGGCTTATCCGCTTTTTTTTGGGCATTAACGCTGAACGATAGCCCTAAAAGCAGGCATATTATAATCTTCTTCATGTAGTATGGTGTTATTGGATGCCAAATATAATCAAAATGGCATACTGAGTTACTTTTTGGTTAAAGGATTACAAATGTTAACTAAAATATGATAGCTTTGATGTACCGTCATCTATTTCTGAATATTATGAATAAATCTGTTTTTATAGTGCCTTCGCTGCTTATCTGCGGAGCAACAATTTTTTTTAATAGTTCTGTTGCTAAATATACCGCAGTTACTTCCGCAGCGGTTTCCGGTAAAACGCCGGCTGAAAACTATCAGAACTATTGCAGCAGCTGCCATGGCGAGAAAATGGATGCCTTTGTAGACAGGGACTGGAAGCATGGTAACAAACTGTCAGACCTCGTACGGGGTATCTCTAAAGGATATGCTGACGATGGCATGCCGGCTTTTGAAAAAACATTTACAGCGAAAGAGATAGAAGAACTTTCGTCTTATATAATTGAAGGTATAAACAACCGCGCTGCCTACGACTTTGATGACCAACCTAAAAGCAACATCTTTAAAAGCGATAAGCTCACAGTAAAGCTTGATACCATTGCAACAGGGCTTGATGTTCCGTGGGGAATGGCATTCCTTAAAGATGGTAGCCTGCTGGTAACCGAAAGGGGTGGGAAATTATACAAGGTTGCCAATAAAAAAAATACTGAAATTAAAGGTATTCCTGAAGTTTTGGCGCAAGGGCAGGGCGGACTGATGGATATAGTGCTGCATCCTGATTTTGAAAAGAACCAAATTCTTTATTTGTCCTATTCTAAACCAAAGGGCAAATTAGCAACAACAGCTGTAGTCCACGCTAAACTGGAAGGCAATACGCTGGTAAACCAAAAGATGGTATTCGAGGCACTCCCTTATGCATCTACAAGGCACCATTATGGGAGCAGGATGGCATTTGACAAGAATAATTATCTTTTTATTTCGGTAGGGGAAAGGGGTAATGAAAGAGAAAATCCGCAGAGCCTTGACAATTCGTTAGGTAAGATACACCGAATAAATGCCGATGGTTCCATACCCGCAGATAACCCGTTTAAAGATAAAGAGGGTAAGCCGACATCGCTTTATACCTGTGGAAACAGAAATCCGCAGGGGATTGCTTTTCATCCGGTAACGGGCGAGTTATGGGAAACCGAGCATGGTCCGCGTGGCGGCGATGAGATTAATATTATAGCACCCGGTAAAAATTACGGATGGCCCTTAACCAGCTATGGCATCAATTACAACGGAACTACGATTACCGATAAAACGACTGCTCCCGGCATTGAAGAGCCTTTATTATACTGGCTTCCATCTATTGCGCCATCGGGTACTGCTTTTGTAACCGGAGACAACTATAAACCGTGGAAAGGCGCATTGCTTGTAGGTTCGCTGCGATTTAAGTACCTTAACCTCTGCTACCTTGACGGCCATAAAATAACAGGACAGGAAAAGCTGTTAAAAAATATAGGCCGCGTTCGTGATGTACGCATGGCACCCGATGGTTATATTTATGTGGCGGTTGAAGATAATAAGGGTTCTGTATACAGGCTGGTTCCCGTAAATTAGATTTTAGAACATACAAGGACTACCTTTTCATTTTTACTGTTGGTAGTAAAAAATGCATATATATCGCCGCCATCCTTGATTTTCCATTTTTTACGAATATCCTCAACATTTAAGGGAAAATTACGCGTGGTAATGTTCATTTTGCTGCCTTCAAGCGGTTTCATTTCTGCCTTTTGGTAAGGAATAATAGCATCGATTGTAAATCGCCTTCCGGCAAATGGAATCAATTCATCAGATGTATAAAGCTGTGTATGTTTGTGCAGTTTTGTAATCGCATAATGGTGTGCTACGGCATCAAACGCACCTGATTTCATTATAGCGGCATTAGGCTCGTACAGATATTTTTTCGGTAAACCGTAAGGTGCCTCATCTGCAGGTTCATAAGATGCCGTAAAGATATCTTCGCCGTCTTTTGTGAGGTTTACGGCGGTTAATGTCGGCGTGCCCGCAAATCCTTTTTCAATAATCCATAGAAGTTCCTTAACCTCGTTATTCAATGCAATAACCTGTATCTCCTTAACCGAATGGAGTTCTGCCAGTCCGGCGCTTATATCCAGTATTGGAGCCGTTTTAATGAGCAGGTTGTGCGAATATTTAAAATAAGTATCTAACAGTTCCGGTACGTTGGGCATGCAGTCTTTCAACAGAAAAACTTTGCCTTTAGCGTCGCTGCGCCTTGACGGGTCAATGTAGATCAAGTCCCACTTTTTTTGAAGCGTTTCTAATGTAGTTAGGCTATCGCCCGGTATACATTGTACGTTTGTGACACCTAAAATTTCATAATTATGTTTTACTATTGACGATAAATGCAGGTTGAGTTCGCAATGTGTTACATTACCCAGCCTTTGGGCGAAATAGTAATCATCTATGCCAAAGCCACCTGTAAGGTCGATAAGATTTTCGCCAGAAACCAGTGTCGACTTATAGCGAGCAGTACTTTCTGATGAGGTTTGCTCGACCGATATCTTACCAGGATAAAGTATGTCGGCGGTAGTAAACCAAGTTGGCAGTTTATCTTTTGCTTTTTCGCGGGCAGCAATCTGGCCTACTATTTCTGTCCATTCCACATCAGGGAACGGATTTTTTTGCAGTGCAAGCTGTGTGACAGGTTTTCCTGTGTTTTCTATAATGAATTGCTGAACGCTTTGCGATAAGAGTTTTTCCAAAAGCAAACTTAAATGTCTTTAGTAAGTACTTTAACTACGGGATTTTCAGGGAAAAATTCTTTAGCGACTACTTTTAATATTGTGTAAAGCGGTATTGCTACGATCATTCCCAGGATACCAAAAAGGAATCCACTGGCCAAAATTACTATAAATATTTCAAGTGGGTGCGAATTTACGCTATTGGAGAAAATTAACGGCGATGTAACGTTGTTGTCTATAAACTGTGCGGCACAGTACCCTATAAATACATAAAGCGTGGTAGATAGCATTTCTCCCTGTGTTTCAGGGCCAATATTGCCTAAAAGGGTAAGTATAATTACAAGGGCCGTGGCAATAAGTGGGCCTATGTATGGAATTATATTTAAGAATGCAGTGATAAATGCTATTATAAATGCATTTTCTACCCCAAAAACAAGCAATATGATAAGGTACAATATGAACAGCACCGACATTTGAAGTATAAGCCCTATAAAGTAACGGCTTAGCAAATGGTTTATTTTATGAAAGGAATTGATTATCTTATCTTCATGAGAATCAGGCAGTATTTTTTTTGCTGCTTTTACGAACATGTTTCGGTCTTTAAGAAAAAAGAACGTTATGAATATGACCGATGCCAGCCCTATACCAAAGCCGCTTAAAATACCGATGATGGAATTGATGAAATTAGGGATAAAGTTAAAATTAAGCTGAGAGGTTAAATTAGCCTCCTTCATTAATTTTTGTGAATCTATATTATACCCCGCCAGGTAGGTGTTTACCTGATTGATCATATTTGTAAAATCCTTTTCCAGCTGTACAGTATCGAGTAGGGAAAGATTGTCGCTTTGCGAAATTATCAGTGGGACGAACATCATTATGAACCCAGCAAGTAAGAGTATAAAAAATACGAGTGTTGTTATCACTGCGAGCGTATGCCTGAATTTACATTTTCTTTCAAGAAAATTCACTACTGGGGTTGCTATCATGCACACTATAAGTGCGATAAATAGATATAGTATTACGGTTTGTACCTGATATAAAAAAAGCAGCAGCAAGCAGCAGCCTACAATAACAGCCAATGCCCTAAGTATACCGTTTGCAATAGTTTTAGAAGTCACCATGTATTTTTTGTTTTTTTGGTACATCGAATGTACGGTAAAAATTACTAAAATACCAGTTGCTTTAATACAAGATTATGACTTTGCGGGTAGCTATTCCTTAGTTCTTAAACGCATAATTAACTATGTTGGCGCCCATTTTAAGGGCTTTTTCGCGAACCTCCCTAGGGTCGTTATGCACTTCCTGATCTTCCCATCCGTCGCCCAGATCGGTTTCAACGGTATATAGTAAAACTAGTCTTCCTTCTATAAAAATACCCCATGCCTGTGGTGCTTTGTTATCGTGCTCGTGAATCTTAGGCATACCCTGCGGAAACGAAAACGGACCTTTAAAGATCTCATGCCCCACAGCAACAGCTGTCAGTTCTTTGTCAGGAAAAACTTTAGACAGTTCCTTGCGAATGTATTTATCCATACCGTAATTGTCATCAATGTGCAGGAAACCGCCCGAATACAGATAGTTGCGCAGGTTTATCACATCATTATCGCTGAATACGACATTTCCGTGTCCTGTCATGTGTACAAAAGGGTAAGAAAAAATATCAGCACTGCCTGCTTCTACAGTAGCAGTCTTGGCATTGATTTTTGTATTGATGTTCCGGTTGCAGAATTTGGCAAGGTTGGGCAATGAAGTAGGGTTGCCATACCAGTCGCCGCCACCGGAATATTTAAGCACCGCGATTTCCTGTGCTGTAAGCAGCGCAGGAGCAAGCAGTAGTATATAAAGCAGTTTTTTCATTAGTAATGATTGTGGTGTAAATATAGTTTTTCTTTTGTCTTGAAACAAAGCATACAAAAATTCAAGGCTCTGGACTCTTTAGGCTACAGATAATTTCATTCTTCTAAACCATAAGAACTTGCCTTTGGTCAAACAACGAGTGCTTCTTAACGCCTCACTCATAATTTTCTCAATGCCTCAGAGCCTTATGCCTTAGCTTCACTCGCAAGTAATGGTAATTACAACTGGCACTTAAAACGACTCTTCATTAACAAACGCTACGCTGTGTGCTGCCACAACGGCGGCAGTTTCGGTACGAAGTCGCGTGTTGCCCAATGATACGGGAATGTAGTTTTGCTGCAGCGCCAGGTTGATTTCTTTGGTAGAAAAATCGCCTTCGGGACCGATTAATACAGTCACATGCTTTTTAAGCTCAAGGGCATTTTTAAGCAGGCGTTTTTCGGTTTCTTCACAATGGGCTATGAATAGCTGGCCTTCGCGTTGTTCGTCAACGAATGTGTTGTAGGTCACCGGTTCATTAAGCTTTGGCATATAAAACTGGAGTGACTGCTTCATGGCACTTTGCAGTATCTTCTCAAAACGGTCGCCTTTAAAATTGATTCGCTCACTGTGCTCGCAGATGATAGGTGTTATCTCACTGACGCCGATTTCGGTAGCTTTTTCAAGAAACCACTCGTAGCGGTCATTCATCTTTGTAGGAGCCACGGCAAGGTGAAGCGAATAGGGTGCGGGTTCGTGGAATTCTTCGCTGGTAACTTTAACTTCGCATTTCTTTTCGCTTGCAAAAACGATCTCAGAAGTGAAAAGGTAACCGCTGCCATTAGCAATATGAATCGTATCGCCTTCTGTTTTGCGCAGCACTTTTACAATATGCCTGCTTTCTTCCTTATCAAAAGTAAAGGAAGTACAGCCTGATTGTATTTCGGGATTGTAGAATAACTGCATATTATAATTCTATTCGTGCTTTAGAGGTTACAGAAGCATCATTAAACTGATGCTCCAGGTATTTATGGTAGCCCACAATGCCTATCATTGCGGCATTATCAGTTGTATATTCAAATTTTGGAATGTAAGTTTTCCATCCGTATTTTTTCTCAGTTGCCTTAAGGGTATCACGAATGCCACTGTTGGCAGACACGCCTCCGCCTATGGCTACCTGTTTAATACCTGTTTCGGCAACAGCCAGTTTTAGCTTATCCATAAGGATATTGATGATGGTATGCTGTATGGAAGCGCAAATGTCGTTCATGTTTTCTTTTATGAAATCAGGGTTTGCAGCAACATTCTTCTGCACAAAATAAAGGATTTGTGTTTTGAGTCCGCTAAAGCTAAAGTTAAGCCCCGGTACTTTTGGTTTGGTAAACGGGAATGCTTTTGGGTTGCCCAGTTTAGCATATTGGTCAACCAATGGCCCACCCGGATAAGGCAGCCCTAATATTTTTGCACTCTTATCAAACGCTTCGCCTACGGCATCATCTGTCGTTTCGCCTATAACCTCCATGCTAAAGAAGCTTTTTACTTTAACGATTTGTGTATGGCCGCCACTTATCGTCATGGCAAGAAAAGGAAACTCAGGTTTGTCGTAGCCTTCCTCATCTATAAAGTGGGCAAGTATATGTGCCTGCATATGGTTTACAGCAATAAGAGGAATATCTAGCGCCAGCGCCATAGATTTGGCAAATGAGGAGCCTACCAAAAGCGAACCCATTAATCCGGGACCCTGTGTAAAGGCTACAGCACTAAGCTGGTCTCTGGTAACGTTTGCTTTTTTAAGGGCAACATCTATTACAGGCACTATGTTTTGCTGGTGCGCACGCGAAGCAAGCTCCGGCACTACACCGCCATATTCTTCGTGAATGGCCTGCCTTGCCACAACATTAGACAACACTTTACCGTTTTGCAGTATAGCTGCGGCAGTATCGTCGCACGAACTCTCTATTGATAATATATATGTGGGTTTTTCCTGCATAATTTTTAGGCACAGATTTTGGTAATACTAAAAAAGCCTTAAAGCCAATTTAACAAGTATAAAAATTCCTATTTTTGTTGGCTATTAGCCATGTCAGCCAGCGTACAAATTTAAAACAAATAGCAGTATCAAAAAATTTAAAAAAATACTTATAAGGACGATAATCGGGATTATCGTGTTTTTACTGCTATTGGGCATCGCGCTTTCTTTACCTTTTGTGCAAACATGGATAGCTCATTATGCTACAGATAAGGTAAATAAAGACTTTGGTACCCATATCCAGATCGACAAAATCGCTATATCAGTTTTTGGAGGGGTGAAGCTTAAAGGCGTTCTTATACTGGATCATCATAACGATACACTTATTGCAGCCGACAGGCTTCAGACCAATATTATTAACGCAAGGGGATTTCTTGATAGTAAACTTAGGTTTGGCACGATAAAGGCTCACAAACTTAACTTCCACATGAAAACGTATAAGGGCGAGAAAACCTCTAACCTTGATGTTTTTGTAAAATCGTTTGACAGCGGAAAGCCGGGAACGGGTAAATTCCGTCTAAGGACGGATGATTTATATGTGACCGATGGCAGATTTCGTTTAACAAATGAAAATGCCGTTACCGCAAGAGTGCTGGATCTTAAGAAACTAAACGGGCAGCTTAAGGATTTCTACATTAAAGGCAGCGATGTGACTGCCGATATCCAAAAACTGTCTCTTTTAGACCACAGAGGACTTTTTGTGGATAACCTGAAAGCGAAATTCAGTTACTCTAAAACAAATATTAAGCTTGATGACCTTGAGCTTAAAACGGCAGAATCTGCATTAACGGGAAAGGTTAAGCTAACCTATACCATTGCCGACATGAAGGATTTTGTAAACCGCGTAAAGTTTGATTTTACGGTCGACAGGGCTTCTGTATCGTCTAATGAGCTGAATTATTTTTTTAATGAATTTGGAAGGAACCAAAAATTTTATCTTTCAACCCGACTTACAGGGCCCCTTAATAATTTTGTGCTTCATGATCTTAAGCTGCTTGATGATAAGGATTCAGAAATTATAGGTTCGGTAAACTTCAGGCACCTGTTTGATAAAAAAGGGCCTGGCTTTTACATGAATGGTAATTTTGACCGCGTTACGTCAAATTATTCCAACCTTAAAAATATAATGCCAAGGATACTTGGAAAGAGCTTACCAACAATATTAGAAAAGTTTGGACGCATAGACCTTGTAGGCGATGTGGTGCTGACAAAAACTGATATTACTACAAACCTGTATGTAATGTCAGAGCTTGGCGAAGCTACCGCCGACCTCTCGGTAAAAGACTATAACAAACCCGATATTGCTACCTATCTTGGTACTATAGATCTTGAAGGGTTCAATGTAGGCGGACTTCTAAATAATAAAATGGTTGGTCTCGCAACGCTTCACGTAGATGTAAATGGGCAGGGCTTTAATAAAAAATCGCTCAATACAACAGTTAAGGGAGATATAGCCAGTTTCGTTGCTAACAAGTATCGATACAAAAACATTAAGGTGGATGGCCAGTTTAAATGGCCTTACTTCAATGGAAGGATAAACAGTAACGATCCTAACCTTCGCATGTCATTTGACGGTCTGGTAGATATGAGCACAAACCGTATTAAATATGATTTTGATGCAAAAGTTGATTATGCCGACCTCCATATTCTTAACCTGGTTAAAAAAGATACGCTTGCTATTTTTAAAGGAAAGATCCTCGCTAAGGCAAGTGGCAATAGTATTAATACGCTTGCCGGAAAACTAGAGGTTTCTGAACTGTATTACCAAAACAGCAGGGATAGTTATTTCTTCGAAGATTTTAGTGTTGAGGCATCTTATGATAATAAAAATGTAAGGACGGTAACTATAAATTCTAAAGATATCATAGAAGGGCAGATAAGCGGTATTTATGATATTAAGGAAGTGCCAAAGCTAGTGCAGAATGCGCTTGGAAGCCTTTATACTAACTATTCGCCCTTTAAGGTCAAAAAGGGGCAGTTTTTTGATTTTAATTTTACCATCTATAATAAGATAGTCGAAATAATAAGTCCTGAAATAGTCGTTGGCGAAAATACGGTTGTAAAAGGGCGTATCGATGGCGATAAGGGCGAGTTTGTCCTTGGTTTTAATTCGCCGATAATTACTGCTTTCAAAAATGAGTTTGATAATATTAATATCGATATCAACAATAAGAATACCCTTTACAATTCTTATGTAAGTATGGATACTATTAAGCTTAGTAAGTATAAAATATCCGATTTTAGGGCTGTAAATATCACCCAAAACGATACCCTGCATGTACGTACCGAGTTTAAGGGCGGAACAGGGAAGGATTATTTCCATCTTAATTTGTATCACACTATTGATAAGGATAACAAATCTATTGTTGGTTTTAAAAAATCTGAGATCAGCCTTAAAGATTATATGTGGTATATCAATGAGGAGAATGAGTCAGATAACAAGATCATATTTAATAAAAAGCTGACTGATTTTAGTATAGACAGGATCATAATGTCTCATGACGACCAGCAGGTGCGTTTAGGCGGTGAGATAAGAGGTAAGGATTTTAAAGATCTTAAGCTTAACTTTAACGATGTAGATCTTAATAAGATAACGCCTTCGCTGGACAGCCTTAGTTTTGGCGGAAGGCTTAACGGTGAAGTAAACTTAAAACAGGACAAGCAGGAGTTCCAACCGGCTGCATCTATAACTATAGATAGCTTAAAGGTTAATAAGTTCAATATAGGCGACCTGGCGCTTCAGGTGACGGGCGACCGATCGTTTAGGAAATTTACGATCAATACGTCTATTGCCAGGAATGACGAAGAGAATTTCTATGCCAATGGTGCTATCGAAGTTGTAGACAAACAAACACTTATGTCTGTTGACGCTGTATTTACCGATTTTGATATCAGTCCGCTGCAAATGTTCCTCAAATCCATATTCCCTGAGATACGGGGTAGGGCATCAGGACGTGCAGCTATTGTGGGTAATGTAAAGAACCCTGAAATTAACGGAGTGCTCTACCTCAAAAAGGCGGGACTGAAGGTAGGCTACCTGAATACTGATTACAACTTTGCTGAGAATGCAATGGTAACACTCTCTGATAAGGCTATTACATTCCCGAATATAGAACTTACCGATGTAAAATATAAAACAAAGGGCATACTTACTGGTACGGTTAAGCACAAGCTGTTCAGGGATTGGGAATTGGACGAAGTGAAAATCACTTCTGACAGGATACTGGTATTAGACACACAGGACTCTGATGACGCATTGTATTATGGAACAGCTTTCATTAAAGGAGAAGCAAGTATAGATGGCCCGGTTAATAACTTGTTCATTAATGTAAAAGCAGAATCTAAGGCTGGTACTGACATTAAAATACCTATAAATAATTCAGGAACATCTACCAACAATGCAGCCTTTATACATTTCCTTACACCAAAGGAAAAAGAGAACAGGCTTAAAGGTATAGTGGACATAGATAAAACAAAAACCTTTAAGGGGCTTGAATTAAAATTTGATCTTGACATCACACCAGAGGCAAAAATTGAGGTAATTATTGATAAAAATACGGGTCATAGCCTTAGTGCCAGCGGTTTTGGTACCATGCTTCTTGAAATAAATACGCTTGGTAAGTTTAATATGATTGGCGACTTCATGGTGCAAAAGGGTATTTATAACTTTAAATATGCAGGGTTAATAGATAAGAAGATTACCGTAAAACCTAATGGTACCATAAACTGGGAAGGCGACCCTAAAAGGGCAAGGCTAAACCTCGAGGCGGTATATTCGCTTCGTGCTAATCCGTCGGTACTTCTCGAAGCGTCATCGTTTAATAGGAACATACCGGTTGATGTAAGTATTCTGCTTACAGGTAACCTTACAAATCCTGAACCTGACTTTGCTATCAGTTTCCCGGGGGTGAGTTCGGTACTTAAATCAGATCTTGAGTACAAGCTGACAGATATTACTAACAGGCAGACACAGGCATTATCATTGCTTTCTACCGGAAGTTTTGTAAACCCTAACAATATGAATGCAGGTACGGCAGTTGCGGGTAACCTGTTTGAGAGGGCAAGCAGCCTTGTAAACGGCATTTTTGCCGAAGATGACAGTAAGCTAAATATAGGCCTTAACTATGTTCAGGCAGAGAAGAACCCGTACGTGGAGACGAATTCGCAGGTAGGGCTTACTGTTTCGTCGCAAATTAATGACAGGATTACCGTAAACGGCCAGCTGGGGGTACCTATTGGCGGCGTTAACGAATCGCAGATTGTGGGTAATGTTGAGGTGCAGATAAGGCTAAATGACGAGAACTCGCTTAAAGGAAGGGTGTTTAACCGTGAAAATGACATTTCATTTTTAGGGGAGGGAATTGGCTATACACAGGGTCTTGGACTTTCTTATTCGGTAGACTTTGATACCATAAGGGAGTTATGGAGAAAAATATTCAGCAAGACAGACGAGAAGGAATCTGATACCTCTGATGACGGCATTCCGGACTCTGAATTATCGCCTGAATATATTAAGTTTATAGAGGGTAGGAATAAGAAAAAAACGAATAATAGCCAAAAACAGCCTCAAAGGATTCCCGAAACGGATTAATCATAAATAATACGGCTAAAAATTTTATTATATTAAAAAAAGCAGATGTTTCAAAGAGAATACATCTGCTTTTTAGGTTTATTTAAGATTGTTTTAAGAAAAACTTATTAACGAAAACGTTTGAAATGTTGCAGATTTAATAATGGATTGCAAATTCAAATAAATAAATCATATTAAATTATTAATTTTACAATCAAATACTAAAAAATGTCAGTTAACATAAAAAAAATAGGTGTGCTTACATCGGGGGGAGATTCACCCGGAATGAATGCCGCTATCAGGGCTGTAGTGCGTACGTGTGCATTTCATAATATTGAGTGTGCCGGTATTTATAGAGGTTACCAGGGAATGATAGAGGGCGATTTTAAAGAGATGGGGCCGCGTAGCGTAAACAACATTATAAACAAAGGAGGTACAATACTTAAGTCGGCAAGATCTAAAGAATTCATGACCCCTGAAGGCCGTGCTAAAGCTCACGAAAATTTAAAGAAAAATAATATAGATGCCCTGGTCGTAATAGGTGGTAACGGTAGTTTTACCGGCGGCCTTCTTTTTAACCAGGAATTCGGTTTTCCGGTAATTGGGATACCGGGAACTATAGATAACGATATTTTTGGCACAAGCCATACTCTTGGTTATGACACAGCACTTAATACGGTGGTTGAAGTTATAGATAAGATAAGAGATACTGCGAGCTCGCACAACAGGCTTTTCTTTATAGAAGTTATGGGTCGTGACGCAGGGCATATTGCCCTTAATGCGGGTATTGGTGCAGGTGCTGAAGAGATACTTATCCCTGAAGAGGATATGGGGCTTGACAGGCTTCTTGATTCACTTCGCAAAAGTAAGGCATCAGGAAAATCATCGAGCATCGTTGTAATTGCCGAAGGAGACAAAATAGGCAAGAACGCATTTGAGCTTAAGGATTATGTAGATGAAAACATGCCGGAATATGACGTGCGTGTATCTATACTTGGGCACATGCAGCGTGGCGGTGCGCCATCATGTTTTGACAGGGTGCTTGCAAGCAGGCTTGGCGTTAAGGCTGTAGAAAGCCTTTTAGCCGGAGAGTCTAATTACATGGCAGGCCTTATGAAAGACGAAATAGTGCTCGTTCCGCTAGAGCAGGCTGTTAAAGGCAAATCACAGGTGGATAAAGAATTAATAAGAGTATCAGACATCGTTTCGATATAATAAACAACAACAAAAAACATCTATTCACAATGACAAAAGTTAAATTAGGAATAAACGGTTTCGGTAGAATTGGCCGTATTGTATTCCGCGAAACCTTCAACAGGGATAATGTTGAGGTTGTAGCAATCAACGACCTATTAGACGTAGACCATTTAGCCTATCTATTAAAATATGATTCAGTACACGGCCGTTTTGCAGGTACTGTAGAAGTTAAAGAAGGACAGCTTTATGTAAACGGTAAACACATAAGGGTTACTGCAGAGAAAGACCCTAAAGCCCTTAAATGGGACGAAGTAGCGGTTGATGTAGTTGCAGAGTGTACCGGTTTCTTTACTACACTTGAAACAGCACAACAGCACATTGAAGGTGGTGCTAAAAAAGTTATCATCTCTGCTCCATCGGCTGATGCGCCAATGTTTGTAATGGGTGTAAACCATGATAAAGCTACAGCTTCAGATACTGTGGTATCTAACGCTTCATGTACTACAAACTGTCTTGCTCCGCTTGCAAAAGTTATCAATGATAACTTTGGTATCGTAGAAGGTTTAATGACAACTGTTCACGCTACAACGTCTACTCAAATGACGACTGACGGACCTTCAAGAAAAGACTGGAGAGGCGGACGTGCTGCAAGCGTAAACATTATTCCATCATCAACAGGTGCTGCTAAAGCAGTAGGAAAAGTTATTCCGGATCTAAACGGAAAACTAACAGGAATGTCTTTCCGTGTTCCTACAGTTGACGTATCTGTAGTTGACCTTACAGTTAAAGTAGCTAAAGAAACTTCTTATGAGGAAATCATGAGTGTTCTTAAAAATGCTTCTGAAACTAACCTTAAAGGTATCCTTGGCTTTACAGAAGATGACGTTGTATCTCAGGATTTTGTTTCAGATTCAAGAACAAGCATCATTGACGCTAAAGCAGGTATCGGACTTAATTCGACATTCTTCAAGATAGTTTCTTGGTATGATAACGAATATGGCTATTCAAGCAAACTAATTGACCTATCGGTGCACATTGCATCTTTGTAATATTTTTATACCTTGTCCCGCTTTTTGAAAAGAAAGGCGGGACTTTGTTTTTTTATGTACGGGCTTAATATTTATTTAACCTAAAGGTAATTCGTTTAAGCAGTTGTATATACAAATAAGACTCAAACTTAATACAAAATTTACTCTCACAAAATGAAATTATTAGTAGACAGTGGAGCTACAAAAGCCGATTGGATTGCATTAGATGATGATGGGAACAGGCTTTTTAACTCACAAACTTTAGGCTTAAGCCCCGAAGTAATTAACAGGGAGGAGGCTATAGAGCGTCTTGAAGCACGTTTTGATATCTCCAACAATAGAAATGAGGTAACCGAACTTTATTTTTATGGTGCAGGATGTGGCACAGACAGAATGAAAATTTTCATGAAAGGTATCTTTGAGGAGTTTTTTCCTAATGCAAAGGTTACCGTAAAAGAAGATACGTATGCAGCTGCTTATGCTACAAACCCTACAAACGAGAAATCTATCGTATGTATATTAGGTACAGGTTCTAACTGCAGCTATTTTGACGGTGTAGAACTTCATCAAAAAGTACAGTCTCTTGGTTATATTGCCATGGATGACTGCAGCGGAAACCGTTTTGGACGTGATCTTGTCCGCGCTTATTACTTCAATAAGATGCCGGCAGACCTTGCCAAACAATTTGAGTCAGAATATAATCTTGACCCGGATGTTATTAAGCATAACCTTTACAAAGAACCAAACCCTAACGCGTATCTTGCAACATTTGCAAAATTCCTTATTCAGCATAAAGACGAATCTTTTATTAAAGGGCTTATTTTTGATGCGATGCAGGTTTTTGTAGAGAACTATATTACTCAGTATGAAAATGCTCATGAAGTTCCTGTGCATTTTGTAGGCTCTATCGCATTCTACCTTAAAGCTGAATTAGCAGAGGTTTTATCTAAGAATGGGCTTAAGCTTGGTAATGTGTTGAGAAGGCCTATTGACGGGCTTATCGAATATCACGAAGTTAACAAATAAAATATAATTGAAATTGCCATCATTGCCCATGACGGAATGAAGCCGAATGGTACAGTTCCTGAACAAGCATAAAAGAGATACGTATTAAAGAAGGTATTAAGCTTATTGCTACCGGTACAACCGGAAGTAAAGCTGAAAATCAGGATTTAAAGTAAGGAAAATGCTGTCGGGGCCGCTGGGGGTGATGCGCAGATTGCGGCGAGGGTTGCAGAAGGCAAAACTAAATGGTATTCTTTTTTCAAGACCCTTTAGCGAGCCATGCCCACGAAGCGGATATAAATATGCTAATCAGGGTTTGCGATGTGCACAATGTGCCGCTTGCCACAAACCCTGCATCAGCAGATTTGTTTTTGCAGGCTATAGCCCAACAATCATAGAAATTTCCACATTTACGTTTTTAGGCAGTTTTGCCACCTGAACCGTTTCTCTTGCAGGAGCGGTTTTTTCGTTAAAATAAGCGCCGTAAACAGTGTTTATTTTGGCGAAGTCATCCATGTTGCTAATGAAAATAGTCGACTTGATGACATTTTCAAAAGTTGTTCCGGCAGCTTCTAATACGGCTTTCATGTTTTCCATAACCTGTTTGGTCTCGGTTTCTATATCGCCTGTTACAAGCTCTCCTGTTGCAGGATCTAAAGCTATTTGTCCTGACGTATAAAGTGTGTTTCCAAATACTACAGCCTGGCTGTATGGTCCGATAGGCGCAGGCGCCTTATCGGTAAAAATGATTTTTTTCATATTATAGATTGTTTATAACTGTAATGTTTAATTTTTCCAGCGCGTTTTTTAGTTTATTCCACTTCTTGTTGCTTAATGTGGCTGCGCTATATTGTTTTGTGGAATAATCATTAAATATAATGCTTAAGCAATTTGGGGCTTTTCCTTGTGCCTTAAATGTTATCTCTTTTATATCTTCTAATTTATAAGTCTCCTTTTTCCAAAATTTCATATTGCTCTTTATCCTGAAATATTTATTATTTAATTGGAAATAGTTAAACTGACTTTGAAACAATAAGGTAGTCATTAGAGGTAAAGACAATATTATATACTTCTGTATATTGTCCTCATCAATCTTTATCAAAAAAATAAAGCCAAAAAAAAGCATCATCACGATGTATAGCAAACCTTTAAAACTAAATATGAAAAAGCCTTTGTAATTTAAGAAATCTTCCGAAGACAAATTTTTAAGTACTTTTTCTACGGATTTAGGCTTATTGTTGTTAATAAGTAAATCCAGCATTAGCTTCAATTGAGAAGTATTGCTATATACATCATCAAAAATGTACTTTATAGTACCATCACTAAAACGTATTTCTGCACCAGCTTTAAATCCAGTACCTGAAAATCCATATTTCCCTGTCAGAGACAGAGATTCAATATTTGATAGAGCAAATCGTTGATCGTTGAAAGTTATGAATTTATGATCAATAGAAATTTTTGGTGTATTTTTAATTAAGGTAATAAAAATCCAGATGACCGCTCCTGAAAGTAATAAACCTCCCACAGTCAATTTTCCTTTATTATTCATCCCATCTGCTAAAAACATGAGAATGCTAATCACTAAAAGAAAAATACCAACGGCAAAAACTCCGTAAAAATTTATAAGATGTCTTTTTGAAGTAAACGTTTTCATGCTATTATCTAAGCTGTCTGTCCGGTACCTGGCGTTTATCCCATTTGATATCGCTAAGTACGGATGATTTTATACCGATAAAAAAGCCCCAGTAGGTGTTATCGCCAAAAGGTACCCAGTTAAAATCCATCCTCCAGCTTAAGAGATCGCGCTCAAAGCGCAGCTGGGTAAAAGTTACTCCATTCTGTACAAAGTCATAACCTGTAGAAAAACCCATCTTCCAGCGTGGGGTGATATCAAGGTCGCCCGATACCATTACGGAGTTTCCGGTTATCCTGTTTTCACGGTTATTGTTAGAATAGGTAAGCGAGTAGGCCAGCCTTAAATTCCATGGCAGCTCGGCATTATAGAATCCGCCCTTGCTCTTGTCTTTTTTCTCTTCAATGTCTTCTTCATCAAACATACTGTTACGACTGTCGTTAAGGTTATTTGCTTTACCAAATAAATCATCTTCACGACCTCCGTTACGGGCTGTCTGGTTGTTTTTATCTTTTCCGTCGCCTTTAGAATCGCTGCTGCTTATGGAGTAGTTCAGGGAGATGTTTGCACTGGTCATCCTGAAAAGGCTTCCTCCGTTATTAATGTTATAGACATCAATTCTCTGTCCTGTATTATTGATTGCATATGGGTCTAACGTTGCTGCAAAGTTAACGTTCATTTTCTCTTTAAAAAGATTGGTACCGGCAGTTACCCTGAGCGGCGCCCATTTAAGGGAGTCGGCGGCCATATCATAGCTGGTGGTAAAATTAAGGTTGTTAAGCAGCATTATCTTTTTTGGCTTTGCGTCTGCAGAATCATCTTCGTCATTTCTTACTTTGGCTTCAAAAGTGTTGTTCACTGCGATACCCACAACATTAGAATATGATCTTCCTGGTGCGCCAAAAAGACCGTTCTCAAATCGTGTGTAGTCTTCATATTTAGTACCTGTAGCATCAATTCTGTAAGTATCCCAGTACCTGTCAAAGCTAGGGGTGTAGGTGTAAGAAATAGAAGGACGCATTACGTGGCGTATTGCCTGGATTTTTTTTGTTTCGCCAAAGTTAAACATACCATAGATGGTCGTACCTATGCTGGTAGAAAAATTGTATGTCCTGAATGCTTCAAACCCTTTTACATTTTCTATAAGCGTGTCTTTATCTATAGTAGGATTATATTCTCTCCTTACCGTATTCATTACCCATGTTTCCTGGTAGTTTGTGCTTGCCGATACACTAAACTGCTTGAAAAGCTTAAAGTTAGTGCTTAAAGGAATGCTATGCTGTAATCCTGATCTTGCGTCCCTGAACATTTCAGGTTTAAAGAAAAGGGAGTCGGTAGTTCTAATCCTGTTTTCGCCCTTAACATTATACTGGAAGTTTATGTTTTTGATGAACCCTTTTTTAGGTGCATCTGCCGGAGCAAACGGAAATATCCTGTCTACACTTGCCTGAAGCGTAGGTAGTGTCATGTTTATTTCCTGGGTCTGCGTGTTTTGGTTGTGTGTTGCACTCAGGGAGAAATTAACCTGTGGCACCGTTTGGAATGTCTTGGAATATGAAACAGATGAATACAATTGGTTGTTAAGCCTTGATCCAACATTGTCCAGGCTAAGCGAGTTTTGGTAATACCTGCTCGAACCCAAGTTTACGCTTGCCGAAAACCTCGAATTAGGATTTGCCTTGGCATCCTGGGTATGCGTCCACTGGATGTTGTAGCTCCTTGTTTTAGAATAGTCAGGAAGGCCGCGTTCGCTGGTTATAATGTTTTCAAATCGTATGTATACATTACCGTTGTAGTTGTATCGGTTTGCATAGGTAGACTGAAAACGAAGCCCATAGCTGCCATTTGTATAATAATCTCCGGTAACGGCGAGATCGTAATAATCGCTCAGGGCAAAATAATATCCTCCGTTTTGCAGAAAATACCCCTGACGGTTATTATTACCAAATGTTGGTATCAAAAGTCCCGATTCTGCCTTGTCACTCATAGGAAAAAAGGCAAACGGAAGGGCGAGCGGCGTAGGTACATCCGCAATCCACATATTTGTAACTCCAACGACTACTTTTTTGCCCGGTACAAATTTTATTTTATCAGTATAGAAATAGTATTCAGGATTGTCAATATTTTTAGACGTGGTAAAGCGTGCTCCTTTTATGTAGTATACAGAGTCATTTTCCCTCTTTGTTATTTCGCCCTTGATCCTAAATTCACCCTGATCTGTCTTTGAATTCCAAATCCTTGCTTTTTTCGTCTTAGTGTTAAAGTGTATGGAGTCCGCCTCTACGACATTGGTTCCCTGTTTAAAATAAGGGTACTGCGAGTAGTTTCCGAGTGAATCTTTTATCCTTCCGGCAAAAATCTCATTCGTATTGTATTTCATTTTGATGATACCGGACTTTAATTCGATATCTTTATAGTATAATTCGGCTTTATTGTAGAGTTCTATTTCGCCATTTACCTGATCCAGTTTTTCGTAATCTTCAGCGTTACGTCTAATGGTGGCATCAAGTTTGTTAGTCTTTTTCTTGTTGGTATCGTTTACCGTTATGTTTATCTCTTTGCCCTCAACCAGCGAATCCTTATTTACGGGAGGAATTGTATCCTTCTGTTTTTCAGACGGTACTGGTATTGATTTTGCCTTTCTTTCCTGAGCAGAAAGTTTCATGCTTCCCATTGTTAGGAAAATTGATAATAAAACGATATGAAATAAGTTTGTACGCAACGGTTTTAATACTATTTTTGTAAAAATGTGGCTTATTTTAAAAGTGTCAAACTTACAATATTTTTGTCAAAATTTACCACTAATTCTAATTATAACATTACCAGTAAAATATATACAAAACAATGATGGGGAACATAAATCTTAAACTGGCTTTTTTTACTTTTATTGCTTTCTGTTCGGCTACGTTCGCGCAGGACAATTCAAAATTCAGGGTTGTTCTTGACCCGGGCCACGGGGGTAAGGATTATGGTGCCATATACCATGATTATATAGAAAAGAACATTGCGCTTAACGTCGCGCTTAAAGTAGGCAGGCTGCTTGAGAAGGATAATTCTGTAGATGTTATCTTTACCAGGAAGACCGATGTTTTTATCGAGCTTGATGAAAGGCCTAACATTGCAAACAAGGCAAAGGCAAATGTATTTGTTTCTATTCACTGTAACGGTGAGGCAAAGAAAACAGCATTTGGTACAGAGACATTTGTAATAGGTAGCACTAAAAGCGCATCCAACCTTGAAGTCGCTAAAAAAGAGAATGATGTTATCCACCTTGAAAAAGACAAGGTAAAATATGATGGCTTTAATCCTGATTCTCCTGAGTCTATTATAGGCATATCTATACAGCAGGAAGCATACAGGGATCAGAGTATTGATCTTGCAAGCAGGGTAGAAGAACGCTTTACGGAAGACCTTAAAAGAAAAAAGAGAGGCGTTAAACAGGCTCCTTTTTGGGTACTGCACAAAACTGCCATGCCTAGTATACTTATTGAGCTGGGGTTCCTTTCATACAAATCAGAAGGGGAGTATCTAAATTCTGAAGCAGGGCAGGACGAACTTGCAGAGAGTATAGCAAAAGCTATCCTTGGTTACAAAAAGGAATATCACTCAGGAGGCAGCTCATCGTCAGACTACAGAGAACCTGTTACGGTAAAAGAAAAAGAAGTGAAAAGCAAACCTGTTGAAAAACCGGACAGTATTTCTAGTCCAAAAGCACCCGCTGCTCCAAAGCCCGGTGCCACAAAACCTGTTGCGACAGCTAAAGGCGTAATATTTAAAGTGCAGATTGCAGCAAGCGGAAAAACACTTGAGCTTGTTCCTTCAAACTTTAATGGGTTAAAAAATATTTCCAAAGATGCTTCGTCATCGGTAATTAAATACTATTACGGTGAGGTAGATAGCTATGATGAAGCCAAGAAGTTATTGGCAGAGGCAAAAGAGAAAGGATACTCGTCTGCTTTTATAGTGCCTTTCAGGGACGGCCAAAGGATAAAAATTGAAGAAGCTTTAAAAAAGAACTAAGGCTAAACCTTTAAAGTATTATTCACATTTTTATAAAATTATTGTCCTACATTTGTTAAAAAATTATACCATTTTGAAAGTATCAAGAGAAGTTAAAACCGCGGTGTTAGTTATATGTTCCATATTATTGTTTATATGGGGATACTATTTTTTAAGAGGCAGGGATTTATTTAATTCATACAAAACATATTACGTTACTTACGATAATGTTGAAGGGCTTTCTCCTTCGGCAGCTGTAACCCTTAACGGACTTATTGTTGGTAAGGTTACAGGAATTAAATTTGTTGATGCAGAAGGCAGACTTGAGATAGAAATGCAGGTGAAAACCGATTTTCCAATTTCTAAAACAAGTAATGCTACATTATATGAGCCTGGATTATTAGGCGGTAAGCAGATCGCGATTATACCGGACCTTAAAAACACAGACCTAGCCGTAGACGGTCAGCACCTTAAAGGGGGACTTAAACCGGGAATGTTGTCTGTGGTGGGAGAAAAACTTTCTCCGCTTCAGACTAAAGTTGAAGCCACAGTGGTGACTGCTGATAGTTTGCTGCACAGCTTCCATAATGTTTTTGACATGAAAACCCAGGAGAACCTTCGCATAGCTATTGCTGAAATGAGCAATACGATGAAAGAGTTCAGTAAAACTGCTGCTTCTTTAAATGGTGTTGTAGCCGGCAATAAAGGCAATATTGACGCTTCTATGAGAAACCTTAATGTTGCAACAGGTAACTTTGCTAAAATATCAGATTCTCTTGAACAGGCAAATATAGGCCAGGCAGTTAAAAATCTTGAGAAGTCTTTGGCTAAAGTGGATAACATCCTTAACGATGTTAACAGTGGTAAAGGTACTCTTGGTAAATTAATGAAAGATGAAGGTATGTATAATAACCTGAATGACGCTTCTAAAGAAATGAAGGAGCTGATTGCAGATATTAAGAACAACCCTAAACGTTATATTCATTTCTCTGTTTTTGGCAGAAAAGCTACGCCTTACACTGAAGTAAAAACAGAAGAAGTAAAGACTGAAGAGAAAAAGTAGAAAAGATTTGGTTTAATCACCTTATTATATGAGCTATATAGATAATATTCTTTTTGTTGTCGTTCTTGCACTTGGTTTTGGCTATTTTGCATTTAACGTAAAAAAACTAATTCGCAACATTAAGCTTGGGCACAACGTAGACCGTTTTGATAATCCGGGTGAGCGCTGGTCTAATATGGCAGTGATAGCACTTGGACAGTCTAAAATGGTTAGAAAGCCCGTAATGGGCATACTACACATCATAGTGTATGTAGGTTTTGTGCTTATCAACGTGGAGCTTTTAGAAATTATTATTGATGGCATTTTTGGTACACACAGGCTTTTCTCATTTATGGGAGGTTTTTATAATTTCATCATAGGCTTTTTTGAGATACTTGCCTTTGGGGTAATTGCAGCTGTAACCATATTCTGGGTAAGGAGAAATAGTATTAAGCTTAAAAGATTCGTCCACAGCGACCTTAAAGGATGGCCAAAAAGCGACGCTAATTATATCTTATATTTTGAATCGATATTAATGGTATTTTTCCTGACGATGAATGCTGCCGATGCGCATCTTCAGTCGGTTGGCGCACACCATTATGCACAGGCGGGATCTTTTCCTGTATCTTGCTTTATATCGCCGCTATTTGACGGAATGTCAGAAGGTACAGTCATGATTATTGAGCGTGCCGCATGGTGGCTCCATATTGTGGGTATCATGATATTCATGAACTACCTGTATTTCTCTAAACACCTTCACATTCTACTTGCATTTCCTAATACTTATTTTGCAAACCTTAAACCGAAGGGTAAATTTGTTAACCTTGAATCGGTTACCAATGAGGTTAAGCTTATGATGGATCCTAATGCCGATCCATTTGCAGCAGCACCGCCGGCAGCGGAGGGGGAAGTTATTGCAAAATTTGGTGCCAGTGATGTTCAGGATCTTAACTGGGTTCAGCTAATGAATGCCTACACATGTACAGAATGTGGACGTTGCACTGAGGCCTGCCCTGCAAACATAACCGGCAAAAAGCTTTCGCCGCGTAACATCATGATGAAGACTCGTGACAGGCTGGAAGAGGTAGGAAAGAATATTGATAAAAATAAAGGCACATTTGTAGACGATGGCAAAGCGCTGCTGAATGATTATATTACACCTGAGGAGTTATGGGCATGTACTACATGCAATGGCTGTGTTGAGGCCTGCCCTGTTAGCATTGATCCGCTGTCTATTATCATGGATATGCGCCGATACCTTGTTATGGAACAGAGTGCCGCACCGGTAGAACTTAACGGTATGATGACAAATATTGAGAACAATGGAGCTCCATGGCAGTACAGCCAGATGGACAGGTTAAACTGGAAAGACGAAGCATAATGAAAACAGAAGACATCGACAAGAATTTACAGCCTATTACAGAAAACGGCGAACACCTAAGCCCTATACTTCCTGAAGGGATTAAAAACTACCTTATAGATATTGACGGAACTATTTGTGACGATATACCTAATGAGGAGCCGGAAAGGATGGTGACTGCTGCTGTATATCCTGATGCACTGGAAACACTGAACAGATGGTATGATGAAGGACACGTTATCTTCTTTTTTACATCGCGTACTGAAGCACACAGGGAAATTACTGAGAACTGGCTTAAAGAGCATGGTTTTAAATACCACGGTATGCTTATGGGCAAACCAAGAGGAGGTAACTACCACTGGATTGATAACCACCTTGTAAAAGCTACAAGATACAGAGGTAAATTTACCGACCTGATTGACAAAGAAGTTACTATACAGGTTTTTGACGACGGAAAGCACGAATAATATAATTATTATGACTGATCAAAATTTTACAGTTCCTACTATGGCCGATATGATGGCTTCGGGACAGCAGCCGGAAGTTTTATTCTGGGTGGGCTGTTCAGGGAGTTTTGATGACAGGGCTAAAAAGATTACCAAAGCATTTGTTAAGATACTTAATAGTGCCAAGGTTCCTTTTGCTGTATTAGGTACAGAGGAAAGCTGTACAGGCGATCCTGCAAAAAGGGCGGGTAACGAGTTTCTGTTCCAAATGCAGGCTATGGCCAATATAGAGGTATTGAATGCTTATGAAGTTAAAAAGATAGTGACGGCATGTCCGCACTGTTTTAATACCATAAAAAACGAATATCCTGAACTTGGCGGAAACTATGAAGTGGTTCACCACACGCAGTTCTTAAAATCGCTGCTTGATGATGGCAGGCTTACCATAGAAGGCGGCCAGTTTAAGGGTAAAAAAATAACGTTTCATGACCCGTGCTACCTTGGCCGTGCCAATAATATCTATGAGGCTCCTCGCGACCTTATGGAAAAACTGGATGCCGAGCTGGTTGAAATGAAACGCTCTAAACTTAACGGGCTTTGCTGTGGTGCCGGTGGAGCACAGATGTTTAAAGAGCCTGAAAAGGGAAATAAGGATGTAAATGTGGAAAGGACAGAAGATGCCCTTGAAACACAGCCTGAAATTATTGCAGCGGGATGCCCGTTTTGCAACACGATGCTTACTGATGGTGTAAAAGCCAAAAACAGGGAGCATGATATTAAAGTAATGGATGTGGCAGAACTTATTGCCAATGCAAAGGATTTATAATATATAAGATTATGTACGTTCCGTTTGATACACTGCCTGAAGAATCCAGAATATGGATCTATCAGTCTAACAGGAAATTTTCTGATGAGGAAGTTGCCGAAATTGAAGAATCGCTAAAAGGGTTTCTTGAGACCTGGACAGCTCATGGAGCGGGACTTGAAGCTTCTTACCAGTTAAAATATAACAGGTTTATTGTTATAGCGATCAATCAGGGCACTCAGGCGGCTACAGGTTGTTCTATAGATGCTTCTGTACAATATATACAAGCGCTCGAGCAAAAATTTAACGTAGACCTTTTGGACAAGATGAACGTTACCTTTAAGCTTGGCGATCATATTGCTTATAAGCCGCTTATCGATTTTAAAAAGATGGCTAAGGAAAAAGCAGTTTCGGCAAATACTATAGTGTTTAATAATTTAGTTAATACGGTTGGAGAATGGCAGGATTATTGGGAAGTACCTGCAGGAGAGAGCTGGCACAGCCGCTTTTTTTAACTCTTATTACATACACGACAATGTAAGAATCATCATTAGCAATTGGTAATGATGATTTGTCATTTTAAAAAATACATTTATTAATGAGGTCTTTCTTAGTAGTTTTCTTTCTTGCCATTCAATTGGTTTCAGCCCAAAAAGTAAGGGTTTTTAATGATTATACTTCTGATTCCGAGAAGAAATGGGTTGACAGTATCTACAATGGGCTTTCATTTCAGGAGAGGGTTGGCCAGCTGTTTATGGTTGCTGCCTATTCTAATAAAGACTCTACTCATGTAAGGGGAGTTGACAAGCTTATAACCGATTATAAGATTGGCGGACTTATCTTCTTTCAGGGAGGACCGGTAAGGCAGGCAAAACTCACGAACCGTTTTCAGAAAAAATCTAAAATTCCGCTTTTCATTGGTATTGATGGGGAGTGGGGATTGAGCATGAGGCTTGACTCTACCTATCGTTACCCCTGGAATATGACACTTGGTGCCGTTCAGGACATGAAGCTTATCGAAAAAATGGGTCAGCAGATGGCTATTCAGGCAAAACGAATGGGCATCCATTTTAATTTTGCCCCTGTTGTAGACATCAATACAAATCCTGTAAATCCTATTATTGGTAACCGCTCTTTTGGCGAAGATAAATTTTTGGTTACAGAAAGGGCTTCGGCATTAATGCGCGGTATACAGAGCGAGGGTGTATTTGCCACAGGTAAGCACTTTCCGGGACACGGTGACACGTCTACCGATTCGCACCATGCACTACCGTTCCTTAATTTTACGAAAGAGAGACTTAACGATGTAGAATTTTATCCTTACAAACGATTATTTAATGAAGGTTTGGCGAGTATCATGGTTGCCCACCTTAACGTGCCAAGCATAGAGCCCACACCTAACTATCCTACGTCATTATCGTATAATGTAGTGACTAATATCGTTCAGGATGAACTGGGCTTTAAGGGGCTTATTTTTACCGATGCCTTAAACATGAAAGGCGCTAGTGGCTACATGCAGCCGGGAGATATTGACCTTGAGGCTTTCCTTGCAGGAAACGATGTACTGCTTTTTGCAGAAAACGTTCCGGTAGCGATTGAAAAATTTCGTCAGGCCTATGCAGATGGCGTACTTTCTGAAGATAGGCTGCAGCTTTCGGTTAAAAAAATACTGGCATACAAATACAGGGGCGGCCTGAATAAATACAAACCTATAGACCTTGCGAACCTGTACAATGACCTTAACGGACATGAGTATGATGACCTTAACTATCAGTTGTATGAAAGTGCTGTTACTGTGCTTAAGAATGAGCAGGAAACTGTTCCTGTAATGGACTTATCAAGCGAAAAAATCGCGTATGTTAAACTGGGAGACGATGATGGTTCTACGTACCTTACTACGCTTCAGAAATATGCGGATGTTACCGAAGTTCAGGAAGATACGTTAAGTGTACTTTCATCGAGGCTTAAAAATTATTCAACGGTAATCGTTGGCTATCACAAGGCAGATGGCGCGTGGAAAAAGCACGATTTATCGGCTAAAGAGCTTACATGGCTGGATACGATCTCTAAGAACAGGCGCGTTATCTTTACTAACTTTGCCAAGCCTTATACGCTAATCCCTATTAAGAGCTTTGGAAATATTAAAACCGTAATTCAGGCTTATCAGAATAATACAATTGCTCAAACGGTGGCCGCTGAGATTGTTTTTGGCGCTATCGGGTCTAAAGGTAAACTGCCGGTAACAATAGGTTCTTCGTTTAAGCTCAATGACGGATTATTTACCCGTTCAACAAACAGGCTGGCATTTACAACACCTGAAAACGCCGGTATGAGTACCGCTAAACTATCTAAGATAGATATGATAGCGCAGCGTGCCATTAAAGAAAAAATGACGCCGGGAATCCAGGTTTTGGTTGCAAGGCACGGAAAGGTGATCTATCAAAAGTCATTTGGCTACCATACATATGACAATGATGTGAAGGTTAAAAATTCCGACGTTTATGACGTGGCTTCGCTTACCAAGATATTATCCACACTGCCTAACGTAATGCAACTGTATGATACAGGAAAAGTAAACCTTGAGACTAAATTGGGCGATATGATTCCTGCATTGGCAGACACCGATAAGAAGAATATTACCTTAAAAGATATGTTGCTGCACCAGGCGAGGTTTCAGGCATGGATACCGTTCTACCAGGAAACGCTTGACAGTAACAAAAAACCGGATTCATTGCTGTATAGAAAGGCTTTCAGTCCTGAATTCCCTAACCAAGTGGCAGAAAACCTGTTCCTTGTTAAAGGCTACAATGACACTATCGTATCTCGTATAGGCGATAGTAAACTGCTTAAGAGAAAAGAGTACAAATACAGCGATTTTACATTTATCCTGCTTAAAGAATACTTAGAAAAACAAACAGGTAAACCACTTGATATCCTGGCACAGGACGCTTTCTATAAACCGCTTGGTGCTTCGTACACGACGTATAACCCACTGCGTAAATTTGATATGTCTGTAATTCCGCCAACAGAGATAGATAACTATTTCCGTTATCAGGTGATACAGGGATATGTTCACGATATGGCCGCTGCGATGGAAGACGGTATTGCAGGACATGCGGGATTGTTCTCTAACGCCATGGATGTTGCCAAGATCATGCAGATGTACCTTAATAAAGGAAACTATGGAGGCAGGCAGTATTTCTCTGCAAAAACATTTGATACGTTTAACACCTGCTATGCTTGTAAAGAAGGCAACAGGCGCGGACTTGGCTTTGATAAGCCGCAAATTGAAAAATCAGGGCCTACCTGCGGATGTGTTTCTAAAGAAAGTTTTGGGCATACCGGATTTACTGGAACGATGACATGGGCAGATCCTGAAACAGGAATTATTTATGTTTTCCTTGCTAACCGTACATATCCTGAAGCAGGGGAGAACAGGCTTTCTAAAGAGAATATAAGGGAAGATATCCAAAAAGCGATACAGGAAGCGATAATTGAATAAATTTATTTGATAGTGCGTGGATTGTTCATCTAAAACGCACCAATAACTGATAACCATAAACCAGGAACCACTATGCAGTCATCGGCAGTTACACCACAGGAGTATATAGACAACTTACCTGAAGACAGGAAAGATGCCATGAAAAAACTAAGAGAGGTTATCGTGAAAAACCTGCCTGAGGGTTTTCAGGAGCAAATGAGTTACGGTATGCTGGGGTGGGTTGTGCCGCATTCGGTATATCCGTCAGGGTATCATTGCGATCCTAAACTGCCACTGCCTTTTTTAAATATCGCTTCGCAAAAGAATTTTATTGCTGTTTATACCATGGGATTGTATGCCGACAAAGATATGCACGACTGGTTTATTGCAGAATTCCCCAATCATAGCAAGTATAAGCTGGATATGGGTAAAAGCTGTATCCGGTTTAAGAAACCCGATGCAATACCTTTTGAACTGATAGGTGAGCTGGTCTCTAAAATGACCATGGAGCAATGGATCGCCTTATATGAAAAGAATTATAAGCACTAATATTTTGGCAGATATCTATTACGTTAATTTATATTGAAAACAGGCTTTGCCTGTTTTTTTTGTGTAATTTCGTTACCTTTATTTTGACATTATATGAAAATTGCAATAGTTTGTTATCCAACCTTTGGAGGTAGCGGTGTTGTAGCTACCGAGCTAGGTTTGGAACTGGCCCGTAAAGGGCACGAAATCCATTTTATCACTTATAGCCAGCCCGTGCGACTGGCACTTTTAAACCCCAATATACATTATCACGAAGTTCACGTTCCTGAATATCCTTTGTTTCATTACCAGCCGTATGAGTTGGCGCTATCCAGCAAACTGGTAGATATGGTAAAGCTTTATAAGATCGAACTGCTGCACGTGCACTACGCCATCCCTCATGCTTATGCGGGCTATATGGCAAAGAAAATGCTTAAGGAGCAGGGAATACGCATACCAATGGTTACTACGCTCCACGGAACCGATATTACGCTTGTGGGCAATCACCCGTTCTATAAGCCTGCGGTAAGCTTTAGCATCAATCACTCTGATATTGTAACATCGGTATCTCAGGATCTTAAAGATGCTACCTATCGTTTGTTTGATATTAAAAGGGAGATTGAGGTCATCCCTAACTTTATCGAAATCGATAAGAACCGTTTTGATGTGACCTCTGAATGCCACAGGTCTATGATGGCTACCGAAACCCAAAAGATTGTTACGCACATAAGTAACTTCAGGAAGGTAAAACGTATCCCGGATATCATTAAGATATTCTTTGAGATCCAAAAGGTAATGCCTGCCAAGCTGATGATGGTAGGGGATGGCCCTGAAAAAGCCCCTGCGGAAGCCTTATGCGAAGAACTTGGAATTAGCGATAAGGTAATATTCTTTGGAAACAGTAATGAAATAAACAAGATACTTTGCTTCTCTGACCTGTTCCTTCTTCCGTCTGAAACAGAAAGTTTCGGGCTTGCGGCACTTGAGGCTATGGCCAGCGGTGTTCCGGTAATATCAAGTAATACAGGCGGTCTTCCTGAGGTTAACAAGGAAGGCGTTTCGGGTTATCTTGGAAATGTGGGAGATGTGGAGTACATGGCTAAAAAAGCTATAGAAATACTTTCTGATGACGAAAAGCTTCTTGAATTTAAATCTAACGCCCTAAAGGTATCCAAGGAATTTGACGTACAGGCTATTGTACCGATGTATGAAAGGGTATACCGTAAGGCTCTAAAAATGCAAAGCAAATGAAAAAAATGATCGCTTTTAGTGTAATGCTTTTAACGATAGTTACAGCATGCACCACAAAACAAGGTGTTACAACGAAGTCTGATAATGCATACCAGACGCTTACCCAAAATGAATACGGAGGCAGGGAAACCAAATCGCACGAGGTGATAACAACCTCTGCTGTCCTTGCTACGCTTTATAAGGAGCTTAATATAGAGCAGGTTCCCTCTGTTGATTTTGATAAGTATAATGTTGTTGCATTATTCCTTGGGCAAAAGAACAGTGGCGGCTACAAAATAGGTATTAAAAGTGTAACTGTTGATGGTAATACGGCTACGGTAAATACAGAAGAAACCGAACCGTCAGGGATGTCTACCATGGCGATTACAAATCCATACAATATCGTTAAAATAGCAAAGACTAAGAATGTTGTTGTAAAATAACAGTTTTGTGTATAAATGAAAATCCCCAAGTCTATTCGGCTTGGGGATTTTTTTATTTTTTTATCTTCAGTTCTACATACAGCGGAAAATGATCTGACGGGTAACGCCCCGACTTGACTTCCTGGATTGCCCTGTATTCCTTTACTTCAACACCTGTCTTAGGAACAAATACATAGTCGATTCGTATTTTGGCTGGCTCATTTACTTTGAAATCATTAAAGGTAGCTTCAGGGCCGCTCACCTTTTTAGCGATCTTTCTGCTGTCTCCAAGTTCGGCGCTTAGTACCTTAACGCTTTCGCTTGTATCTTCAAGGTTAAAATCGCCTGTAAGTATGAATGGCAGGTTTTGTGTATTCAGCTCCTTAATTTTTGCCAGTATCATCTTAGAGGCATTAACACGGGCTAGATTGCCTATGTGGTCAAAATGTGTGTTGAATGCCCATATTTTTTGTTTCGTCTTTATGTTTTCAAACAAACCGTAGGTACAAACCCTCCTACAGGCGGCATCCCATCCAAATGATGGTGTCTCCGGCGTTTCAGACAGCCAGAATGTTGATTGCTGCAACACCTTGTATTTCGACGAATTGTAAAATATGGCCGAAAATTCGCCTGCACGTTTCCCGTCGTCACGGCCTACACCTATGTAGTCATAATTCTTAAGATACTCTTCAAGGTAATCCATTTGTTGCGGAAGCGCTTCCTGCACACCCATAAAATCGGGTAAAAGCCCTATTACCTGAGCTGCGAGCATATCTTTGCGGTTATCCCAGCGATTTTCTCCGTCGCTTGATACATCAAGACGGATGTTATAACTCATTACTTTTACATTCTGTGCATCTGCATTGGCAAAGGCCAAAAAGCACAGCGCTGATACAATTAATCTTTTCATTTTTTATTTATTAATAAGGCAGGTAACCATGTCCTGCCAGGTCTTCTTTAGTTGTAACGGGTATAAGCCTTCCGTTTTTAAGCAGCAGGTTCCTGTCTGAAGTCAAAAATACATCATTATAATAATGATCGGTAATAATAATGCCTTTGGTAACTTTAATTTGATGCAAAAATTCCCTGATCTTTTCGCGGTAAAGTGGTTCTATCATTGAGAAAGGTTCGTCAAGCAGCAGGAATGGGTGAGGCATATGTGCTATAAGCATAAGTTCAAAATAACGCAGCTCACCCATTGATAACTTACCGGCAACCGTCGCCGAAATTTTAGCAATCATAGCATCGCACAAAATTTTCTCTTGTAAAGCCTGATCGTCATGGCACATCATAATAATGTCGTTCACCTTTAGCCCTTTTGGTAAACAAGATATTTGCGGAAGGCAGGCAATAAGCCGTTGCGGTATTATGTTCTTTACATCGATACCTCCCTTATTAATATACAAACGGCAGGTATCGGGCTTTAAGGTGCCTGAAAGTATTTTTAGCAATGTGGATTTACCGCTGCCGTTGCGCCCGAAGATGCCAACTATTTCTCCCGTTTCTACTTCCAGGCCGATATAATCAAGAATTGTTTTATCACCAAAATTTTTGGTAAGGTCAGTTATGGTTAGTACTGGCATGGCTATGCAAAAAGTATAATTAATGTCAATACAGGAACTCCTATGACAAGGTTAATATAAAAAGTCTTTAAAGCTAATGTAAGCCTTGTATAGCCCATATTGTGATAGAAGTAGTATTCGTGTTTGTAATAGTAATCAAAAGCCAGTATGCCTAGCGCTATGCCAAATGTAGCAAACAAAATAGGCAGCCAGTAAATATTTTGAGAAAAGAAAGCAAGCAGGATGCTGGCCACAAGATTTACCAAAGTTGTTTTTATGTAGTAATGCCAAAATGTTTTCATGCAGGATAATTGGTTTACCCAAAAATATTCAATTTAGGTTTAATAGGTATAGGCAGGTAAAAATTTATTAATGGGCTTTTGCCTTAAATGCAGAACGGCTGCCCCATTTGGGGCAGCCGTTCTTTTATAACCTTTTTTAGGAAAACTATTCCTGTCTGTTGATGTAGATCCATCCGGTGTCAGTTCCACCAGCTGAACGCTCAATCACATAGTAGTAAGTACCTGTAGGAAGTTCGTCGCCGTTGCTTCCCTGGCCTTGCCACTCATTAGTATAATTCCCTTTAGTATACACTTCCTGTCCGTAACGGTTAAAGATAGCCAGTTTTCTTACTCCCATGTATTGAAGGTCGAAACTGTCATTTTTACCATCACCGTTAGGCGATATACCTTTTTGTATCGTACAGCCTATACCATCTACGGTATAAGATCTTGTAGTCTCACATCCGTTTACATTTACTGTAAGGAATAGTTCCATTGGGAAAGTGTCAGTCTCAGGCGTACTATTTACATAGTCAGATACATTAAATGTAAATGTATCAGTACCTACAGGAGTACCTGAAGCTGTTTTCCAAACAAAAGTAAGAGAAGTGTCGTTGTCGTCAAAGCTTCCGTTTTCAGGAGCAGCAGTAATAACAAACGCAGTTCCCTGACAGTCGCCTTCAAATCCAAAGGCAAGTTCGCTTCCTATTGTAAATGTATACGGGAAACTATCGCCACTGATACAATTTGCAGCATCACCCGCATAAGTATAGGTAACCGTATGCACACCAGGCTGGCTTGCAGCCACATTAACCGTACCCGTAACAGGATCAATAACGAGTCCGTTAGTACCTGTAAATGTACCACCTGTCGCAAAGCCGGCAGCTAAGTTAGGCGAAGCATCAGCCGCACCGTAGCAGAAGCTGTTGTCATAATCAAAATCAATAACAGGATCAACCTGCTGCGTGATAACGATAGTTACAGTATTTGTACCTGCTTCAAAACAGTCAGCAGCATTCTCATCAACTGTATATGTTACAGCATAAGAACCGGCTGCACTTGCGGCCACATTGATTTCACCAGTAACAGGATCTATTATAAGACCTGCATTATCGGCAGTAAATGTACCACCTGCCCTGAATCCTGCTGCAAGAGCCGGAGACTGGTTGGCAGCGACAGAACATACCGGAGTAGTGTAGCTAAATCCTGTTTCGGCAACAGCTAGCGGCGTGATAGTAATATCAACACTTGTAGAACCACCAGGGTTACAGTTAGCCGGGTTAGGATTTATTGTGTACGTAACAATGTGTAATCCCGGCGTACTTGCACCCGGATTGATCTCTCCTGTAACAGGGTTTATTATTAAACCTGAATCTGAAGAATAGGTACCCCCAGTAGTGAACTCTGTTACAGGAACAGCAACAAGGTTGTCGCCTGCAATACAAACACTGGTTACAGCATAACTAAATCCTGTAGAAGGAGCGTTAGAAGGGTTTATGGTAACATCAATTTTAGTTCTGTCACCTTCACAACCCGAAGCAGATACCTGGCTTACATAGTATGACCTCGTTACAGGTGTTGTAGTACCTGCAGGCAGCGTTGTATCTGGAGTGATAGCCGTTGTAGAAGCTGTTCCTCCGGTTGCAACATCGTACCAGTTTAGCGTATTGCCAACCTGTACCGTAGCTGTTAACGGATTAACAACAGCATCCTGGCAGTACGTATATGCCGTAGTAGCTGCAGGAGCATCAGGAATAACATTTACTGTTACTTCGATAGCAGCTCTTGGGCTGACACATCCGTCAGGAGATGTTTGAGACACATAATATGTCGTTGTGCCTAAAGCTGACGTATTAGGAGTAGGAGCATCTGTAAGGGCAGTTCCTCCGGTTGCAACATCATACCAGTTAAGCGTGTTGCCGGTTAAAGCAGTCGCTGTAAGTGCCGTTGCAGTGGTATTGATACAGTAATTAACAGGAGTTGTTACTACAGGAGCAGGAACGTCACCGTCGTCAAAAACAACAGTAAACTCGCTGCTGCAGTATTGTGTAGTCCAATGGTATTTATAAGTACCTCCCACTGTAAATCCTGTAATTGTTGTGTTAGGATTTGTAAAGTCTGTAACTAGAGTTTCGCCCGGGTTAGAAGGATCTTCACTCCACTCGCCAGAACCGGCAGCAGTAACAGTTAATACATTATTTACACAGTCAAGGTTTTCAGGACCGTAAGATATAACGGCGTTGTTTGCAGTAAACTGGATTCCGTCAAGGAAGTTACCAATACTTCCGTCGCCATTACATTGAGACGCCGACTGGAAGATAAAGCGCGTTACAGGCTGTGTAGATGTATAAGTACCAGTGTACTCAATCCATCCGTTTATGCCTGTAGTGGCTGTTGTAACTACAGTATACTGGCTCACTGGCTGATCAGGAGATCCTGCAAGAAGCTGGCAGCTATCTGTACAGCTTCTTCCCATGTGGGCAAACTTGTACGTAAATGTTGTAGCATTTGGCGTAGCGTAATCCTGGTAAAGACCGGCAACTACGTTAGCATTAAGCTCAACAAACTGTCCTCCGTCATACGCCGGTTTGTTCTCCATATTTACAGGAGGCCAGAATTCAATGATACCATCAGGTGCTGTAGTTCTCCATCCTTGTACCGTGTTATGATGTATCATAGCAGGGAATGGTGATGGCGGTGTTACTACAGGGAATGGTGTAGGCTGTTCAAAATTATAGTTAATTGTTGTTACAGCACAGTCAGATGTACCTCCACTCTGTAAAGGATCGGGTGTATTAACACATACTTTGAACGATGTATTAAGATTAGGAGCAGCGTTGTTTATGTACAGCCTTACTTTATACGTGTTTCCAGGTGTAAGGTTTCTTGCTGCCAATACATTTATTGAGCTGCACTCTAATTGCAGTAATACGTCGCATTGTGTACCTTCATAAAGTGCAATTACTACAGGCTGAGGAGTACCTACAACCGGTACAAATTGAGAAAGCTCAATGTTTGCCCTGTCTGAAGTTGCTACAAATTCAAACCATATATCCGCACCGTTTGTTCCTCCGCAGGCAAATGGCTGTGGCGATGGCGTTGCTCCCAGGTAAGAAGTAATGGCAAAATCTGCACACTCTTCTCCAATAGGGTTAACTGTTAATGTATAAGCGCCAGAACATTCGTCGTTTGCAATAGCAGTTGTAAAGGCAAATGGCCCTGTCCATTTGCTCTTGTCTGTAGGGTTACAGACAGAACGTACATAATATACGTAGCTTGTAGACGGCTCAAGTTCAGGAGTAGTGTAAGGGAAAGGTTTAGAACCCGCAGAAATACCTTGTGTATCAGCTGTTGGAGAAGGCTGTCCTGCCGGAGCAACATAAACTTCCCATGCTGCTGCTGTACCTGCCTCATTCCAGTTGAACGTAGCGCCAGACTGCGTTATGTCGCTAACTGATTGTGCAGTAGGCCTTGGACAGGTAATAACAGAAAAATCTACGTTATCAATAGCAGCAGGTGCCTGATTTCCTGTAAAGGTGTTATTAACCCACTCGAAAACAATACGCTGGTTAGTTCCCGCAAAAGCTGTAGGATCCAGTATAGTGCTTGAGTTTGTCCATGAAGATGCATTGTAAAGTGGGTTTACAATAAGCACACGATCGGCAGCTGCAGTAATCTGCGTTCCCGGTGTAGGTACAAATGTAGTTGGTACCCTCCATACCCTTACGTAGTCATTAACCTCACCCACGTTCTTATAGTTGAACGAGAAGTCTAACGGTACAGTACCCGATGGTATAATGAAATCTTTATACGCGTGTACTACAGATCCAGATGTAATGTTGTATGCATTAGTTTCGCCTAATGTGTTACTTATGTACAATGAGTTGTTAGGGCTGTTTGATATAGCCGGGCCAACTACCCATTTGTTAACCTGGGTTCCGTTGTTGATAGTCCATCCATACGCATTACCATCAAAAGTTTGAGAGTAGTTAAGTGATGATGCCACTTGTGGCGTATTAAACTGTAACGGGCCTATCCATAAACTTGTACTTCCGGGACCACAATTAGACCTAACCCAAATATTGTAATTTGTAGAATCGGTAAGACCAGACAAAGTTACCGACGGGGTTGCTACGTTTCCTGTTGGGGCTGTAGCTGTTCCCGGAGGAGTAGGAGAAGTAGAGTAGTAGTAATCATAAGTAGGAGTAACCGATGTAGGCGGTGTCCATGTAAATGACGTTCCTGCTATACTGTTAGATGTCATTGCAAGGTTTGATGGAACCGGACAGGTAACTTTATACAAGTTGATGTTGTCTATAGCAGCAGGTGGCTGTGTTCCTGTAGCTGCGGTGTTTCTCCATTCAAATATAAGCCTTCTTGTTTGCCCCTGAAGTGTAATGGCGCTAAACGTAATGTTTGCGGTTGTCCATACCCCGTTATCAGAGAAGTTACCGCCAAGCTGTGTACGTCCTGCAGCGGCAGTGATCTGTGTGCCTGTTGTAGGATTAAAATCTACTGGTACAAGCCAAATCCTGAAATAGTCAACATTTGCTTCGCCAATGTTCTTCCAGTCAAACGAAAGTATAGCGTCATCTATTGCCGATGGAAAAGTTATATCCCTGTAAGCATGAACTACAGATGCAGCAGTAATAGTATATCCATTACTTACACCATTATCGTTAGATATGTACAATGAGTTCGGCGCGCTTTTGCTTACTGCACTTCCTACAACCCATTTGTTTGTCTGCGTACCATTTACAAGCTGGAATCCGTGAGGCCCGTTATCAAAGTTCTGAACATAGTCCATAGGAGCAGGTATCTGCGGCGTAATAAATGCCAGCGGGCCTATCCAGTAACTTTTGCTTGTAGTACTACAGCTGCTTCTTACCCAGATATAATGCTGAGTAGAAGTAGGCAGGTTGTTTACCGTTACAGAGGCAGTTAGTGTACTTCCTGTACCAGCTTCAGTATTTGCAGGTGCAGTGTTTGTGGTAGATATATAGTAATCATATCCCGGTGCACCAGATGTAGGAGCAGTCCATGTAAATGATGCAGCAGACTGGCTAAGCGCAGAAAGCACTATTGCAGATGGCTGAGGACAAGGAACAACCTTTAGGTTAATGTTATCTATCGCGGCAGGAGATTGTGTTCCTGTAGCTGCACTGTTTCTCCATTCAAAAACAAGCCTTCTTGTAGTAGCACCGTAGGTAGAGGCCTGGATAATGTTTGCAGAATTTACCCACGTGGTGCTTTGCGTAGAGTTACCTCCTATCTGAATGCGTCCTGTACCGGCAGTTATTTGTGTACCCGGTGTAGGTACAAAATCTGTAGGTACCAGCCATACCCTGAAGTAATCTACAGCGCTTTCGCCATTAGATTTCCAGTCGTATGTTAACTCAAGCTGATCAAGCGTTGCAGGCATTTGAATATCCCTGTATGCCTGTACTACCGAAGCTGCATTGATGTTATAGGTATTTGTTGTACCATTATCTTCAGAAATGTATAATGAATTTGCAGGGCTGTTGCTTGTTGCAGATCCTACTGCCCATTTATTAGCCTGCGTACCATTATTTAAACTCCATTCATGGTTTCCAAGATCAAAATTCTGGGTGTAATCCAATATTGCAGGAATTTGCGGAGCAACAAAATACAATGGGCCAGCCCATGTACTCTTGTCGTTAGGCCCGCAATTTGCCCTTACCCAGAAATAGTTTGAGCTCGATGGCGTTACAGCAACGTTAGTAGTTGTTGTTCCGGCAGTTCCTGTAGGAGCAGTTGTTCCTGTAGGCGCTGTTTGAGTTGAGCTTACATAATATTCATATCCTGAGGCAGGAACCTGTACAGGAGCTGTCCAGTTTATGGTTGCCTGCGTAGGGGTCAGTCCATTTGCAGCCATTACCGGTGCGGTAGGAGCAGGGCAGGTAATGATAGAGAAGTTGATGTTGTCTATCGCTGCCGGTGGCTGGCTTCCTCCTGATGTATCACTTTTCCACTCAAATATAAGCCTCATGGTTGTATTTGAATAAGCCGCTGCATTTATGACGTTATTAGACGTTGTCCACGCCGCACTTGAAACAAGGTCGCCGCCAATTTTTACACCTCCGGCAGGAGCAGTAGGTAATTGCGTGCCTGCAACCGGTGTAGTAGATACAGGAACAAGGTAAACCCTTATAAAATCCCAACCTGATTCACCAATGTTTCTCCAGTCAAATGCAAGGTTAAGCTGGTTTGAATTGGCAGGAATAAAGACATCCCTAAATGCATGAACTGTGGTGTTAGACGTTGTGCTATAGGTATTGTTAAGGCCATTATCGTTACTTATATATAACGAGCGCGTGCCGCCATTGCTGGCTGCAGTGCCTACCACCCATTTGTTAGTAAGGTTACCGTTACTAAGTGTCCATCCGTGGGGAGTTGTCTCCCAATCCTGTGTATAGTTCAGGATTGCCGGAATCTGGGTAGTCGTAAACTGGAATGGCCCTGACCAGATACTGAATGTTCCGTCACCGCAATTGGCTCTTACATAATACTCGTAGGCGCTTGAAGATGTAAAAGGAACGCCTGCAGCTGTTTGGGTAACTGTAATTGTATTTTGCGTTACATTCTGGCCGGCCGTAAGTGGTAAGCCAGCTCCCGTGTTCTGTACATATACCTGCCACGAAGCAGCGGTGCCCGCCGCCCATGTAAGATCGGCAGATGTTGCCGTTGCGTTGTTAGCAGCTAAGGCTGTTGGCGCAGCACACGATACTTTTTGTATTGTAAGTGTATATGGCGTAGTTTGTGCAGATGTAGTAGAGGATACTACTATATAGATAGTATTGTTTGCCGTAACAGCAAGCGATGCTATATCAATAGTAGGGGTTCCTGTACCACCTGCAATACATGCCGCACCTATGTTAGCACAGCTGCTGTAAACAAACATACCTGCCCCGGTACCTGTACCGGAAAGGTTAATGTTAATGTTTTCGTTTACAGTGGGTGTATAAGAATATACAACATCGTTACCTGAAAGGTAGTTACCTGTAGCATTACAACCCGTACCGGCAGCACCTTCATAATTGTCGGCAAAGTTTGAGGTATTGTTTGTTGTAGTATAAGGCGGGGGTGTAACAACTATAGGATTACTACAATTTTCACCAAGGGCGGCAGTGTTAAAAAACACAGGCCCTATCAGTTCGCTCGTTCCACCGTCGCTACATATAGCCCTAATATAGGCTTTGTAGGCTGTCGCCGGATCTAACCCTGTTGTAATAGTATAAGGAGGCTGTCCGTTATACGTTACACCTGTACCTGTGGGTGATTCATAGTCATGAACAATTTCCACGCTCCATGCAACAGCTCCACCGGTGTTTACCCAGTTTAGCGTAATACCGTTAAGTGTAGGTGTGTTAGCTGTAAGGGTTGTTGGTGCAAAACATTGCGAAACCACACTTACATCATCTACAAGCCAGCGGTCTTTAAAATCACCTTCCATAACAAAGGCAATATGAACAGAGCCTGTAATGTTAGGTAGTGTAATTACTTTTTCGTAATACTCCGTTTGCGTTGGGTTTAGCTGTGTTTCTGTCCACGTTTGCAGATCAGTGTAGGCTGCAAGGTTTGCAGGATTTGAGTCGGTAGAGATTTTAACTTTGTAAATTCCCCCCTGGTCTCCGGGAGTTGTAAGCCTTGAAAAAAAACGTAAAAGTCCGTTTGTAGGCATGTTAAAGTAAGGTGTGATCAGCCAGTCTCTTGGTGCCGGCGTACCATCTGTTACATTTTCCCTGTCAAGATACGCTGCATATTGCCCTGTATGTGCAGGTTGCAGCGTGTTTGCAGGGTTGTTTCTGGTCCATGTTACAGCAGGACCAATTTCATTCACAACTGTCCACCCGGTGGGAGCAGGGGGTGTTCCTGTTGTCCATGCTGTTTCAAATCCCTCTGGGGGGAGCTGTGCATGGGCAAAAACCGACAGTAGTGATACAAAGATCAGTAGTGTAAATTTTTTCATAAAAAATAGTTAATATTAGGTTTAAGTTTTAAAACTAATCAAAAAAACAGGTTAATGGATAATAACCCTATGCATAATTCTTGAACTTTAACTAAAAAAAACAAAAAAAATGTAAAATGTTATAATCTTAACTTTTGAAAATATTATTATAACTTTTCTTATTTATTTAATAGATAATATTCACAAATTAACTGAAGACCAAGCGGATGCATTTTATAGTAAAACGTTTTAAGTTATCGGTGTGTACGATTACCTGATTGTGCCTATTTGTTAAATATTATCGAGGGTAAATTGACATATAAATTGTAATGTCACTAAATACACAAATAAAAAAAAGCCGCTGTAAAGCGGCTCTTACTTATTGAATATTAGTTATAAATCTATAGAAATCTACTCTTGTCTGTTGATGTAGATCCATCCGGTGTGAGATTCTCCACTGTTACGTTCTATCATATAGAAGTACGTACCCGTAGGCAGCTCGTCACCTTTGTCTGTCTGACCAAACCACTCGTTCTTATAGTTGTTTTTAGTATAAACTTCCTGACCGTAGCGGTTAAAGATGCTTAACTTTTTAACGTTAAGAGTTGTAAGTTCAAATGAATCATTTTTACCATCACCATTAGGAGAGATACCTCTTTGTATTTCGCAGCTTGTATCTGTAACAGTGAAAGAGTCTTCGCCAATACATCCGTCAGGAGTTGTTACGGTAACAGCGTACTCGCCGGCTACCGGAGCAGCAATTGAGCGTGTTGCAGCTGTAAATCCATTAGGACCCGTCCATGCATACGTTGCTGAATCTATGTTGAATGAACCATTGTCATCAATAACATTAAGCATATATGTATTGTCTTCACATCCTTCAGTAAACAGAAGTGTGATAGCATTAGGATCCTGGGTTATTTCTACACTTTCTGTATGAGTACAGTTATTTACTGTAACAGTAAGCGTATAAGTTCCAAATCCTGTTCCTGTAATACTGTCGTCTCCCGCTACAGGCGCACCGTCAAGTGTCCATGCATACGTTGCAGCAGCAGTATCAAAGTTAGCACCGGCTACGCTGATAGTTACATTAGCAGCAGAACAAGTTACATATGGGCCTCCAAGGGTAAATGCAGGCGTTGGTGTAATTGTTACTGTAAATGCTTCTTCATCTGTACAGTTTGGTGTAGTATTAGTTTGAGCAAACACAAATATTTGTTGTGAAGTTGTTATAACATCACCTTCAGATAATTGTGTGCCTGTACCACCTTGTCCTGTATAGTAACCGCTGCCGGCAGCAAGTGCAGGAAGCACATAGCTGTCGCAAGCTTCTATTGTACCAGGAGTAACCGCTACCGGAGTAGGGTTAACTGTTACAACAAAACTAAGTTCTGATGAACAAGTAACCGTTCCTGACACAGACTCCGCATACACAAATATTGTTTGTGTAGTAGAGATAACATCGCCTGCACTTAACGCAGTACCAGTTCCACCAGCAGCAGTAAAGTAATTACCAGTTGTTAGGGTAGGTAATATATAACTGTCACATACTATCTGGTCTCCAGGAGTTACGACTGTAGGAGCGTCGATAATAGTTACTGTAAATGTATTTTCAGCAGTACAGTTTGGTGTAGTTCCGCTTGAAGCGATTACACGTATCGTTGTAATTCCTACTTCTTCTATTGCAGTCCCTGCAGGGATTTCAACATCATTTGCATCTGCATAAATGTTGTTTGCACTAAGGACAGGTAACGTATACGAACCACATTCAGTTACATCTGCCGGAGCATCTGCAACAGGTATAGGTGTAACGGTTACGTTTACAGTTGCAGTTGTAGAACATCCTGTCCTGTCAAGCGTAACAACATATTCACCTGCTTCTGTAACAGTAAGAGATGAAGATGTTTCGGTAGTAAGTACAACTCCGTCTTTTGTCCATACATAAGTAACAGGCGTTGTATCAGTATCCGTAATAACTACATCTATAGTGTCAGATGTTCCAAAGCAAATAGAGAAGTCAGCGTCAATTGTAAACTGTGGTGTACGGTCTTCAACAATAAGGTCAAAAGATTTTATACCCACACATGATGTTGGGGTGTAAACCGTTCTTATCCATAATGTTTGTGTACCCGCAACAGTATTTGTAAATGCTGCATAATCTGCAGGATCTATTGCGTTTGTTCCGGCTTCTGCGTCAGCCTGAGAAGGGTGAACAGTAGAAACAAAGTCAGATGGAGTTGTAGTTCCTGCATTAATGATATCCACATTTGGAGTGATATCAAAAGTACTAAAACCACTAGCGTCACATACAGTCATATCTACAGGGTCGCCTGTTAGTGAGTTTACAAGAGGATAGAATTCTACCCTGATGCTTCCTTCAAAAGAACAATCAATGTTAGGGAAAGAAGCTTCTACACCATAGTTACCTGTTTCCGTAGCCTCATAAGTAGAGCCTGTAGCGTCCGGGATAAGAACACCGTCTTTGTACCATGTAAAGACATAGTCACCTCCTGTAAGCTGCGTATCTATTACTTTGCTTTCTGTATCACAAATAGCAGTTCCGTTATCTACAAGAAGGTCAAGACCTAAGTCAAGAGATCCTATGTTGAAACTACCACCTCCTAAGAATACTGCAGAGTTAAACGATGAATCCTGGTAATCTGCAATAACAAGCTTAATGTGGTACGTTTGACCAGGAATAACTATAGCAGAAGCCGTAAGTGCTTTCGTCTGGCCGTTAAAGTTAATGGCAGACGCCATTGGATCGCCGGCATTGTATTGTCCAAAATATTGAACATTCGCAGAAGCACATCCAGTATTGTATAATGAATTCCTGATGTTTGTAACACTTACAGGTATCGTAGTGTTAGGCAGCACTGCAAGATTTTCTGTAGTACCGTCTGGAGCTGTAAGTATAAATGCAAATGCATCTGAATAGTTACATTGGAAAGTACCGTATTCTGCCGAAGCAAATAAGAAATCAAATTCAAACTTGTTGATCAGCGGAACGAAGTCAAACTCCAGTTTCGTAGCGTTAAACGTGTCAGATATCTGCGCAGGATCATTAGCAACAATGATGTCCTCAAGATCTGCATCACCTGGCCATGCCGGTGTAGTGTTACTTCCGGCCGTGTTGCCTATGTAAGGGCCTTCTGCAACAACAGCGTCATTTGTAGCAAGGATAACACCGTAGCTGAATGGGAATCCGTTAGCGCCACCTGCATAATCAAAGTATCCTAAACTTGGCACTCCGCCAAAGTTAGCCTGAGAAGAAGATGTAATGTTAGTTATACTCGCACATGGAGTATTGAAAAGTACTTCTGTAACAAGCTGTTCTGTTGTATATGTCGTAACATCTACATTGATAGGTGTGTTAGGTATCCTTACACACACATCAAACGAAGTAGTCTGGTTTGGTGTTGTAGTGCTTGTGTAAACCCTTAATTTATAGTTTGTACCTATAACAAGATTATTAGCAACACTACTGGCGGCTGTGGTACACGCAACCTGTGTTAACGAACCGCAATCTCCTGTGTAAAGAGCATGGTAAAGCCCTGTTGAGCTTCCTGCAATGTTATTTAAAGAGATAAGGTGTGTAGTAGCTGTTGCTGTAAATTCAAACCAAACATCATCATCTGCACCAGTAGCGCCACATGTTGGGGCCGGTAAAGATGCAGTTGCTCCATAAACACTTCCTGATGCAAACAAAGTACAAGAAGGATCCTGATTTACAGGAACATTTATTGCACCGGCACATTCGTTGTTTGTTGCAGGAGGCGGTGGTGTAGTAACACAAATATCAAAAGCAGTTGTCTGGTTAGCTGTTGTAGTATTAGACCATACCCTTACTTTATAAGTCTGACCCACAACAAAGTTCTGGCCAAGGCTATAGTTAGGGTCGCTGCAATATAGCTGTGTTAAAGTACCGCACACATCACCTACGTAAACTGCGTGGTAAAGGTCTGTAGTACTTCCTGTAACATTTTTAAGCTCGATGATCTGAGCTGTGCTTGTTGCAGTAAATTCAAACCAAATGTCATCATCATCTGCTGTATTACCACAAGTATTAGCTTCTGGTGATGCCGTTGCCGATGTAATTGTGCCAGGCACTGACTGCGCACAAGTAAGCGTAGGGTTAACAGGTACAGTTACAGCACCGGCGCACTCATCATTAGCAGGAGGTGGAGGAGGAGTTCCAACACATACCTGGAATGCAGATGTTTGTCCTGCTGTAGCTGTCCAGGAATATACCCTCAGGTAGTAAGTTTGCCCAACAACAAGGTTATTTGCCCAGCTTTCGTTAGGGTCGCTACAGTATAACTGGGTTAAAGCACCACAGTTGTTACCAGAGTATAATACGTGGAATAAATCTGTAGTACTACCAGTAATATTTAGCAGGCTTATCCTGTGCGTAGTGTTAGTTGCTACGAATGTAAACCAAACGTCATCGTCCTTTGTACCTCCACATGTTGTAGCTTCCGGTGACTGGGTTGCAGAATAGATAGTACCTGCAGTAGTCTGGTCGCAAACAAGTGTAGGATTTACCGTTAAAGCAAATGCGCCAGAACAAGGGTCGTTTGCCGGTGGTGGTGGTGGCGTCGTAACACATATCTGGAAGTTAGATGTCTGGTTAGGCGTGTTCGTCCAGGTGTACACCCTTACTTTATAAGTCTGGCCTACAACAAGGTTATTAGCTACACTTGTATTAGCAGTACCACAATAAAGTTGTGTTAGAGCAGCACAGTCTGTACCAGAATATACGGCATGATACAGGAATGTATTGTTACCTGTAAAATTACTCAATGTAATGATATGAGAAGTATTAGTAGCTACAAATTGGAACCAAATGTCATCATCAGGCGTACCGAAACAAGTTGTCGCCTGAGGAGATGCAGTTGCACCGCCTATGCTTCCTGTGCCAAAATTTGTACAGGTAAGTGCAGGGTTAGTAGGTATAACTGTTGCCTGAGCACATTCGTCATTCAATGGTTTAAGAGCAAAGGCAAAAGGCCCTGACCATTTACTTGCGCCGGCTGTACCGCCACACATAGATCTTACATAAAACACATATTGTGTTCCATAAACAAGAGAACCTGCCGGTGGAGTATACTGGCTGTCAGTTACAGGTGTTCCTGCTCCTGTTGGTGTTGCTGCGCCCGTTGCAGGCATAACTACAACTTCCCAGTTTGTAGCAGATCCCGGTTCAACCCAGTCTAGTGTAGCAGATGTATTGGTAACATTGATAGCTGCAAGCCCGGCCGGTTTAGGACACGTAACAACAGATACATTAATGTTATCAATGGCTGCCGGAGGGTTAGCTCCTAAAACAGCATCGTTTCTCCATTCAAAAACAAGCCTTCTGTTTTGTCCCTGATAAGCATTTACCGGGGTGTCAAAAGATAATGTTGTCCAGTTTGCAGGAGTTTCTAAATTTCCACCTAACTGAACTCTCATATCAGCTGCAGTACCTGCAGTAATTTGCGTTCCTGTTGTAGGAGCAAAAGTTGTTGGTACCATCCATACCCTTACATAATCCCATCCTAATTCGCCAACAGTTTTGAAGTCGAAATTAACTGATATTTCACCAGCATCTGATGGAATTGTTATGTCTCTGTACGCATGTACAACAGATGAAGCACTTACATTATAGTTATTTGTAACACCATTGTCGTTAGATACATATAATGATTTGCCCGGGCTGTTAAATGTTGCAGTGCCTACAAACCATTTGTTTGGCTGAGCGCCGTTGCTTAACGATAATCCATGAGAACCGGTACCGTCAAAATTTTGGATAAATGGCAGCGTTGTAGGTACCTGAGGTACAACTACAATAGCAGGTCCTACCCAGAAACTTTTATCATTAGCTCCACAGTTACTTCTTACCCAGAAATAGTAGGTTTCTGACGATGTAAGGGGAGTAATAGTTTGCGTAGTAGCTGTTGTAGTGCCGTTAACTGTAGCAGTTGTAGATGGCGTTACATTCGTTTGGCTGTAATAGTAGTCATAACCATTTGCCGGAGTAACTCCTGTAGGAGCTACCCATGAGAATGTAGCCGAAGTTTGCGTTGCCGAAGTTAACGTAGGAGCAGCCGGAGACGGGCATGTAATTACTTTTACATTTACGTTATCTATTGCACCCGCAGGCTGAGCACCTCCAAAAGTGTCGTTTCTCCACTCAAACACAAGCCTTCTTGTTGAACCTGCAAGAGTAGTGGTAGGCACAACTACGTTTTGAGTTGTCCATGCCGGAGTAAGGTTAAAATTACCTCCAACCTGAACACCATTTGCTGTAGTAATTTGTGTACCCGGTGTTGGTACAAATGTCGTTGGTACTAACCATGCCCTAACGTAGTCTATAGTGCTTTCTCCACCTGCTTTCAGGTCAAAAGAAACGCTAATAGATCCTGTGCCAGGCGCTATAATAATATCGCGGTATGCATGAACAACAGATCCTGTTGTAACAGTATAGTTGTTAGAAACACCTCCGTCATTACTTACATATAGTGAGTTAGTAGGGCTGTTGCTTGTTGCTGCCCCTACATACCATTTATTTTGCTGACTGCCATTGTTAATAGACCATCCGTGAGCCTGTGGCCCGTCAAACGTTTCAAGATAGTTTAAGTTAACAGCTATCTGTGTTGTAGAGAAAAAGAATGGTCCAGACCAAATACTATATGTGCCATCGCCACAATTTGCCCTAACATAAAACTCATAAGCCGTGGCAGGAGTAAATGCTGCGGCAGGTGTTGTAGTATTACTTACTGTAACAGTATTTTGCGTTACATTTTGTCCTGCAACTGTAGGCAGACCTGAGTTTGCAGGCTGTACAGCAATTTGCCATGCAGTTGCTGTTCCTGCAGCCCATGAGATGTCTGCAGATGTAGCTGTTTGGTTAGCTGCTGCCAGTGTAGCGGGAGCAGCACAATATACCTGTTGTAATGTAAGTGTATATGGTACTGTTTGCGTTGTACTAGATACTACAATGTAGTATGTAGTGCCCGCTGTAACAGCCATAGAAGCTATAACAGCCGGCGCCGTAGCAGTTGCAAGTGCACCAGCAATACAGTTTGTACCAATGTTAGTACAGCTCGCGTATACAAATACGCCCGCTACACCCTGTGTGCCCGAAAGACTTATCTGGATGCTTCCTGTAATGGTAGGAGTGTAAGAATACACAACATCGTTACCGGAAAGGTAGCTTGCTGTTGTTCCACATCCTGTACCTGGAGCGCCTTCATAGTTGTCGGCAAAGTTTGCAGTAGTGTTTGTTGTTGTGTAAGGTAACGGCTGTGTGGTAGGAATTACCAGCGGAGCCGCACATGTTTCTCCCAATGCAGGCGTGGTAAAGAAATAAGGGCCGACCCAGGCACTCTTACCACCATCAGTACAAAGCGACCTTACATAATATTTGTAAGCCGTGTCTGCAGTAAGGTTATTTACCTGGTAAGGAAGCTGTCCTGAATACGTAACACCTACACCTGTTGGGTTAGATGCATCCGGCACCACTTCAATTTCCCATGAAGTAACCCCGGTAGGATTATTCCAGTTCAATTTTGCAGATGTAAGAGTGATGTCTGTGGCTGTAAGGGTAGATGGCGCAGTACATTGCGATATCACCTCTACATCGTCAACCAGCCAACGGTCTGCCTGGTCGCCAATCATGATGAATGCGATACGTACCTGCATATTTGCATATGCAGCCGGTATGTTGAATGTTTTTTCAACATACTCCTGCTGTGTAGGATTTATCGTAAGTTCACCCATCGGGGCAACAAGATCCACAAACGGAAGCTGCGTAACAGGAGTTGCAGGATCTGCTACAGGAGCAATCATGATCTTGTAAGTACCTCCCTGATCTCCAAGCTGAGTTAGCCTGGAATAAAAGTGCAGTTGTCCGTTGTTTGGAGAATTAAACTGGGGTGTAATAAGCCAGTTGGTAGGAATTGGAGCAGAAGGAACTACGTTCTCCCTGTCCAGATAAGCCGCATAGCTACCAGTGTGTGGTGGCGTTTGCGTGTTAGTTGTAACGGTCCGCACCCATGTGGTGGTACCAATTTCGCTGTACACGACCCACCCGCCTGGTGGGGCTGCAGGGCTACCTGTCCAGGGCGTTTCAAATCCCTGAAGTGCAAGCTGCCCATACGTACAAAACGACAATAATGACACGACGATCATCAATGTAATTTTCCTCATAAATATAAAGTTTAGCTAAGTTAAGTCTCAAATTTAAAAAAAAATTAATATAAAGTTAACTATTAACTTAATTTATTAGAAGAAAAGTGGACTTATAGGTTTTTCGTTGTTATATTTTTATTGTGTTTTTTCAGAGGCTGTTAGAAAACTATATTTTTTAATAAATTATAAAAAAAGCCGCTCAAAACTGAGCGGCCTCTTAACCTAAATTAACTAAACTTATAAATATTTATTCCTGCCTGTTTACATATATCCATCCTGTCTTACTTTCTCCCTGAAGTTCTATCATGTAAAAGTAAGTTCCTGTTGGCAGTTCAGATCCGTGAGAATCCTGTCCGTGCCATTCTTTGGTATAATTGTTTTTAGTGAATACTTCCTGTCCGTAGCGGTTAAAAATGCTAAGTTTTTTAATGCTTAAGGTGCTAAGGTCAAGTTCGTCGTTTTTACCATCTCCGTTAGGCGATATACCTCTCGGTATTTCGCAGGTAGTACTTACTACGGTAAATTCTGTTTCGCCAGTACAACCATCTGCAGTAGTTACAACAACATTGTAGATGCCCGGAAGCGTAGCAGTAAATTTTCGCTCCTGAGATGTAAAACCTTCAGGGCCTGTCCATGCATAGGCAGCGGTATCAATGTTAAAGCCGCCATTGTCTATAACCTCTACAACATAAATGTTGTTTTCGCAGTTATCTGCAACTGCAATTTCAACAGCAGTTTCATCGCGAGAAACTACCACGCTATCTGTTGCACTGCAATTATCGTTTATAGCAACTGTAACGGCATATTCGCCAAACTCTTCAGGAACAATAGTGCTTGTGTTTGCAGCGATTGGGGCACCATTAAGCGTCCATGTGTATGTAGCATCTGCAAGGTTAAAATTAGAAGGATTAACAGTTATCGATGTATCTTCAGGGCTACACGCTGTGAAAATACCATCAAGGGTAAACTTAGGCGATAGATCCTGTGCATTCAGCACAAATGACTTAACAACGTAACACTGCGTAGTGTTGTTTACTATCCTTGCATATACTGTTTGTGTAAATTGTACTGTGTTGGTATATGGCGATAGTAAAGGATTTGTATTATTTTCAGCATCATTAGCGTCAGCATGGTAAGTAACTGTATAATTAGCAGGATTAAGTCCGTTCAGGATTACAGCAGTATTAGATACAAGATCAAAATCTGCAAAACCATCAACGTCGCATACCGTAATATCAGCAGGATTTGCCGTAGCATCAGCAGGATAGAACTCAACAACAACGCTGTCCTGTATCAAACAGGTATAGCCTGTAATATTTGCACTGACTGAGTATGTTCCCGGCTCAGTTACTGTAAGCGCAGCATCGGTTTGGCCTGCAATTACAACATCATTACGTTTCCATTCAAAATCATAAACAGCAGCGTCAAGGTTTGTTGAAATAGTTGCCGATTCTCCGTCGCAAACCGCAGTTTGTGTTGCAACAAGCAAATCGTCACCAAGGTCTACAGTTCCGCCGCCATCAATTATACCTCCCTTAATGAATACGCCCGAGTCAAGGTTGTTGTCTGTTTCTGCAATAGCTATCTTAAGATGGTATTGCTGGTTAACCTGTACGTTTGCCGTAGCAGTCATCACTTTAGTCTGCCCTGCAAATGAAGTAGGGGAAAGGTCTTCCTGCCCAAATACATTGTACTTATCAAACCATTCAAGGTTGTAACCGGGACAAACGTTAGGATATCCCGCTCCGCTGATATTAAATACAGATATTGCAAGGTCTGTTCCGGGTATCACGGCAATGTTTTGCGTGTTTCCGTCAGCATCTGTAAGAAGTACAGCAAATGTATCGTAGCTGTAGCACTGTATCATGTCGCCATATTCTTCTGAAGCAAAAAAGAAATCAAGGTTTAATTGCGGTACCGATGGCACAAAATCAAACTCAATAACCGATGCATTTGTAGACGGTTGGAATGGTGGTGCACCAAGCATATTCTCCATAACCGCATCTACATCTGTATCTCCTAACCATACTCCAGATCCCTGTTCCATTGCCCTGTAGTTAGGGCCCGGAACTTTAAGTACATCTCCGGTTGTCATAACGATACCTTCGTTAAAAGGGAAGTTAGACTCACCTTTGTTAAAGTATCCTATACCGTTAGGGTTGTCGCCAAAGATATTGTCAGGATCAGGATAGTTTGTTCCTGTAGAGTAGGTAACATTACTTATCTGTGAACAGTTTCCGTTAAATAATACATTTTTAACCAGTTCTTCAACTGTGTGTTCTGTTGTTGTAACGATTATAGGTTTAACCGGCACTTTTACACATATCTTAAATGTGGTAGTCTGGTTAGTGCTGGCTTCGGCGCTAAATATCCTCAATTTGTATTTTGAACCTACAGTAAGGTTTTCAAGCAGGGTAGTAGAGGCTGCATTGCCAAATTCGGCATAAGCACCATTACAGTCACCAATCTGGGTTAAGTTATCACAGTCATCGCCGTTGTAAATAACATAGTTCATGTATGATGCGCCTTCTGAAATATCAAAAACAGTTACAGTATGCGTTGGCGATGTGGCTGTAAACTCAAACCAAACATCGTCATCGGCACTTGTCCATTCGCCGCATGGGTTTGCCTGAGGCGATTCTGTAGCAAGGTTTAATGTACCGTTTGCATACAGTTCGCAAAAAGCGCCTGTGTTTACAGGTATCGTAACGGCTGTTTCGCAGTCGTCGTTGCTTATGAGCGTTACAAAGTTTGCACCGTCAGATGGTATGCTTGACGACGTATCGCTGCATATCGCCTTTACCGTAACATGGTATGGCGTGCCCGATTGTATTGCAGACCCATCTGCCAGGTCAGTAATTGTATAAGGTAATGAGGTTACTGTAATTCCCGTTGCAGGAGCATCTTCTCCATCAACATTTATAAACAGTTCCCATTGTGTTTCGTTTCCGCCCGGTGTCCAGTTTACCTGTGCCGATGTCTGCGTAACGTCGCTGAACTCAATATATGAAGGCTCAGGGCAAGCCGGCAGCGGCTCTATGATAACATTGTCAATAAACAGGTCTGACGCGTATTCAACAGAAGGAGGTACCTGCCATGCAATATAAACTGTGCCTGTATAAGCAGCAAGCGATACCGTTTTAACGACATACTCTTCATTTGTGTAAACCGTTTCCGGAACGATTACTTCGGTAAAGTCACTTATATTGGCATTTGTAGTAGAAAGAAGTACTTTAAATCCTGTACTGCCTTCCTGCGCATTGCCTATTTTGTAATGAAATTTAAGCCTTTCATTACCTGTAAGGTTTATTGCAGGAGAAATTAACCAATCGTTGTTTGCAGCGTTACCTGCATACATATTGGCAGCTTCATCGCCCTCGAAAGCATCATTGTTTGCAAGGTCCCATACTGCCCAGTCGCCATTATTGTTGGCAGTTGTCCAGCACTGTTCGGTTGCAGAGTCACTATTGAATCCTTCAAAGAAAGGAACCGGCAGTGCGTCACATTTTGTAGTGAAGTAATAGGGACCCGTCCAGATACTTTTATTGTTCGGGCCGCATATTGCGCGTACAAAAACACTTTGCAGTGTATTAGGGGCAAGCCCTGTTGCTGTATAGCTAGCTGCTGTAAGAGGTGTACCATTTGTGCTTGCACCTGGTGTGCCTACAGTTTGCGCATTGCCAACAATAATTTCCCAGTTAGTTTCTGTATTTCCTGTAGTCCAGGTAACATTTGCCGTAGTGTTTCCAATATTCGTTACAACAATATCGGTTGGTTCCGCGCACGTTGGCATCGGCTCAACAATAATGTTGTCTATCATAAGCTCATAACCACCATTTACACCTGTAGGTACATACCAAGCAAAGTGAACAGGGCCAGCAGGCAAGTTAGAGACGTTTATGATCTTTTCTGTAAATAAATCTACAGCATAGCTTGTAAGTGGTGAAAGCTCTATGGTAAAATCTTCAGGGGCATTGCCTGTCGTAGATGCCATTACTTTAAAGGCAACCGCTCCAAATTCTTGTGTTTTATAACGGAATTTAAGCCTCTCATTGCCTGTAAGCACAATGGCAGGTGAGATAAGCATATCGTCATTTTCAGAAGTAGCGCTTACATCAAATTTTGCCGACTGGTCGCCTTCAAAAAAGTCGTAGGTAAAGTCCATGTCCCATACGCTGCCATCGTTATTAATGTCGGCAATAGTCCAGCAGAATTGAGATGCAGAATTTGTATTGAAGCCTTCAAAATAAGGTGTTGTAAAATTATTGCAAAGCGTGTTGAATTGTACAGGGCCAGTCCAGCTGCTAAATGTACCGTCACCGCAATTTGAGCGTACGTAAATTTCATACTGTGTGCTGGCGCTCAATGTGCTTGATGTTATAGTACTAAAGTTTGTTGCCAAACCTGTTCCCATAGGCAGTCCCGTACCTACAGGCTGGATAACATACTGCCATGAAGTTGCTGTAGAATCCCAGCTGAATGTAGCGCCGGTATATGTAGGATCGGTTACAGCAAGGTTAGTTGGTTTTTCGCAAAACTCCTCCTGGATGTTAAGCTGATAACCTACCGACTCTGCAAACCATGAAGATATAACAATGTAGTAAGTCGTACCCGCAGTAACACTTATTGAAGGGATATTAAGATCAGGGGCAGGGGTAAGGTAGTCGTTTGCTGCTCCTGCATAACACTGAGTTCCAATAGCTGCACATGAGGTGTATACAAATATACCTGCATAAGTATCGGTTATGTTAGCTACATTGATGCTTATGGTACCGTTTGCCGTTGCCGTGTAAGCGTATGTTACGTCGTTACCATTGAGGTGTTGTGCTGAGTTTGATACACCACATCCTCCGGCTGAGCCTTCGTAAGTATCAGGGTAGTTTGCGGTATCATCATTAGCTGTATAGGGCAATGAAAGTATCTGTATTGGGTCCTGGCAGCTGTCGCCGGGTTGTACCGTTGTAAATACAGCCGGATCTGTCCAGTCGCTCTCGCCGCTGTCGGCGCAAAGTGCCCTCACATAAAACCGGTATTCCATGCCCGACTGAAGGCCTGCAGCATGATACGGAAGTGCTCCGCTATATACAAAGCCGGTGCCTGTTGCACCTTGTCCTTCTTCAACAATTTCTATTTCCCACTGGGCAGCCCCCGAAGGATTGTCCCACGTAAGGTTAGCAGAGTTTATTGTAATATCAGATGCTGTAAGGTTTACGGGCAGTAAACATTGCGATACGACTTTTACATCATCTATAAGCCAGCGGTCACCGTTGTCGCTTACCAAGACAAAAGCAAGGCGCACATTGGTATTTTCATATTCTGCCGGAATGTCAACTGTGATTTTGTTGTATTCTGTCTGGGTCGGGTTAATTTGCAGTTCTGTCCATGACTGAAGTTCAACATAAGCAGTAAGGTCGTCTGCATTTGCGCCCGCAGGCAGTATTTTTACCTTATACACACTGCCCTGGTCTAATGCCTGGGTAAGCCTTGAGTAAAAAAACAAACGCCCGTTTACGGGTGCATTAAATAATGGTGTAACAAGGTAATCTTCAGGCAATCCTGTCGTTACGTTTTGTGCATCCATGTAAGCGGCATGCATCCCTGTGTGCGGCGGGGTAGGGGCAAATCCTGCTGTAGACTGTACCCACATGTTGGCAGTGCCAATAGTGTTTTGCAGCACCTTCCAGTTTGCAGGCCCCTGGCCGTTACTCCAGCTCTCAAAGCTTTCCTCTGCGAGCTGCGCATTACTGCTGAATGATAATAGCAATGCGATTAAAAAAAGTGAGATTTGTTTCATCATTTCCCTTTTTTTGATGTTAAAAAAAATTAGTAGTTTATGTATGTAGTAAAATCTTGAATCAATAGGAAGAAAAAATTAAGCCTTGCAAACAGATTTGTTTCGGCTTAATTTTTTTAGATCATCATTACTGAGCACAACATTAACAAAAATTTCACGCATTATTTAAAATGCGCATAACTATCGGTTAGGAAACAGTAGGACAAATGGTCGAAAAAGTGAGACAGTGATGTCTTATAGTGTTGAAATATAATTGTATAGGCTAATATTTTCGGCTAATTCCATCTTATGTGCAATACGGTCTTTTCGCTTCCTGCATGCCTCGATTGTAATGTTTAAAATTGAAGAAATTTCCTTGATACTAAGGTTCATGTAGATATATGCAATGAATCTGATATCGTTTGATGTGAGGCCTGGGTGCTGTGTCTTAAGGCGGTTAAGAAACCCCTGGTTGAGCTCCTCAAAATGAGTGATAAAATCTTCCCATTCATCATCTGCCTTAAGGTGGCTCTTAAGATCCCTGATATGGTTGGCCAGCGATACATCTTTAGAAAGTTTGGGTTTCTTTGCAAGTGACGTTATTATGTCTTCAATAAGCTGGTTCCTGTCAGATAAGAATAAAGCCTTAGCAGATAGTTTCCTGTTTCGTGCCTCAATTTCATTTTTGAGGCGTTCCTGTTCCAGAAGTGCATTAGTTTCATTTTCCCTGAATTGTTTTTCAAGCAACAGGTTATCGTTCTTTTCTTTTTCAAGCTCAAGGGAAGTAATGCGCTGGTTGCGTTCGGCTATAAGCTTCTTTTGGCGAAATATAAATACGATACCTGTAAGCACGGCAATAAAGATTGCAAGCAGGGAGTAGATGATCTTACGCTGAGCAGCAGTTTTTTCTTCCTTTAGAGCGAGTTGGTTCTTATAGTCCTGCATCTCAAATTTAACCCTGCTGTTCTCAAACAGCCTTCCGTTCTTAATCTCGTTCAGCTTATGCTGGGTATCAATAATGGAATCTTTACACGCTACGGCCAACTGATACTTGCCACTTTTGTTGTATATTTTAGAGAGGAGTTCAAAAATTCTTTCCCTTGTTTCTATGTTGCGTTCTTTGGCAAGGATGTTACGTGCGGTTTGGGCAGCCATATCATAGTTGCTTTCCTCAAAATAGCTTTTAACGATAATCTCTTTTAGCGGAACAGCAATATCATTGTATGCCACATCTTTTACTTCCTGCTGTAACAACTGTTCGGCTTTTTGTCGTGCCATAACCGTATTGCCTTCAAGCAGGTCACTTTCGGCGAGTATCATGTTTGCCGCGACAACAGATTGCGGCCAGTTTTTAGTAAGATTGGGCATTGCCTCATTAATATACGCTCTGGCCTGTTCAGGATTTTCCAGTATATTCTCTACGTTAGCCAGGTTAATGAGGTAAATGCCAAGGCTCTTGTAGTTTTCGTTTTTGGCGGTTTCGTAAGTCTTTTTATAATATTCGCGCGCTTTTTTATAGTTCTTATCGGCGGTGTAAAGGATAGCAATATTATTAAGAGCAATCATTTCAAATTCAGGTCCAAGCTCCTTTACCGAAAGGTTGTACGCTTCAAGGCAGTAGTTAAGCGCCTCGCCATAATCCATCATGGCAATATAATTGTGGGCGGTGTAATTTATGGCATAGAACAGTTGTTTGTTCCAGCGGTTTTTTTCGGCCGCTGTGCGTGCGGTAGTAAGCAGTTCCAGCGATTTTACATATTCCTTGTTACGGGTAGCTTCCTGTCCTTTTTTTAAAATTGAATCACATTGTGCAGCGGATTGTATCTGGCTCCACGAGAGTGTAGCAGACATTACGAACGACAACATAATAAGTATCTTTTTTACTTTGAAGGACATGGCAGACGGTTGGATTTGGAACAAACAAATATATTCAAATATAGCGACAACTGTTATGCAGTCATATAATTATAAAATATGGCACTTTATTTATCAGACACGCATTATAGAAATAACTTCTGCACTGCTAACCTCTGGGTTTGCACCCGATTTTGACGCTACCAATGCACCTACAGCACAGGCAAAATCTACAGCTGCCTGCGGATCATTTTCGCTAAACAGTTTAGTGACGATAGAAGCCAGGAAAGAGTCGCCTGCACCAACTGTATCTGCAACGGTAATGTTGTATCCCGGGTTAGAATAATAGGCGCCATCCCAATACAATAGTGCTCCGTCTTTTCCACAGGTCACACAAATGCTTTTTGTGTTGGTTGCTTCTGCTATAAATTCAATGTTTTCTTTTAGTCCTTGTTCGGCAGCGCCTAACGCCAGTGCGATTTCAGGCAGCTCTTCGTCATTAAATTTTATAAAGTCTGCTTTTTGCATCAGCAGCTTTAATGTCTCTATGGTGTAATGCGGTTTTCTAAGATTAACGTCAAAGACTTTGCATACTTCCTTTTCCAAAAGTCCCAAAAGTGTAGCTCTTGATGTTTCGTCACGGCAGACCAGGCTTCCGTAAATAAGTACGTCAGCATTTTTTACGAGGGTTTTGGCATGATTGTTTATTTCTATCTTATCCCATGCGGATGGATAATGGATGTCATAGCTGGCAGAACCGGTTTCGTTAAGGTGTACCTGCACTACTCCTGTGGGGTAAGCGTTGGTGCTTATCGCTTTTGTGTCAAGACCCTGTTTTGCAATGTGGGTTATAATTTCGTGTCCGTCTTCGTCTTTACCTACACAGCTTATCATTGCCGAATCAAAGCCCAAACTTTTGATGCGTAATGCCACGTTTAACGGAGCGCCGCCTATTTTCTTTTCACTGCTAAATATATCCCACAATACTTCGCCATAACAAACGGCGGTAAGGCTCTTTTTCATTTGTAATTTTTATAGTATAGAAACGCAATTTACTCGATTTTTAGACAACAATATTGGGTGTTTTCATGAAAAACGCTCTATTGCTTATTTAATCATTACTTAATGACAGCTTAACGCAAGTGGGTATCTGCCTTTGGTATGTTTGCCAAATTTAAGATTAGCTAACAAAACATATTCTATGCGTTTCAATTACAGTAAGATAAAGATAGCTGCAGTAAGCACGGTGGCTGTTATGGCAGGTGTAATGAGTTTTTCATTCTCTGCAACATCTGAATATGAGATTTCTCCTGTAGTGCTCAATAAATTTACATTAGAATTTAATCAGGCAGTACATAACCTTGATGCCTCTGCCCAAGGGTACAGGAACGGGAAAGTAACGCTTGATTCATTGCGATCATCCGTCGCGGCAACAAGGATAAGTTATAAAAAGGTTGAATTTTACCTAGCCTTTCATTACACCGAATATGTAAACGAACATATAAACGGAGCACCGCTATTACATATTGAAAAATCGGGTACCAGCCCCATAGTGTTAACTCCCGAAGGCTTACAGGTAATGGATGAATTGGTATTCTCTGATGAGGCAGCTGCAGAAAAGGTACAGATTGCCGCGGTAGCTAAAAAGCTGAGCGCCAATTATAGCCTGTTGTTCAATAGCCTAACTACAAAACTTAAAGATGAAGGCAATGTCGCCGCAATGCGTATCCAGTTGGTCAGGATATATTCGCTGGGAATTACGGGTTTTGATACTCCGGGCTCGCTGAATGCTATTCCTGAAGCAAAAGCATCGTTACAGGGCATGAAGACTTTTTATGCAGAGAATTACAGCGATGCTAAAAATACTAAAGTGCAATCGCTGTTTGATGACGCGGTAGCATACCTAGATAAGAACTCAGATTTTGATACCCTTGACAGGCTTGAGATACTTAAAAAATATATAGATCCGCTGTATAGCGAATTGGGTAAAATTGAAAAAGGTGCTGCACCAGATTTCCTTATACAGACTACATCATGGAATGCTAACAGCACGTCTATTTTTGGCAACGATTTTCTTAACCCTTATTTTTTTACCGACCTTAAAAAAGGGGAAGATAGCGAGGCACTCCGTTCCTTAGGCGAAGAGCTGTTTTATGATACTGCCATAAGCGGCGACGGTGTAATGAGCTGTGCAAGCTGCCATCAGCCGGAAAAAGGCTATGCCGATGGTATTGTAAAATCGGTAAGCAGCATCAAGGGTAAAAATGTGATGCGTAATGCGCCTACATTAGTAAACGCGGTATATGCCGACAGGTTTTTTTATGACCTGCGCGCCTTTACCTTAGAGCAGCAGGCAGAACACGTAATTTTTAACCCCGAAGAATTTAATACAGCCTACAGTTCTATTCTCAAAAAACTGGGTACAAGTAAAAAATATGCTGCGCAATTTAAATCCGTTTTTGGTAAGGGCGAAGTTACCCGCGAGAAGTTTTCTAAAGCGCTGGCATCTTATGTATTGTCACTGCGCTCATACAACAGCGATTTTGACAAATATGTACGAGGGGAATCTAAAGAATTAAGTCAGGATGTTAAGAACGGTTTTAACCTCTTTATGGGGAAAGCCGCTTGCGGAACCTGCCATTTTGCACCAACGTTTGCAGGACTGGTTCCGCCTTTTTATAATGAGAATGAAAGTGAGATATTAGGTGTGCTTGCCGATCCTAAAGCCAAAAATCTGAGGCTTGACAGTGACGAAGGCCGATGGTCTAATACCGTTTTAAGCGAATATGCCTGGATCTATGAAAAGTCATTCAAGACAAATTCGGTAAGGAATGCAGGGCTTACAGCACCTTATTTTCATAACGGGGCTTATACGACTCTAGAGGAAGTAATAGACTTTTACAACAACGGCGGTGGCGGCGGATTAGGGTTAAATGTAATCAACCAGACATTATCTTCTGATCCTTTAAATCTTACAGATACGGAAAAGAAAGAGCTTATCGCTTTTATAAAATCCCTTAATGATATCCCGGTAAGAAAACCGGTTTCAAAATAATAAGAAGGCTGAATAATTTCAGCCTTCTTATTTATACTGAGTTTAATTAGTAACGCCTGCATAATCATTACTTAAAGAATGGGCTGTTTGCTGTGGGATTTTGCGTGTTACTTAATATAAACTTAAGCACCGCTTCAGACACAGGATATTTTCTGATTCTACTTTTGCTTTAACAAAAACTAAAATCAAATCTAAAGAATTATGAAAAAACGTTTACTATTAGTAAGCATTTTACTTTCAGGGGCTATGTATGCCCAGGAGGGTATTTATCCAGTATCAAAAGGTGCTCAGTGGAAGTATCTTGACAACGGTACAAGCCAGGATGCAACAGACTGGAACCAGCCTGCTGCTGCAAATGCAGGATGGGCTACAGGAACTGCGCCATTGGGGTATGGCGATCCTACTGCAACTGTAATATCTTTTGGACCTGATTCAGGTAACAAGTATATTACATCTTATTTTTACAAAGACATTGATGTGAACCCTTCTTCACTTACTGAGTTTGTAGAATTTGGTTTAAGAAGAGATGACGGTGCTATCGTTTATGTAAACGGGGTGGAAGTATACAGGGAAAATATGCCTGTTGAACCTACAGATTACCTTACTAACTCTTCAACAATCGTTGATGGTGCCGATGAGAAAAGATTCTACATCCACCAGGTATCTAAAACAGTATTCCAGACAGGGATCAACAGGATTGCTGTAGAAGTACACAACCGTGATGGACAAAGCTCTGACATAGGTTTTGACCTTTACATCAAAAACACCAACCCTGCGCTTGAAATTGCGTGTGACGAAGAGCACATAGGATGTTTTACTTCTATTAACCCAACGGCTCAGCTTGACCACCTTATCATAGCGCCTGAATTCCGTTACCAGCTTCTTTTCAAAGAAGGCTCTGCTTATATGACAGGCGGTGGAAACGTACCGGGTAACCATGATTACACTGCGTTTGTTCCGGTAAACGGAAGCAGCACTACAGGCCACCTTTCTGTAAATCAGGAAAATACTCCGGGAGGTGTTTCTATGCTTAACATTCACCTTAATGAAGAAGAAAAACTATGGGTAGTAGACGATTCTAAAGCAGTAGATATGTACAACGCAGATCTTGTAACTACATCAAGAAACTGTTCTGGTGGAATTACACCTTGGGGTACTGTAATTACTACAGAAGAAGATACTGCTAATGGTGATGCCAACGGCGACGGCTACCAGGATCTTGGATGGTTTGTAGAAATCGATCCATCTACAGCATCTGTAATGGAATATGGTAACAACAAACAGGAAAAACTTTGGGCTCTTGGGCGTATGAACCATGAGAATATCGTTATTACCGCCGATGGTACAACAGGTTACTACGGCGAGGATGGTGGTACACACTGCGTATACAAATTTGTTGCCGATACACCTAACAACTTTACATCTGGTAAGGTATATGTTCTTAAGCTTGACCTTGCGCTGTCTAACGATGAGCCAAGTTCTGCAACTGCAACATGGGTACTTGTTCCTAATACTACTCAGGCAGACCGTAACAACCTGCGTACTGTAGCTCAAACGCTTGGCGGTACTAACTTTAACGGTGTTGAAGATTGTGAAATCAACCCGCTTAATGGCAAGATCTATTTTACAAGTAAAGGCAAGAACCGTATTTACAGCTTTAAAGATAACGGAAGCACCATCTCTGAATTTGAGGTATTTGCAGGAGGTATGAACTATGATATAACAACTGCAAACGGTGTTGTTAACGAGCCTTGGGCTGACGGTAACGATAACCTTACTTTTGATGATAAAGGTAACCTTTGGGTTCTTCAGGATGGTGGATTAAACTACATTTGGGTAATCCGTCCAGACCATACACAAAGCAACCCAAATATTAAATTGTTTGCCTCTATGCCTGCAGGATCTGAACCAACAGGATTGACATTTACACCAGACTTTAAATATGGTTTCTTCTCTGTACAGCACCCTAACGGAACTAATGCTCCGCAACAGGATGCTACATTTACAGATATTAACTTTAATGCTTCTGCAACAGTAGTATTTGCCCTTGATAAAGATCTTGGAGCACACACACCGGTTGCCGATTTTACAGCAAACATAACTACTGTAAACCAGGGCGAAACGGTTACATTTACAGATATGAGTACAAACAACCCAACAACTTGGACATGGACATTTGAAGGTGGTGAGCCTGCAACATCTACAGAGGAATCTCCTGTAGTTACATATGCTGCTCCGGGTACTTATAGTGTGTCGCTTGTTACGTCTAATGCTGCCGGTACTAGTGCAGCCGAAGCTAAAACAGATTACATCCTTGTAGAAGAAGTTTTAGGCCTTGATACACCTAACGAACTTAAAGACATGGTAAGCCTTTATCCTAACCCTACAGACGGTGTGGTTACAGTTCAGATCAATGATGCTTCAGGTGAAGATGTATCTGTAGAGGTATTTGATATGCTTGGAAGAAAAGTTTCTGAAACTAAAGGCCAGTCTATCGGCGGAAGCCAGAAATTAGATATCAATCTTTCTTCTGCTGCCGGAGATCAGGTATTTGTGGTTCGCGTACACGTAGGCGATAAAACAGGTACTTACAAACTGCTTAAAAAGAACTAAATAGTTACGTTAATTTTTTTAGGGCCGGTATGCTTTTTTATACCGGTCCTTTTTTTCATTTTATCATGAACAGGAAACTTATGACATTGGTTTTATTATTAGTTGCGGCATTTTCGCTTAAGGCACAAAACGCAAACCCGTTGAAGGCGCCGGTTTATTACAGCATTGCCGATGCGCTGGCAGCTAAAAATGTAACCCAGCTTAATCTTCGCGACAGGCATTATTTTGATATTCCTAACGAGCTGGATAAGCTCAAGGGATTGACATTTATAAACCTTATGGGTAATAATATTGAACATTGGGATAAGGTGCTGTTTAACCAGACCCAGCTCGAGATACTTACGCTTCAGGGTAATGTATTAAAGTATATTCCTGCTAAAGTGGGCGTATTCAAAAAGCTTGTAAGCCTTGACCTTGCCGATAACGAGATTACTTCTATTCCAGATGAGATTGAAAAACTTAAAAAGCTGGAATACCTGTACCTGTCTCACAACACGCTTACCTCGCTTACTAAAAAGATTGAAGGCTGTAAAAACTTAAAAGTGCTTGCGCTTGATAACAATCAGCTAAGTTACCTGCCGGCAGAACTTTCTAACCTTACAAAGTTAAGCTCGCTTCATTTAGGGCGTAACCAGTTCAATGAGTTTGACGGAGAATGGATAAAGCTCGAGTCGCTTTCAGAGCTTAATCTTGAATACAATCAGCTTCAGGCTTTTCCGGAAGGTATTGGAGAGTTAAGCCTCCTTAAAACATTAATAGCCGACTACAATAAGCTTGCTGTGCTTCCGCAGAGTATCAATAAACTTGAAAAACTGGAATTGCTTTCATTATCACATAATAGTATTAAGAAGCTTCCCGAAAATCTATCGGGTCTTAAGAGCTTAAAAACGCTGATACTGACAGGTAATGATATAAGTGATCCCGAAAAAGAACGCATAAAAAAAGCACTGCCGGGATGCAGTGTCTATTTTTAACTGATACTATAACCTTCATTATTGGAGGTTTTTGTTTTTAAGGTTGTTTAAAAATAGCCTTTGTTTTAGCATAATTATCAATAAAGTATATATTTGCAAAATGCCGGGGAGAATACCGGCTGTAAAATATTATAATTCTTATTTTCCAACCCCATGAAGACCATCTATATCATCCTGTTTTTTGCTGCGGCTTTTGTTGCGCTATATGAACAGTCTACAGCGCATCCTAACTTGTTTATAATGATAGGGTGTATCGTCATATTTATGATGGGCCTTATGAAGCTTATGGCTAAAGTGCCAAGCAAGCACCAGGAAAATAACACAATAGAAGAGGAGAGCGATGTTTAAGATAGGCGATGAGGTAAATGTACTTGACGATTCTTTTAACGGAAAGGTTAAAGGTTTTAAGGCAGGTAAGATAATTATAGAAACACCGGAAGGGTTTGAGTTGGCTTTTGAAGAAAATGAGCTGATAAAAGTTACAAACTCGGGCGAAATGAAATCTTTTTTTGCTGAGAAGAGCGTAAGTGCTGTACTCAGGGAAAAAGAGGAACCTAAGAAGCGCAGTTTTGTAAAGGAAAAGAAATCAAAGAGAGACGAGTTTGTTCTTGAGGTAGACCTTCATATTGAAAAACTTGTGCCAAATAAGAGGGGAATGTCTAACTACGATATTCTAACTTTACAATCAGATACGGCAAAACGCCAGCTTGAATTTGCCATAAAGAACAGGATGCAAAAAGTAGTATTTATACATGGGGTAGGCGAGGGTGTACTTAAAGCCGAACTCGATTTTTTACTTGGGCGCTATGAAGGAATAGATTTTAGAGATGCCGATTACCAGAAATATGGGCTAGGCGCTACAGAGGTTTTCATTAAACAAAACCCTAACCGATAAAACATAAAAAATCCCGCTGCCAGCGGGATTTCATTTTTTATATTATTCTCTTAATCCAAAATAATAGGCGTTCGGTATATCAGGGCTGGTTTCTGCTATGTCTTTAAGTGCAAAAGATTCGCCGGTGACAGTATTTGTAAATATTGCGTCTATTGCATAAATTTTGTATTTGGCCACGCCCAAATCCATAACGGTATCTATCCTCAGTTTTCCTGCTGTTGCCTTCCAAAACTGCGTTTGTGCAGGTGTTATAGATCCGCCGCCACCGGCAGGTGTGCAGATTACCTGCGTAGACAGTGTTCCGTTAAATACCTTAAAGTTTAAATTATTGTCGTTACCCAAAGGCAATTCAAGCGTCGTATTACTGCTGTTAAATGCTGCATTGTAATCTAAGACACTTACCGAAAGAAGTTCATCAGCCTTTACCGTATATAAGAGGTTATTGTCGCTGCATTTTAATACGGTAGGATCTCCACCTGTTGTTGCGTCAAAATTAAAATCAAAATTAAAGTCTTTGCTGATATTTCCTAATAGATTGTTATTGATAATAATAGTTTCCTCTCCGTTGTAAAATGAAATATTCTGCATGGTTACAGCGTGCGTGTAACCTCTAAGTTTACCTTTTACTCTTCTTTCTACGGTAATTACAGATAATGTACCTTCGCCTTTCCACACCTCTGCGTTGTCATCAGTATCAAATAAATTGCATACTGAACCTTTAGCGATAGAATTTGTAGCGTAGTTCTTATAAGTAAGCTTGTTTGTTCCCGAGACACTTATTGTTATCGTATAAGGCACGTTATTATTGTTTGCATCTAATGTTGACTGGTTTTTTAATGCTGTTGGCGCTATATCCAGTATCAGGGACTCGCCATTACTTGCATTAATCTTGTAATATCTAAGGCTCGCAGCATCAGCGCTCACGGTACATGGAGTTGGATCGTCAGTGCCAAAATCAAATGTTTTGTATGTCATGTCGCCATCGTCGCATCCTGTAAGCAGTGCAAAGGCCGCAATAAGGCTAAAAATCTTTTTCATATAAAGGTATTTTGAACAAAAATAATGTTTTTAATGAGTATAGAAAATGTTTTGTTTCACAGCTTGTCAAAATAAATGTGTTACCACCTTTTTTCTGTAAATTTGCACCAATGAAAAAAGCATATCTCGACAACGCTTCTACCACGGCGTTACGCCCTGAAGTGATACAGGAAATAACGGAAATACTTACCGAAAATTATGGCAATCCGTCATCTACGCATACTTTTGGACGTAGTGCCAAAGTTATTGTGGAAACGGCTCGTAAGAAAATCGCAAGCCTGATTGGCGCCGAAGCCCGGGAGATCGTGTTTACATCCTGTGGAACAGAGGCCAATAACTGGATCATATCGAGCGCAGTGAAAGACCTTGGAGTGAAACGCATAGTAAGTAGTAGGGTAGAGCACCATTCGGTACTTACTACGGTTGTAGAGATGCAAAAACAGCACGGTGTTAGGGTAGACTATGTAAACCTGCTGCCAGATGGCAGTGCCGACGTTACGCATCTTGTAAAGCTGCTGTCCGAAGATGTCCCTACACTGGTAAGCCTTATCCACGTAAATAACGAGACAGGTACTATATTAGATATAGACAAAGTAGGCCGTATCTGTAAGCAGCATAATGCGTGGTTTCATACCGATACCGTTCAGGCTATGGGTAAGATCCCTATAGATATAAGTAGTTTGCAGGTAGATTTCCTAACGGCTAGTGCGCACAAATTCCACGGGCCTAAAGGTGTTGGATTTGCATACTTTAAAAGGAATACACCGCTGCAGCCAATGATTTACGGAGGTGAACAGGAAAAAGGCTTCCGCGCGGGAACAGAGGCTGTGCACCAGATAGGCGGGATGGCAAAAGCACTGGAACTGTCTTATAAAAACCTTGAAGAGGAAAAAACGCACATCAGTTCGCTAAAGGCCTATTTTACAGAACAGCTGGATAGTAATTTTGAGGGTTATAAGATCAATGGCTACAATGATAACCTCTTCTACAACATTATAAACGTAATGCTTCCGTTGCCGGAAGACAAGACTGCCATGATATTATTCCATCTTGATATGCAGGGTGTGGCGGTCTCGAGAGGTAGTGCCTGCCAGTCCGGGAGTATCAAACCATCGCACGTACTTAAAGAAATACTGTCAGATGAGGATATCAAAAAACCTTCGCTTAGAATTTCATTCAGCCATTTTAATACCAGAGAAGATATAGATTTGCTGATTGCAGCATTAAAGACGGTGTAAACTTATTTACGTTTCTTTTTTCTGCCCCAGTTATTTTTCATCTTTTTATAGGACTTCTTAGAAACAGTAGATTTTTTCTTTGAACGCGACTTACCCTTCTTTCGGCGGGCATTGATATTGTTTACCAACGAATTCTTTACGCCAAGCTTGTTCTTTTTGGCACTGCTCTTTTTTGCTTTCTTTTTTAGTTTACTCATAGCCGTAATTTTGCGGATACTAAATTTACTCAAGCTATAGATAAAGCTGTGCCTATATAATGTTAATTCGGTTTGGTGCAAAAAAAAGCGTGATGTAGTATCACGCTTTAATTATGGGTTTAAGGCAATATTATTGTCCCTGGTAGGCTGCGATATTTATAGCCGGGACTATGTCGTTATTTGGTGTCATTGACAATGAAATAAAATCAAAGATCCATTTGCCGTCTTTTTTAAGTACATGGGCCGTCATCCTCCACGGAATGTTTTGCGTAAATACGATAGGTGTAAACTGGTCGGCAATGATAGCGCCCTGTCCGTCTTCATCTATGTTTATCTCACGACGGTCAACTTTATATTCAATAGTGCCTATAGCAGGATTAGTCAGTTTTTTGTTGAGGTAATCAATAAAGCTCATCTGGTTAAGTACCTCGTTTGGATCTGTACCCATGTAAAAGCCTTTCTCGGTAGAAATAGCCTTTAATGCCATAGCATCTTTCTTTTTAAAAGCCTCGTGGAATTTATCTGCAATTGCAAAAAGTTCAGCTTTGTTAGATTCGGGAGTTCCGGTTTCTGTAGCGGTATCTTTATTGTTTTTACATCCTGTAATGGTTGTAAGTGTTAATGCCAGAGCAAGCAGGGTAATAGTTCTTCTCATATATAGTTATTGCTTAGTTTGGGCTAAAATAAGGATTTGTTTTTAAATAAAAATCCGCTCTGATTGCTCAAAGCGGATTTTTTATTATTTAGTCAGCTGCATTACTGCAAACTGTTACTGTTTACTAAATACTATAAGTGGATAACTTCATCGTAAGCAGCCGCAGCAGCTTCCATGATAGCCTCGCTCATAGTAGGGTGTGGGTGAACAGACTTAATGATCTCGTGTCCTGTAGTTTCAAGTTTTCTTGCAACAACAGCCTCCGCGATCATATCGGTAACACCAGCGCCAATCATGTGGCATCCTAACCATTCGCCATACTTAGCATCAAAGATAACTTTTACAAAACCGTCAGGTGTACCTGAAGCTTTTGCTTTGCCTGAAGCAGAGAATGGGAATTTACCAATCTTAAGTTCGTATCCTTTTTCTTTAGCCTGTTTTTCTGTAAGGCCTACAGAAGCGATTTCAGGAGTAGCATAAGTACAACCCGGTATGTTTCCGTAATCAAGCGGCTCTACATGAAGGCCTGCAATTTTCTCAACACAAAGGATACCCTCAGCAGAAGCAACGTGTGCCAGTGCCTGGCCCGGTACGATATCGCCAATGGCGTAGTAACCCGGTATGTTTGTCTGGTAGTATGAATTTACCAATACTTTATCCCTGTCAGTAGCGATACCTACTTCTTCAAGGCCTATGTTCTCGATGTTAGATTTGATACCTACAGCAGAAAGTAGAATGTCTGCCTCAAGGATCTCTTCGCCTTTAGCTGTTTTTACAGTTGCTTTTACACCAGCACCTGTAGTATCAACTTTTTCAACAGAAGAGTTAGTCATGATCTCGATGCCCGACTTTTTAAGCGAACGCTCAAATTGTTTTGATACATCTTCATCCTCTACAGGAACGATGTTTGGCATAAACTCAACGATAGTTACTTTAGTACCCATTGAGTTATAGAAGTGAGCAAACTCAACTCCGATTGCACCTGAACCAACAACGATCATCGATTTTGGCTGCTCAGGAAGTGTCATTGCCTGACGGTACCCGATTACTTTCTTACCATCCTGTGGAAGATTAGGAAGCTCACGTGAACGTGCACCTGTAGCGATAATGATATGGTCTGCGCTGTACTCGGTAGTTTTTCCGTCTGCAGCTGTTACGTCAAGTTTTTTACCAGGCTTAAGTTTACCAGTACCTTCTATAACGTCAATTTTATTTTTCTTCATAAGGAACTGGATACCTTTGCTCATACCATCGGCAACGCCGCGGCTACGCGCAATAACAGCCCCAAAATCTTTATCAAATTCGTTTACGGTAAGACCGTAATCTGAAGCGTGTTTCAGGTAATCAAAAACCTGTGCACTTTTTAAAAGCGCTTTAGTTGGGATACAGCCCCAGTTAAGGCAGATACCGCCAAGGTTTTCTTTTTCCACAATTGCAGTTTTGAATCCTAATTGTGCTGCCCTGATAGCGGCTACATATCCGCCCGGGCCACTTCCTAAAACAATAACATCGTATTTCATCAGCGTATAATTTCTGTATTAATTTGTGCCTACGAAAGTAAGTATAAATTTGGTTATTCTAAAATGTTTCAATATTTGATTGCACCGCACGCCAATGAAAACTGCGGCTGCGGCTGAAAAATTACTCCTCTGTCTCTGCTACAAACTGCGAATAGTACAGGTTTTTATAATAACCCTGTTCACGGTTTATAAGGTCATAGTGCGTTCCGGCTTCAACGATCTTACCTTTATCCATAACGATGATCTTATCGGCATTAACTACCGTTGCGAGCCTGTGTGCAATGATTATAGAAGTACGGCCTTCGGTAAGCTTATCTGTAGCATTCTGTATCAGCTCTTCCGAATAGGTATCGATAGACGAAGTAGCCTCATCAAGGATAAGGATGCTAGGGTTGCTTACCAATACACGTAAAAAGGCAATAAGCTGGCGCTGACCAGAAGACAGCATAACGCCGCGCTCCTTTACGTTATAATCGTACCCTTCAGGAAGGCTCATGATAAAATTATGGACGCCAATGTTCTTAGCGGCTTCGATAACTGTTTCACGCGAGATTGAAGGGTCATTAAGGGTTATATTATTAAAGATGGTATCGGCAAACAGGAATACATCCTGAAGTACAATGCCTATCTGTTTACGTAAGCTTTCAAGCGTAAATTCGTTAATATCTGTGCCATCAATTGCTATGGTACCGCTGCTTATTTCGTAGAAACGGTTCAGCAGGTTGATGATTGTCGATTTTCCTGCCCCTGTAGAACCCACGATTGCAACAGTCTGTCCGGCATCAATGGTAAGGTCTATGCCTTTTATGACTTCCTCATCCTGAATGTAGCTGAAGTGTACTTTGCTGAATTGTATTTCGCCTTTAAAATGACCTGCGGTTTTATCGCCCGACGTTTGTACCAGCTCTTCCATATCCAGCAGTTCAAATACCCTGTCAGATGCTACGATACCCATCTGCATCTCGTTGAACTTATCGGCAATCTGCCTGAGCGGGTTAAAAAGCATGCCTATGTACATAATGTAGGCAAACATATCTCCGGGCTCTGTTACGGCATCACCACCTACAATACTTATACCTGCGTACCATATTACTACCCCTAAAGTTAACGACGAAATAGTATCGGCAATAGGGAAAAAGATGGAGTTATACAGAATGTTCTTCTGCCAGGCATCATTGTGTTTTTTGTTGATCTCCTTGAATTTTTCATACTCAATATCCTCACGGTTAAATAGCTGAACGATACGCATACCTGTAACACGCTCCTGAACAAAAGTATTCAGGTTAGCTACCTGTGTGCGCACCTCTTCAAAAGCACCTTTCATTTTCTTTTGGAAGATACGCGTAGCAACTACCAGTATTGGCATTGCCAGCATTACCACAAGGCTCAGTTTCCAGTTCATATAGAACATAAAACCAAGTATCACGAGCATTTTAAGCATATCACTTATAATCATGAATAACCCCTGGCTGAATATCTTTGAAATGGATTCGATATCAAAAACAGTCCTTGTAACCAGACGGCCTACGGCTTCATTGTCAAAGAACTTCATCCTGAAGTTATTGATGTGGGCAAACAATTTTTCACGTATGTCTTTTACTATATCCTGCCCGAGCCAGTTGGCCCAGTACACAAAGTAAAATTGCGATAGTACCTCCAGCATGAGCACAATACCCATAAGGGTAATGTAAAACACTAAGCCTGATACATCTTTAGGTATCAGGTAAGAGTCTACCGTCTGCTTTAACAGGTATGGCCTTGCTGCCGCAAAAACAGAGAGGCAGATGGAAGATATTATAACCCATATAAAACGGGATTTATAAGGTTTTGCAAACTGCATTACCTTTTTGAATGATGATGATTTTATGGCTTTCATATAAATTTAACGGCTTAAAGGTACGGATAAATAACCTTGGTAAGATATAATCCGTGTGCAGGTACAGAAAACCCTGCTTTGTTCCTGTCGCGGCTTTCTATAATGCCGGCGAACTCTTCGATACTCATTTTCCCAAGGCCTACATTGACCAGGGTGCCTACAATGGCGCGCACCATATTGCGAAGAAACCTGTCTGCGCTCACGGTAAAAACAAGCTTATTGCCATGCTGTTCCCATCGGGCTTCTTTTATGTCGCAGTTAAAGGTCCTTACATCGGTATGTGTTTTAGAGAAGCATTTAAAGTCGGTGTAATTAAACAGGAGTTTAGCTGCTTCGTTCATTTTATCTACATCGAGTGTGTTGAAATTGTACCAGCTTGCTTCATTATCAAATGCATCCTTAAAGGTATGTATGTGGTATTCGTACGTTCGGCTGGCAGCGTCAAAACGGGCATGAGCCTCACTGTGCAGCGGTATGAAACGGTATACAACAATATCCTTTGGTAAAAATGAATTGAGCTTTTGTACCAGCTTTTGTCTATCGGCAATCTCATCGTGGTCAAAATGGGCAAACATTTGTCGGGCATGAACACCTGTATCGGTACGTCCTGCGCCTACAACATCTATTGTTGTTCTAAGCAATAAAGACAGGGCTTTGTTTAATGTTTCCTGTACCGACGAGCTGTGCGGCTGATACTGCCACCCGCAGTAGGCTGCTCCGTTATATGCAAACTCTATAAAGTATCTCATAGCGAATGCAAAGATAAGAATAAGCTGCGAAGTAGCAGAGTAGCAAAGTGGCAAAGTTTTGGTGCAAAGTGGCAAAGTTTGAGAGCAGCAAAGTAGAAGCGTTCAGGATTTATAATAATTATAGTTTTACAATTTAATTTTTGTGGCGGCTCGCTGACTTTGTAACTTTGCAGCTCAGCCACTTTGTAACTCACGAAAAATGACAAAAATCCTCCTCCTTAGCGATACCCACAGTCATATAGACGACACCATACTTAAATATGTTCGCCAGGCCGACGAGGTATGGCATGCCGGAGACATTGGCGACCTTTCCGTTACCGACACTCTAAAAAAAGAAAAGCCGCTAAGGGCAGTATATGGAAATATCGACAGCAATGAGGGGCGTCTTGAATTTCCGCTCAATAACCGTTTTATGTGCGAAGGCGTCGATGTTTGGATTACGCATATAGGCGGCTATCCGGGTAAATATAACCAGGCAGTGAGGGAAGAACTGTATGCTAATCCGCCAAAGCTTTTTATCTGCGGGCATTCCCATATACTAAAAGTGCAGTTTGACCAAAAGCTGAATTTACTGCACATGAATCCGGGAGCAGCGGGCGTGAGCGGTTTCCATCAGGTGCGCACCATGCTCAGGTTTGAAATAGAAGGCGATAAGATCCAGAACCTTGAAGTGATCGAGATAGGGAAGAGGGTGTAGTTTGGCTATTCTTGGTTTGATAAGAAGAATAAGGCTGATCACTCTCTTTCAAAGAAGGCTGGGTTGAGGACAAAAAAAATCCGGATCGTTTGGATCCGGATTCTTGACGCACTAATAAACTAAGTTAAAAGGTTTATCTCAAGCGGTCTACTGATTTTACGAGGTCTTCATCCTTCTTGATAGCTTTATTGGCTAAGCTTAGAAAAACGATAGAAACAATCGGGAGGATTACCCCAATACCCTTCTCTGAAACGACCTTTTCAGGATCGGTCTCTCCGGATAAATTAAATAGCCTGAATACAAATAACCCTATTAAAATTAAATTTAATATTATGTTCAGCCTGCCCATGACAAACTGGTTTTTTCTTTTCTTGTAGGTAAGTATGCCCACTACACTTAAGGTAGTGCTAAAAGCGAACAGCATAACAAAAGCCAGATCTCTTATAAAGTAGTAGTTCTCGCCATTTCCTGATACCCATAACGGAAAAACAAAAGGTAATACACCCGATGCTATAAACGCTATAAGTAGATATACTGTTTGTATTCTTTGTAACATTCGTGCTTATTTTGCTCCACAAAAATATACTTTCTTTTTATAAAATACTATTGTACACTGAAAATTAATTTGTATTATTGCAATACCAAATCATAAGTGCTTCATTCTGAAGTAGGGATATTTCCCAAAAATTGCTTTCCACCAAAACACATTGCGAGTACACTATTTAATTTAACCAAAAATTTTTCATGTTTGATATTTCCGAACTAAAAGAAATGAAGCTTCCTGAGCTTCAGGAAATTGCAAAAAAAGCAAAAATAAACAAATACAGAGGACTAAAAAAAGACGAACTGGTGTACCAGATCCTGGATCATCAGGCGGCTAACCCTGCTATTATAAAGCCTCTTTTTGAAGAAACTGCGGCAGCTGCACCGGCTGCTACTACAGAAGAACAGCCTGCTGAAAAAACAAAAAGGGTACGCATAGCGCCAGATCCAGCAAAAAAAGAACCGGCAATAAAAAAAGCATCTCCTGCGGCGGGCCTTTTTAAGGAAATTCCCGAAGACGCAGCAGCTGCGGAAGAAATTCCTGCTGAAAAAGCGAAACCGGAATTTAAAAAACCGGCAGCACCTAAAGCAGATGTAAAAGAAGCTGCTCCTGTTGCTGAAACTACAGAACAGCCAAAAGAAAGTAATGATACTCCCGCCCCTAAAGAGGACAGGAAAAAAATAGCACCTGCAAAAGACAACGCCCAGGCAAGGCAAAATGCCGAAGGCAAACCTGCAAGGCCGCAAAAACCGCAGCTTTCTGAAGAAGAAAGGCTTGCACAGATTGAAAGGGCAAACGCCAACAATCCTAATCACCCAAGCTACAAGGGTAACCTGAATAAGGATAAAGAAAAAGAAAACATAACTAAAGAAATTAGTGCTCCTGCCCCGCAGCAAACTGCCCCGGTTCAGCATACGCAGCAAAATAAAAAACAAAATTTCCGCGAACCTGATTACGAATTTGACGGAATTATTGAAAGCGAAGGCGTACTGGAAATGATGCCTGATGGCTATGGTTTCCTTCGTTCTTCTGACTACAATTACCTTGCATCTCCTGACGATATTTACCTTTCCAATTCGCAGATACGCCTTTTTGGACTTAAAACCGGAGATACAGTAAAAGGAGTGGTTCGCCCTCCTAAAGAGGGGGAGAAATACTTTCCGCTGGTTAAGGTTAACAAAATTAATGGGCACGACCCTCAGGTAGTGCGTGACAGGGTTTCGTTTGAACACCTTACACCGCTTTTCCCGGAAGAAAAATTTAATCTTGCTGATAAACAGAGTACTATATCTACACGTATCATTGACCTTTTCTCACCAATAGGTAAAGGGCAAAGGGGTATGATCGTTGCTCAGCCTAAAACAGGTAAAACAATGCTTCTTAAGGATATTGCCAACTCAATCGCGGCAAACCACCCTGAAGTTTACCTTATCGTCCTTCTTATAGACGAACGTCCTGAAGAGGTTACCGATATGCAGCGCAGCGTAAGGGGAGAAGTTATTGCTTCTACCTTTGATGAGCCTGCAGAACGTCACGTAAAAGTGGCTAACATTGTTCTTGAAAAAGCAAAACGCCTTGTAGAATGCGGCCATGATGTAGTGATACTTCTAGACTCTATTACCCGTCTTGCGAGGGCTTACAATACAGTTCAGCCTGCATCCGGTAAAGTATTGAGCGGTGGTGTGGATGCTAACGCACTTCAAAAACCAAAACGTTTTTTTGGTGCTGCCCGTAATATTGAAGGCGGCGGTTCGCTTAGTATTATTGCTACTGCACTTACCGATACCGGTTCTAAAATGGACGAGGTTATCTTTGAAGAATTTAAAGGTACAGGTAACATGGAGCTTCAGCTTGACAGAAAAATTGCGAACAAACGTATTTTCCCGGCTATTGACCTTACGTCGTCAAGTACAAGAAGAGATGATCTTCTTCTTGATGAAAAGACGATACAGCGTATGTGGATCATGAGAAAATACCTTGCCGACATGAACCCTGTTGAAGCTATGGACTTTATCAACGAAAGATTTAAAAAGACAAGAAATAACGAAGAGTTTCTTATCTCAATGAATGACTAATCAAATCATTCATTAGTATATAAAAAATGCCCCTTAATTTTATAAGGGGCATTTTTTATATATACAGGACGAACAATATTATTCGTCGTCCCTGTGTGCTTTTTTAGGATTCTTGTCTGTTTCAGCAAGTTCGCCTGCACAAAGTTCGTTATAGTATTCTACTATATCTTCAAGCGTTCTTGTATTGAAAACGTTGCTGTTAAGCCTTTCAATGATGCCGGGGCACTCGTTGAAATAGTTGGCAATTTTCTTCTTGCTGTTTCCTAAAGAGGTAAGGTTCTTTTCTGTTTTACGCTTTACTTTCAGGAATTTAGAGTCGGGCAATACGTGCGTGCCTTCTTCCTGATCCTTTGCAGGTTTGGTGTTCCATGCTTCCATGGCATCGGCATAAAGGTTTACCTCGCCTGTAGAAATAAGTTCGAGAAAGTAATAGTCTGTCTGGCTGAATGTAACTATCGGAATATATTCAAACGTACGCGGAAATTCAAAATCATGAAATACGATCTTAGAAACTGTGGTTTCGTCCCAATTATCGGCTGTATCGTCTTTAGATACCCTGAACACGATCTTATCTTTAGGTGTTCCGTAAAATGATTCCTTGTCAAATTTAAGTGTAGCATAGCCGGATACGTCTGTTCCGTCAAGAAAGTATATTGTTGCTTCATGTTCCTGCGCCTGCGCGAGAACAGGCAATGAAAACAGCGCAAGGTAGAGTAGAATTGATGATAATTGTCTCATAAGTTTATAATGGCTTATAGACAAATATAATAATCTATTCTCTTATAACCATAACCGAAGCTTTAAATCCTGTGGCAAGATTCCACTGGTTGGACATAAGTTGTTTTTCCTTATCATCAAATATGGTGAATTGGGCGGTATTAGGGCCGGATGTACCCTGATTCATGGCTTCAAACTCCACTTTGTTGAATCCGGGCTGCAACTGCAGCTGAAGCCCCTTTGCATTATTGGTAAGGGTAAATTCGTCGATTACAACCTTGTCATTTACGAGCACACGTATCCTGTCCCCATCTTCAAGGCCGTAATCGGCAGAGAAGATATCCAGATATGCTGATTTTGTGCGTATTTCGCCAAACGACTGATTGCCGCGATAGGCAACATTCGACTCGCCTTTTCGCTGAACGCTTTGGTTTACTTTATCCTGGTATTCCTGTCCGCGGTTAACGAATTCTTCTTTTTTTATCATACTGAATTCAGGCTCTTTCTTAGTGAGGTCGGCTCCTGTAAACGTCTTTTTTGGAGGCACAACTGTAGACGGAACGTCAGTCTTTGCAGGTATCTTTGGCGATATAGTAGTATTGGCTTTAGGAATAGCGAGTCCTCCCATAGGGTTATCAACCTGGGAAAAAACGCTTGATCCTGAAATTATTAAAAATAATACTAAGATGTGTTTTATGTATCGTACCTGCATAGTGTAAGCTTTGAATAATGGCTTTAAACAAATCTAACCAAATTTTTACGATTTTATTGCAATTTGTATGCCATGATTGCCTCATTTAATAGGGTTTTGTGATATTCGGTTTTATGTCAGTGAATCAAAAAATGATCTTTTTTCAATCCTTTTTGTTAAGAGTTTACATATTTTAATCATATTTGCAGGAACCAATCCCGCCAATCCTAATGAAAAGACCATTACATAAAATCGGTTATTTTATTATTTTTTTGATAATGTCTATAAGCGTAACTTCCTGTAAAATGGGACGTTTCGTGTATTATAACTTCGCTAATATTACAGATCATAAAATATTTCCCTCGCGTACTGCACATGCTGATTCTGCGAAGTTTGTATACCCGTTATCTGCCAATCCTAAGTTTCCTAAAAAGCTGACGGCTAATAATGTAGATGTTTCCTTTGAGAAGTTTTTGACTGACTATAAAACGGTTGCTTTTATGATCATCAAAAACGATAGCATACACTACGAAAACTACTTTAATGGTTATAGCCAGGAGTCGGTAGTAGCTTCATTTTCAATGGCTAAGTCGGTTACTTCTATCCTGATAGGGTGCGCTCTTGATGATGGTCTTATCAAATCTATAGACGAACCTATCATCACCTATATCCCCGAGATGAAACACAAAGATGTGGGGCAGGTGACAATCAGGGAGTTGCTGAATATGAGGAGCGGTATAAAGTTCAACGAGAGCTATGTAAATCCGTTTGGAGATGCCGCTACTTACTATTACGGCCGCAACCTGCGCAGGGCAATTTATAAGCGAGAGCTTGAGCAAAAACCGGATACCGAATTCAACTACATAAGCGGTGATACACAGATACTTGGATTGGTTTTAGACAGGGTGTTACAGCCTAAGGGCAAGACAATTACATCTTATTTAGAGGAGAAATTATGGAAGCCAATGGGCATGGAATACGATGCTACCTGGAGCCTTGACCGCAAAAAAGACGGTTTGGAGAAGACTTTTTGCTGCCTGAATGCCAGAGCAAGAGACTTTTCCAAAATAGGTAGGCTGTATCTTAATAAGGGTAACTGGAATGGTAAACAGCTGGTTTCCAAAGCATGGGTGGAGGAATCTACACGGCCTGATACCGGACCAACTGCCGAAAAAGGATATAAATATCAATGGTGGCTTGGCGATAACGGTGTTTTTTCGGCACAGGGTATCTTAGGACAGTTCATTTACGTTAATCCTAATAAAAATCTTATCATAGTCAGGCTTGGAGAAACAGATGCAGGTGTGAACTGGGAAGGCCTTTTTGATTCATTATCAGCTAATTATTAACTACTTATGTCGGCCTGTCCGGCTTTTTTCGGCGTCCCAGTCGTCAGGGCCGGGGTGTCGGTCACGGTCATCCGGACGGGTCACTTCGCCATCCTCAGAATAGTGCGCATTGTTGTTTACATTGTCGTCGGAAGAAGTTTTTCCTTCTTCTTTTTTGTCGGTACTCATAGCTTTAATTTTTGATTCTTAAAGTTATGCGATATATTTTTCTTTACTGTTAAAAACATAATAAAGGTTTAATTGTCAAATTCCAAATTCCAAATAGCAAATAACAAATAGCAAATCCCTGTGCTTAGTATCTGGTGCTTCTAACAACTATCAACCATCAACCAAACAGCCCTCTAATAAAGCAGCTCCTCGACGTTCATTTTTATGTTGGCAGCAATCTTATCCAATGGCAGGTCATTTGGGTCGGTGCCAAAAGGGTCTTCAATCTCTTCGGCGATAAGCTCAAGGCTTGCAAGCACATAGAAGATAAAAACCACAACCGGAATCACGTAATATCCCAGTTGGAACACATAGCCAAAGGGCAGTGTCATGACATAAAAGAAAATGAATTTCTTGATAAAAGCACTGTACGAATAGGGTATGGGTGTATTCTTAATACGCTCGCAGGCACCGGCAATATCGGTAAACGAAAGCAGTTCGCCGTTAAGTACAATAAGCTGGTCGCCGGTAATCTTACCGTTGGTGTACAGTTCGTTAACCTTTGCCATCATGGTTTTTGCTATCTGGTTGGGCTTATGCTTGTAATGCTCGGGCGAAAGCACCGCATCATCAAACAGTTCGTGGCTTATATCCCTGTTTTTCAGGTGCTGATTTAGTACATCGGCATAAGCGGGTATCAGCTTTCGCATCATTTCCTTGTCGGCTGAATCCTTTAGCATAACGGCAAGTTTCAGCGCCAGGTTACGGCTGTTATTTACCAGCGCTCCCCACATTCGGCGGCCTTCCCACCAGCGGTCATACGCAGTATTAGTCCTGAAAACCAATAGCAATGAGATCACGAATCCCAGCATGGTGTGCATAACGGTAATGTTCTTAACATGGCTTCCCTGAGACAGTTGCCAGTATTCCAGCTCCAGGTAAGCCACGCCCGCGCTATACAGGCCAATGCCTGCCATTATAGGGATAAGCTTGCGGAATGTATCGCCTTTATGGAACCTGAATATAAACGAAAACCACTCTTTTGGATTGTATGACAGCATTGCTTTAAATATAGTTTTTTAAGAATTTTATTAAAAATAATTCAAGTGTTAATGTTGCGCTTTTTGTTCTCAAAACGCCTTTTTTGTGCGTAAAATTAGGGGGTGTTAAAGAGCTGTAAATTAACGGACTAAAAATTAATTTTACGCATTTTGTTTTTTTAAAATTTCTTCATTTTTGCTGAAAGGCTAACTTCAGTAAAAGATCAGAATTAAATTTTGGCTTCCAGCCATTTTGCAAAAGACGGTACATCATAAAAAAGTTCGTCTGGATGCATTGCGATCAGTTTTTCGGGTTCGGCAGTTTCGGCCCATGCGGCTGCAATAATTGGCACGCCTACCTGTCTGCACGCGGTAATATCACTCGGTGCATCACCTACATAAATTACTTCTTCATTGGCTACCCCTGTAAACGTATTTAGTACAGCCTGAATGCCTTTAGGTTTGCTTGGGCCTTCGGGAATACCTGTTTCCAATACCTCAAAATACTTACTGATACCAAATCGTTCCAGCGACATAACAGCGCTATTGCGGCCTTTGCCGGTAACCATGGCTGTCGGAATGCCTTTATTCTTAAGTAGTTCCAACAATTCTATAACACCTCCAAAAGGGGCGGGGCACATTTCGTGCAGTGTTTCGTAATGTGAGAGATAGTCTGCAACACCTTTGTCGTAATCATTCGGAGCCAACGCCATTATGGTACCTTCTTCAGACGGGCCAAAGGTAGCAATGATCTCTTCGTCAGATACTTCACGGCTTATTAATGGTTCAATAGATTTACGGAATGCGCTGATGCACAGTGGCAAAGTATTGGCTAAAGTACCGTCAAGGTCAAAGATTACGGCTTTTATATTCTTCATGTTTATTTTTTATCTGTTGGAAAATCAAACGGTTTGGTACTGAATCTTATTGTGATGTTTTTATCGCTTATCTTAAAACGGTCGGGTGTAGAGAATTCTTCGTTCGAGATGATGAACTCGTAACTTTTACCCGCCCAGATGTTTACTGCAAACACGAAAGTTCGGTTATCATCTTCCATTCGCAGTAGCTTTTCCAGCGGAAAGTAGTCTTTACCCTTACTGGTGTAATACAGCGAAAAGTTATCAGGATCCATTGGTTTAGAGAAGGTTATCTTAAATTCCTTTATGCCACTGTCTACATTTTTGTCGCCATTTTTAAATGGCCCGTAAGATACAATATGTGGCAGGCTCTCATTACAAGCCTTAACGGTTTGCTCGCGGTCTATCGGAGTATCATAAAACCCTGATTTATTGAGAAACTGCAAGAGCGAATTTTCGCTGCCGTAGTTGAGTTCAATAATGTCTTTTATAGCTTTTGCCTTATCAGGGCTATTGTTATAGTAGATTTTACATATCTCATAGCCAATGTAATACCCCATATCGCTTTCGGCGCCAAGATAACTGCCGTTAAAGAGCCAGCGCTCAATAGAGGTGGCAAACATTTCTTTCCTGAAGCTCTTTTTTATGGTAGCTGCGTGCTCGCGACCGTATGTTAGATAGTTTGTAACCAATGTTTTACCCATAACCAACTCAGTGATGAAATCAGCCGAGCCCTCGCTAAGGGCATAGCCAAGCACGTTCTTGTGTTCTGCCTTTTTTTGCTGGGTATGAATGTACTCGTGTATGGTAAGCGGTATGATATGGTCGCTGTCCTGCTTTGAAAAAACACCTTTAAGCCAGGGATTTTTAAACTCAGAGAGGTTTATATCAGGCGTTCCGGTGGCAATCTCACTGCCTACAAGTACCATGTTGCCATCTACCGTGCCGGCGGAACGAAAGCCGCCAATGGTAAAGTACAGTTCGGCGGGTTTTAGCTTAGGATAGAGTGCTTTAAGCCGCGCTATAGCCTGCTGTATCTCTTCAGTCTTTTGCTTTACAGATAGTGTGTTAGCCCTTATCGAACCCCAGAATTCTGGATAAGCCTCAATATGTTTTACATAGAGCGTATCCCTGTAACGGCGGGCTTTCATAAAAGCTTTCAGGCCTTTAGTACCTTTATCTATGTAAAGTTTGTTGATAAGGTTCAGCCGTTTGGTAAAATCGTGGGTTTTGGTGATGCTGTCGTAGGCTTCCCAGTAATTATCAATGTCAGATGTATATATCTTTACCTGGCTAAAGCCAATCGATGTTAGGAGTAGGCAGAGTAGGAGTATAACTTTTTTCATATCTTGATTGTACAAATATAATAGTTGTTTAAACGGTAAAACAGCCTGAATTATATTTGTGACAGAAATTTTTTATATTTGAGTTAACCAACAACACAATTATGAAAACAAAAACTTTAATCGCGGCATTAGCAATAGCATTATTTTCAACAGGAATTTCTTATGCGCAGGCTACATTTTCCGGCGATGGTATTTATACCGAGGCAGTATCCATCCTTATAAAACCCTGAAATTTGAACCTATATACTGGATTAATGCAGCTAACGAATTTGTGGTTTATGTTCCTTATAAGAAGCCAATCGTACTCACATTAAAAGACCAGCCTAACATCAAGCTAAAAGATTTTCCTAAATTTTCGAGAGTAATAATAAGCGATTTTTCCTTCATGCTTGCAACCGAAGACAAAAAGGCCTATTATTTTACTACCGATGGCTATGAACAAAACCAAACGCTTGAACTTATGAAAAACTTTGGCGATGAAGTTATAAAAGTAGAGAAAGGCAGTACGTTTACTCAAAACGAAGTTGATGTACCTTTAGAAAAACTTAAGGCTGCAACGAGCGTGTATGATGTTTTAGGGAAGTAATTTTATGTGTTTTAGGATATGAGGGAGATGCTCGCGAAGCAGGGGACTTTTTTTATACGAAGGCTTATTTTACTGGAAACAAGATTAATTGTCATCACTTATTTCTAAAGGATTATAATTTGAATATCGAAGTTCATCTCCCTCACTTTCATCACTTCTTATGATTTTTTCTTTACCGGATTTGTTAGTAACGGTAACCTCTCTTTTACCGTTAAAACTTGTAACATTTGCAAATTCTCTCAAACTATCGTTCTCAACTTTTAGAAAAGCGGTCGTACTACCGCCATATACCATATATGCATCTACACAATCTAATTTTGCATTATATCTAAGATTAGGATATCGTTCGGAATTTTTCATTCGTCTTAGTTTTCCTTTCTTATCAAAAATGAATAAAGTCCTAATGTCATTAGCACCCCTTGCGCCTATGTTAGATTTATAGGTCATGTCATTTAATCCATCATTATTAAAATCAGATATTTCTACATCGCATCCGGAAACACCATCTTTTAAAAGAGCGAATTCCTGATTTAATTTCCATTTACCATTCACTTTTTCGTAAAACTTAATTTCTACATAAACACTGTCGTTAAAAAAACTTTTTACATCTAATTTATATTTTCCTTTCATACCTATAGTTGAACTATCAATGAATACCTCTCTTAGAGATGGGTAAATAATAGTATCTTTTTTGATAGCAACTGTATTATCGGCATCATGTGTATATACAGACTGTTCTTGTTTGCAGCCAAGGAATACTATAAAAATAAATGTGAATACGATATATTTCATATATGTAAAGTATATTCAAACATACTAAATATTACCGTGCACTTAAACAAAAAAAACCGCACTTCACAGCGCGGTTTTTACTAAAAACAATTATTATATAACCTATACCGTAGCGGTTACGTGTTGTGGTGCAGCAGCAGGCTCAAAATCCATGATTACCTGGTTGCGTATGATGTCTTCAAAAGTTTCACGCTGCCTTATAAGGTGGCCTTTTCCTTCATACCAAAGTACTTCGGCAGGGCGCACGCGTGAGTTGTAGTTGCTGCTCATAGAGAAGCAGTAAGCTCCTGCATTGCGGAAACACAATACATCACCTTCTTTAATCTCGGTAATGCGGCGGTTGCTTGCAAAGGTGTCTGTTTCGCAGATGTAGCCCACTACAGAATAGAAACGCTCTTTACCTTTTGGGTTAGAGATGTTCTCTATATGGTGGTGCGATCCGTACAGCATAGGGCGTATAAGGTGGTTAAAGCCACTGTCTATCCCTGCAAATACGGTAGATGTTGTTTGTTTTACCACGTTAACTTTGGCAAGGAAGAAGCCTGCTTCGCTAACAAGGAATTTACCCGGTTCAAAGGTCAGGGTAAGGTCGCGGCCGTATTCGGCACAAAAAGCATTAAAGCGTTTGCTTAGTTTTTTGCCCAGCTCTTCAACATCCGTCTGGATATCATCTTTTTTGTAAGGTACTTTAAAACCGCTGCCAAAGTCAAGGAACTCAAGGTCTTTAAATTGTGCAGCAGTTTCAAATAGTATTTCGGCAGCATATAGGAATACCTCGATATCAAGTATGTCAGACCCTGTATGCATGTGTATCCCGTTAATATGCATACCAGTATTTTGTACAATGCGCAGCAGGTGCGGCATCTGGTGTATAGAGATACCAAACTTACTGTCTATATGGCCTACAGATATATTGCTGTTACCACCTGCCATAACATGCGGATTAATACGGATGCACACCGGCGTACTCGGGTGCTTGGTACCAAACTGTTCTAAAATCGAAAGGTTATCGATATTGATCTGAACGCCAAGGGCTGCCACCTCTTCTATCTCTTCCATAGACACACCGTTTGGCGTATAGATGATCCTGTCAGGAGAATAGCCTGCCAGTAGTCCAAGCTGAACTTCCTGGATGGAAACCGTGTCAAGGCCTGAGCCTACTTCCTTTAACAGCTTAAGTACAGATATGTTTGATAATGCCTTTACAGCATAGTTTATCCTTAGATTGTTTACTTTAGAAAATGCTTTTTCAAGTCTGTGGTATTGCGATTGTATCTTTGCCGCATCATATACATAGAGCGGTCCTCCAAATTCGTCTGCCAGTTGCAGTAGTTGTTTCGTATCCATCTTCGTTAATCACTTTTATGACTACAAAAATAAGTATCTCCGATTACTTAAAAAAGCGAATAACAGAACATTAACAAAATATAACAAAATGTTATAAATACAACATTTTGTTATATAGGAAGAATTTTAAATCACAATATAGCAGTAATTAGTCCATGGGCACTGCCTTTACCAGAACAAGAGTATGCCCGTCTGCCGGGGCGTTATCTAAGATTAGGCTGTCGTTTTGGATTTTGTAGCACGAAAAATTAATTTGGTCAATCTCCATGGCTTTTGGGCACATTTCTATTTGGGCCGTGTTGTCTTTTACGAGGTACGGATACGTCCCTGAATCAAAATAGTCTTCTTTAGAGGTGTCTGTGTTATTGTTATGAATAATAACAGTGCCGTTATCTGCAAAGCTCCACATGATCTGGTTTATGGGGAATGTGGCTGTAGTACCTGCAAAGCCGCCGGAAACGCGTACCAGTGTCCATATCTGCTGAAGCCCATCAGTTGGTTCGGGATTATTGTCGTTGTCATCATCGTTATTGCAGCTGCTAAATCCAAGCAGTGCAAAGGCGCTAAGTAGTAATAATTTTTTCATGGTGGTGGTGATTTGTCTGGTGAATAGTGAATAAAAAAAATCCCGGGAGGCGGTTAAGCGGCAGTGACGGGTTGCCCTAATGCACACCCGGGAAGTACAGGAAATAATAACAATACGTAACTATACGTTAGAACTGTCTTCGCCACGGGTAAATAATAGTAAGGCGATTGCGGTAACTAAGCATAGAATGTCTTTCATTTTGAATTAATTTAAATTATCGTATAAAAGTGTATCGGAGCCCGTCTGTAGACTCGGTTGTTAATATTAAAGTGTTTCCGTTGTGTTCGATGCATCCAAAGTTGCTGTCTTCGGTATAGAAGGATTCTTCGCATGAGCCTCCCCAGGGTTTAACTTCATATGTATGTGTTCCGTTAGGATAACTGTACATGCCGTTTGGCTCAGGCGTATCCGGATGCATACGTTTGTCTGTTGTAACAACTGTGCCTGCCGATGTGCTGATTTTCCAGGTCACATCGCCTTTTGCTATGTCTTCGCTAATGCCAGACTGCGGGGCAAATGCTTTAACAAGGTTCCATGGTCCATTTATGGTGCCGTTATTATTGGTATCGTCGTCACCGCCGCAGGAACCTGCGAAAGCAAGGACAGTAAGTACTAAAAAGAGTTTGATGCTTTTCATGATAAAATTGGTATAAGTTGGTGATTAGGTTTATTGTAAAGATGCAGCTGCGTTAAAAAGGTTGCGCATAATGACTTGTTATTTTCTAAATTTTAATAAACCTTCAGTTAATATAGTGTAACGGTATTGTATCTGTACAATGTTCGAAATTGTTAAGTTATGTAAACTTTTTAATGATGCGCTCAGGGTGTGGATAAAAAATTAAAAATACTTATGGTCGTTGGATGTATTTTGCTATTTTTGTTCCACTTTTAATAAGATAAATGCAATACTTATGAATTTACACGAATATCAGGGAAAAGAAATACTAGCCAGCCATGGTGTACGCGTTCAGCGCGGTATCGTTGCTAACAGTCCTGCTGAAGCGGTTGCAGCTGCAAAACAGCTTACTGCAGATACAGGAACTTCATGGCACGTTATAAAAGCACAGATCCACGCAGGTGGACGTGGAAAAGGCGGAGGCGTTAAGCTTGCTAAAAACCTTCAGCAGGTAGAAGAGATCGCAGGACAGATAATAGGTATGGACCTTATTACTCCACAGACTCCTCCTACAGGTAAAAGAGTACACAAGATACTTGTTGCTGAAGATGTATACTATCCTGGTGAAAGTGAAACTTCTGAATTTTATATGTCTGTGCTTCTTAACAGGGGTAAAGGCCGTAACATGATCATGTATTCTACCGAAGGCGGTATGGATATCGAAGAGGTTGCTGAGCACACGCCGCACCTTATCTTTACAGAAGAAATTGATCCTGCTGTTGGCCTTCAGGGCTTCCAGGCAAGAAGGATCGCTTTTAACCTTGGCCTTAGCGGAAATGCATTCAAAGAAATGACTGTATTTGTTGCTTCTCTTTACAAAGCATACATCGACAGCGATGCATCTATGTTTGAGATCAACCCGGTGTTAAAAACATCTGACGATAAAATCATGGCTGTAGATGCTAAAGTTGTTCTTGATGACAATGCACTTTACAGACAAAAGAAATATGCAGACATGCGCGACGTGCGTGAAGAGAACCCTATTGAAGTTGAAGCTAAAGAAGTTGGCCTTAACTATGTGGATCTTGACGGTACAGTAGGATGTATGGTAAACGGTGCAGGTCTTGCTATGGCGACTATGGACCTTATCAAATATGCAGGTTTTGAGCCGGCTAACTTCCTTGACGTGGGTGGAACTGCAGATGCTAAGCGTGTTGAGACGGCTTTCCGTATCATCCTTAAGGATCCTAACGTAAAAGCTATCCTTATCAACATCTTTGGTGGTATCGTTCGTTGCGACCGTGTTGCTCAGGGTGTTGTAGACGCTTACAAAAACATGGGAGACACTATCAATGTGCCTATCATCGTTCGTCTACAGGGAACTAACGCAGACATCGCTAAAGAACTTATAGATAACTCTGGTATGCCAATCCTTTCTGCTACATTGTTCCAGGAAGCTGCAGATCAGGTTAAAGCTGCACTTAGCTAGAAATTAAAATATTTTGTAAAAGGGCTGTCTCTATAAGGAGACAGCCCTTTTTTTTATGCAAAAGAATGGCCTAATGCCGATAGTATCTCGTTAGAAAGCAATCCGCTGCCACCGCCATAATGCTGGACTATCCTGCAGTTTGGATTATGAGCCGCAAAGGCTTCGCGCAGGCTGTCTTCACATTCCTGCGGTATGCCGCAGCCAAGCAGCACGAGGTCAAAATCTGTTTCTTTAAAAAGCTTAATGGCAAGTTCGCTGCTGCCTGCACCATAGCCGGCCCATCTCTCGTTGTTGTTGATAAGGCGAACCACTGTTTCAAGTATTTCGGGATGCATGCCTGTATATAGAATGTTTATCTTTTTCATGACGCAAGGTTTTACGGTACAAAGATGCAGCGCATTTAAGGTAAAAGCATTGAACCAGGACAAGAAATGATTAAAATAATGGCTGCAGCCATATTTAGCGGCCGCCATCTTTAGAACTGAAGCACGCAATGTTAGCTAAAAGCTGCCATTGGTACGGACTGGCTTTATTTGTGCACCAATGGAATTACCTTATCGCCGATAAGCTGTATAGCATTTTGCAGCTGCTCATGGGTAAGCCCGGCATTATCCATCTGGAATGTAAAGCGCGAAATACCACCAAGGGCTTCGCTATGCCTTAGTATCTTCGCAGCCACCTCTTCAGGGCTGCCTACAAGCAGCGCACCCCTCTCTGCGTTCTGCGCATCAAAATGTTGTCGGCTAACAGGAGGCCATCCGCGTTCCCTGCCTATGCGTGTAAATGTTTCGGCATAACCGGGAAAAAATTCTTCAACTGCTTTTTCAGAAGTTTTTGCAACATAGCCCAATGAGTGGAGACCTACTTGCAGTGTATCGGGCGAATGCCCTGCTTCTTTTCCAGCCTCTCGGTACAGGTCTATTAAGGGGCGGAAACGATGTGTTTCGCCTCCAATAACTGCAACCATAAGTGGAAGCCCAAGCACTCCGGCCCTGACAAAAGATTCCGGTGTACCGCCTACCCCCAGCCATATAGGCAGTTTTTCCTGTAGTGGCCTTGGATAAACCGTCTGGTCATTAAGTGCCGGCCTGAATTTACCCTGCCATGTTATGTGTTCATTCTCTCGTATTTTCAGTAAAAGGTCAAGCTTTTCGGCAAACACCTCATTATAATCCTGAAGGTTATAGCCAAATAAAGGGAACGATTCTGTAAAGGAACCACGGCCTACAACTATTTCGGCACGCCCTTTAGATATAAGGTCTAACGTAGCAAAGTTTTGAAACACCCTTACCGGGTCGGCAGCGCTGAGAACGGTAACAGCACTCGTTAATTTTATGCGATTGGTGCGTGCCGCCGCAGCGGCAAGTATAACGGTGGGTGCAGAATCAAGGAATTCCTTTCGGTGATGCTCACCGATGCCAAAAACGTCCAGCCCGGCTTTATCGGCAAGCTCAATGCGATCAAGCAATTCGTGCAGCGCATTCATATTATGTTCGGGTGTACCCGCTGTAGTGCCCAGTGGCGAAGCTGCAAAACTGTCTATTCCTATTTCCATGATATCTCTTTCTTATTTACTACGAATTTACGAAAACATTAGCTGTAATGCAGGGGTGGCTATACTAAAGTATAGTACCCTGTTGTACTAATAAATACAGGGTAGAATAGTATAAGTAATTTAGATTTTATGTGTATTTTTCAGCCTTGATTAGTACAGACCGTAATACAACTATAAAACAAACCTATTCTATAAACAATGAAACTTTTTTCTAAAAACACATTTCTAACCCTTTCAATAGCCTTAGCAAGCATAGTTACCGCTTCGGCAAAAGTAACACTGCCATCTTTCTTTACCGATAATATGGTGCTTCAGCAAAAATCATCAGTACCATTTTGGGGCGAATCAACAGCAAATACAACAGTTACAGTAACCTCTTCATGGGATAAGAAATCCTATACCGCCAAGGCAGATGCCTCGGGTAAATGGACGGTGACACTGGCAACACCCGCGTATGGAGGGCCTTTTACTATTACCATAGATGATGGCGATAAGCTAACGCTTAATAACATACTAATAGGCGAAGTATGGCTTTGCTCAGGGCAGAGCAATATGGAAATGCCACTTGATGGCTGGGGCAAGATAAACAATTACCAGCAGGAGATAAATAATGCTGATTATCCGCAGATACGACTGCTTCAAGCAGAACACGTAGACAGTGCCGAACCGCTTAAAGACCTTAAGGTACAGCATGGCGGATGGCAGGTTTGCAGCCCAAAAACCATAAGCGACTTTTCTTCTACAGCTTATTTTTTTGCTAAAAAGGTATACGAAGAAAAACATATTCCTATAGGATTGCTTCACAGTTCATGGGGCGGTACGTTTATAGAAGCCTGGATTAGCGGCAACGCCTTAAGACAGATACACGATTTTGATAACGACCTGAAAGCATTGGTTTCTGAATCTGACAGGGAGGCAATGAAGCTGAAATATGAAACGGATGTAAGGGTATGGAATACTGCGATGGAAAAAGCCGAAAAAGGCAATACAGGAAAATGGGAAGCTAAGGACCTGAATACATCAGGCTGGAAAACAATGAAGCTGCCGCAGTTTTGGGAAAGCGATGTCCTTACAGGGTTTGATGGCGTGGCGTGGTTTCGCAAAGAAGTGAACCTGCCTAAAAATATGCAGGGTAAAGAAATTACCCTTACATTTTTTGCCGATGATAATGACAAGGTTTGGATTAATGGCATTGCTGTAGGTAATACCAACGGTTACAATGTGCAGCGAAATTATAAGATACCTGCTTCAATTTGGAAAGAATCAGGAAACGTAATCGTAATAAAAGTTACCGATGATACAGGAGGCGGAGGTATTTATGGCGCCGAATCGGACCTTGTGCTTAAAACCGCCGATGCATCGTTACCACTTGCAGGTGAATGGAAATATGCAATTGGCGTTGATTACAGGGAACTTCCGGCAAGACCGTTCCTTCCACAGGGGCAAAACAGGCCTACTTCTTTATACAACGCAATGATATCACCTCTTATTAAGCTGCCGATTGCAGGTGTTATTTGGTATCAGGGAGAGAGCAACGCCGACAGGGCACACCAGTATCAAACACTTTTCCCGCTGCTTATTGCCGACTGGCGAAATAAGTTTAAAAACAAAGACCTGCCATTTTATTATGTACAATTGGCAAACTACATGAAGAGAAATCCTGAGCCGGGAGCTTCGGCATGGGCAGAACTTCGTGAAGCACAGCTTAAAACTCTTAAACTGCCCAACACGGGCATGATCGTGGCGACAGATATAGGTGAAGCTGAAGACATCCATCCTAAAAACAAACAGGAAATAGGGTACAGGCTGGCACGCATTGCATTGGCAAAGACGTATGGCGTTGCTATTGACTATTCTGGACCTCAGTACAAATCGTTCACAAAGAAGGGCAATACCATAACGCTTACGTTTGATTACTATGAAGGCTTAAAAGCGTCTGCAGGATCATTAAAGGGTTTCTCTATTGCAGGCAGCGATAAGGTTTTTCATTGGGCAGAAGCTAAAGTAAAAGGCAATACCATTGAGGTAAGTGCAAAAGGAATTAAAGATCCTGTAGCTGTACGTTACAACTGGGCCGATAATCCTGATGGTAATCTAACTAATACTTCAGGGCTTCCGGCATCATCTTTCCGTACTGACGAGTGGGAGGGAATTACCTTTGGCAAAAAATAATTTCGATTTTAATTATAGAATTTCATAATTTAAAAGTAGCTGTTTACGTATAATGTTATAAAGGAAAATGTAAAAGTTCATAAGAAGTGTTAACATATTCTTAACGTTTGTTTCCCTATTTTTGAGAGGTGAGTAAAATACAAAAATCAATCTTCTTACTATCATATAACGACATTAGCCTCCTTCTATCTCAGGAAATCCTGACATGGCAAGGCGGTTTTATGTCTAATTATTTTAATGGTTTGAATACTAATGCTATCAGCCATTCAGGCTCTTTCAATTTAGCCGCGCTGTGCAATTCTGCCAGACAGGATGTTACTATTTTTATTGCCAATAATACCATTTTTGCATTATGATACTAATCGTAGATGATATAAGGGCAAATATTCTGGCTTTAAAAAAAGTACTTGAAATGCATGGCCTCGAAGTAGATTCTGCCGATTCCGGAGAAGATGCTTTAAAAAAAATTCTTAAGACCGATTATTCCCTCATAATAATGGATGTGCAGATGCCCGGTATGGATGGCTTTGAAGTCGTGGAAATACTCGCCGGAAGCAACAGGACAAAAGATATTCCGGTAATATTCTTATCGGCAGTAAATAAGGAAAAACGATTTATATCTAAAGGGTATGAGACAGGAGGGGTAGATTATGTTACCAAACCTGTAGATCCTGACCTTCTTCTGCTAAAAGTAAAAAGTTTCCTTAAGCTGTATGAACAGCAGCAGGAGCTAAAGAATATTAGGGATTTGCTTTCTAAGGAAATCGAGATACGAAAAGAAGCCCAGGAAAATCTGGAACTTAAGGTTACTGAAAGGACACAGGAACTATTGCAAAAAAACGAAGAGCTTGAGTTTAGTAACCATGAGCTTCAGCAGTTTGCATGGGTAGTGTCGCACGATCTCAAAGAACCCCTGCGTAAAATAGAAACTTTTGTAAAGATTATAGATGAGCGTTATCTGCCCGATAACGAAACGGCAAAAGACTATGTAAGACGTACAGTAAAATCGGCACAACGAATGACGAATTTAATTACAGACCTTATTGAGTACTCCCGACTTTCGTCTGCCGTGATACCCGTTAAAACCGACCTTAATGCGATTATTGATGAGGTGCTTGCCGACTTTGACTACCGCATAGAACAAAAGAAAGCTCAGCTTAAGGTAGGCATACTGCCAAGCGTTACAGGTGTCTCCAGCCAATTGAGGCAGCTTTTCCAGAATTTACTTGGCAATGCGCTTAAATTCACTAAAGATGATGTTGAACCTGTTATAGAAGTTACATCTGAAATTATTGCAGGCAAAAGCTTTGAAAGCGAACCTGACCCAAATGGTAAGTTCTGCAAAATCACAGTTACCGATAATGGAATAGGCTTTAATGAGGTCTATAAAGACAAGATATTTAAGATATTTCAAAGCCTTAATGACCGTAATGCCTACGAGGGTACGGGTATAGGATTGGCTATAGCCAACAAAATAATAGAAAAACACAGTGGTCTTATAACAGCAAAAAGCAGCGTGGGCAACGGCGCTTCGTTTATTGTTATATTACCTTTATAATAAACTTTACTATAGTATATGGACAGTAATTTTAAAAGGAATCTTTTTATAAGCTCGGGTTTATCGATCATTATATTGCTGATAAGCTCTACGGCATCTTTTTTTAGCATCCGCAGCCTTTTAGACAGCAATGAATGGGTTAAGCATACACAGGATGTTATATACAACCTGAACGAAGCAAAATCTGTAATGGTAGATGCCCAGGGCAGTATGCGGGGCTATCTTGTAACCGGTAAACAGGATTTTCTTAAACGTTATGACAATGCAGAGGATGATACTAACGGTTATGTAGATAAGCTTGCCGATCTTACTAAAGATAACCCAAGGCAGCAGGAGGCAATGAAGGAGTTGCGTCCGCTGATTGCTTCTTTTTATGATTACCTTGAAGCAAGGGTGTTAAAAAAGAACAGTGGAGCGGTTATAACTACAGACGAGCTTGATAATGGCCGCCAGTTGATGGAAGATATCCGTGTACTGCTTAAACGCATGGAGAATGAAGAGCAGGGGTTGCTGACAGAACGTAATTCATCTTCGGAGAAATACGGTCTTTACAGTTCGATATTGATAATAGTTGCAGCGCTTATTGCATTGCTTATTACAGTGGTTTTCTCTGCAAGAACTGCTAAAGACTATAGCGAAAGGCTAAAATTACAGCTGAAACTTGAAGAAAGTGACAAAGAAACTGCCGAAAGGATCAAGGCTATTAGTGGTATTGCAGGAGAAATAGCCGAAGGTAATTATGAGATTAGAGTTGCTGATAACCAGAGTGACGCATTAGGCAGTGTTGCCATATCGCTTAACAATATGGCGGTATCACTGGATAAATCATTTAAAAAGTTATCTGATAACGAATGGCTGCAATCGGGTATTGCGCAGCTTAACGATGCAATGATAGGTGAGAAGGAATTGTTTGACCTTGCATCTGACGTGGTAGAAATGCTGGCTGTTTATACAGAGAGCAGCGCTGCAGTACTGTATGTTTTAGAAGGAGATGAACTTGTAGTAACTGCTGGTTATAGTTTTATAAATGAGACTGGCCGCGGCCGTATAAAACTGGGAGAAGGCCTTAGCGGGCAGGCAGCTTCATCAGGTAAAATTTTAGATATTAAAGCACAATCTGCTGACAGTATAAGGATATCGTATGCGTTAGGCGAAATGAATCCGGGGCATATTGTTGCTGTTCCGCTTTTAGATGATAAAGTAACGGGTGTTATTGAGCTGGCTTCAGTAAATGAGTATTCTAAGCGCAACTTCAAATTCCTTGAAGAAGCGGCAGATAATGTGGGTATAGCCATTTCGGCAGCACAAAACAGGAAACGCCTTCAGGAATTGCTTGAAGAGACCGAATCGCAATCGGAGGAGTTAAGGGTGCAGCACAGTGAGATGGAAAACATCAACGCTGAACTTGAAGCACAAACACAAAAACTTCAGGCATCTGAAGAAGAGTTAAGGGTACAGCAGGAAGAACTGCAGCAAACCAATGAGGAGCTGGCAGAACGCAGTGTATTGCTAGAGGAAAGAAATGTTGAGATACAGAAAAAATCGGAAGACCTTGAACTGAGCACACGTTACAAGTCAGAATTCCTTGCCAATATGTCGCACGAGCTAAGGACGCCGCTTAACTCAATACTGTTGTTGAGCAGGCTCCTATCTGAGAATAACGATAATAACATGAACGATGAACAGGTAGAATTTGCTACCGTAATACAGAGTTCAGGTAACGGTCTTTTAGGGCTTATAGACGAAATCCTTGACCTTTCTAAGATAGAGGCCGGTAAGATGGAACTAGAGTTTATAGACGTTGCCACTAAAGAAATTACAGATAACCTTAGAGCATTATTTGGCGAAGTGGCAAAGCAAAAGAACATTGAGTTTGCTATTAATATAGATAATGCTCCGCTTGTGCTGAAGACTGATAAGGTAAGGCTGGAACAAATACTTAAAAACCTTATTTCTAATGCTATTAAATTTACTGCTGAAGGATCTGTTGCCCTTACAATAGAAAATGACCCGGTTAATGATAAGCTGGTTGTGTTTAGGGTTAAGGATACAGGTATTGGGATACCGTATGAAAAACAGCCGCTTATTTTTGAAGCCTTCCAGCAGGCAGACGGCTCCACAAAACGTAAGTACGGCGGTACTGGACTGGGACTTTCAATAAGCCGTGAGCTGGCAAAACTTCTTAAAGGCGAGATAACTCTTAGGAGTGAGCCAAACCAGGGAAGTGAATTCACGCTTACAGTACCAATATCGGGTACAGGCAGGATAGTTGTTGACAGGCCAAAACCTGTAGAAACCGCTTCTGAGCCGCAAGCACCTACGGTAGAGGAAGAAAATGATAAATACCTGAGCAGGTTTATTCCTGAAGATGTTGCAGATGACAGGGATACGATAGACGAAAATGATAAAGTAATGCTTATCGTGGAAGATGATGTCAACTTTGCAAAATCACTCCTTGAATTTACACGCCAAAGAGGATATAAGGGAGTAGTTTCTGTACGCGGCGATAAAGCCTTTAACCTGGCAGTTATGTACAAGCCTGTAGGTGTGCTTCTTGATATTCAGCTGCCGTTAAAGAGCGGATGGGAAGTTATGGAAGAACTTAAGAACAACTGGCAGACAAAACACATTCCGGTTCACATGATGTCATCTCATAAGATGAAGCAGGAGAGTTTACTAAAAGGAGCTGTTAACTTCCTTGACAAGCCTGTGGCTTATGAGCAGATGCCGGAAATCTTTCAGCGTATAGAAAAGATTGTAAATAAAGATTCGCAAAAAGTACTTATTATTGAAGATAACCCTAAGCACGCAAAAGCTTTGGCATATTTCCTTGAAACGTATAACATAAACTCTGAGATAAAGAGCGATGTAACCGATGGGGTAGATGCCCTGCAAAAAGAACATGTAGACTGTGTGATACTTGATATGGGTATCCCTGACCAGCACGCTTATGAGATACTTGACGGGGTTAAGAAAAATCCGGGATTAGAAAACCTGCCGGTGATAGTATTTACCGGAAAGAGCCTTTCTATGAAAGAGGAGCTTAAGATTAAAAAGTATGCCGACTCTATAGTGGTTAAAACGGCACATTCTTATCAGCGTATGCTGGATGAGGTTTCGCTGTTCCTTCACCTTGTTGAAGAAAACAAGCAGGGAAATGCCAAAACGGACAGCTATAAAAAAATGAGCCTGCTTAACAATGTGCTTAAAGATAAAACTGTTCTTGTGGTAGACGACGATGTGCGTAACATCTACTCGCTTACTAAGGCACTTGAATTGCTTAAAATGAATGTGATAACTGCCATTGACGGTAAAGAGGCGCTTAAAGCCCTTGAAGAGCATCCTGAGGTAGACGTTGTGCTGCTTGATATGATGATGCCTAACATGGATGGCTATGAAACAGCAACAAGGATTAGGGAAAAGAGCAAATACAAAACGCTGCCTGTAATTGCGGTGACGGCAAAAGCCATGACCGGAGACAGGGAAAAATGTATCAATGCAGGCGCTTCAGATTATATTACAAAACCGGTAGACGTAGACCAGCTCCTTTCTTTGCTAAGGGTTTGGCTTTATGACCAGCAATAATTAAATTGGGATGAAAAAGAGAATTTTGATCGTAGACGACGATGCCCGTAATATATTTGCGCTTTCGGCGACCTTAAGGGCAAGACAGTTTGAATGCCTGTCGTGTACAGGTGCAGCCCAGGCTATTACACTTTTAGAAAATGATAACAAGATAGATGCCGTTCTGCTGGACATGATGATGCCTGATATGGACGGTTATGATGCGATCCCGTTATTGCGCAGGACATCCGGTGGTTATGGTATTCCTATAATAGCAGTAACCGCCCAGGCAATGGTAGGCGACAGGGAACGGTGCATAGAAGCCGGCGCTAACGATTATGTATCTAAACCGGTGGATGTAGATAAATTATTGAGGATATTAAGTACGATTTAGGATGATAAATGACCGTGAACTTGAGTTGTTGATAAATGACGTGTTTGAATACCACGGTTTTGATTTTAGCGGTTACTCCAGGGCTTCTTTAAAAAGGAGAGTAGACCGCCTCTACCAGCTGGATGGTTTTAAGAGCGTTGGCGAAATGCTGAGCAGGGTAAGAACTGAACCTGAATATTTTAAACGCATGATTGAGGAGATCACGGTAAATGTAACCGAGATGTTCCGCGATCCTTTATTTTATAAGGTGCTGAGGGAAGAGATCATTCCGGTGCTGGCAACCAAGCCTTTTATAAGGATATGGCATGCCGGATGCGCATCGGGTGAAGAAGTATATTCTATGGCCATACTTTTACAGGAAGCCAACCTGCTTCATAAATCACTTATGTATGCTACAGATATAAATCCGCTTGTGCTGCAGACTGCAAAAAAGGGAATCTTTCCGTTGCAGATGATGAAACAATATTCTGAAAATTACAGGATTTCCGGAGGGAAAAAAGATTTTTCAGATTATTATACGGCTAACTATGGGTTTGCCAAATTCGGCAGCGATTTTACCGCAAAAATGGTTTTTTCAGAACACAGCCTGGTATCGGACGGGTCGTTTAACGAGTTTGACCTTATACTTTGCAGGAACGTGCTTATTTACTTTGATAAAGAGCTTCAGGACCGCGCCTTTACGCTTTTTGATGACAGCCTTGCCAAGCTGGGCTATCTTGCATTAGGCACCAAGGAAACGCTTAAATTTTCTTCGCTGCAAAAAACCTACACGCAGCACAACAAGGATAAGATATGGAAAAAGAAAGAATAGCAAACAGGTACAAAGTACTTATAATAGGCGGATCTGCGGGAAGCCTTGAAGTGCTTATGGAACTTCTTCCTGGACTTGATATCCTGCCGTCATTTGCAATCGTATTGGTATTGCACAGAAAGAATGCCGAAGATTCTACACTTGAGGAACTCATTTCTTATAAAACAAGTATCCCTGTAATGGATGTAGAGGATAAGACGGCTTTACTTCCCGGATTTATGTATATAGCGCCATCTGATTATCACCTGCTTTTTGAGGCAGATAATACACTATCTCTGGATACTTCAGAGAAAATAAACTACAGCAGGCCAAGCATTGATGTTTCGTTTGAGTCGGCAGCCGAAGTATACGGCCCTGGACTTGCGGCAATACTGCTTTCCGGCGCAAATGCAGATGGTACAGAAGGATTGCTTGCCGTACAAAATGCAGGAGGCACTGTAATTGTGCAGCTGCCAGAAACAGCGCAAATGCCATTTATGCCAAGCAACGCCATCTCTAATACAAATCCGCACTATGTGCTCGACGTAGACGGTATACACCAATTTATTACCAACATGAATCGCTAATGGAACAAATTGCTTGTTATTGCGGGTCAGGTAAATCATTTTCAAACTGCTGCCATCCTTATATTTCCGGGAGTCAAAAAGTGCCTACAGCCGAAGCATTGATGCGTTCGCGCTATAGTGCCTATGCAATTCATAATGCTGATTATCTTTATGAAACAACTGCGCCTAAAGAACGCAGGCGTCACAGCAAAGCCGCCATTTTAGACTGGGCAGAAAGCAACCAGTGGCTTAAACTGGAAGTGCTGAACGCCGCAGAAAATACAGTAGAATTTAAAGCATATTACCTCGACGAAAAGTTAACGGCCAGGGTGCATCATGAAAAATCTACATTTAAAAAAGAGGAAGAAAAATGGTATTATGTGGACGGGCAGTATTAATGTTGTAAATACAGTAGTTAAATTGTAAATATGTTAAAAAAGGGATGCTATGCATCCTTTTTTTATGCAATAGTGTATGTTTGCATAACGATAGTAAAACAGCATTAACACCCGAAAACATTAAACAATTTAATAATTATAAATTGTTGCAGAGCGATTTTGCTGTCTGCGGAAAAATGTTAAATTTGTTAAAATCGTTTTTACCAATCTTTAAATAATAATTATGACATCAAACCAAATTAAACAGGCCATTGACAACTGGGCAAGAAACCGACAGGACAGCGGAAAAGTACTTACTTACTTTGAACAGGGCGATTGTTTTGCCTTCCCTTATCCTAAATATGCCGAAACATCAGAATTTATTCATGCTTATGCAGGTGTGTTAGAAGATGTACTTTATTTTTTCATGGTTCCTTCGGCTTATGATAAAGAAGAATACGTTGATGTGATAGACCAGTACACAACTGTATGCCTTGTTGTAAAAAATATAAGCGGTGGAAGCCACGAAATACCTTCTAAGGAAGCTGAAGCAAGGATGAAGGCGTGGAAAGAGCATTATACCGAGTGGGTTCCTGCACAAGTTGATAACACTACATACGGCTTGTTTCAGGCTTTTAATATATCTAACATCGATTTTGAGCATAAAGACGGTACGGTTGTGCTTAGTCTTGGACTTAAGCAAAGCGCATCGGCACAAGTAAACTTTGATGCTGACCTTATTGTTATAAACGGCGCGGGTAAACAATTGGTATATGATGATTTTACAAGATCTGTACCACCTTTTGGAACATCTGCAATGTCTCAAAATGAATTTTCTCTTTTGCCACAGGTATAGATGCAATTCGTAAAAATTTATGATATATTAAGTTATTTAACTCCTGTTTTGCTATTAGGAGGGATTTTAATTGCTTTTTATTTTCGTAAAACTTTAGACAGTATACATAAAAGCATTGCCTATTATCTTTTGGCAATGCTTTTCACTGAAATTTCGGGCAGAATAATTGGCGATTATTATCATAATAATTTAATAGTTTTACTTGTATACAGTATTCTTGAATTAGTTATGTTGGCCTATTTTTATTACAAACACTTATTTAAGGCAAAGCATAAATTAATTTTATTTATAGTATTTTTAGCAGTTATATACATATTGTGGGAAATTTACGTGTTTGAAATCAGAAGCATAAAAGAGTTTCAAACCTATGCTAAGGTTGTAGATAATTTTACTATTATCCTGCTTTCGCTAACTTTTTTCCATGAGAAAATTAATATTTTCAAAGAATCAAAATGGGATAATTTTAGACTGAATGCAGTAATATTGGCTTTCTTTTCTATTAATATGCTGTTCTTCCTGCCTTACAATTTTATTATTAATGAAACTATAGGGTTTTGGTTTTGGCTTGGCATTTTGTCTAGCGTGACTCTATTTAATTCTTATTTAATTAGCCAGATATGGAAAAATGGCAGGACCCGCAAGTTATTGCCTTCTGGATCGCGATAATAATTGTTTTTATTGTTACCCTTCTCTTTTTTGTGGTAAAGATTCTGCATGCTGGCTATAAACGCATGACGGAGGCTAACCTGCGCGAAACCCAACTGCTATTGGACCACCAGAAGAAACTGCTTGAAACCAACTTATATGCTCAGGAAAAGGAGCGTATGCGTGTTGCCGGCGACCTGCACGACAGCCTTATAGGCAAGCTCGTAGTAGTAAAGATGAAAAGCCAGATAGGGGTAACCCTGACTGAACTTGACACTATGCTGGAAGAAAGCATTACTGAAGCAAGAAGAATATCGCACGACCTTACACCGCCTTTACTGGGATACTCCCGAATTGATGAACTGATAGAGGATATTCTTGCTCCATGGAGAGATAAGTTTGAGATGAACTATAAAAAAGATGTGACCAATAGTCAAGACCTTCCTTCTGAAGCTAAAATTCAGGTAATACGCGTAGTACAGGAGCTTATAGTAAATATTAATAAGCATGCACAGGCAAAAGCTGTGAGTGTACATTTACGTTATAGCGATAGATACTTTACGTTGGCTGTTAAAGACAACGGTAAAGGTTTTGATACCTCACTGCTTAAAAAAGGCCTTGGTCTTAGCAATATGGAACTCAGGATGCAGTACCTTAATGCATCGCACAAAGTAAAATCTGTGCCGGGTAAAGGAACAACAACCATTATAGCCACGATTATAAATCCCCCCTTATAAAAAATGGATAACATTACAATAACCATTACAGATGATGATGCTTTAATAGTAAGCTTATTACAGGGCTACCTGCAAAGCATAGAAGGCATAGATGTTCTTTTTACGGCAAATAGCGGAGAAGAACTGCTTGACTCGCTAACCACCGCTCAAACCCTCCCTAAAATTGTACTGCTTGACCTTAAGATGGCAGGCATGGATGGTATTGAAGTTACCCAACAGCTTAAAGATCGTTATCCTGAAATTAAGGTTATTGTAATATCATCGCACTACCAGAAAATGTTTATGGGCTTTATGCTTAAAACAGGTGTATCTGCCTTTTTGCCAAAGGGTATATCTCCGGTACAGCTGGTAGATATAATACGTATTGTAGATAAGCAGGGCTATTATTTTAAAGACGATCAGCTGGAAACGTTAAGGGAACAGATCCCGGCAAAGGCGCCAAGACCCGTATTGCAGGATGAAGAGCTGTTATCAGATCGCGAAATAGATGTACTTAAGCTTATCTGTCAGCAAAAAACGGCTAAAGAGATAGGCGACCAGCTGTTTATTACCCAGCGTACCGCCGAAGGGCACAAAAACAATCTCTTTGCAAAAACCGGCGCTAAGAACATAGCCGGGCTTGTTATTTTTGCTATCCAGCAGGGTATCATTAAAGTAGACGAACTTCCCGTTATATAATCATATTCCTTTTCACTGTGTAAAATTACCTGATTTAGTAAAACAGGTAATTTCTACCTGTGCCAAACTTCTAAATGTGCTGATATTTGCCCTGTAACAAATAAGGAACTGTTACTTAGTATTGAAATTTACTGAATAGAAACCAGGCAGGTTATCAGATGTTTTTTAGCCCCCATAAAAAATATTGCAATGTTGTATCCCCCTACACGTTCACTATAACCTGCCTGTTTTTTAAAGATTATATTTTAGGTCTGCACTGGTTACAGTATGATTTATTAGATGTTGGAGCAGCGTGGTAGTAAGCCGCTGCTCCTTTTTTTATGCAATTAAATTATTGTTTTTTTATCGGTCTTAAAGGGCAAAATAAAAGGGCGGCCAAATCTGGCCGCCCTGTTGCATTGTATGCTATTGTATATTAGTTTACATAACCCGTGTTTTGGGTAAAACCTTTAGTTACATCTAAAACTCCCTGAGGTATAGGGAATATCCTTTTGTACGGAGGTGTAGCAGGTTTAGCAGATTCTGGCAGAGCAAGATCTAATTTACCAAAACGCACCATTTGAGGACGTCTCCACATTTCCCAGTACATTTCAAAACCTATTTCTTTATAAAGTACATCTGCGCTTATAGCAGCAATAGGAGTACCAGGTACGCTGCCAAAAAGGCTTTCACGTGTTCTGCTCGTACGTAAAATGTTAACATCTGCAAGGGCAAGGCCTGTTTCACCTTTACGAAGGTAAGCCTCAGCTCTCATCGTATAGATACCTCCTAAACGGAAAAGTGGGATATCAACTTTACTTGTACCGTTGTTTGCACCATCTCCTGGGTCAAACTCAAATTTAAAGCATCGCGCACCACGATTGATCTGGTTTTGTGCAAGTACCGACTGTGTAGGATTGTCAAAGTTAAGGGCAGGAGTAAAGTCCATTGGTGTTGTAGTACTCTTTTCGCATACAAGTGCCGATACTTTTATCCTTCCGTCAGCAGTTTTTTCAAAACCACCTGCTGCTGCAAGTTTAGGTCCATACTGTTGTCCAAACTGGATACCTCTGTTAAAATGGAACCATGGAGAGGTAGTGCCCGGTACCATATCTGTAGCAGGAACACTAAGCGTAGTCCCATCGTTCATAAACCATGTACCATCAGCATATTGGTAATGCCTCTGGAACCTTGGGTCATCGTGATTGCCATCCCAGCTGGCATAAAACTCAGGAGTGATACAAGATCCGTTTGTACCTCTGTTACCTGCAGATACTCTCTGGTTACGCTCTACCGACATATATGCTAAGTCGTTATCACCGTCACGCAGTTTATCAATTTTTTGTGTAATGGCAAATATTAGTTCTTTTGCACCATCATTGTTGATAGAGAAGCTATCAAAATAGTTGCTTGCAAGGCTAAATTTACCTGAGTTGATAAGAAGGTTAGAATAAGAGATAACTTTGTCCATATCTGTGCCATTACCATCTACCGCAGGCTCATTAAAGTTAAAGTTAGACGATGCATTGTAACGGTCTTTATAAACCGCACGGTTAAGATACATTTGTGCAAGCATTGCATAAGCAGCTTCTTTAGTAACCCTTCCATTGTGGGTTCTCTGTGTACCTAATTCTGCAAGATCAGGTAAAGCAGCTTCAACATTTTTAATAACGTCATCAATTGCTGTATCTGCCTTAAGGATAACCAATGGCGCATTTGCTACAGAAGGATCTTTGTAAGGAGCCTGTCCGTAAAGATCAAGCGTAGTATACGTATAGAATGCTAAAAGTACTTTTGCTTCAGCAAGAAATAGCGCTTTTTGAGGATCGGTGCTTGCTTCTATAGTACGTATTGCAGTTAGCGAGCGCGTAATACCGTTAGTAAGCAGGGTCCAGTTGTCTGTTATAACAGCGTTGTCAGGAGCCCATGTAAATTCGTGCATTGCACGCCATTTGCCGCCGTCTCCCCAGTCGCTTCCGCGTGTAGGCAGCAGGGCGATATCACTGCTGTATTCCTGCATGGCAATCATACCTCCGTTATCTGTAAAAGTCCTGTCGCCTAAACGGTCGTAAGCAGCAGCAAGCGCCGCAGCCGCATCAGAAGATTCCTCGCCGGGAACAGCATCCAGAATTGTTTCATCAAGGTTTGTACAACCCGCTAAAGCAAGTGCAGCACACGCAGTGATTATAATTTTCTTTTTGAATATTGTTTTGAATTTCATGGATTAAAATTTAAGAGTTGTACCAAAAATGAAAGTTCTGGCAGTAGGGTAGCTTGAGTAGTCGATACCTATAGATTGGTTACCGCCGTTAGCTTTAGGGCTGTTGATTAACGGATCGAAACCACTGTAGTTTGTAATTGTAAACAGGTTTTGCCCTGTAATGTAGAATGTTATCCCCTGAAGCCATTTGATATTTTCAGGCCTGAAGTTGTAACCTATACGAGCGGTATTAAGACGTATAAAGTCTGATTTTTCAAGATATAGTGTTGATATCTTTGGAGAGTTGGCAGGGTTGGCACCGGAATCATAATAATCTGATAGCACGTTCCTGTCTGACGCAAGGTTGTTTATGTTAAGGGCGTTAAGTCCTGTATTGTTTAGCAGATAGCCGCCAGTCTGGCCAATGAACGATAATGCAAGGTCAAAATTCTTGTAACGGAATGATGTATTGATGCCGTAAGAGAATTTAGGTATTGCACTCTCTATAATATAACGGTCTGAATTATCGATAACTCCATCACCATTTTTGTCCTGGTAAACATCTGCACCGTTCTCATCAAAACCTATGTGCTTAGGAAGATAGAATGAGCCCGCCGAATAGCCGCTTTTGTAAATGTTTGCAGTTACACCCGATTGTCCCGGACCTGAGATTGTTCCTGACAATATTTCTGATACCGGAAGATCTTCTATCTTATTGTTAAGTGTAGCACCGTTAACATCCATAGCCCATGTAAAGTCCTGATTGTCTATAATTTTTCCTCCAACCATAAATTCAAGACCTTTATTCACGATTTTTCCGTCCATGTTAACCCAGATATCTGGTGTAGGGCTAAGAACCGGAGATATGATATTCAGGATCGCATCTGTAGTAGTCTTGTTAAAGTAATCTACAGTACCATAAAGTCTGTCGTTAAACAAGCTAAAATCAAGACCAACGTTAAACTGTGTTACAACTTCCCATTTAAGATTAGGGAATGCCGTCCTGTCTATTCTTACTCCATTTACAAGGTTCAGGTCATCATACAGGTAATAACCTTCTCCCGGAGCCAGAGTATAACTTGGTTTGGTAATTTTGTTAGGTACCTCCTGGTTACCGGTTTGACCCCAGCTGCCGCGAAGTTTTAATGAATTAACTACCGTAGATTCTTTAAGGAAATCTTCCTGAGAAATGTTCCATCCTCCCGCAAAAGACGGAAAATAACCATATTTATTGTTTTCACCAAAACGTGTTGAACCGTCTGCCCTTATCGATGCTGTAAGCAGGTATTTACCATCAAACGAGTAATTAGCCCTTCCGAAGTATGACTGAAGCTCGTTTATCTGAGCAAAACCTGAAACCCCCGATTGTACACCTGCAAATGCAGGATTGTTTTCAGGAGATACACCTACGCTTCTGTCGGCGATATTATCTACGCTGAATGCGTTTCCAGATCTTTCAAATTTCTGATAAGAGAAACCACCCAATACTTCAAGCTTATGTTTTTCTGACGGAAGGTTATACGTTACGTAATGCTCAACTAGAGAGTTTTTAGACTCAAGGTTGTTCTGCACGTATCTTCCTTTAGGCGTAAGGTCGGTAATATTAGGATATATGGTAGTATTCCTTTCGGCCATAGTACGGTCTATACCTAAGTTCAGTTTGTATTCAAGGCCTTTAGCCAGCCTGAACGATGTTTCCATGTTACCTAAAACCCTTAATGTTCTTGTTTCATCTTCGTAGATGCTAAGAAGGTAAGCGGGGTTATAGTGGGCATTCATGTTAAAGTTGGTGTAACTACCGTCAGGGTTAAACACATTACGCGTTGGGTTTGCCATAAGCGTGTGGATAATAAGCTGTCCGTTAGATCCACCATCATCACTGGTAGGAACACCGTTATCTTTAGTCTCACTCGCTGTAAGGTTCACTTTTATCTTAAGGCGCTGATCGTCTAAGAACGATTCGGCAGCATTAATCCTTGCAGTAGTACGCTTAAAGTTACTCTGGTTAACAATACCTTCCTGGTCCATTTGAGAAACCGAAACGTAATAGTTACCTGTAGTTGTTTGTTTAGCATACGATAACGCATTGTTTTTAGTAACAGCGTTTCTAAAGATTACATCTTGCCAATCAGTATTTCCGCCGTGGTCAAAAGCAGGGTCTTTAATAGCTTCCCTGTATTCTTTGGCATTAAGTAGATCCAGTTTGTGTGCAAGGGTAGAGAAGCCTAAATAAGAATCGGCAGTAAAAGTGGCTTTTCCTGTGCGTCCTTTTTTAGTGGTAACGATAACAACACCGTTAGATCCCCTTGCTCCATATATGGCAGCAGCAGAAGCGTCTTTAAGTACAGATATAGACTCAATATCACTTGTATTTAAGAAGTTAAGCGGGTTTTTAGCGGCAGAAGCACCAAAACCTACGTTAGTTCCACTTGGGCTTACATCGTCGTTAGATAATGGCACACCGTCTACAACAAACAGGGGTGTACTTCCGCTCCTGATGGAACCAACCCCACGGATGGTAACGTTTACACCTGCACCGGGTTCACCGCTGGTTTGTACAACACGTACACCAGCAACTTTACCTTGAAGAAGCTGATCTGCAGATGTATTTACACCCTGCCTGAACTGCTCTTCATTAAGCTGCGTTACTGCTCCGGTAACATCTTTTTTAGATTGTTTACCATACCCCACAACCATTACTTCCTTAAGTTCAGATGCGTCAGGAAGCAGTTTTACAGCAATAGAGCTGCCTGTTACTACTACCGATTGCATTTTGTAGCCTACATAAATAATGTTTAGTGTTTTGCCTTTGGCAACCATAATCTCAAAGTTACCATCAATATCGGTAACTACACTGTTTGCAGTTCCCTCTTCTATGATGGTAGCTCCCGGAAGGGGCATACCCAGTTCGTCCTGCACTTTTCCTTTTACGACCTGCTGCTGTTGCATGGCGCTGGCTAAAAGCGAATTTTTCATTGCCTTATAGTCCGGTTGCAGGTTTGCGGCACTGTACCCCGTTTGAAGGGAGAGTACAGCCGGAACTAAAAAGCAAAGATTTTTTAGTTTAGAATTTGTACTTTTAAAATTCATTGAATTTAAGTTATTGGTTTCACGATGCTTAATTGGCCGTAGCTGTTGGCGCAGCTGCGGCTTTATTGTTAATTTGGATTTCAGTTTTTTGGTATCTAAATCCTGATTACGGTTTTCCGTAAAAAAGTGTTAAATATTGATTGCGAAATAAGGCAATGAAAGCCCAAAACGTTTTTCGTGAAGGTTATGTTTAAATTAATTGATGTAACAGCTAAAACGGTTTCGAAATACCGGGTTTACATAAAGCTTACACAGAGTTTCTGGTTTGTTTTTTTTGTAGTAACAAAAAATTAACCCGCTGCATTTACATTTGCAACCATACCTAAAATTGAGGTATATCAAAGGTTCACGCACTTCACCATCAAAAAAACAGCTACATTATGAAATCATTTACGCCGTTATGTACGGTTATCCTGTCTGCCTTGTCTTTTATGCAGGCAAATGCCCAGGACAATAACTTAAAGCTTAACCAATTGCAGGTTATAGGTTCTCACAATAGTTATAAAACAGCTATTGAGCCGGCACTGTATAAGGTTATCTATGAAAAAGATTCTGCCATAGCCGGGGTGCAGTATGAGCACGTTGCAATCACAGACCAGCTTAATATGGGGCTTCGCAATCTTGAGATCGATATTTATGCCGACAGTAAAGGAGGTAAGTATGCCCACCCAAAAGGCCTTGAACTTGCAAAACCAGATAAAGCGTATGACCCAAATGGCGAAATGAATAAACCTGGGTTCAAGATCATACACATGGTAGATGTGGATTTCAGGAGCTCTGTGCTTACGTTTGAAGGCTGCCTTCAAATGCTTAAAAAATGGTCTGACGAACACCCGGGACACATTCCTGTATTTATCACTTTAGAGCCTAAAGATGGGTATACAAACCAGTTTGGTACTACTCCTGAGCCATTTACACCTCAGCTTTTTGATGAAGCTGATGCGGCAATACGAGCTAACCTTGGTAATGATAAGCTTATTACACCAGATATGGTACGGGGAAAATATGCAACCCTTGAAGAAGCTGTGCTTAAAGGCAACTGGCCTACGCTGAAAAATGCAAAGGGTAAATTTTTCTTTTTGCTTGACGACAGCAAGAACAAGATGAAGATGTATGTAGAGGGGCATCCGTCGTTAAAGGGTCGAGTGGCATTTGTAAATGCCAAACCGGGAACTCCCGAAGCTGCTGCGATGTTCAGGAATGAGTCTGATAAGGATATCGATATTACCGATCTTGTTAAGAAAGGATATATCATCCGTACCCGTGCCGACCTTAATACGGTTCAGGCTCGTATGAATGACTACAGCCTTTTTGAACTGGCTAAAAAATCAGGTGCGCAAATAATTACTACCGATTATTACCAGCCGAGCAAATTATTTAAATCTACTTACCAGATTAAATTTGAAGATGGTAAGTATGTAAGAACGAATCCTGTTAACGGAACAAATTAGTTAGGTTACAATTACAAAATTGGGCATCAAATTGATGCCCTATTTTTATTTATCCCTGTTTATTACTTCGCCCGATGTAAGGTTTACCTCAAAATGTCCTGCCGGTGCGCCATTTAAAAATTTACTTAGTATGGTAAAGAACAATTGCAAATTTTTTTGGGTAGCATCTGCTGTCTGCTTCTTCACTGTAAATGATTTTATAAGAAATTCATAGGCAGCAATGCGTTTTGTACCGATGTCATTAATTGCCAGCCTGTCAGCACTGCGAATACGGTAAAAATCGGTAATAAGGTCTATACCTTTCCATTTTTCAAAATCAGATAGTTCAAGATTACTTTTTTTCAGGAGTAATTTTGCCTTTTTTGATGCCTGATCCCATTCAGCCTTAAATCCATGTTTGTTATTCATAACGTTTTCAAAAGACTCTGTAGTTTTCATAGCAGAAAGCAACAGTAAATCTTTTCCTGATAGGCCTGATAAAAATGTCCTGAACCCTAACGGCCAGTCGTCTGGTAGAAAGCGAAGCCTTACCAGCTCCTTCAAATGAAAATCAGTGAACTCGTGATAGCTTTTTGTATTGAGGATATCTTTATTCCAAATGTCTTTGCTATTTTGAGATGTCAGGTAGTTGTATTCTTCCTTATATAAATCAAACAGCTCATTATAACGCATAACGTTATTTATTATGACAGTTTCAATCTCCAGCTCTTCATTATTTTTAATCGTTAGCAGTTTATAAGCGGGAATGTAAGCAGCTAATGATGGTGTTTGTATATTCACGATAGTATTGCCTTTTTCGGTTTTTCTGACCCCCGTGTCGTTAATGTGCATATGCCCGCCAAAATGTATCTTGATGCCGGCATCGGCAAAGACCTTTGCAACTTCTTCTACAGGTATGCGGTCAAGCTGCCATTTGCCTTTGCCCATGAGGGATTCAATTTCGGAGGAGGCATCGTCGTTAAATTCAACCATAGGGTAGTGGCTAAAGGCAATAAGTACTTTACCTTGTTTCTTAGCTTCATCAGTCACTTTTTTTACCCAGGCTATAAGATGTTTTTTATGCGAAAGCACATTGTTATAGCCTAAATCGGCACCCGAATAATTTTTAGGATTAATTACTGTGCCATCGCTATTTTTTTTAGGGATGTAAACATTGCCATCTATGGCAAGAAGCAACAAGCCATTTACAGGTTCAACCACATAACTAACATCAGGAACAGCGTAACCGGGGGCAACCTCATAAAATCTACCCGAAATTGCACTTTGCTTTTTGGCTTCAGTAAATGAATAACCATCGTGAGAATAGTTGCTAAAAGGCGTTGCCCAGTATTTATATTTTTCTGTTGGGAAGAAGCCAAAATCTTTCAGGTAAGTAGTAATATCTTCGTAACCCATTTTTGCTATATCGGCTGTAATAACGGTTGGCAAGCCATCGGGTTTAGGGGTAAACATTCCGTTGTTGCTAAATATTGCCTGCGGTTTTCCTCCCAAGCCTAAAAAATCGTCTTTTCCGGCAGGCTGGGCAAAAGGGCCTACAGGGTCATGATTGCCTGTGGTAATAAAAAAGGAGATATCATATTTTTTTGAGTACTCAGACAATATGCGCCGCAATCCCCTTAAATGTAAAGGCTGTCCGTCGTCGGTGTAATCGCCGGGAAGTGCCACGTAATGGATACCTCGTTTTGCTATATCGTCTAGCGCTGCAATGAAGGCAAAGTAGTTTTCGTTAAAAATTCTGGTAGAGTGCAGCTGCGATTCCATGGTACGGATAAGCACCGGTTTACCATTCTGCGGATTTATAATTCCTTTATAGTCGTTATCACTCAGGCTGCCATAGAGATCCTGCAAATGCACATCGGCGAGAAAGGCAATCCTGAGCCCTTTTGTATCATGTTGTGCGTTTGCAAAAAAAGTCAGGAGGGAAAGTAGAAAAAAGACGTTGATCCTTTTCATTATTTTTTTAAGTACAAAATTCTTAAAACTTATGTAAAGATAATGTTATAATAAAGGAGTATTTAAGTTGTTTGTAAAGCAAAACATCCGCCAATTGGCGGATGTTTATAAAACTAAAACTAATTTTTTGGGATTACTAATTTTAGTTTATTGGAATTTTTTATCTACAACGATGCGTTTAGTGGCTGTACCGGTATCAGAAGTTATATTTAAAATATATACCGCTGATTCAAGCCCGGTAACATTCATACTGAACGTTTCTGACGTTACATTATTCTGTTGTACCATCCTTCCGTTAAGGTCGTATAACACTGCTTTAATGTTATTGTGCGAACTGAAATCTGGCAGTTTGATAAACACTTCTGTAGATGCAGGGTTAGGGTAAACTGTAAGCCTGATATCTTTAAAGTCTACAGTTCCTACCAGTTCAGATACATTAAGCAGTGCAGGGTCAGATGTTGTTGTACAACCTGTATTGTTTGTTAATACTGCCCTGTATGCATACCCATCAAAACTTTGTGGAACGTCTGTAACGATAAGTGAAGCAAGGGTAGCTCCCGAGTAGGTAGGATTAGTACCCCCATTAGTTACATTTGTCCAGATAGTACCATCTGTAGTTACCTGCCATTGGTATGAGGCTGCGTTAGTTGCTACAACAGTGAATGCTGCGTTTTCACCTTCGGTAATTGTCATGTCCTGAGGCTGCAGGCTTATAGTTACTGCAAGCGGTGCAGTGATAGTAAGTGTAACGGTTTTTACGCATCCGTGGGCATCGGTTACACTTACGTTGTATGTTCCGGCAGCAAGATCTTCAACGGTTGAACTTGTGCCGCCGTTAGACCATTCATAGGTATAAGGGGCAGTACCGCCTGTAGCAATAACAGTTGCCGTACCATCTGTTTCACCCACACATTGCGGAGCGGTAGAGGTAACAGCAGCATTAAGTTCCAAAGGCTGAGTAATACTAAAGTTCCTTAATGTCGAGCATCCGTTAGCATCTGTAATGGTTACCGAATAATTACCAGCAGCAAGGCCCGCAGCAGTAGCTTCGGTACTTACATTAGGTGTCCATGCATATGTGTAAGGACCTGTTCCACCTGTAACAGCAACACCCAGTTCGCCATCTCCTGCCAGGTAGCATGAAACATTAGTTTGAGATATGCTTACCGATAGTGGAGTAGGCTGTGTAATTGTAAATGATTCTTCTACTGAGCATCCATTAGCATCGGTTACCGTAAGGCTATATTCTCCGGTACCAAGGCCTTCAACAGAATTTGTAGTACCGAGATCCGGAGACCAAACGTATGTATAAGGTTCAGTTCCTCCAGAAGCAATCGCTTCAATAGAGCCATCGTTATTGCCTGAGCACGAAATGTTTGTCACTGTAGCATTCAGCTCAAATTCTTCCGGTTGATCAATGATTACAGTATGTACAATAGAGCATCCATTTGTATCGGTAATATTTACGGTATAGGTACCGGCAGCAAGGCCTGTAACAGATGCGCCTCCTGCACCGTTAGACCATGCGTAGCTGTATCCGGGAACGCCTCCTGTTGCAATTATTGCAGCCGATCCGTTTGCTAATCCATAGCAAGAAACATTTGTTTTAACTGATGTTGCCATTATTTGCGGCTGTTCGTATATTGTAAAGCTGCTTGTTGCCGTGCATCCGTTAGCGTCGGTTACAGTACATGTGTATACTCCTGCATTTAAACCGCTTATCATATTTGTAGTAGCGCCGCTAGACCATGCGTATATGTATGGTGCTGTTCCTCCAATTACACTAACCGTTGCTGCACCATTGGCTCCTCCAAAACAAGAAATGTTAGTTGAAGTGCCGTTTAGCACGATTGATGGTGTTTGTGTAATGGTAAAGCTTTGTGTCGCTGTACATCCGTTGGCATCAGTAACTGTCACCGTATAAGTACCTCCGGCAAGTCCCGTTGCTGTTGCCGCAGTACCTCCTGACGGAGCCCATGAATATGTATATGCACCTGTACCACCAGTTGCAACAACCGTAGCCGATCCCGTCGCTGCACCACTACAAAAAATATTTGTTTGTGCTCCGGCAGTAAGCGTTAGCGATGTTGCAGGCTCAGTAATAGTAAATGACTGTGTAGTCGTACACAGGTTAGCATCTTTTACCGTTACCGTATAGGTACCTGCTATAAGTCCGGTTGCTGTAGCTGCTGTACCTCCTGTTGGAGCCCATATATAAGTATACGCGCCTGTTCCTCCTGTTACATTTACTGTAGCCGATCCTGTTGCAGCACCATGGCATAAAACATTTGTTTGCTGCCCTGCCAAAACGGTAAGCTGGGCAGGCTCAGTAATAGTAAATGATTGTGTAGTAGTACAGAGGTTAGCATCTTTAACTGTTACCGTATATGTTCCTGCGGTAAGTCCTGTGGCTGTTGCCGAAGTACCTCCTGTTGGAGCCCAAACATAAGTATATGCGCCTGTTCCTCCTGTTACATTTACTGTAGCCGATCCTGTTGCTGCACCGTTACATAATATATTTGTTTGTGGCCCTGCCGAAACAGTAAGCTGGGCAGGCTCAGTAATAGTAAACGATTGTGTTGCAGTACATAAGTTAGCATCTTTAACTGTTACCGTATATGTTCCTGCAGTAAGTCCTGTTGCAGTTGCCGAAGTACCTCCAGTTGGAGCCCAAACATAAGTATATGCGCCTGTTCCTCCTGTTACATTTACTGTAGCCGTCCCTGTTGCAGCACCATGGCATAAAACATTTGTTTGCGGCCCTGCTGTTACTGTTAAGCCTGCTGCAGGTTCTGTAATAGTTATAGTCCTCGTAATAAAGCATCCTTTATTGTCGGTAATAGTGCAGGTATACGTGGCCGGGCTCAAGTTTGTTGCTGTCGCAGCAGTACCTCCCGATGGTGACCATGAATAGGTATAAGGTGCAGTACCTCCTGATGGTACTACAGTTGCTGTTCCGTTAGCAGAATTATTGCATAATACATCTGTTTTGCTTATTGTCGCAGTAAGCGATGCAGGCTCTGCAATAGTTACCGTTTGTGTTGCCTGGCAAAGATTTGCATCTTTAATGGTAACAGTATATGTTCCGGCTGCAAGTCCGTTTGCTGTAGCAGCTGTACCACCAGATGGAGCCCACAGATAAGAATATGCACCTGTTCCTCCGCTTGGCGTGATGGTAGCAGCACCGTTTGTACCTCCGTTACAGCTTACATTTGTTTGAGAAGCAATAACAGATGTTATTGCAGAAGGTTGTGTGATAGTAATACTTTGTGTAGTTTGGCAAAGGTTAGCATCTTTTATGGTAACCGTATAGGTTCCTGCAGTAAGTCCGGATGCTGTTGCTGCAGTTCCTCCTGTTGGAGCCCATAGATAAGTGTATGCACCTGTGCCACCTGTCACAGTTACACTGGCCGTTCCATTAGATCCTCCATTGCAAATAAGATTATCTTGTGATGGGGTAACTGTTAAAGCCGTTGGCTGGGTAATGGTAAAACTTTTTGTAATTGAGCAACCGTTTGCAGCTGTAATTAAAACGCTGTAATTTCCGGCTGTTAATCCTGTTGCTGTATCTGCGCTTCCGCCAGATGGAGACCAGGTATAGGTAAAAGGACCGGGTGCGCCAGAAGGTACAACTCCAGCTGAACCCGTATTTGATCCGTTACATGAAACATCTGTTTTAAATGTAGAAGCAACAAGCGTATTTGTAGTGGTTATCGTGAAGTTTTTAATTATGCTGCATCCATTAGCATCTGTAATGGTGCAAGTATAAACGCCCGCTGCTAATCCGCTTATAGACGATGTAGTAGCTCCTGTAGGTGACCATAAGTAGGTGTAGCCCGCCGCGCCGCCGTTTGGTATAACTGTTGCCTGTCCGCCCGAAGCACATGTTGCGCTGGTTTGAACGGTAGAAGCTACTAGAAGGCTCGGCTGGTTGATCGTTACATTTAGAGTCGTAAAGCAACCTACACTATCTGTAATTGTACAAGTATAGTTTCCTATTGGCAGTCCGGTAGCAGTTGCTGCTGTACCAACGACAGTATTTGATGCATTTCTCCAAACATAGACATATCCTCCATTACCGCCACTTGGTGTTGCTGTCGCCGTTCCTGTAGAACCTCCGTTACATAATACATCTGTCTTTGATGAGGTTGCTGTTAAAAGTGCAGGCTGATCCACCGTAACGCTTTGGGTAGTCTGGCAGTTATTTGCATCTCTTACTATAACAATATATGTACCTGCTGTAAGTCCTGTTGCAGTGGCGGAATTGCCACCTGTAGGTGTCCACGTATAAGTGTAAGATCCTGTACCGCCAGTAACTGTAGCTGTAGCAGTTCCATTTGAACCATTGTTACAGCTAACATTTGTTTTAGACATTGTAACGCTTAATTGAGAAGGTGTTGCAATAGTGACATTTTTAGTAATAGTACAGCCGTTGCTATCAGTAATTATGCACTGATAATTTCCTGCGGGCCTTCCTGAAATTGAAGATCCTGTACCTCCTAAAGGCGACCAGGCATACGTATAGCCCGGAGTTCCTCCCGTTGCGGTTACGCTTGCAGAACCGTTGCTTCCCCCGAAACAGGACACACCTGTAGAAGCTGTGCTTGCCGCGAGTATTGCAGCCGGTTGGGTTATCGGAAAAATTTGAGTGGTTGAACAGTTACCGTCAAAAACAGTTACAGTATAAGTACCTGCTGTAAGTCCTGAAGCTGTCGCTGCAGTACCACCTGATGGAGCCCATGAGTAGGTGTAATTACTTGAACCTCCGGTTACATTTACCGTAGCCGATCCTGTAGCTTCACCACGGCAACTTACATTAACGATTGCTCCTTGTGTTGCCGTTATTGTATTTACATTTAGAGTTGCGTATGCAGATATAGCTGTGCCAGAACAGCTACCTGATGCAACAAGCTGATATCTGTAATTATTCATACCTACGGTTGCACCGGTAATAGTGAGCGTTGTAGTTTGTGCACCGGAGTATGTTGCATTATTTGTAATATTAGTATAAGTACCGCCTGTGCTAACCTGCCACTGATAACTTGTTGCAGCTGAAGCCAAAGCAGTAAAAACCGTACTTTCGCCTACGCAGATAGAAGCGTCAGACGGGGCTGAGGTTATAGCCGGAAGTGCGTTGACTGTAACTACTACCGTAACAGGCGTGCCCGGGCAGCTGTTTAGGGTAGGGGTTATAGTATATGTTGCGGTCCCGGTGCCATTTAATGTTTGCGCTATAGAAGAACCTGATCCTGCCAGGGCACCTGTTACAGTACCAGTTGTTGCAACAGTCCAGGCAAAAGAAGAGCCTGCCGGGCTAGAGGTAAGCGCAATGTTTGTTGCACTGCCTGAGCAAATAGTTGCCGAGGCTGGTGTTGCAGTGGCAGAAGGTAACGGTTTTACGGTAATAACTACTGATGTAGTTGCCCCCGGGCAACCATTCAAGGTAGGAGTAATGGTATAAGTTGCAGTACCTATTCCGTTTAATGTTTGCGCTATAGAAGATCCAGATCCTGCCGAAGCGCCTGTTACAGTACCTGTTGTTGCAACTGTCCACGCAAAGGTGGCACCTGTAGGGGTTGAGGTAAGCGCAATATTTGTATCAGTACCGGTGCAAATACTTTGAGATGCCGGTGTTGCCGTTGCCGTAGGTAATGGATTAACTGTTATGGCTATTGTAATAGGTGTGCCAGGGCAGCCGTTTAATGTAGGTGTTACAGTATAATTAACGATACCATTACCGGTAAGCGTTTGGTTTATAGACGATCCTGAACCTGCAGATGAGCCGCTAACCGTACCGCTTGCTGTTGCTACAGTCCATGCAAAAGAAGCACCTGCAGGTGATGATGTCAAGGCTATATTAGGTGATGTTCCTGAACATATTGTTTTAGACGATGGGGTAGCTATAGCAATCGGTAAAGGCTTTACAGTAATAACAACTGTGATAGGACTGCCTGGGCAACCGTTTAAGGTAGGTGTAACAGTATACGTTGCTGTACCTAGTCCGTCTAAAGCTTGTGCTATAGAAGAACCCGATCCTGCCACAGCGCCTGTTACTGTACCTGTTGTTGAAACCGTCCATGCAAATGTTGCACCTGTAGGAGCCGATGTAAGCACAATGTTCGTACTATTACCTCTACAGATGTTTTCAGAAGAAGGTGTTGCTGTTGCTACAGGTATAGTAGTTACTGTAAGTGTAGCGTCTGAAGACGTAGCTGATGCGCATGTATTAGATGCCACAACATAATATCTATATCCATTCATGCCGGCTGTTATGCTTCCTATAGAAAGACTTGCAGTTGTTGCATTAGAATATGTAGCGTTATTAGTTATAGCAGTAAAAGTATTTCCCACAGCTGTACTAACATACCATTGATAACTGGTAGCATTTGATGCCGCGGAGCTCAATGTAATGCCAGATCCAGTACAAACAGAAACACTGGCAGGATTTGTGGTGAATGAGACAGGAGTCGCCGCAGGATTGTTGATTGTAAAAATCTTTGTTATGCTTGTGCCTTCACCGTCTGTAATTTGTACAGAATATGATCCAGCAGCCAGCCCGGTTAGTGTAGCAGTTGTACCACCTGAAAGTGTCCATGAATATGTGTAAGGTGTTTTTCCACCTGCAGGGGTTACAGTTGCTGTACCGTTTGAGCCGTTATTGCATGTAGGATTTGTTTGAGATTGTGTTGCCGAAAGAGCAGCATTTGTGGTAAAAGACCTAGTGTTGCCATAACTCGTTCCTACACTGTTAATTGCATAAGCAGAAAAATATATTGTAGTGCTCGTAAGAAGACTCGTTATAGATTGACTGAATGGACTTGCCGTACCGTTTATCACTACATTATTAACTCCGGGTTCCCCAATAGTAGGAGTTGTGTCTGTATAACTCCATACAACGCCATGGCTTTGCAGTGCGCTCCCACCGTCTGATGCAGTGCCTCCCAAGGTTACGCTAGTAGCTCCAAGATTGGTTTGTACAGAAGTAGTTACAACAGGGACAGTAGCACTGGCTAAAGATTCCCACCTAAAGGCGTCAAGGTTAAAATAATCAAAACCTGTACCTGCTAATGTTACTTCAAGCGATGTAATTGGATTGGATGAAGCGGCAATACCTGTAAAATCAAAAAGAACGAAACCGTTATTTACTGTTGAAGGATTACCTGTTAAAAAACCACTGTTTTTTATATAGGTAAATACCTCTGTAGAGCCATTTTTTGCCACAACAGTTACCTGCCTTCCTCCTCCGTCGCCATACTGGTTAACACTGATGTCCGAAAGGAAAAGCCAAAACGATTTTATCTTAAAGGCTGTAAGGCTGCTGATAGTAAACTTTGGATGCACGCCGTTTACATTACCAAGATTATCAAAATATCTTAGATCAGGTGCGGTACCGTTCCATCCATAAGAATTTGGGATAGTTGATGTTCTTACAGCAACCGGAGGACCAACTTGGTTTGTAATTGTGAATAATTGTCCGTTGCTGATAAAAGAAGATGAATTTTCTGGTGCATTTGCAGTATTTTCAAAGGTTTCATTTGTAATTACCTGTGCCGAGAGTTTAAAACTGACTAATAGTAGCCAAATGAGTAAAAAGTAAAGTTTCTTCATGGTGTGATTTAGATTTAAATTATTAGTGGCAAAATTTGAGATAATTATTAGTAAATATTTGTTTTGGATTAATTTAACGTTTTGAATATCAATTTAATCGACGAATGGATAACAAATAATATTGATTATCGTAAGTTTCTATTTGTTATTCTCGTTAAATAATTTCTTAGTAAAAGCACTAAAGGGCGGCAAAAGTGCAGCCCTTTAAATACCTTAAAGTGTCAGATAGATCATTTAACAATACCACTTAATAATTAAAAATACAGTCCGTTAAGGTTTATAAATTATCTAATATGAATATTTAAACTTTTCAGATATTACTATATTTAATTATGTCAATAAATACTGTGGAATCATAAATTACTTATTCTTAAGTTATTATTTCTCTTTACATCTTAAAGGAATAAGTCACGTTAGATTCAGTCATAATTTCAGTGAAATTACTATCTGTTCGTTACAATAAACTTATTGTCTTGAAGGATAAATACCCTGCACACAAATGATGTAATTAAAAGTAACAAAAGGCTGCATATTAGATACCGGTGTGCTGCCCCCAGTGTTTCCTATCGTTACTCCGTTTGTTAAATTTAAATTTGGGGTGGCTTCTATGAATCCTAATGATGGCACAAAGTTTCTCCCTGAGCCAGAGCCCGGTGCGGCTATCGCTGATGCTGCAGTTGGTGTTGCAAGGATAGCGTTAGATGTGCTTACGGCAATTTGCCCAGGGTGATTATGTGCCGGTAGATTTGATACAGTTAATGTAACTGTTTCAGTTCCTGCTTTTAGGCCCAAAGGATATTTTCCTGCAGTATCTGTACCTACAGGTACAGAGGCTTGTAAATTTGGTAATCCAAATGTTGTGCGCCCGTCTCCTCCATAGGTTGTGCCTAAAATTGCGTACAATGCAGAGTATTGAGATATAGGTAATTGCTGTCCCTGACATAACATGTATCCTACAGGTGCAAAATTACCTGCAAATAATTTAATGGTTCCCATTAGTTCTTCGTCCATAATGTTGATTTTTTAATTGGTTAAAATTGGTTTATTATTATGGTGCTAAAGTAGAAATTAGGGTAATGCCAAAACCACGTACATTTACCTGTTTTTCTTTTTGGTTTTTTAATAAATGTGCAGTTTATCAGGTAAATAGGTCATTTGGCAGATTTGACTTTGTAAGAAAATAACGATTAGCTAAATTGTACCTTAATAATTATTTTATATTTGCAAAACCTTAATATTTTTGAGAATTAATAATTTGGCAGCCTTGTAAAAAGAAATGAGGTATTCAAATTTTTGAAGTTTTAAACCAACTATAAACCAATTAAAATTTAAACAATGAGTAAAGAAGACACAACAATCAAATTACCGGATGCAGTACGTTATGCCGCACGTTGGAGAAAAGTAGAGGGTCATTATAATAAGCATCATGAATTACATGCTTTCGTTATCCCAAAAAATGATTTTATAGGTATACTTACCGAAGAAATTGATGCGGTAAGAGGTTATCTTGGTGTAGATGATAATGGAGAAGAAAAGCTTATGTTTGTAGGGACAAAATATAATAAAGAAACAAACACCTATGTCGATATGCTTCCTGCTCCCGGAAACAATAACCAAATCTATGACCTTACTATGCCATGCCCTAATGCATGCGATCAACGAAGTATACTTAATACATTACTACTAGAAGAAAAATAAATGTATCTTTTAAAGATCCTTTCTTATACAAGTCTCTTTTTATTATTTTTTAATAGTGCAATCTATTGTAAAGGCTTTGCCAGTAAAGGCAAAGCCTTTACTTCTTTTGTTATTTATTTAGTTTCGCTTTTTATTATCCAGTCTTTAGCTGATGTTTATGCCTCTCACGGCATGAATAACCATTTTTTTGCAAGCTATCTGCTTTTTATACCTTTCATATTGCTGAGCTTTTTCTTTTACTATTTGCTGGCAGATATCCGGTCAAAAAAGAAAAATATAGTAAAATATGTATCTGTAGTTACTACACTTGGTTTATTTATCCAGTATTGTCTGCATCCTGACATATATTTTACATTTAATTCCATTGGACTGCTTATAACTTCCTGTATAATAATATTATATGCAGTGATGTATCTTTTTGAGCTGCTCTCCCAAAAATTACCATTCCATTATGTTACTGTAGGAATATTCATTTACTATCTAAGCAGCTGTTTAATTTTTGTTTCAGCACCCTCAATTGCGTCATTCAACGTCGAAATCAGTATCTTCATCTGGAAAATAAACGCAATCTTGTTTATTGTATATCAATTACTAATTTTATGGGAATGGAAGCAGACCTTTTATCACAAACCAACCAGGCAGGACTGATAATTGTAATAGGCATTTTCCTTATGTTCTTTATGGGAATGGTTTTGTTGCTGTTCTTTTACTTTTCAAAAAAGAAAATTATCCAGAAGGAACTCGAAAAAAAGAACCTCGAACTGGAATATCAAAAAGAACTGATACTTGCAACACTTGAAACGCAGGAGGATGAAAGAATGCGTATAGCCCAGGATCTGCACGATGATATTAGCTCTAAGTTAAACATTGTGTCGTTAAACAGCCACCTGCTTACAACACCTGATCTTACAGAGAAAGAAATTGAGGAAATATCTGTAAATATAGTTAATCTGGTTTCTAAAACACTGGCAAGTTCAAGAAGGATAGCACATGATCTTTTACCTCCCGTACTTGAAAAATTCGGGCTTCATGCCGCTGTAGAAGAGTTGTGTTTTGAAGTTAACAGCAGCAAGGCTGTAATCGTAAATTATAATAATGATGTTGTGTTTGATGAAAAAGACAGCATTAAGCACCTGCATGTCTTCAGAATCATTCAGGAACTGATTAACAATTCGCTGAAACATGGTAATGCTACCGAACTGTCTTTAAGTTTTGAAAAAGAAAATAATAAAATTAAGTGTATATATTCTGACAACGGAAAAGGCTTTGACTTTAATAAGAATGAAAGTAAAAAAGGCCTTGGAATGAAAAATATAGAAAGCCGTATAATTTTTCTTGATGGCACAATGACTATAAATTCGGCTGTAAATAAGGGTACTAACGTTATTTTTATTTTTTAGATTATGGCAGATACTATAAAAATTGCTCTTGCAGATGATGAGGTGCTTTTTCGTAAAGGAATAGCCTTTCTGCTTCAGCGCAAAAAAAATATTGATATTGTTTTTGAAGCTTCAGACGGTCAGGAACTTATCTCGTTTTTAAGGGAGAACAGGGATAATGGTTCTAATCCCGATATAATTATTATTGACCTTAAAATGCCTGTAACAAATGGGGTAGAGGCAACTAAGATTATCCATGCAGAATTTCCTGACATCAGGGTAATCGCGCTATCCAGTTATAATACCAAATCTTTTATAGCCAATATGATAGATGTAGGTGCCGCCTCATATCTTGTAAAAAACACCACTCCACAAGAGTTGATGACAACTATTAGCGAAGTATACGAAAATGGTTTTTACTACAATGACGAAGTTTTACAGGTAATTCATGAATATTTAATTTCACCTAAAAAGAAGGTTAAAAGACTTCTTGAAGAGCAGCTTACAAATAGGGAAGTCGAAGTACTCCAGCTTATATGCAAGCAGCATAGTGGCGCTGAAATTGCCGAAAAATTATTTCTTAGTGCAAGGACTGTAGAAGGGCACAGGAACAATCTTTTACGTAAAACAGAGTGCAAGAACATGATAGGTCTTATTATATATGCCATTAATAATGAATATGTAAGTCTTGAAAGTCTTATTGATTAATATCCTGAAATAGTAGTTATAATATAAAAAGAATCGCCCGAAGAAAAATTCCTCCGGACGATCCTGACCCAAAATAAACTAACTCAACTATTTTTTATTCAATTCTTTAAGGTAAGCCCTGGTTTTAATACCGCTTTCCTTAAGGTCACTTTCTTTCCAGTTTCCTGTAGATGATGCCGATTTTTTAAGCATGCTGCAGGTTTCATCTTTATCGGATACCGACCATGTTATCCAGCTCAGTCCGCGAGACTCCATCCAGTCAATCCATTTTTGCCATTCGGCAGTATCAAGCGGCCCGTCTCCGGTAGCTTCCATTCCTGCGCATTCTGATATAAATACAGGCAGTCCTGTTTTAATTGCAGCATCTGTGCGGTCCCTCAATTCGTGCTTGTGCGTCGCTGCATAAAAATGAACAGTGTACATCAGGTTGTTGTATCCCTTTATAGGGTCAGCAGCAGGCAGGTTTATATCCTGATCCCAATGCGGACAGCCCACAAGAATAATGTTATCAGGATCATTTTTACGAATTACTTTAATAACTGCTTCACTGTATGCCTTTACGTCTGCCCAGCTTTCTTCGTCAGGTTCGTTAAATATCTCATAGATAACATTAGGTGTGTCTGCATACGTTTTAGACATTTCATCAAAAAAAGCAACCGCTTCTTTGGTATTTATATTATGGCTGTGCCAGTCTATAATCACGTAGATGCCAGATGCTACAGCTCCGTTTACAACAGCCTTTATCTTTGCTTTGGCATCAGCCGGGTTTTCTTTGTAGGTAAGCCCTTTACTTCCGGTTTCTATGCCCATAGCAGCGCGAACTACATTTGCATTCCAGTCTTTTGCAAGCCATTGCACCGACTGTTTGTTGTAAAAACGGGGCCAGAAACTATGCCAGCCATAACTCACGCCGCGAAGCATAACGTGTTTTCCGTTTTTATCTACCAGCTGTGTACCTTTAACTCTTAGCTGTCCGTGTTCTTTCACTGCCTGGGCAAATCCCGCAGTAGAAAGTAAAAGTGCCGCAAAGGCTATTATAAGTAATCTTGTCATTATTTATTTCTTTTTGGTTAATCTAAGGGCAATAACATCGTGGGCAGGCAGGTTTGCTTTCAATGCCTTTTTAGTGGTTGCTGTTCCTTTATCCTTTTTGTCCCAAAGGTTTTTAATGTTATATGTAATAGTGCCAAAAGAAGCGTCCAGTTTATTAATGTCGTCATAAACCTTCTGTTCAGCCCAGTTAAAATCTACATTTTTAGCCGATGTACTCCTGTTTAGGAAAATGATAGCCCAGTCGCCATCAGCCAAAGGCTTTGCCCAGTATTCCAATCCGTCATTTTCGGCAAATTTGAATGCCTGAATACCCAGCTTATCCTGATTTAAGGCAATTATCTCTTTATTGGTAAGTACCTCAGTACTTTCTTTATTCATAGAACGCAGGTCATTTCCTGCAACAAGCGGAGCAGCAATCACAGACCACATGGTAAAATGTGCCCTGTCTTCAGATGGTGTAAGCTGTCCGTTGCCTACTTCAAGCATATCTGGATCGTTCCAATGCCCCGGCCCTGCATACTGGCGGAGCCCTTTTTGCATGTCGAGTATCTGCATAACACCAAAAGCTTTCCAGCTTCCGTGGTCTTTTATACAGTCAAAGCAATTAAAGATGTCGCCTGTTGTTCTCCATAAATGGCCAACATTTTGTCCCCATTCCCACGGTTTATCTGTTCCCCATTCGCAGATGCTTAATACAATAGGGCGTCCGGCTTTTTTAAGTGCAGCGGTAATGGTTTTATAAGCACCTTCGGCTTTAAGGCCTTCGCTGTTGCACCAGTCGTATTTTAGGTAATCAACACCCCATTCAGCATAGGTTAATGCATCCTGAAACTCATAGCCACGGCTTCCGGGCCTGCCGCCACAGGTTTGTGAGCCTGCATCAGAATAGATGCCCAGTTTCAATCCCTTGCTGTGCACATAATCGGCAAGTGCTTTTATGCCCGATGGAAATCGGGTAGGGTCAGGGTGAATAAATCCCTTAGCGTCACGGTCGCCATGCCAGCAGTCATCAATATTTATATAAGTATATCCTGCGTCTTTCATACCTGTTGCAACCATGGCATCGGCCATTTGCTTAATCATGTTTTCATCTACATTGCATGAAAACTTGTTCCAGCTGTTCCATCCCATAGGCGGGGTCATGGCAAGGTTTTGGTATTTTGTGTAATCCTGTACATAATTATTGCCCTGGGCCATCATTACAGATGCAGAAGCAATACAAAAAAGCGAATAGATAATTTTTTTCATTTATAAAGAATAGATTAGTTGGCGTTTAAAAATGGCTGCACGATAGCCTATACTGAAAAAACATTCCCTGAATTTACTCAGGGAATGTACACAAAAAACAACTTATAATACTTTAATTAGTCTTTAAGCACAAAGCCTATATCATCTACGTGATATACAGATGCTGTTCCTGTAAATTCTTTGATGACAAGTGTTTGTAAACCTGTTACTTCAAAAGGGAATTGAGAAAAAGGTATCTCTACATCTTTCCATTCTGTAGTAATGGTTACTGGTATAGAGTCGCTATCGTTCCAGTTTCCGTTGATGATTACAGCAATTTTACCTACCTTTTCTCCTCTTATAGAAAAGCGTATTCCTTTGTAAGCAGAGATATCTACAGTAGACCAGGCAACATCATGAAACTGCTTGCCGCTCCATGCGCCGTTTTCAATCTTCATATACACACCTCCCTGACGGCTGTCAAGACTAGGGATGTAAGAAACGTTATCGCCTTCATCTGCCCAGCCATTGTACCATACATCATCATAAAGTGCTGTTCCTACAGCTTCCCATGAAGAATTTTTACCCGATATCGTGGTTACATTTAAGTATTTGTGATTAGCGCCTTCAGGCATAATAACTTTTATTTCATCTATTGTAGAAGATACCACTTCTGCAGGTATGCCGCCAAAATCTACGGCAGGATCTAAGAAATAACTTCCCGAAATGGTAACTATATCACCGGGAGAAGCATTAATAGGATTAAAGCTTTGAATACCCGGAGCAGGAGGCGCAACAACAAACGAGTAGGTTACAGTACCTTTTGGCGTGACGATCCTTAATTCGTCTGATGCATTCTCATAAGGTGTTTTCCTGTCTATGGTTACAAGAATAACATTATCAGTCACGAAGTTAGAGTTAAAATACGTGTCAGTTTCGTTAAAATAGATCTTTTGCGTATTGCTGAATCCTTTACCTCTTATGATATACATGTTGTCTGCAAAGCCGTATTCTACAAGAGAATCATTCTGGGCAAGGCTTATGCTTTCAATTACAGGTCCTCCTGCAGATGCAGTATCGTCATCATTACACGAGACAAGTGAAACCGATATTGTGAACAGGCACAATAAACCGGTAATAAGATTTGATTTTAAATTTTTCATAATCATTTTAATTAAATTGATATGGAACCGGAGGTTGTTTTAAAAGTGGATTTTTAGCCACGTCATTATCTGGATAGTCAAGATAAAAATCACTTTCAGAAGGTGTAAAGTGTTCTTCCTGATTCATGCTTCCCCTGTTTTGTGCAGCCATGATTGCTATTGCCTGTGCTCTTGGAAGTCTTCCAAGATCAAACCAAAAATCGCCTTCAAAACAAAGTTCACGTCTTCTTTCGAGGAAAATATCATCAAACGTGATAGTTGTAACGCTCGATAATCCTGCCCTGTTTCTTACAGCATTAAAAGAGTCCAGCGCAGCAGCGTCAGATGTGCTTGTACCACCGGCAAGGCTGGCTTCGGCATGAATAAGCAATAGTTCGGCGTAACGCATGATATATGTATTGTTTTCCATCATGTTCCAGCCATCTATAGGTCCGGTCGCGTTACCATTTACAATACCAAGAACATATTTTTTAATCGCTGCTCCCGCGCCTTGTCCACCGATCTGGTCGGCAGCCGGTACTGTAAACCCAATTTGAGAATCTTTACCGCTGTTGGTAAGTACTTTCATATCAGGATACGTATGTCCCGGGAACATTATAGTCTCGTGCTTTCTTAAGTCGTTGTCCTCATAAAGATCAAGCACATCCTGTGATGGACCGAATACGCCGCCATAAGAAGCATTAGAGGTAGTAAGGTTTGCAGTGCTTATACCAAACTGTGTGTTGCAGTTGTTAGCAGAACCGTAATTACCATCTGCAATCCACTGTATTGCAAATATAGACTCTTCGTTGTTATTATTTGGGAAAGTAAACAGGTCGCCAAATGATTTTGCCGGTAACTGAGCACCACCTAAAAGTTTAAACTCATTACTGGTTATTACTTCCTGGGCAAGCTGTTTAGCGCCTGCATAATTTTTATTGTACAGGTACACTTTTGCAAGCATTGACTTGGCAGATCCCTGAGACACACGACCATTATCAGTATAATTAGTACCTCTTGTTTTGGCATTAAGCATTTCTATTGCCTTAAGGTAATCATTCTGAATTTGTGTGTATATGTCTTCTATCCTGTTAGTTGGTATAGCAGGGTTATCGATGTGATCAAGCGGATTAACGATGATAGGCACAGCACCCCACAACCTTACCAGGTAAAAATAAGCGGTAGCCCTAAAGAAATAAGCTTCTCCTATTGTATTTCTTGTTACTGCCGGATCTACCGACGGGCTTACACGGCTTTCAAGATTGTTGATAAGAAAGTTTGCCTGTTGTACATTTGCCCATAGCGATCTCCATCCGTTCACAAGCTCCGGATCACTACCATTCATAGAGAAGGTACGCATTGCGTTTACGTCTCCTGAACCGGTATACATATTACCCGAACCTACTTCGGCAATTGCCCAAAAGAACTTGTTGCTGAACTGGAACCACGTTCTTGAATACATACCGCTTGTTGCCCCCATAACCTGTGCATTATTCTCATAATAGTTGTCTGCGGTAATCGAATCTTCAGGATCTCTCTGCGTAAATTCTTCGCTGCAAGATGATAGCAATGCGCTAAAGGCAAGCATCATCCCCATTAACCTGAATATATTTATATATCTTCTTTTCATTTTCTAAATTTTTTAAAATTCAATGTTAACACCTACTGCAATAGTTCTTGGCGAAGGGTATCTTCCGTTGTCGATACCTGTTAATAATTGGTTTTGGTTAAAAGAACCAATTTCCGGATCATAGCCTTTGTATTTAGTAAAGGTAGCAAGGTTTTGTACTGAGCCATACAGTCTTACCCTTGATAATTTCAGTTTTGAAATCACGTCAGATGGTAAAGAATAACCCAAAGTAAGGTTTTGGATCCTTAAATACGATCCGTCTTCAACGTAACGTGTAGAGATCTGTACGTTGTTATTGCTTGTTCCGTTTATAGCTCTCGGCACATCAGTATTTGTGTTGTCAGGAGTCCAGAAGTTTTGCGTGCCCTGAAGTCCATTTTGGTAAAGCTGTGCGTTAGACGTACCGTTTCTGCGTGTAAGGTTCATTACGTCGTTACCATAAGATCCCTGCATGAATACTGACATATCCCAGTTTTTGTACTTGAAGTTGTTTGTAAAACCAAAAGTAAATTTAGGGTGTGGATTTCCTATGAAAGTCCTGTCATCAGCATCAACTTTTCCGTCTCCATTAACATCTTTATATTTCACATCTCCCAGTTGTGCAGAGCCTGATTCGGCACTTCCGTTTGTTTTACCAAACTGGTTAGGTGAGCTCGTTAGCTGGTCCGTAGTCTGGAAAAGGCCTTCTGCCACATAGCCGTAGAACATACCTATAGGAGAACCTACTTCTGTATTTGTTACCACGTAAGGCTGATAGCCGTTCATGTTTACATCCTGGAAAAGGTTTAAACCATTTTTAAGAGAAAGAAGCTCATTTTTATAATGAGAAACCACTAATGTAGAGCTGTATGAGAAATTACCTGTTCCTTTAGTATTATAACCTAAAGTGATATCGTAACCCCTGTTCTGCATTTCTCCAATGTTAGAGTATGGAGCATCAATACCGCCATACTGTCCTCCTCCGCCTGTTAAATAATCAGGAAGGGGAGTCTGGAAAAGGAAAGCGCTTGATTTTTTTGTATATACATCAAAACTGGCAGATAATCTTGAATCAAACAATGTAAAGTCTAAACCTAAATTCGTTTGTTTCATAGATTCCCATGTAATGTTTGGGTTTTCATATTGGTTCGGCATAAAGCCAGGGCCCAGTCCAGAGTTCTGCTGTCCAAGGGTAGCAGTGTACCTGTTGTTTGCAATTTGCTGGTTACCTGTCTCACCATATCCGATCCTGAATTTAATGTTGTCTACATAACCGCGTGTATCTTCCATAAAACTCTCGTTAGAAAGTTTCCATGAAGCTGCAACTGCTGGGAAATATGCCCATTGCTTGTCAGACTTATAATCAAATTTAGACGACTTATCTGCCCTATAGGAAGCTGACACACTGTATCGTGTATCGAAGTCGTAAATCACACGGCCAAAGAAAGAGTAAAGAGATGCACTGCCCTGGTAACCTGAGGTTACTGTTTGAGATGGATCGGCAACGTTAGGTGTAGTTACAGTGTTTGTTGCAAAGCCTGTTGCATATATAGATGTACCTTCCCAGTGGCTGTCGTTAGCTTCCTGTCCTGCAAGTATGGTAAACTTGTGCTTACCAAAGGTTTTATCGTAGGTAAGAAGGTTTTTTATGTTTATAGAGTACCAGTTCTGGTCTCTCTGGTAAAGGTCGGCAGACGTATTGGTTTGAACCCCCCAGTTATAAGTTGGCATAAAGTCTTTTTGGTTGTTAAACTCGGCATTAGCGCCTACTTCAAGCCTGTATTTTAACCCTGGAAGAAGATCTGCTTCGGCATAAATATTACCTAAAAAGTTTTTTCTTACCAATTTATTATCCCTAACCAGTGCTTCTGCAACCGGGTTAAAAGATGTAGCATTCATATCATTGCTTAATGGGCCCGCAAACGATCCGTCAGGATTTCTTACCGGAATATCCGGCGCCTGAAGAAGCGTATTGCTGATAAGTCCGCCAAAACTCTGGTTAATTGTTAGTTTTTCGTTAGTTATACCGGCGTTCATAGTTGTACCTACTTTTAGCCAGCTTTTAACTTTAGAATCAAGGTTAACACGAAGGTTGTACCTTTTATATCCTGACCCTATAAGTGTACCTTCCTGATCAAGGAATCCACCTGAAATGTAATAAGATGTACCTTCTTTTGATCCTGAGAATGATAACTGGTGGCTTTTTGCAATAGCAGTCTGGTACACAGCATCCTGCCAGTTTGTACCACTGCCTAATAGTTCAGGGTTTTGAAACTCTGTACGGAAATCTTCTGCATTGAAGCCGTAAGCTGACCAAAGGTCTTTTTGCCATTGTGCATATTCCCTAAGGTTCAATACATCTAGCTTTTTATAAATGGTCGCGGCAGAAGTATAGCCTTCGTAAGCTATTTTACCTTCTCCTTTTTTACCCGATTTTGTTGTGATGATAATTACACCATTTGCACCCCTTGAACCGTAAATTGCCGTTGCAGATGCATCCTTAAGAATGTCAATCGACTGGATATCATTAGGGTTAATCATAGAAAGCGGGCTAACAGCATTATTACCTGCACCACCGCTTGAAGAAAAATCATTTCCTGCAATTGGCCTGCCGCTCATTGATTTACCTGTTGCATCCCCTGATACAGGAACACCGTCAATTACATAAAGAGGCTCATTAGTTCCTGATATGGAAGTTGTTCCACGTACACGTATGGATGCCGCACTGCCCGGTTGTCCGGAGTTATTTGTAACCGATACACCCGCAGCTTTACCCTGAAGCATTTGGTCAACAGTAGTTTGCTTAAGGTTTTCTATATCTCTTGTCTTAATGGATGATACAGAACTGTTTATATCGTCTTTTTTCTGGGTACCGTACCCAATAACCACCACTTCGTCAAGCTCTTTAGCATCTTCTTTAAGTGTAATGTTAATTTGTTTTTTTCCTTTTACGGCTACTTCCTGGCTTGTAAAACCGATGAAGCTGAATATTAACGTTCCGTTTTCCGGCACATCAATAGAATATTCCCCGTCAATGTTTGTAGCTACACTCGCTGTGCCGCCTTTAACAGATACATTCGCCCCCGGAATCGTTAACCCAGTAGGGTCTTTTACGACACCTGTTACTTTGTTTTGAGCCTGAAGGGAGCCCAGAGAACAAAATAGTATCAGCATGAAAGACAATATTTTGCCTTTGCTATACCATTTTGCAATGTCATGTAGAGTGTTACCCATAATTAAATTTGTGTTTGGTTAGTTACTGACTTTATAATAAATAAACATTTTAATTTCGCTTTCGGTAATTTAAAGGTTCATTTATTGACAAAAACAAATTTATGGGAGATGTTAAGCGTTTGTTAATATTATTTTATCATTTAACGATAATATTTTCTCTAACGTTTTCGTAAATAATACACTGTAATATATATATCTAAATATTAAATATGTTAAATGTATGATTTTCAATTAATTAATGTTTTTGTAAGTTGTTGAGTATTATAAAATCAGTTGTATTTTTTAATCAAATCGGGTTTATAAAAAGCGCTTTAAGCCATAAAATTCTTCACGATAAAGACTTGGTGTCGTATTTTTTATGCCCTTAAAAATACGGTTAAAATTAGCGATATTATTAAACCCTGATTTAAATGCAATTTCAGAAATGCTCAGGTCTTTTTCTACAAGCCATCGCGCAGCATACCCAACCCTTATATCGTTAAGGTAGTTTACAAATGTTTTATTGGTACGTTTTTTTATAAAACGGTTAAACGATACCGGGCTCATGCTTGCAATATCAGATACATCGTCGAGTGTTATCTTATTGGAGAAATTTTTCTGAATATATTCATACACCAGTTTCATCTTATCATCATCCTCAAAAGTATCATAATCTACGGTGAAGGTAGAAAGTAGCCTTTGGTTTCGAGAATTTGCCATATCGTGCAGGATGGATATTATCTCAAGAAAATAATCCATACCGTCAAGTTTTGATATTTTAACCAGTCTGTCGGCAAGTTCCATTCCAACTTTCTTTGAGAATAGTATTCCGTGGTTAGAACGGTTAAACATATCTTTTATAGGCTGCATAATACGGCGGGCCAACAATGATTCGCTAAACAGATCATTGTGAAACTGTATGGTGATTTCGTGAATGCCTTTGTTTTTGCATCTGTGCAGTTCCCAGCCATGATACAGGTTAGGACCTACAAGTACAAGCTCAACATCATCTATTTCTTCAATGTGATCGCCCACGATTCTTTTTACGCCTTTTCCGTTAAGGATAAAGTTTATTTCAAACTCCGGATGGTAGTGCAGAGGGAAGTCGAAAGTATCCTTTAAACGATCGAAAACCAGGAAGCTGTCGCCCTTTGTTAAAGGTGGAATTTCCCTGTGAAATTTCTGGTTGTCCATATCTGATATTTTATTTGCAATTATATGATATAATATTGATAAAATAATATTAACTTAAATTTATGATGAAATTTATCTTTGGCATTATCAAAAAACCGCTTTTAAAATTGCGTTGTTGTAAATAATAAATAAAATTAATTATGAATTCGTCAATACATTGCGAATCATCTTTAAGCTGATATACAAATACATGAAAAACAAAATCGCTGTTATGCTGGCCATTTCTCTTACAATTTCCTGTAAGAGTACTTCTCAGGTTGCCGGCAGTCCGATAGATAAAAAAGCGACCAAAGAAACGGTAGCCCTCTATAAAAACCTCTTCAAGGCAAAAGAAAAGGGGTATATGTTCGGGCATCAGGATGCGCTTGCCTATGGAGTTGAATGGAAATATGAAGAAGGCAGGAGTGACATAAAAGATGTTACCGGAGATTATCCTGCTGTTTACGGATGGGACCTTGGAGGTATTGAGAATAAAGCTGAAAAGCAGATAGACGGAATTCCGTTTGATAAACAGACCGATTTCGTAAGGCAGGTCTATGACAGGGGAGGTGTAAATACGTTCAGCTGGCACTCTGACAATCCGCTAAGTGGCAAAAATGCATGGGATAACCCTGAAGGTACCGTAGCGTCTATTTTGCCGGGTGGTGCTCATCACGAAAAATTTAAAGGATGGATGGATAACGCGGCGCAATACCTGCTTACTTTAAAAGGGAGTGACGGAAAATTGGTGCCAGTCTTGTATCGCCCTTTTCATGAATTTACAGGAAACTGGTTCTGGTGGTGCAAAAATACTACTACTCCCGAACAGTTTAAAGCTCTTTGGAAATTTACGGTAGAGTATTTTGAGAGTAAAGGGGTGCATAACCTTATATATGTTTATAATACTTCTGACAGTAATGTACAAACTGAAGCTGATTTTATGGAGTATTATCCCGGTGATGAATGGGTGGATATCGTAAGTTTTGATATTTACCAGGGGGGCAGCGGAGAAAAGCAGGTAAAGTTTGTAAATGATACTAAAAGGCTTGTTGCCATTATAGATAAGGTTGCAAAAGATCATAATAAGCTTGCAGCAATTGCAGAAACAGGTTACGAAGCTGTTCCTGATAGCAAATGGTGGACAGGAACGTTAACTGAGGCCATAGGTGACAAAAAAATATCATATGTTTTACTGTGGAGAAATCATGGATGGAACGAGGGCATGACACCACCACGCATGCACTATTATGCACCTTACAAAGGACAGCAGTCTGCCGACGATTTTGTTAAATTTTACAACAAGGGCAACACGCTGTTCCAGAAAGAAGTAACCAAATTAAAATTATACAAATAGGGCTTATCGCCAATCATTATATGAGACTAACCGCCATTGACCTAACAATTATTGCCCTTTATTTTGTGATGATGATCATAATAGGGATCATTATGAAAAACCGCGCCAAGCGAAGTAAGGACAGCTACCTTTTAGGTGGAAAAAAACTGCCGTGGTATATGCTTGGGCTTAGCGATGCCAGCGATATGTTTGACATCAGCGGCACGATGCTTTTGGTAAGCATGGCCTTTTTATACGGATTCAAAAGTGTGTGGATACCGTGGATGTGGCCTGTATTCAATCAGGTGTTCCTAATGGTATTCCTGAGCAAATGGCTTAGGCGAAGTAATGCCACTACCGGAGCAGAGTGGTTGGGCACGCGTTTCGGACTAACAGATAAAGGTGTAAAGCAAAGTCACGCTATTGTAGTTGTGTTCGCATTGATGCTTTGTATCGGCTATATGGCGTATGCATTTGTGGGTGTAGGTGAGTTTTTAGAGATATTCATTCCATATGAAAGCATTAAAGAAGTAGTGCCGTTTCTAGACAAGAATTTAGATCAGTATGCTTCCGGTTCGGCTGAATATACTACGGCATTATATGCTGCAAAACACGCTACTGCACAGTTTTATGGCGTAAGTATCTGCCTTGTCGCTACATTTTACAGTATAGTGGGTGGTATGCATGGTATTGTGCTTGCCGATTTTATAAAATACATGATCATGATAGTGTGTTCCATTTTTGTAGGTACCATCGCGATGGTTCACCTTGCCGATTCGGGAATTATATTTACTGATAAAATGCCAATGGGGTGGGACAGTCCGCTATTTGGCGCAGAACTTGGCCTTGACTGGCAGAATATACTTGCTGATGCACAGGTTAAATTGGAAAAGGACGGTTATAAATTGTTCTCGGCTGTAGTGGCTATGATGTTCTTCTCGGGAGTACTTAAAAGCCTTGCCGGGCCTGCACCTAACTACGACTGCCAAAAGATATTAAGTACAAAATCGCCTGAAGAAGCCAGTAAAATGAGCGGATTTATTTCTATCATACTATTGCCTATACGCTATTTTATGACAATGGGTCTTTGTATCCTTGGGGTGCTTTACTTTAAAGATTTGTCTTTAAGCCATACTGCCGACGGTGTAAATTTTGAAAGCATCATGCCTGCCGTAATTAATAAATACCTTCCAGTAGGACTTGTAGGGCTTGTACTTGCTGGTTTCTTAGGGGCATTTATGAGTAACTTTTCAGGAACACTAAATGCAGGACAGGCGTATATAGTTAATGATATTTACCTTAAATACTTTAAACCGGAAGCCGACAGAAAACAAATCATCAATATGGGCTACCTGTCAGGTGCTGTTATGGTTGTACTTGGTGTAGGCCTAGGTCTTTTTATTAAAGATGTAAATATGATATTCAATATCATAACTGCCGGTTTATATGGAGGTTTTGTATGTGCCAACGTTTTAAAATGGTATTGGTGGCGCTTCAATGCCAATGGTTTCTTTTGGGGAATGTTTGCCGGTATTGCAGCTAGTGCTATTCCTCCGGCGCTTTCTGTTACAGGGGTTACTACTTATTTTGATGGTACACGTATGTTGTATTTTTTCCCTGTATTTATAGTGATCCAGCTTATTGCCTGTATACTGGGATCGTATGCAGCACCGCCAACGGATGACGCAACGCTTAAGACATTCTATAAAGATGTACGCCCTTGGGGATTCTGGAAACCGGTACGCGAAATGCTTCAGGCGGAAGACCCAACAATTGAAAGGAATAAAAACTTTGGCATCAACATGGCAAACGTAGCCATGGGTATTGCCGGCCAAATACTGCTTACGCTATTGCCTATGTACTTCATCCTGTCCAAATGGACTGGATTTGGGATAGTACTGGTACTATTGACAGTAATATTTGCAACAATGAAAAAAACCTGGTGGAACAGGCTAACTGATTATTAAAAAAAATACAAATTAAAGATTTTATATTGAGATGGGTAATGATCTAATTGCTAACGAGCTTACAAGAATATCTAATTATGATGTGCTTGTAAAGCAGCACCAGCAGCTTATTGAAAAGAAAAACGAACCTGCAGCAGAAAGCAACGGTGTTTATACACGATATAAGAACCCTGTAGTTACGGCTGCACATGCGCCTGTTACCTGGAGGTATGATCTTAATGCAGCTACAAATCCGCATGGCATGGAGCGTATAGGCATTAATGCAGCATTTAATGCAGGAGCTATAAAATGGAATGGCAGGTATATTATGTGTGTGCGTGTAGAAGGCGTAGACAGAAAATCTTTCTTTGCCATTGCCGAAAGCCCTAACGGTATAGATAACTTTCAGTTTTGGGATAAGCCATGTGTAATACCTCAATTGAAAGACCATGATACTAACGTATATGACATGAGGCTTACACTGCACGAAGATGGTTGGATCTACGGTATTTTCTGTACCGAAAGAAAAGACCCTAATGCTCCGGCAGGAGATACGAGCGCTGCTATTGCCAATGCGGGAATTGTGCGTACTAAAGACCTTGTGAATTTTGAGAGGCTTCCCGACCTTATTTCAAATACAGGACAACAGCGTAACGTTGTTATACACCCTGAGTTTGTAAACGGTAAATATGCACTGTACACGCGTCCGCAGGATGGTTTTATTGATGTGGGCAGCGGCGGCGGAGTAGGCCTTGGTTATATCGACGACATGGAAAACCCGGTAGTAGAAAATGAGAAGATCATTTTCGGGAAGATATACCATACTATATATGAATTAAAGAACGGTCTTGGACCCGCACCTATAAAAACTTCTAAAGGATGGCTTCACCTTGCACATGGTGTACGTAACACAGCGGCCGGACTTCGTTATACATTATATATGTTCATGACAGACCTTAATGATATAGGGAAAGTTACACATACTCCGGCAGGGTATTTTATGGCTCCGGAGAATGAAGAAAGGGTGGGAGATGTATCTAACGTATTGTTCTCTAACGGCTGGATTGCTGATGAAGACGGAACGGTATATGTATATTATGCCTCTTCAGATACACGTATGCATGTAGCTGTATCTACTATAGATAAGCTTACAGATTATGTTATCAATTCGCCAGAAGACACATTAACTTCTGCCGGGTCTGTAAACACAATTATAAAATTAGTTGACAATAACAGCAAGTTACTATAATGACAAACCTTAAAGGAGAAATGCACCGTGAACTGCTGTCTATTCTTGATTACTGGAGTAGTAATGCCGTAGACAATAAAAATGGCGGTTTCGTAGGTACAATAGACTTCGCTGACACTAAAGATTTCCAGGCCGAAAAAGGCTCCGTGTTAAATGCCCGTATTTTATGGGCATTTTCGGCTTCTTATCCTGTCAGTAAAAATGAGCTTCATTTGCAATTAGCAAATAGGGCTTTCGAATATATTCGTGATTATTTTTATGATGCTGAAAATAAAGGTATATATTGGAGCATCACGCATGATGGTAAACCGAAGGATACCAAAAACCAGATTTATGCACTGGCATTTACTATTTACGGATTATCTGAATATTATGCCGTTTCAAATGACAAAGAAGCTTTAGATTTAGCGATTAAGCTATTTGGTTCTATTGAAAAGTACAGTTATGATTCTCTTCATCAAGGTTATTTTGAAGCATTTACGCAAACGTGGCAGCCTATCGAAGACCTTCGCCTTAGTGATAAGGACGCCAACGAAAAAAAGACGATGAATACACATCTGCATATAGTAGAAGGGTATGCCAACCTTTACAGGGTTTGGAGAGACGAAAGCCTGAAAAATAAGATTATCGAACTGCTTAATACCATAAATAACTATTTCATAAACGCTGAAACGGGTCATCTCCATTTGTTCTTTAACGAAGAATGGGTAGAAAAGCCCGATGTGGTTTCGTATGGTCATGACATTGAAGCAGCTTGGCTATTGCAATGGTGCGCCGAAGTTATTCAAGACAAAGCCCTTATAGATATTTATAAAAGGTATGCTGTGTTAATGACAGATGCCACCTTTGAGGGTATTGATAAAGATGGCGGACTTTGGTATGAATATGATCCGCAGGAGAAAAATTTAGTAGACGAAAAGCACTGGTGGCCGCAATCTGAATTGCTTATAGGAATGATAAACGCATGGCAGCTTACAGGAGATAACAAGTATTATGATGCTGCATTGGCGAACTGGAAATTTGTGAAGCAGTATATCCTTGATAAAAAGCATGGTGAATGGGTATGGGGTATAAATGCAGATTATTCCAGGATAGAAAAAGACAAAGCCGGATTCTGGAAATGTCCTTACCATAACTCAAGGGCCTGTATTGAACTCATTAAAAGACTCCAATAAAAAAAGGCTGCAAAATAGTATGGCTTTTTGACAAAAAAAGAGTTGTTCGAAAACGTTTGAAACTGTAATTTACAGTATCCTTTCCTACTGGAGCAGCTTAGTATTCCTAGGCTATATTTATAGCTTTTGAGTTTATTTTAGACGGAAAAGAGTAACGAATTTCCCAATCATGAAAAGAAAATTATTGTTAGCGGCTTTTGTAATAAGTATGTTTGCAGGTGTGAGCTGTTCATCTTCTGATGATAACAACACAGAAAAACCACGTGTTTTTCCGGAGCCAAATTCTGTAGACCAGGATGGGCTTACAACAGCCAATGTACGCACGTTTATTACTGATCCAAACGCAACAGACGAAACGGCTGCTTTGTTTTATAAACTTAAGCGATTATCTAAAACCAATTATCTTATAGGGCAGCAGGATGCCTTCAATAGTTTTTATGATAATGCAGGCGGAGATTCTGATATCAAAAAATCGACGGGAAATGACCCTGCACTTTTAGGTTCAGATTTTATGTTCATAACCGATAAGGCCAATAATAACCAGCCTGACAATTGGTTTTACCAGCAGGAACAAAAAATTGTTGCCGATGTAAAAGCTGCTTACGATAAAGGAATGGTTAATGTTTTCTGCTGGCATTTAAGGGAGCCTTACAATCAGGATACTTTTTATGCAGCAGATATTACAGACCCTTTACAAAAGGCAAACGCTTTTAAGAGCATACTGCCTGGTGGCGAAAATCATGAACTTTTTAAGCTGAAACTTGATAAGATTGCCCACGTGGTAAGCAACCTTATAGGTTCAGATGGAAAACTGATCCCAATCATCTTCAGGCCGTTTCATGAATTTGACGGCAGTTGGTTTTGGTGGGGTGCTGCTTACTGTACGCCAGACGAATATAAACAGGGATATCAGTTTATTGTAGAATATCTCCGTAATACTAAAGGTGTCCACAATATCCTGTATGCATTTTCCCCAGACAATAGCTATACTACTTCATCACAATATCTTAGCCGTTATCCCGGCGATGATTATGTAGATGTATTGGGCATAGATAATTATGGTGATTTCAGTACAGGGAGCAGTTCTGGAGTAGGTACTGCAAATACAAAACTTAAAATGATATCTGACCTTGCTATCGAAAGAGTAAAGATAGCTGCGATGACCGAAACAGGTTTCAGAGTTACAGCGGGTACAAGTCCTATATCCGGATTTTTCTCTAATAATATATATAATGCAATGACGGTAAATGATCTTCAGATTGCATTTGTAATGTTTTGGAACAACAATCAGGATGGCTATTATGTTCCGCCTGCCGGGCAGTCAAATACTCAGGATTTTATAAATTTTACGCTTAAACCGGAATCTGTATTGCAAAATAACATTCCTAATTCAATGTATGTTCTTCCATAGGAACTAATAAAGATGAACCAACTAAATCAATTATAAATAAATTATATACCCCGTCTTTTAAAACGGGGTATATTTCTGTATCATGAAAACTATTTTAAAGACATTAGGTATCGCAATGGCACTTCAGGCATCTGTATCGTGTATTGCACAAAAACAGCTGGATCAGCCGCTTATTACCGTAAAAGGAACTGAATTTTATAAAGGCGGTAAGCCGTATCATTATATAGGTACAAATTACTGGTATGGGGCACTTTTGGCTTCTAAAGACGTGGGAGACCGCAAGCGCCTCGCGCAGGAACTTGATATGCTTAAAGCCGATGGTGTAGACAACTTGCGAATCCTTGTAGGGGCAGAAGGAGGTGAACAGGATTTCACTGTTACACCTGCCTTGCAGCCTAAACAGAGTGAGTATAATCAAAACCTTCTTGACGGACTGGATTATCTGATAAGCGAAATGAGCAAACGCGGTATGTATGCTGTGCTGTACCTTAATAACAACTGGGAGTGGAGTGGCGGTATGTCGCAGTACCTGGAATGGAATGGTTACGGGCCGCTGCCTAACCCTAATATAAAGCCTAACACATGGCCTCAGTTTATGGAATACACAAAGCAATTTCATAAATGCGAACCTTGTATCGAGGCTTTCAACAATCATATAAAGTATATTTTGGGCCGTACCAATGCCTATTCGAATAAGAAATATACTGAAGATACTACTATTATGGCATGGCAGGTTGCCAATGAGCCACGTGTATTTACGGCAGATAATGAAGAGGCTTTTACCAAATGGCTTAATGGTGTTGTAGATGTGATAGACGATCTTGATAAAAAGCACCTGATTTGTACAGGTTCAGAAGGTAAAGCCGGTTCCGCAGACGATACCGCTATTTTTGAGCGTACGCACAACAACCCTAAGATTGACTATTTAACAATGCACATCTGGCCTAAGAACTGGGGTTGGTACAAACACGATAATCCTGCGGCAACGCTTCCGGCATCAATAACAAGAACCGTTGCTTACATCGATGAGCACATTGCTGTTGCCCAAAGGCTGGATAAACCTATCGTACTGGAAGAATTTGGACTGCCAAGGGAAGGGGAGAGCCTTTCTAAGAAAACCTTTACTGCAGATAGGGATGCTTTTTATGAAGCTATTTTTGAAAGACTGGAAAAGAGTGTTAAGAATAAGGAAGCTTTTGCAGCCCTTAATTTTTGGGGTTATGGCGGAAGTGGAAAAAATAATCCTGACGACGGCAAATGGAAAAAAGGAGATGACTTTACCGCCGATCCACCACAGGAGCCACAGGGGCTGAACTCTGTTTTTAGTACGGATACATCAACACTGAAACTTGTAAAAGAGTATAACAGGAAAATACGAAAATAAGAGAGAGCCGAAAGGCTCTTTTTTAATGGTGGCTATCACCAAAAATTTAAATACTGTATCTTTGGACTTCAAAATTTATAAAATGAAAAAAATTGCTTTATCACTGTTTGTGTCTTCATTTGCACTTACAGCATTTGCCCAGACCATTACTTTTAAGGTAAACTATAAACCATCTACTGTTTACACGCAGAGTAATCTTCAAACTACTAAGAATGAAGTTTCTTATAAAGCGCCTGCCGAAATATTGGAAATGCTGACTGCTCAGGGTATAGAAAATCCTACTACAACGGAAAATAAGACCAATACCACCGGTGTTATGACCACAGGAAAACTGGCAGCAGCAGAAATGCCAATTACCATGAAGTTATCTATAGATTCAGGTGCTGAGGATAAAATAATTCCAGATAACACGGTTATTCACGGAAAGGTGAAACAGGATGGGATGCCGGTTTTTGAATCTATTGATGCTCCAGGAATGGATGCAGCGACTAAAGATATATTCTTAAAAAGTATGCAGGCAACTATGGCGCAGGTTACTATACCTGAAAGAAAAGTAAAGGTGGGTGAAACATTTGTTATAGACACGCCGCTAAGTCTTCCTATGGGACCAGCAACACTTAAAATGAGCGATAAGGCTACCTACAAACTAATAAAGGTAGAAGCCAAAAAAGCTTATTTTGATGTTAGCCATGTGTATACTATAGATTCTGTTGTTAACGAACAGGAGATTAAAGGTACAGGAACGGGAACGGGTAAAGTGGTACACGACATTGAAAATAACTTTATTGTAAAGCAGGATGTAGATATGAATATGCAAATGGGATTTGATACAAACGGCATAACGCTTACTATAAAAGCTAATACTGTGTCTGCACTTACATGCACTATCGCTCCGGCAAAATAAACTGTTATGGTTATATAATACAAAACGACCGCTCATTGAGCGGTCGTTTTTGCTATAAAGTGATTTTATTTTATTTCAAACTCAGTCTCCTGAACATTTTCAGAGTTTGTACCTGTAAACACTTTGAATATTCCCGGTTCTACAAGGTATTCTCCGTCATTGTTATAAAACCCAAGTTCTTTATCGGTAAGTGTAAAGGTTACAGTCCTTGTTTCACCTTTTTTAAGGTTGATTAATTCAAAACCTTTAAGTTCTTTTACAGGACGCGACAGGCTTGCAGCAATGTCCCTTATATATAACTGGGCAACTTCTTTACCATCGTAGTTTCCGGTATTAGTTATATCAACAGATATTTTTATTGCTTCACCTTTAGCGTATGCCTTTTTATCCAATTTTGGTGCGCTGTATTTAAAGGTGGTGTAGCTTAACCCATGGCCAAAGACAAACTGAGGCGTTTTCTCCACATCGCTGTAATGTGACCAGAATACATTATTGTCACTGTTTGTTGGCCTGCCGGTATTATGCTGGTTGTAGTAAATAGGCACCTGTCCTACATTACGCGGAAAGCTCATTGGTAATTTGCCGCTCGGGTTATAATCGCCGTAAAGCACCTGCGCTACTGCATTGCCTGTTTCGGTACCGAGATGCCATGCCTCAACAATTGCGGGGATATGCTCAGCTGCCCATGGCAATGCCAGCGGGCGACCGTTGTTAAGTACCAAAACTATGTTTGGGTTCACGGTGTATATCTCTTCTAAAAGTTCCTGCTGAAGTCCAGGCAGGTTCAGGTCGGTACGGCTGCGGCCTTCGCCACTCTGAAAACCGTGTTCGCCCAATACCATTACAACAACATCGGCAGATGCAGCCGCTTTTTTAGCTGCTTCAAATCCGCTTTTATCAGTTGTATTAAATACAATTTCGTCTAAGAAAGTTGTTTTGCCATTGGTAAGGTCGGCACCTTTTTCAAACGTAAGGGTATTGCCTTTGTATTGCTGCATACCTTCCAGCACAGATACCGCCGTATTATCATCAGATGCAATTCTCCAGCTTCCCAGCGGGCTGTTCTTGTCGTTTGCCAAAGCACCTATCAGGGCTATCTTTTGTCCGGTTTTCTTTAACGGTAAAAGCTGCTTGTCGTTCTTTAAAAGAACAATAGATTTTTTTGCCATATCCAGTACGGCCTCATGATTGGCCTTACTGTTTATCACTTCTTTTTCTCTTTTTTCGTTGCAGTATCGGTAAGGGTCGTCAAACAGTCCAAGTTCATATTTAACCCTTAGTATTCTTCTTACAGCATCATCAATAAGTTTAATGTCTACCTTGCCTTCATTTACAAGCTTTACGAGCTCAACCACATAAAGGTGCGATTCCATATCCATATCGGCGCCTGCTGTAACCGCTTTAAGGGTTGCTTCGGCACCGTCTTTAGCATAACCATGTGCAATCATTTCGCGGATGGAAGCCCAGTCTGTAATTACAAAACCGTCAAAGCCCCACTTGCCCTTAAGGATATCCCGTTGCAGGAAACTATTGCCCGTGGCAGGTACACCGTTAAGTATATTAAACGAATTCATAAAGGTTCTTACCCCGGCCTCGTTTGCTGCTTTAAATGGCGGCAGTACCGTGTTGTATAAGGTTGCATTGCCGATATCTACGGTATTATAGTCCCTTCCTGATTCAGAGAAACCATATCCAGCAAAATGTTTTGCACAGGCTGCAATAGTGTTTGGTGCAGAAAGATCATCGCCCTGAAAGCCCTTAACCCTTGCTGTAGCAACTTTGCTGCCAAGGTAAGGATCTTCGCCTGCACCTTCCATAACGCGGCCCCAGCGGGCATCGCGGCTAATATCTACGTTAGGGCCAAATGTCCAGTTGATGCCTGATGCCGAAGCTTCGTCAGCCGCTACCTGTGCCGATTTTTTAATAGCATCCATGTCCCAGCTTGCAGCTTCAGCCAGTGGAATTGGGCTCAAGGTCTTGTATCCGTGTATTACGTCAAAACCTATGATTAGCGGTATGCCAAGACGGGTTTCTTCAACAGCTATCTTTTGAACAGCACGCACCTGTTCAACACCTCTAACGGTAAGCATTGAACCTACCCAGCCTTTACGCAGGTGTTCATACTTTGTGGCGGCATTGCCTTCTTTAGGGGAGGGGCCTGTTACGTCCCAAAATCCGTTATATTGATTCATCTGGCCCACTTTTTCTTCAAGTGTCATTTTGGCCATTAACTGTGTTACTTTTTGTTCAATTTCCTGTTTTTTGTCCATGGTTTTCTTTTTCTGCGCCTGAGCCGTTCCTAACGAAAACAGTGCAAGCAGCAAAAGTTTTTGAGTTTGTTTCATTGAGTTTTATTTCCGCAGGTATTCCTGGCTGGTTACTTTTTGAGAAGTGTCTGTAAGTAGGGAGCCAGCTGCGAAGCCATTAGTTTATCATCTTCAATTTCCGGATGATAGCCGCAGCCATGGGGTGTAACTTCCTTAAAAATGAATACGCTTACCGGCTTATGGGGCTTTTGGCTGTTTATCGTCTCCTTAATTTTGTTAAGGCATTCGGCAAACGTTTTACTTTTTTCGCCGTTTACCATCGGGCTGTCAAGAAGCACTATTTGTGTTTTTGGCGAATGCCTGTATACAGTTTTTATAAAGTTCACATAGTTGGCTACATACTTATCTTCATTAAAAGGCAGCCTTTCCTTTTTGTGGTCGCCTTCAGAAAAATCATTGGTACCTAAGGCAATGCAGGTAATGTCGGGATTGAATCCAAAAGCATACGGCTTGCTGTTGTCCTTGTTCAGGTACAGATTTTGGTAAACATCAGGCATAATGGCCTCTTTATCATGCTCATCGTTCCAGTTACGGTACATGCCTATGCCCGATACAGAACTCAGGACAAAATCTGCATTTAAAGTTCTTGCCGCAATAGGGGCATAAGAATAATAAGCATTGTGCTGGTCAAACCAAAGCCCGGTATCGCATGGAATCGCTTTAATGTCATTTCCCATGCCACAGGTTATGGAGTCGCCTATGAATTCAATCTTCTTTTTAGGCTGAAGTTTTGCCTTAAACAAATTTCCCTTTGCGCCCGTAAAAATAAGATTGCCGTTAGCCGCTTCTGTGGCTTTATAAATAGTTATGATGTGTTCCCCTGCGCCCTTAACTTTAATGTTTACAGGAGTTCCGTCCGGCTGTATCTTTTCTCTTCCGTGATAAATACCATCTACTTCTACAACAGCATAATTATGGTGTACATAAGTGTCGCTTGCCTTTAGGTTTACGGTACATTCCCTTCCCTTAAAGCCAAAGGTAACTGACGATGCAGAACCTATGAGTATAATGGAGTTATTGTCTGACTTTTCTATCCTGCCGGCAGTTTGAAATATATCTTTGTCTTTCGTATGAAGATCAGTAGTACAGGTGTAGGATAAAATAGATGTGATAAAAAAGATTATCATATTTTGCTTAATACGCATAATTAGGAAGTGTTTAAACCGTAAAAATAAGCAATAAACTATTTTTAGGCTTGTACTAAAATGTCAAAATATGTGTAGATTTCGAGTACTGATTAATGTATCATTTACCCGTAAAGCAAAAAAAAGCTGCCTATTTAAAGACAGCTTTTTGATTACTGAGATGTAAGCCCGAAGAACTTAAATGATCCGTTTACTTTAACGAACTGGAACGCGTGGTTTGTGCCTATATGCCCTTTAGACAATTCGTCCGGCTTATAGGTTTGTACCCACACCTCGTATACTTTTAAATCGTTCGATGTATCTTTTGGGAGGAACGATAGCTTGAAATCTTTAAGTACCATTGTGTTAAAGGCATAGCCTCTTTTTGCCAATGCTTTGTATACAGGCGATTTCTTAAAATCTTCAGCGACTGTAATATAGAATACCTCGGCAGGTACAAAATGGCTGTACGAACCCTGCTCTCCGCCGCCCGGGCATTCTGCACAATCTACCTGTTTAAGCGAAAGCGCAGTATAAGCAGCTTTATCTTTATTTTCTAACGCGGCTACGAAAGCAATAAACGTTTTATCAAGTTCGTCCCACTCTGAAACTTTTTTTTGTGGTGCAGCAGCCGGTTTTGCAGCAGTTGACGTTTTTTTAGTTTTTGATGCAGGCTTTTGTGCCAGGCATACATTGCAGATAAGTATAAATGATACTATCAGGTACTTCATAACTGAATGATTTTTTATGTCAACGAAGATATGATTTAATTTAGTATTGAAAAACCAAAAATACCGTTTACTACCGGACACAATGTTTTAGGACTCTTCTCGGATCCCGCAACCAAAACATCAACCAATCTCAATCCACACCGGGGCATGGTCGCTGGTCTTTTCCCAGCCGCGTACGTGGCGGTCTACTTCGGCATGCTTTAGCTTTTTGACCAGTTGCGGACTCAGCAAAAAATGGTCGATACGCAGCCCGGCATTGCGGTCGTAAGCATTGCGGAAGTAATCCCAAAAGGTATAGATCGTTTCGGTGGGGTAGAGGTGGCGGATGGCGTCCGTCCAGCCCTGTGCCACCAGGTTGTGGAAGGCAGCGCGGGTCTCCGGCCTGAAGAGCGCATCGTTAACCCAGCGTTCGGGTTTGTAAACGTCGAGTTCGGTGGGCATCACATTAAAGTCGCCTAACAGTATAACCGGAGTCTTAAAATCCAGCAACACTTTAGCACGATCGGTTAAGCGCTGAAACCATTTGAGCTTGTAGTCGAATTTGGGCCCGGGAGCTGGGTTGCCGTTGGGCAGGTACAGGCAGCAGATGAGAATGCCCTCTACCATAGCCTCAAGGTAGCGGCTCTGCACATCCTCTACATCTCCGGGCAGCATACGGCCTACTTCCTCCACGGTATGGCCTTCTTTAGTCAGGATGGCGACACCGTTCCATTGTTTTTGCCCGTGCCATATGGCGTTATATCCTGCTTTGTTGATCTCCTCAATGGGGAATTTCTCCTGTGGAGCCTTAAGCTCCTGCAGGCATACGATATCAGGCTGTGCCTCGCCGAGCCAGCGCAGCAACACCCGCAGCCTCCCGTTGACTCCGTTTACGTTATAAGTTGCGATTTTCATAACGGGAAGTTACGAAAGAGTTTATAGTTGACGGTTTACAGTTAACAGATTTTTGGTTAATAACGGTTAACCACCATAGTATCTTTTCATTTTGCGCTGGTGTGTGCGTGAGTCCTTATGTGTTTTGAAATGGGAAATTACAGAGCCGCTTCCGTCTGAATAGGTTTGAAAAGGAATCTGCATTCTGAATTTATCCAGATAGTCAGGCAAGTTTAAAATTTCGGAGAGTTTTTTTATAAAGTTTTCGATTTCTGCAGCTTCTGAAACGTTATTCTGAGCAAGGGGTGTCCAATAGCTTTTTAAACTATAAACTGAACTTTCCTTATGCTCTAATGTGTACAATATACCATCAAACCCTGGTCGCCAGGCTGGGATAAGCTTATCTGTCGGGATGGTATCAATCTTTGTTTCTTGTATCAATTCCAAAACAGGTTTTGCTTGCTGTGGTGAAAGGCCAAACGTCATTTTAAATGTTTTTCCCGTTTCTTTGTCACCAAATTCATTAGTTTCATATATGTTATAAACGATACTACCATAATATACGTTATCGAGTTTGTAAACAGTTATCGCAGTGCCATTATAAGAAAGGCGAAAAGAATAATCGCCGCTATCATTTTCGATAGCATCATAGCCTAAACGCTTGTTTTGTTCCTGAATTTCAGGGTAACCTTCTACATCGCTACCCGGCGCAAAAGTAAAAGCCGGCTTCTGGGCCAGTGCACTTATCGAAAATAATATTAGCAGGTATTTTAGCATAGATGCTAAGATAAGAATTTACTGTAATCAATAAAAAAACGGATAACAGTTTTTACCGCTATCCGTTTTTAAGTTTGTTTTAACCGTGTTATGAGTTGCCGTACAGGTTAGACTCGCCGCCGTCTATAGCGATGGTCTGGCCGTTTACGTACTGGCAGTCGTCGCTAAGAAGGAACGCCACCAGTTTACCCACTTCTTCCGGTTTGCCCAGGCGTCGGGTAGGGTTGCGCTGTGCGTATTCTTTTTCGGCAGCGGCAGGGTCAGAAGGGTTGACCTGTTTAAAGGCACCTGCAACCATTGGCGTTAAGATAGCCCCCGGAGCAATGGCATTCGTAAAAATATTGTCTTTACCGTATTCAATCGCGGCATTCTTGGTCATACCCGAAACCGCGTGTTTACTCGCCACATACGGCATTTGGTTGACAACACCTCTTATACCGCCCACAGAAGCCACGTTTACGATCTTTCCGCCACCATTTTTCTGCATGGCAGGGATAACGTGCTTCAGGCCGTAGTACACACCCATAAGATTAATGTCTACCACTTTTTTAAAGACTTCAAGATCGTAGTCTACTAATGGTGCCTGTTTGCCCTCGATACCTGCGTTGTTGTAAAACCCGTCAATCTGCCCGAATTCGGCAAGGGTTTTAGCCACGTAATTCTTTACCGCTTCTTCGTCTGAAACGTCGGCGGTGACAGTTAGTATTTTTGCGTTGGGCGCAATTGCTTTTATTTCTTCTTTGGCTTTGTTTAAAGCCTCTTCGTTATAATCTACCAGTGTAAGGTTTGCGCCTTTTTCGGCAACAACTTTAGATGCAGCAAGACCTAAACCCATGGCTGCGCCGGTAACAATTACCGTTTTTCCCTCAAATATGCTCATGATTTTTTATTTTATTTCTCCTAAAGTTACGACGCACATTTTGGCGTTAGCGTTAACGAACGGTTAATTAACGGAATTATTGTTTCTTTTTGAAGCGATAAAGGTTTTTGTTGTGGATTGTGGATGAAAAATTAATATGCTACTCTTACTATAGATATAATTAAAATTTAATTAATTCAATAAAATCTTTAATTTTTTTTAAAAAGTCATTATCCTTTTGGTAGTAATTATTGTAGACTTCCTCTAAATTTTGAGTATAATTTATCGTCTGAAATTTTTCTACTCCTATTTTTTTATTAATACCTGATAATCTATCAATTAAATTTTTGTATTTATCATCAGAAGTTTGTTGATATTTTGAAATTAGAGATTTAATAATTGGGTTTAGGAATAGTTCTTGAAGTTTTTCAAAGTCTGTTTCCGATTCAGTTATTTGCAAAAAAATCTTATTTTCAGTTAAATCTTTTAAATCGTTGTCTGCAAATATATCATTCATTACTTCATTAAGTTTTTCTCCTTGAGAGGTTAAGGTTTCTACTTTTTTATGAATATGATTTTGATATTTATCTCTTAATTCTTGAATCATCTTGTCATAAAAATCAAGATATTCTAAAACTTGTATAAAACTTTTTTCCCAATCAATATCTTTATTTTGAAAATAATATACTAGAGAATTATATGTTTCTAATAAATCCAGTTTTAGGAAATTATGATATCCAGAACTGGTACTTGCCATATAAATATTTGGAGAAAGAGGATTGTCCTTTTCTTCTTTTATAAATTTGTGTAGTTGTTTACCGCTTGATTCATGATATTTTAATATTGAGTTTAATAAGGCTATAACAATGTTTAGTCGATTGATATGTTCTCTTTTGGATTTGTCAGATTCTTTAGTTTTTTCATTTTCAATAGTACCAAAAAAAATTTTCCTTTGAAGTTGGTTTGCTTTAATCTGCATGTAAAAAGCTAAAAATGTTATTATTATCCCAACCAAAGAGATAAAAGGATTCATTATGCCCATAGTGTCACCAATAGCTCCTGTTTGCGAAAAATCTAATGAAATATTCTTTGCTTCCCTAGTAAACAAATACGGCGTAAAAAAAGAAAATATTATTAATATAGTTGAGACTGATAATAACGAAATTGTAGCCGCATCCCAATTTTTCACCTCCTTTATACTATTTTTGCTCTCCATAAAAAAATATAGTTGATTAATCGAAAAGTTCAATATAAATGTAAGTAAAATACTTATATTAGTGCTTGAATATTGTATTTATATAAAGTTGTAAATAAAATTAATAATTATATTGACTGTTAGATATACTAATACAGAAAGATTAGGTGTCATAGCTACTGATTTAGTTGTGACAAGAGATTTAAATTGGATTTTTCGCGAACAACCAATTGTAGATGTTGGCGTAGATGCAATTTTGGAACAAGTTGTAGATGGTCAACCAAAAGGAAAATTTTTGGCTGTTCAAATTAAAACTGGAGATGGAAATTTTCATCGTACACCAAAATATCTAACACACTATGTGTCAGCTATACATTACAACTATTGGCTGAATCTTAATATTCCAATAATTTTAATTGCACATATTCCAGTTGAAGACCTTACGGTTTGGATAGAAATTAACGAAGGTAATTTTAAGAAAGTTAAGAAGAGATGGAAATTAGATATACCTCTAAATCAAAAATTTAATTCGACATCTATAAATAGGCTTTCTAAATTATTTACTTCTCTTGATATTAATGCAACTACTCTTGATAGTACAACTGAAACGGGTAGAGCAATACATTTAGAAAATTCTACTCTACATTTGAGTAATATGTCCGACATAATTTGGGAATTAACTGAGTTGACAAAATCTGTGACAGATAACATAACTGATTTTGTAGATAAAAAATATACAAATAAAAGCCCGCAAGTCTCAAAAGTCTTTGCAAATTTCTCTGCAAAACTCAGATTGTATTCTTGGAAACTTGAGGAAGAAATAAATTTGTTTTCGAAATCTTACTCACTAGCTGTTAATGATATGGATATATTGTTCACTAAAACGATAGCAGCTAATCTAGATGTACGCGAATATTTGGACGTTGCATTATTTTCATCTTCTTTAAATAATACAACTTTAATCATTACAAATATGGAAACATTGAAAAATGAAGTGATAAATTTATCCATAGAACATCCGTTATATAAAGAAGCTAAAAAGCAACACTTAGAAGTGATTGATTTGATAATATTTGAGATGACAGAAGCTAAAAAAATCACTGAAAATTTAGTTAATAATTTTCAACTATTGTAGTTCTTAACTTTAACTAATATAATTCCAAATACTCTTCTTCTTGCTCATTTCCAAAAACGCGTTACGCATAGCGGCGTGTTCGGGGCGGGCAAGGGGAGCATCATCCTTTAATATTTTTATGGCGTGGTGGCGTGCCAGTTGCAGTATGTCTTTATCGCGCACAAGGTCGGCAATCTGTAGGTTGAGCACGCCGCTTTGCTGTTTACCCATGATGTCGCCTGGGCCGCGCAGCTTAAGGTCAACTTCAGAGATTTCAAAACCGTCATTGGTACGTACCATGGTTTCCATACGTATCTTGCTGTCGTTAGAAAGTTTCTGTCCGGTCATCATTATGCAGTAGGACTGGTCGGCGCCACGGCCCACGCGCCCGCGAAGCTGGTGCAGCTGCGAAAGCCCGAAACGTTCGGCGCTCTCAATAACCATCACGCTCGCATTGGGTACGTTAACGCCCACCTCAATCACGGTAGTCGCTACCATAAGGTTGGTTTTGCCTGCGGCAAAACGTGCCATCTCGCTATCCTTTTCTGACGGTTTCATTTTTCCGTGCACAATGCTCACGCTGTATTGCGGCAGCGGAAAGTCGCGCGAAATACTCTCGTAGCCGTCCATCAGGTCTTTATAGTCCATTTTCTCGCTCTCCTGAATCAACGGGTAAACGATATATATCTGCCGGCCTTTGGCAATCTCCTCTTTCAGGAACGCCCAAACCTTTAAGCGGTTGCTGTCGTAACGGTGTACGGTCTGAATCGGTTTACGTCCGGGTGGCAGCTCATCGATTACTGAGATATCCAGGTCGCCATACAAACTCATGGCCAGCGTACGCGGAATAGGGGTGGCGGTCATGACCAGCACATGCGGCGGAACCTCATTTTTATGCCACAGCTTACTGCGCTGCTCCACGCCAAAACGGTGCTGCTCGTCGATAACCGCAAGGCCAAGGTTCTTGAACTGCACCTTATCCTCAAGCAGGGCATGGGTGCCAATGATGATGTGCAGCTCCCCCGATTCGAGCTGTTCATGGATGATCTTGCGTTCTGAAGTTTTAGTTGAACCGGTAAGTATCTTAATGTTGATGCCCAGTGGGGTAGCGAGTTCGCTTAATCCCATAAAATGCTGGTTGGCGAGTATCTCTGTTGGCGCCATAAGGCACGCCTGGAAACCGTTGTCGAGTGCCAATAGCATACTCATCAATGCCACTATAGTTTTCCCCGAACCTACGTCGCCCTGAAGCAGGCGGTTCATCTGGGCGGGCTGCCCCATGTCGTGGCGTATCTCTTTGAGCACGCGTTTTTGTGCACCTGTCAGTTCAAACGGAAGGTGGTTGTTGTAGAACCCGGTAAAGTAGTCGCCCACCTTCTCAAACGGATTGCCCTTTATCTTGTGCTTGCGTATCAGGTTTTTGGTGATGAGCTGCAGCTGAATAAAGAACAGTTCCTCAAACTTAAGCCTGAACTGTGCCCTTGCCAATAAGTCCTGGCTCTTTGGAAAATGTACGTTAAACAGTGCCGCGTTCTTGGGTATCAGCTGCAGTTCGTTTACCAGGTGCGCGGGTAGCGTTTCGGTAAATAAAGCCTGCGTTTCTATAAAGAGCTGCTGCATGATCTTGTTTACCACCTTATTGGTAATACCGCGCTGAACGAGTTTTTCGGTAGACGGGTAAATAGGCTGCATGGCGCTGCGCAGGCTCTGTTCGTGGTCGGTGAGCAGCTCCATTTCGGGGTGCGCCATATTGAACGTCCCGTTGAACGAAGTCGCCTTGCCAAACACCACATAAGGTGTATTGATCTTCAGGTTCTCACGTATCCATTTCTGCCCCTGAAACCATACGAGTTCCATTTCGCCGGTGCCATCGGTAAAGGTCGCCACAAGCCGTGTGCGCTTTTCGCCAACCGACTTAATATTGATCACCTTGCCCACCACCTGCACCTCGCTGCTGCTGTTGAGCAGTTCGTTAATGCGGTAATAGCGCGTACGGTCTATATAACGGTTGGGGAAAAGATTGATCAGGTCGCCATATTTATGGATGCCCAGCTCTTTCCGGAGCAGCTCGCCGCGCGCCGGACCCACACCTTTAAGGTATTCTATAGGGGTTTCGAGTAGGTTGTTCATCCATTGGGTTTGAAGCACGAAGGTAAGAAAGCGGCGGTAACTATCCAACTATCTAAAAATCTATTAATCCAATAATCTGCTAAATAAAGACTACCTTTCAAAACATGGATCCCCTAAAATATGACCTCTCTGCTAACGCCGACTTTACCGTGTTTGAATTTACAAGCACCGGTAAAAACGGAACAATACACAAAGCCATCAAATACACCCAGACGCTGAATGCCAATGTGTTTAACCTTGGCTTTGGCGATATCATTTTTTCTGACGATACCATTACAGAGATAGACGACACTAACCTGAGCAACAATGGCGACCTCAACAGTATTATAGCTACCGTGGTGCATTCTGCGTACATTTTTACCGAAAAATATCCTGATGCTTACATACTCTTTGGCAGCAGCGATACCGCCAAACTGCGCCTGTACCGTATGTTTCTTTCGCATAATCTGGCAGCGATTTCTAAATCGTTCCTTGTTTTTGGTGCAATGCATAATGAACAGGGACAGTTGGTTAATGTGCCGTTCTCCGCAGCAGAGGATATCATTGGTTATTTTGGCAGGAGAAAGTGATGTTCAGGGGTGTTCATGTTATAATTTATATAGAATAGTGTCGTAAACAATAACGAACTGTAATTTTATATTTTATACATTTACGCCACAAGCAAACATCCAGCCATGCCTTTAAGCCTTGAAGAAAACCGTATCAACGAACTGCGAAAGTATGACATTCTTGATACGCTTAATGAAACTGAATATGACGATATTACACGCCTTGCATCTATAATCTGTGAGGTTCCCATTGCTATTATCTCTTTTGTAGATGTAGACAGGCAGTGGTTTAAGGCCAAAAAAGGGCTTGACGTTACCGAAACTGCACGGGAACATTCTTTTTGTACACATGCCATCCCTGAGCCATACAAGATAATGATTGTGGAAGATTCCCGCCTCGACGACCGTTTTAAAGACAATCCTTATGTTACCGGCGCACCCGATGTGGTTTTTTATGCCGGTATGCCCTTAGTAACAAGTAATGGCTATGCGCTGGGATCGGTATGTATTATTGATACCAAACCTCGTACCTTAACCGAACACCAGATAGATGCCCTAAAGGCGCTGTCAAGACAGGTAATGACTTTGCTTGATGCCAGGAGAATTAACAACGAACTTCTTGAAGCAAAAAAGCAGATGGAAATTCAGAATGATACTTTGAACCGAACCGCACGCAGGCTTGAACTGGCTATGTCAGCAGGTAAGCTGGGTTCGTATGAGCTTGATATCGATTCGGGTATGATGTATTCGTCAGCGCAGTGCAGAAAAAATTTTGGGCGTACTGCCACCGAAGATTTCAACCTTAAGGAACTGTTTTCATCTATCATGCCCGAATTTCACGAATACGTTCAGGCGGCTATTGCCACCTCCATACAAACCGGAGAGAAATATGATGTAGAATACCGAATTAAACCGTCAACAGGCGAGGAGCGATGGATACATGCGCTTGGTATTCCAATTTATAAGGAAGACGGAAGTCCGTTGCACATGACGGGGATTACGTCTGATATCACCGTACGGAAAGATTTTACCACAGAACTTGAACGTCAGGTTGCCGAACGTACCGAAAAAATTGCGATCCAGAATGTCGACCTTGAAAAAATGAACAGGGAACTACAGGCATTTACTTATATTTCCAGCCATGATTTGCAGGAGCCCTTACGCAAGATCCAGTTCTTTATTTCCCTGCTTAAAGACAAGGAAAACAAAGGCTTTACCGAAAATGCCGTGGCCTATATGGACAAGATATCCAGATCATCTGAAAAGATGCGCAGGCTCATCGCCGACCTGCTTTCGTATTCCCGTACTACTTCTTCAGAAATATTATTTGAAGAGCTTTGCTTTGAAGATGTAATGGCCGAAATTTTAGATGATCTTGAAGAAGAAATCAGCGCAACAGGGGCTAAGATCGATATTGCTGCAACGTGCAGGCTGAGGGCAATACCTTTCCAGTTCAATCAACTGGTGTACAACCTTGTTTCGAATGCGCTTAAATTCTCACGTCCCGGTATTCCCGCGGTAATAACGGCTGAGGCGCATTACCTCAAAGCCGGAACACATAATAACGACAGTCTTGATGCCTCACAAAATTACTACAGGATATCAATATCGGATAACGGCATTGGATTCCCAAACAAGTATGCCGAAAAAATATTCCAGCCTTTCCAACGCCTGCATGGGCTTCAGGAATATGTGGGCACCGGCATTGGCCTTACTATCGTAAAAAAGATAGTAGAAAACCACAACGGTCACATCTTTGCTTCCGGCACTGAAAACGAAGGAGCTACCTTTGAGATCTTTATACCGGAGGTAGGATAGGTAGTGAGATTTTAGATCCGGATAGTTCAGTCATTAATTTCTTTCGTAAATTTACATCACCTATGGAAGAATCCCTACGCGCCCAGATTGAGAAAATTGTAAAGCTTACTGATGACGAATACAAAATTGTACTGACGTATTTTACACAGCGTTCGTATAAAAAGCACCAGTATGTGGTACAGGCAAATAGCCCGGCGCCAAACGATACTTTTGTGGTAAAAGGACTGCTGAAGTCTTTTTATATTGACGATGCAGGCAAAACCCATATTATGCAGTTTGCTATGGAAGATTGGTGGATATCTGACCCTAATGCCTATCACAATAAACAGAACGCGACTCTTAATATTGACTGCCTGGAAGATACCGATACCTTTTTCATCTCCATAGACAATAGGGAAAAGCTTTGCGCCGAAATGCAGAAAATGGAATATTTCTTTATGAAGAAAACTACCGCCGGTTACATTGCACTTCAAAAAAGGATATTATCACTTATGAGTCAGAGGGCGGAGGAGCGGCACACCCAGTTCGTACAACTATATCCAAGTCTTATTGATCGTGTTCCAAAAGCTTTAATTGCTTCGTATTTAGGTATTACCCGCGAAACCCTCAGCCGTATGACAACGCTTTGATGTGATGTACATCACATTTGAGGTGTGACCTATGTCCTTTTTTAAACCGTAGAAGTTCCTAAAATTTGTACTGTATAAATTAAGACACACACTATGGATAAAATAGCATTGGTTGTTGGCGCAACCGGCATCACTGGGAGTAATCTCTCCAAAGAACTTATTGCTGAAGGCTTTACTACATTTGGATTGGCACGAAATCCGCAAAAAGATATCGAAAACCTTTTTCCCATCGCTGCCAATCTCCTTGATACGGAAAGTCTTAAGGCTGCGCTGGAAAGTTTATCACCAACCCACGTGTACTTTACAACCTGGATGCGTAATGACACTGAAGCCGAAAACATACGCGTAAACAGCCTGATGGTTCGTAATCTTCTGGATGTACTATCAGCAAAAAAATCAGTACAGCACGTAGCATTGGTTACAGGACTAAAGCACTATTTAGGTCCGTTTGAGGCCTATGCTAAAGAAGGTTTCCTGCCGCAAACACCTCTGCGTGAAGAACAACCCCGCCTTGACCTTGAAAATTTCTACTACGCACAGGAAGACGAAGTGTATGCTGCAGCTAAACGTGATGGCTTTACATGGAGCGTTCACCGTCCGCATACTGTAATAGGGAAGGCAGTTGGCAACCTTATGAACCTGGGCACCACGCTGGCAGCCTATGCAACAATTTGTAAAGAAACAGGAAGGCCATTCAGGTTTCCGGGCTCGTCCGCACAATGGAACGGGATATCAGATGTTACCGATGCAAGAATCTTAGCCAAACAGTTGGTTTGGGCTTCAACAACTGACGCTGCTAAGAACGAAGCTTTTAATGTTGTAAACGGTGATTACTTTAGGTGGAGCTGGCTTTGGAATAAAATTGCAGCGTACTTTGGCGTTGAAGCTGTAGGTTACGATGGCAGCATCCATACACTTGAAAATGAAATGGCAAATGATGCGCCTATATGGAAACAAATTGCAGAAAAATACAACCTAAAAGAAGCTAACCTGAACAGACTGGCTTCGGCGTGGCACACCGACTTAGACCTTGGGCGTCCAATTGAGGTAATGACCGATATGGCTAAAAGCCGTAAACTTGGCTTTAATGAATTTCAGAGTACAGAAGATTCTTTCTATGACCTGTTTAAACAATTGCGAAAAGAGCAATTGATTCCTTAATTCGTTTTAGTTGAAATAAAATTATCTTATAAATATATCATATACTTTTTGTCATTTCGACCATAGCGTAGCGAGGTGGAGAAATCTCAGTAATATTTAAGCCAGAGACTTTTCGACTTCGCTACGTTGCGCTCAAAATGAAACTCGGCAACCCAATTTTATTTAATGCATATCCGGTTCAGGCGGTTTTACAACACTGCCTTCTTCAGGGTAATATATACTTCCTTTAATTTCCTGAATATGTTTAGGGTCAAACCTTGGCAGCTGGAGTTCGCTGTTGTCCTTCCATTTTTTAACGGTTTTGGCCACTTCGGCCGTTTTTTCTTCAGAGTTGCCTTTATCACGAGCAAAATAGATGGTTTGCGATGGGTAGGCAAGATCGGTACCGCTTTTGGCAACGATATCCATGATACGCAGTAACAGGTCTTCCTGCACTTCCTGCGAAACATCCACATTAATAGCTTCTATGTAAGAGGTAACCTCTACTTTTAGCGCATCGGCAGTAATGCCCGTAAAACGCACGATAGGCGAGGAGTTGATAATGCTTGGGTGCGAATACAACAACGCACGTATCTCTACCAGGAGGAAACGCATCTGATCCGGCGTGGTCTCCATCCTGAAAGTAAGTATCGGGTTAAAGATGTAGCGGTCGCGATGGGCAAAATTTTCAATTTTGCTGGCGGCAAATTCGCCATTGGGTATGGTTACGATAGTACGCTGAGCCGTACGCAGGGTAGTAGAACGCATCCCGATAGATTCTACCGTTCCTTTGATATCGCCTATTCGGCAGTAATCGCCTACGCGAATGGGCTGGTCGGCAATCAGGGTAACGCTTCCCACGAAGTTTTCCATAGTCTTTTGAGCACCTAGTGCCAATGCGATACCTCCAATACCCAGTGCGGCTAATCCGGCAGTGACATCTACACCTACGACGCCCAGTATCGCAATGATACCAATAATGACGATTGCGACTTTAGTAGTACGCCTTAAGAACAGTATTACCGATATGGCAGAAATCCGTCCGCGGCGCGTCATCCTGTCTTTACTGAAGGAGCTAATAAAATCGGCCAGCCTCCATAGCAGCATAAGGAAAGCCACAATGGCTATAGTCACTATTATTACGCTGAAACGCTGGCGTACGATTATGGAGATGCCCAGGCGTTGTGTACTGATTACAAATATCTGTACTGCCAGGTACAGTTTAGCCGGCAGTGTAAAGGCTTCTATAACGGCAGCTACTTTTTCGGTTTTTGCCTTTCGCCACAGCAGGTGAAGCACTAAAGTTATAAACGCTACGATGGCCCATGCCAGCAGATAAGACAGTACTGTTATTACTACCATTACCAGCCAATGCCCCACAGGAACGCCTCCCAGTTTACGAACTTTAAGTACTTCCGGCAGATAACGGTCCAGTATGGTTTCTTCGCTGTCAATTTTTGCTTTGGCAATGGCATTAACAGTCTCGTCAGAGAACTGCCAAAGGGCAGGCTGCCCGTCTTCCGACTGGTTTTCAACGTAGAGGTTAATAAGTTCTTTGTTTGTTGTGATGGTACCTACAAGATCTACACCCGAAGCCTCGTTGTCATCTGTACGTCCGGTTGGCTTATTGCTTATAAGTGACGGTGACATGATATCGCCGTTACGGTCAAGCAGTTTCTGGAAAGCCTCTGCAATACGTATCCTTTCTTTTGCCCTTCGGTAAGATCTTTTGCTTAGTACAAGGTATTCGCTTGCGCGTGGATAATTTTCTTCGCCTAACGCTTTTATAAAACCGTTTACGGTTCCCTGCGGTGTACGCCTGCCAAGTGTATCATCCGGTGTTGTATCTGTTTCCTCAGTATTACCTTTGCCGCCCAACAATTGTGCTGAAGCAGTATAAGGCATTATACAGGACAACAAAACAAGGAGTAAAATAGTCTTTTTAAAGCTTGATTTTAAGTACGAATGCATAGGCGTGGTTTTTGTCGGAATTTTGGTGTACTAAAATTAGAAAATCTATCGTCTTATCTTGAGTTTTTTAACGAAAAGTTGGGTGAGAGTCATCAAGCCGTAAAGTCATCAGGATTTAAAGCACTTAAATAGCCTGATGATCTAACAATCGATAAATAAAAAACGCTCCCGTTACCGGAAGCGTTCCACTTTGTAAATATATAAACACGATAGTACTTACGATTCGCAGCTGCTGCAGCTCACCAGGCTTGTTACAAGCTCTTTAGATACACTTTGGCTTCTTTGGTAATAAAGGGTCTTGACACCCAGTTTCCACGCTTCAATAAGCAGTCCGTTCACATCCTTGATAGGCAGTTCTGCCGGGATGTTCAGGTTAAGGCTTTGTGCCTGGTCTACAAATTTTTGGCGTATTCCCGCCTGCTGGATTATCTCAAGCTGGCTTATTTCTTTAAATGTCTTGAATACGTCTTTTTCTTCTTTAGTAAGCTGTGTCATGTGATGAACGCTTCCGCCGTTAAGCATGATTTCCCTCCACACATCTTCGTTATCTAGCCCTTTGTCTTCAAGCAGTTGTTTAAGGTATTTGTTCTTACGCATAAAGTTCCCTTTAGAAAGTCCCGCCTTATAATAATTGCTGCTAAAAGGCTCTATACCCGGAGAAGTCTGCCCTAATATTGCCGATGATGAGGTTGTAGGTGCTATGGCAAGGGTAGTGGTGTTACGTCGTCCGTAGCCTTTGAGCAGTTCAGGTTCGCCATAAATGCGGGCAAGTTCCTGTGTTGCTTTATCTGCCTTTTCGCTAATGTGCTTAAAGATTTCGGTCGTTTTCATTTTAGCTTCCATACCTTCAAACGGAATCATGTTCTTTTGCAGGTAGGAATGCCATCCCAGAACGCCAAGTCCAAGGGCACGATGCCTTTTGGCAAATTTGTTGGCAGCCGTAAGGTAGTAGTCGCCTTCTGTTTTTTCAATAAATTCCTGTAGTACGGCGTCAAGGAAGAATATCGCAAGCTTAACTGCCTCGGTATCTTTCCATTCCTCATACAGTTCAAGGTTCATGCTCGACAGGCAGCAGATGAAAGATTCGTCCCTGCTTGAAGGCAGCATGATCTCACTGCAAAGGTTACTCGCGTTAATACGCAGGTTATTATCTTTATAAACCTGTGGCTTATTCTTGTTTACGTTATCGCTAAAGAAAATATACGGAAGCCCCTTTTGCTGGCGGCTTTCCAGCACTTTAGCCCATACGTGGCGTTTGTCTGTATCGCCGTCTATCATTTCCTGCATCCAGTAATCAGGTACACATACCCCTGTAAAAAGGTTTTGTATAGGGTTACCAATGCTTTTTATCTTAACGAACTCTTCAATATCCGGGTGATCAATATCCAGGTAGGCTGCAAACGCACCACGGCGCACGCCACCCTGAGATATGGTATCCATCGCGGTGTCAAACAGTTTCATGAAACTTACTGCGCCGCTGCTTTTACCGTTATCAGTTACAGCGCTTCCTCTTTCACGCATTTCTCCAAAATAACCTGACGTACCACCGCCAATTTTTGTCTGCATGATCACTTCGCCCAGTTTGTGGGTAATGCCCTCAATCTGATCCGGTACATGCACGTTAAAGCAGGAAATAGGCAGTCCGCGTTCGGTACCCATGTTGGCCCATATTGGCGAACTGATGCTCATCCAGCCGCGCTCAATCATTTCTACAAACGATTCCTTAAGCTCTGGTTTGTAAAGCCTTCGTGCTGCGGCAGAACAAATACGGTCTATGGCACCTTCTACAGTTTCGCCTTTAAGCAGGTAACCGCGGTTAAGTATCTGTTCGCTTTCAGAATTTTTCCACCACATTTTTGTGGTGCTGTCGTCGCCTAATAATGGTGGCTGCGGATTTGTTATAGAATCAATCATAATTAATCTTGGTAGGGTTGAATTAAAACAGGTCGTTTGCGGTTATGCTTTTATCATGCTTGGTATAGTCTACCGGTCGCTTGGCAAAGAAATCGTCAAGGCTGTTGGCAAAAACTTCTTCTTCAAACCATGCCATTGGCTTGTACTCTTCCTGGCTGATGTTAAAAATCGTTTCAATGCCTATCTGCTTAAGGCTTTCATCGATCCTGAACTTCATAAAGTTTACAAGGTCACGCTTATTGATGATCTCGATCTCTCCGTTTACAAAGATCCAGTCGAGGATGTTGGCCTCTACCTGTATGGAGTCTTTAACCGCTTCGCGAATTAATTCTATTGTATCAGCATTAAAATAATCAGGATGCTCTTCGCGTATTTTGTTTACGATATAGATGCCTGCATTAGCGTGTACCTGCTCATCTACCGATGTCCATGCTATAATGTTACTAACATTCTTCATGTAGCCTTTAAAACGCGTAAATGAAAGTATAATGGCAAACTGGCTGAAAAGCGATACATTTTCGATAAGGATAGAGAAAAGTATAAGCGATACTACATATTTCTTATTATCCTGGCTGCGGGTATCTTTTAGCACATTGCTTAAGTAATTAACACGGTTCATTATAACCGGCACATCCATAAGTTTTTCAAACTCATTGTTGTAACCTAATACTTCGAGCAGCCTTGAATACGCTTCAGAATGCCTGAACTCGCATTCTGCAAATGTGCTGCCAAGCCCGTTGAACTCCGGTTTAGGAAAATGCTCGTAGATATTACCCCAAAAGCTTTTTACGGCAACCTCTATCTGTGCAATGGCAAGAAGGCTATGTTTAATTGCTGTTTTTTCGGCAAGGTCGAGGTGGGAATGAAAGTCCTGCGTATCGGCGGTAAAATCTACTTCGCTATGTACCCAGTAAGCTTTATTGATGGCATCGGTAAATTTAAGCACCTCAGGGTACTCAAATGGTTTATAGTTGATTCTTTTATCGAAAATTGGCATAATGCAAAGAGTTATATATTGACGTTTTCTGGAACAAAAAATACGCTTGCGGAACCGCGTTGTGACGTTTATTTTTTTGTGTTTAACAAATGTAAGGCAACATCAAATTGTGTTCAATACCAGATTGATGATTATAAAATTTAGTTATCAACACTGTTGATTATCAGTAGCTTGTGATTTTAACAAAATATTATTAACAATCGGTCTAAATAGGCTAGGATGCATTGTTATAAGGAAATCTGAAAATTGAGAATAGAAGTTATAAACAATTTCAAATACTAATATCTGAATCCGAAATTAGGAGTTATTAACAGGTAAAATCACGAATTTCTATTTTTAGCCTTGTCTAAAATTCTTGAAGTCGCTAAACGATGGCAATTAGTGTTAGCTAATCTATAATATGCATTGCATTTTATGACAGGTTGCTTAGTTTTGCATGACATACTCAAAACAAGATATGAAATACAGTTTCTTATTCCTTATACTTTTTGCATACAATTTCTTTTTTGCCCAGCAGATAAAAAAGGTTGATTTTACAACGGCAGACGTAAACGTAACTTTTGATATTCCTCAAAAGGAGGTTATTGGTACGGTAACCTATGCTTTTGAAGTGCTTGATAAAAAAACCGATACAATATTTATAGATGCACAAAACATCAAGTTCAGCGATGTTACCATTAACGGTAAAAAAGCAGGATGGACAAATTCGGCGCACGCCTTAAAATTGTATAAAGGGTTTAAAAAAGGAAAGAACAAACTGCAGTTTAAATACACTGCAAAACCAAAGCAGACCCTGTATTTTGTAAAAGATGGCAGCGGCAATCAGATTTGGACTCAGGGACAGGGTAAGTACACCAGCCATTGGCTTCCGAGTTTTGACGATATTAATGAAAAGGTTATTTTTAATATGACCGTGGGCGATGCAGGTACGGGATACACCGTATTATCTAACGGTGTTATCAACAGGGAATTCACTCAGGAAAACCAACACTTTACCAGCTTTATGATGGAAAAGCCCATGAGCAGCTATCTTGTCATGCTGGCTGTAGGTAAATTCAGGAGGTGGGAAATGGCGACGGCATCGGGTACTCCGCTTGAATTTTATTTAAGGGACCAGGACAGTGCTATGTTTGCCGAAACCTACCGCTACAGTTGGGATATATTTGACTTTTTTGAAAAAGAGATAGGTGTTAATTATCCATGGAAATTATACCGCCAGGTGCCTGTACTCGACTTTTTATATGCAGGTATGGAAAACACTACCTCAACTATTTTTTCGCAGGATTTTGTGGTAGATTCCATAGGATTTAATGACAGGACATACACTAATGTTAACGCCCACGAACTTGCGCACCAGTGGTTTGGCGATCTTGTAACGGCCCAAAGCAGCAAACACCACTGGCTGCAGGAAGGTTTTGCGACCTATTATGCACTTCTGGCAGAAGAAAAACTTTTTGGCGAAGACCACTTTAATTATGAGATGTACCAAATGGCCGAACGATTGCAGCAGGCGGCAAAGTCTGATACAATTCCCGTGATGAATGAGAAAGCGAGTATGCTGTCTTTTTACCAAAAAGGAGCCTGGGCACTGCATGTGCTTAGGGAAGGTGTAGGGCATGATGCTTTTAAAAAAGCGGTAAAAACCTACCTTGAAAAATATGCCTATAAAAATGTAAATACCGATGAGTTTATCGCTGAGGTTAACAAAGTGAGCAGTTATGATACCGCTTCATGGAAAAAACGCTGGCTGGAAACAGGTGGTTTTGAAGTGACTGAAGCCATAGAATTACTCAAGAAAAACGAGTCTATGGGGTTGTATCTGGAATTAGGTGAATTACAGAAGAATACTTTCAGTCAAAAGAAAGAAACATTTATGAAGCTGATGGAATCTAACGCTTTTTATGCTCTTAAAGAAGAAGCGGTATTCCAGACAGCTGAAGTGCCTTTTGAAGAAAAGGCCGATTTTATACGTCTTGCCATGAAGAGCAAAGACCTTCGCATACGCCAGGCTGTAGCACGTACAGTAACCGCTTTTCCTGAAAGCTTTATCGAAGAGTATAAAACATTCCTGTATGACGAGTCATACATTACACCTGAGATAGCCATCAACATACTATGCAGGAAGTACCCCGAAAGGCAGGCAGAGTTTTTAGAAATAGGGAAGGATTGGGTAGGCTTCAACGACAAGAACTTAAGGATACTGTGGCTTACGTTAGCGTACACCGCGAAAGAGTACAGGACTGCCGATAAAGATGCTTTTTATGCCGAATTACAAAACTATGCAAGTGCGGGATACGAAAGCTCAATACGTACCAATGCTTTGGCTAACCTGCTGTACATAGGCAAGCCTGACGCCGCGGTTTTTGAAAATCTTGTAAATGCCACACTGCACCATAAATGGCAGTTTGTAAAATTTGGTAAAGATAACATCCGCAGGCTGTTAAAAAGAGAAGGTTACAGGGGCCAGTTTGAAAGCCTGCTGCCAAAATTGCCGGAAGCAGATAGAAAAAGTCTTGAGAAGTTATTGGCGGAGAAGTAGTTACTTTGGTAATAAATCACAAAACCAATATTGAGATTTAAATCCAGTGGTGTCATATTCTCTCAATACAATTTCTCCTTTTGTAAAATTCACAGGATGCTTAAAATATGGCCCGTCATAACAAAAGGTATGAAACTCGCCATTTTCACCGCAAATGTCTACACCTTCGGGCAGGTCGGCAATAAAACTTTCATCTATTATCCGCCCCACGAATGAACTGTCCAGTTTGCTGCCATCCACACAAACCGTAATGGCTTTAAAACCAAGGTTTATAAATTTTGTAAGCAGCTGCCGTGTGTCTTTTTTCCAAAGCGGGAACACCGTCTTGATTCCGAAAGGCTCAAGCTGCTTTTCACGGTAGGCTTTAAGATCTTCAAGAAAGATATCGCCAAAGGCAGCGCATTCATAATCCTGTTTCAGCAGTTCATTTACTTTTTCTTTAAGCAAAGATTCATATTCAGCATTCGTGGGCTGTTCAGGCAGTTCAACAGTTATTAAAGGTATGCCCATCGCGGCGATTTGCTGTTCCAGTAATTCTCTTCGCAGCCCGTGCATGCTCACACGGTTGTAGTGTGAGTTTACCGAAGTGAACAGACAGTCAACAGAATAGTTTTTATCCTGCAGAAGATAATATAAGGCAAGCGCGCTGTCTTTGCCTGTGCTCCAATTAAAGTAAGTTTTCAAGGCCGATTAGATTATACCGCAAAAGTAATAGATAACATACATTACTCAACAATAGAAAATATCCATGCCTCACCTGTTGCTTTATCATCGGCTATGAGATCAATAGCAGTAATTTTAGTAAAATTAAGTTCTTTGGGTAGGTTATTAAAGCTAGATGTAAGTCCGTCTTTCTCTGCGTTAAGCTGCCACTGTCCATTTTCTTTTTTATCACCCAGCTGAAAAGTGCCTTTTCCGTTAGCTTTAAGTTCAAGGTAACTGCCGGCAAGCATTTCGCCAAAGTCTTCTTTTTGTTTTTCAGTCATGTTCGCAGGTGCGGGACATTGCTTTAAATACCATTTTTTAGATAGTTGTGCAGTAGTTGCCTTTACGTATGTTTTTTTTGGAAGCTGCAGTGTTTCAGCAGCGGAAGTTACAGGCGGTGGAGGTACATTAGCGCCAATCCTTGCCAATACCAAGGAAAATTTATCCTCAAAATTCAGGGTGATGAGGTTCTTTTCAAATGAGGTTATAGGGTAGCCATATGATTTATTGTCGCCCGTGGTAAACTCCAGCCTTTTGTTTTTAACTGTCCATTTACCTGTTTCGGTAATGTTTATAAGCGTAATACTGTAGGTCTTGTCGGCTTTCAGCAGCATCGTCATTGAGCTCATCATAGTGCTGGCAGCTTCCTTTTTTCCATTGCTGACGCCGTCAGGAACTATTATAGTATAAAATTTCCAGTCGCCCGTAACATCACTAACCGATTGTGCTGAAATCGTAAAAGTATATAACCCAATGAACAGAGAAAGTAAAAGATTTTTCATAGCTGTAAGATAATTTAGATAAAAATAATAAAATTTCACTAAACTATCCTGATATATAAACTTGAGGCGAAGCTATTTTTTAACCCATTTGTCAAATACATCAATAACGTTTTGTTCCCTTATCGGTTTTACAACAAAGTCGCTCATACCAGACTCCAGACACTTTTCTTTCTCCCCTTTAATATTTCCGGCGGTTATGGCTACTATTGGCAGGTCTTTATTACCGCTAAGGCTTCTTATCGCTTTTGTAGCTTCATAGCCGTTCATAACCGGCATTTGTATATCCATCAGTACAATATCGGGTGTTAGGCGCTCACAAATATTTAAAGCTTCAAGGCCATTTCCTGCTTCTATAAGCATACTATCTGGTACGATTTTCTTTATGATTGACCGTATAAGCATCATATTTACAGGGTTATCTTCAGCTACAACAACTGTGAAATTCTCTTTTGCGGTATTTTCTATTATCAGTGTTTCAGTAACTTCAGGATCTTTTTGGTTAAGTCTTGACAAGAGATAATATATGTCCTGAATTTTAATGGGTTTTAATATCCTGTGTTTTACCTCCAGTCGGTTACAGGCATCAATAATGGTCCCGTCGTCAGATGAACTGTGCAATAAAATTATGGGCAGTTCATCGGCTGTGAAATAGAAAGTTTCACGTATCTTCTTTATTGTTTCAAGGCCATCCATAAACGGCATGTGGTAATCCATGATCACTACGTCAAATTTCTGGTCGTTTGACAGGTATTGCAGTGCTTCAAAACCATTTTTTGCCTGTACGGTATTAATGTTTTTTAGCGATAGCATTTCAGATAATATCATCCTGTTGTTCTCGTTGTCGTCAACAATCAATACGTTTTTGATACTGTCGATATTCTCCCATGTAACAGGATCTCCCTGTTCTGACCTGAAGGTCACATCAAAATAGAAAGTACTTCCCTCACCGGGGCTGCTTTCCAGCTGGAGATGGCTGCCCATAAGCGCAAGCAGTTTATTGGATATCGTTAATCCAAGTCCTGTACCGCCATATCGTTTTGTAGTGGAGTTGTCTTCTTGCGAAAATGCCTCAAATATTTTTGATTTTTTATCAGGCATAATGCCTATTCCCGTATCCCTTACTGCAAAGCGGATTGTTGTTTTTCCATCATCTTTTGCAATAGCATCTACTTTGAGTTCAATTTCTCCTTTCTCGGTAAATTTTGCAGCATTACCAAGCAGGTTTACCAGTATTTGTTTAAGCCTGATGGAATCTGTATAAATAAATCTTGGCAGGTCTCCTGAGATATTAAGAAGCATCTCAAGCCCTTTTGTTTGTACCGGATAGGTAATGATATCGGCAGCCTGGCCTGTAATTTCATACAGGTCGCACTTTTCGTTATCCAGTTCCAGCTTACCTGCTTCAATTTTAGAAAAGTCAAGGATGTCGCTTATAATACTCAATAGCGCATTAGCCGACTGATTTACTATTGAGAGGTATTGTCGTTGTGTCTCGTTAAGTCTAGTTTTCAGTACAAGATCTGTAAATCCTATTACGCCATTCAGGGGCGTGCGTATCTCATGACTCATGTTAGCCAGAAATTCAGATTTAGCAAGGTTTGCATTTTCAGCATTAGATTTAGCAATCCTTAACTCTTCGCGCTGGCCGATGATCTGGGTAATGTTTTGTGTAAACATCATCATTCCGCCTACATTGCCTTTAAACGTATACCATGGCCTCATCTCCCAGGTTATGTACTGGTCTTCAGTATCCTGAGGTAATCTATACCTGTCTTCTTCTCTTCGTTCTACAGCTCCGGCTAAAATGCGTTTATGGCGTTCTCTTCGTTCTTCGTCAATATCTTTAAAAACGTCATAGTGTGAAATGCCTATAATGTTTTGACCTTTAATATGGTAATCTTCCAGCCAGCGATTACTTACGGCAATATACTTCATGTCATTATCCAGCATCGCTACCGATGCAGGGGTGTGCTCAACAAACGCGGATAGACGTGCTTTTTCGGTGATAAGGGCATTTTCAGCAATCCTTTGTTCTGTAATATCTGTTGCAATACCGAGGTAGCCAATTATTTTATTATTTATATCCCTTATGGCTGTATTTACTACAGAGACTGTTCTTTTTGTACCATCTTTTCTTATGTAGGTCCATTCTTTTTTATCGGGTCCGACTGTTTCTGATTTGTAAACAAAGGCCCTGAAGCCTTCAATAGGAAAACCAAATTCATTGCTAAGATCTCTACTTAAGCGCTCAACTTCGGCAGGTTCATGCCATAGGGCAGGGGTTTGTCTGCCTATCATTTCTTCGGCGTCATAGCCAAGAAGCTTTTCTGCGCCTTTGTTAAACACATTAATGATACCGTTTGCATCAGTAGCTATAATACTAATCTCTGAAGCGGCCTGTAACACATCATTCAATAATTTACGTGAACTTTTAAGTTCAATTTGTGCCAGCTTTTCATCATTTATATCCTGAAAAGTACCGTAAATACGTTTACAAATACCGTCCTGAAACTCGACATTTCCAAGTGCACGCACCCATATTTCATTGCCCTGCAAATCAACTACCTGAAGTTCCAGGTCCCATGACTCTCCTTTTTCAAGGGCTTTGTTAATAGCTTGAGTTATTTTATTTCTGCTTTCACCTTCTTTATAAAAATTGATGGCTTTATCAAGCTCAGGTTCGTAGTCCTGTGGTACGCCATGAATTTCTTTTGTAACAGAAGTCCACATTATTTTTTGTTTTGGCACATTAAATTCCCATCCGCCCACGCGGGCAACATGGTTTGTTTGTTCCAGCGTTTCCTTCGTTTTTTTAAGGTCTTCTTCAAGTTTTATGCGCTCAGTAACATCAACAGCGTTACCAATTACATAATTTTCGCCCTCAAGGCTCTGTTCAAGTACATTGCTGTACAGCCATATGTGGTATGCACCGCTTTTATGGATTGTAACCATCTGCCCTTTAGAATAGCCTACACTACTAATCTCGTTAAGATACTGCGTTACATATTCATGCCTTTTAACAGGAACAATATCAAATAAACTAAGATGTAGTATCTCATCTTTTGTGTAGCCTAATATAGCTGCGCCCGCCTCATTTACATTTGTAAAATTGCCTTGAAGGTCATGAGTACACATAAATCCCTGCGAATTTTCAAAAAATATCCTTGCACGCTCTTCACTTATTTGTAATTCGCGCTCTCTTGTCTTTTCATAGGATATATCTCTTCCTATAGCAAACAAACTATCAGTTAAGGGCTCGGGCGTGCTCGCCCATTGAAGGGTTTTATAAGTGCCTGAAATCGTTCTTAAACGGTGTGTAAAATTAGCAGTTGGGTGGCCTTTTTCGATTATTTTTCTAAGTTCCTTTAAAGTAGTCTCAAGATCGTCCGGATGTACAAGATCAAAAAAGGAGGTCTTTAGCATAAAATCGGTGTCCCATCCCAATATCTTTTCAAATGCGGGGTTAACTTTTTTAAAGTAACCATCTGTGCCTGCTACAGCAATAAGATCATCAGACGAATCAAAAAGGTCTTTAAAGCTTTTCATCTCAGCTTTTTCTCTGCGTTCTGCAATGAGGGTCATTACTTCTTTAGCAAGCAATTGCAGTGCTTTCCTCTGCTTCTGTGTAAGCGTTTTAGGAGTACGGTCTATAACGCATAATGTACCCAGGGCATATCCATCGGCATCAATAATGGGCTGTCCTGCATAGAAAGATATATTAGGGTTTCCTGTAACGAGGTCATTGTCTTTAAACCGGTCATCTTTTGCAGCGTCTTCCACTTCAAAAATATCGTTGTCCATTATGGCATACTGGCAAAAAGCAAGGTCGCGGCTTGTTTGTTCAGCATCCAGCCCAATTCTTGATTTAAACCATTGGCGATCATGGTCAATTAGCGAAACGAGTGCAATAGGCACATCGCATATTAAAGATGCCAGTTCGGTTATCCTGTCAAATTCTTCTTCGCTTAGTGTATCAAGAATTTCGTATTTTCTTAAAGCACTCAGCCTCTGCGCCTCGTTTGCAGGCCTTGGATACTGTTTCATTAACGAAAACGGTTTAATTGCTTATTAAAGATAAATTATTATGTGGTTTGTTGTATATTTTTTGGCCTTATAATAACAGGTTGTGCGCCTGTTTACAATGCTTTAATTAAACTGTTTTATCTATTGGATATGCAAAGATTAGAATGTTTTTTAAATTTTTTTAAAAATGCGGTAAACGCGGTCTTTTTATCGGTTAACGGTGTCAAAAGTCGATAAATATTATGGGTGTTAATCATCTAAATAATGAATTGAAGGTATCCTATGCCTATATTTTTAGACCTTACTAAAAACCTGAGCATAAGTAGTCATCTATATGCTTCTATTGAAATAGTACAATTAGATAATAATTAAAAAATAAAATTGAAGCTATCTAAATGTGTATATGTTAAAAAGAAGCTTTAGAATTAATTATAATATATTCATTTTCATTTGTTTGTTAATTTTTTTTACCTAAAAAAAATTAACAATAGTTGCCTTTCATGGCCATTATTTGTTAGGTAAAAGGTGCGTATTTCATCTGTTAAATTTGTGCTTTCATAGATTAAAAGCATCCTTTTGACGGAGATTATTAGATTTTAAAACTACGTATTAGTGTTGTTTATACATTTGACCCATAATACGTAACTAAGTTTTTGATTTCTAAATAATTATTAATATTTCCTTACATCATGAAAAAAGTTCTTACAATAAGCTTTTGTCTTTTAGGTCTTTTAATCACATCTTCTGTTTCTGCACAGGCTACTGCTACAGCAAATGCATCTGCTACCATCGTAACACCAATCAGTATCGCTAAAACTGCCGATATGAATTTTGGTAACATAGCGACCGATGGAAACGTTGGTACAGTAGTGCTTACACCGGGAAGCGCCCGTACATTTACAGGTGGTGTAACCCTGCCGGCAGCAACAGGTACCGTAACTGCAGCATCGTTCACTGTAACAGGTTCGGGTGCATATACTTATGCAATCACGCTTCCTGCTTCGGTAACAATCACAAGCGGTTCTGACTCTATGATTGTTGATAACTTTACAAGTACGCCTTCTGGAACAGGAACACTAAGCTCCGGTACACAAACAATCAACGTAGGTGCAACTTTGAATCTTGTGGCATCTCAGGCAGAAGGTACCTATACATCGGCAACAGCATTTCCTGTTACCGTAAATTATAACTAAAAGATAAAATAAGTATATGGCTGCTTTAATGTTACAGTTAAAGCAGCATTAACTATTTATAGAAAGTATATGAACAATACCCTTTATGTAAAGGCGGGGTTCGCTCTGCTTATGCTTTTAACAATAATTACAGCAGATCAGCCGGTACACAAAACAGATAGCGTGTCTCAGGGTGATCTTGTTATTATGCCGCGCAGGGTACTGCTTGATAATGCTAAGAGAACACAGGAGCTTAATATTGCTAATACAGGAACCGATAGTGCTAAATATCTTATTTCTGTTGTGCAATACAAGATGCTTGAGAGTGGGGCCTTTCAGGAAATTACCGAACCTGAGGCAGGCCAAAATTTTGCTAATAAAAATTTTAGGTTTTTTCCGAGGAGTGTTACACTTGGCCCTAACGAATCGCAGACTATTAAGGTGCAGTCAATAAACACGGGAGAACTTCAGGCGGGAGAATACAGATCGCATCTTTATTTTAGGGCAGTTGCAGAGGAAACTCAGGTGGATGAAACAGCAAAAGTCCCGAAATCACTATCAGTCCAGTTAACGCCAACATTCGGTATAGCTATTCCAATAATTATCAGGACAGGCACAACTAACCTGAGCGTAAAAATGGACAAACCTGTATTATCAGTTAACGATAAAGGTGCGCCACAATTAGAAATGACATTTAACAGAAGCGGTAACATATCTGTTTACGGTGATGTAAAAGTAGAACACATATCTGATAAAGGAAAAATTACTCAGGTGGGTACTGCCAAAGGACTTGCGGTATACACACCAAATCTAAAAAGGAAGCTGCTGCTTCCGCTTGAAAAAAACACGGGGGTAGATTATCATAAAGGAAAATTGAAGATAACCTACCTGACATCTGCAGAGGTAAACCCCGAAGTAATAACCTCTACACAGATTGACCTCATTTGATTGAAATTGTTAACCATGCCATAGAGCGGACAAATTAAGAACACAACACATGAAAAGAGGATTTTTTGCTTTATCGTGTAGATGTACACTTATGATTTTTGTACTGCTGATGGCTAATTTCAGGCTTTTTGGGCAGTCGGTAATCACTAATTATACACCGTCTTATACCACAGCTGCCGGTTTCACACCTATTACCGGAGGCCTTACTACGACATGGACAGGCACGACAGATGACGGGGCATCTGCTTTAATCCCAATCGGATTTGATTTCTGGTACATGGGAACTCGTTACACCAATGTTTCTGCCACGACTAATGGGTGGCTATCTATGGGCGTTGTACCTACAGATTACGCCTATGCAAATAATCTCGTTTCGGGAGGTACGCGGCCGGTAATTGCGCCACTATGGGATGATCTTGACATAGGATCTAATTCAAACGTAACCTACAGGACAACAGGTACTGCGGGAAGCAGAATATTTACGGTGCAGTATTTAAATGCAGAATGGAATTATCTGTCTATTGGGGCGGTATGTTCTTTTCAGGTAAATTTTTACGAGACTACCGGCAAAATAGAATTTGTTTACCGGTCTGATCTTTTTGGCGCAAGCTCACCTTCAGCATCCATAGGCATAACAGGTGCTGCTACAGGATCGGGTAATTATCTGTCGATTAATAATGCGGGAACAGCTGTTAGTTCAACTTCCGAATCCAGCGTTACAACAAAACGCGTAACAGGCAGGACATACGGTTTTACTCCACCCATACCTACAGTGCCGGGAAGCCTGACTTTTACGGCATTAGCTCCAACATCGATGACACTGAACTGGACCGACCTTTCTATCAACGAGAGGGGGTTTGTTATTTACAGATCGACCGATGGGGTAAACTATACTTTTGCTACACAGGTAGCCGCAGGAGCTACATCTTCAATACAATCAGGGCTTACAACAGGAATAACATATTACTGGCGTATTTATGCTGTTACCGAAGGCGGTTTAAGCACTGCACTTAGCGGTTCGCAAATAACAAGCTGCACAGGGCCGGCGATTTCGCAGCTTCCGGCTACTGGGCTAATTTCAAATTATAAGCTGGAAGGTTCTCCTGCAGATGCAGCGGGAACTAACCTTGGGACTTTTCAGGGAGGTATACCATCGGCATCTGCCGACAGGTTTAACGTTGCAGGAAAGGCAATAACCCTTAACGGAACAAGTAATTATATATCTACAACAAATTCGTATGTAAACCCATCATCTATAAGTATATCTTCATGGTTTAAGACAACGTCTACTACAGGTGGTGCACTCATGGGTTTCTCAAGTCTGCAAACAGGAGCAGGTGGCAGCCGTGACAGGTTTTTGTACATGACAAACTCCGGAATTTTGTACTTTGCTGTTGCACCGGGTGCTGTAAAAAAATACATTTCTACAACTAATCCATATAACGATGGTAACTGGCATCAGGTAACTGCAACTTTAGGGGCTGGCGGTATGAAACTATATGTAGACGGCATACTTGCTGCGAGCGACCTAAGCGTTACTACAGCAGAAACTACCACAGGATACTGGCGTTTAGGGCACAGCGACATTTCTACATGGCCTAACGAGTCATCGAGCTATTTTTTTCAGGGCATGCTGGATGACATGGTAATTTACCACAGGGAATTATCTGCCTCTGAAGTAGGGGTTTTATATAACAGTCCCGATGGGGCAGGAAGTAATTCGCCTGTTTGTGCAGGTGCAGCACTAAATCTTACTGCTACTTCAGTATCGGGAGCAACCTACGCCTGGACAGGCCCTAACGGATTTACTTCTACACAACAAAACCCAACTATCACCTATACCGCTGCCTATGCAGGTACTTACACCGTCCAGGTTACAGCACCGGGATGCGCCGCTGTATCTACAGCTTATGTAAATGTTACATCTACAACCGCTGCCGGGCAATGGACAGGAAACGTAAGCACAGACTGGGCCAACGCTTTAAACTGGTGTAATGGGGTAGTACCTACAGCTACTACAGATGTAATCATAACATCTGGCGTGACCAATATGCCAAATATAAGCACAAGCGTAGCATGCCGTAACCTCACCGTTAATGCAGGGGCAACGGTAACGCTTACAGGTACGGGAACATTAAACATTGCTGGCACGCTTACAAACAGCGGTACATTTGCTAATACTGGAACCGTAGCCTTTAACGGTACAACAGGACAACAGACATTTGCAGGCATAAACAGCTTTTATAATCTTACGGTAAGTAACAGTACCGGATTGCTGTTACCATCTTCTATTACAATTGCAAACGACCTTGTACTCGCTGCCGGTGTATTAAACGCCAATAATTTTAATATTACGATTGCCGGAAACTGGACAAACAATGCTTCAGCATCGGCTTTTGCGCCGGGAACAGGTACTGTTTCATTTAACAGCACGACAGCTAAAACAATAGGGGGAAGCGTTTCAACTACCTTTAATAATTTAACCATATCTAATACCGCAAATACAGTCAGTCTTGCCGTAAACATTGCAATTAGCGGCAACCTTACCGTAAATACAGGAACACTTGATTTAGGTGCCTTTACGGCAAACCGTGCCACAGCTGGTGGAATTTTGACGGTTGCCAATAACGCGACATTAAAAATAGGAGGTACAAATACTTATCCGTCAAACTACAGTACTAACACTTTAGTAGCCGCCAGTACGGTAGAATATTATGGCGCAAGCCAAATAGTGGCTAACCAGACCTATGGAAATTTGAGATTAAGCGGTTCGTCAGGCACGGCAGCAAAGTCATTCCCTACATCGGCCATGACAATAGTAGGTAATTTAACGAGTACGTTAGGCACAGCTACATCTGTTACATTTGGTGCAGGTGCGGCTCTTACTGTAAATGGTAATGTTGTAGTAGGAGCCTCAACTACATTTAGCGGGAACAGTTTTACCATTACTGTAGGCGGCAATTGGGCAAACGCAGGAAGTTTTGCAGGAGGCACGGGTACGGTTGTATTTGCAGGGCCCGGTACAACAGTAAGCGGCGCAGGAGTTCAGGGGTTTAATAATCTTACGGTTTCGGCACCTATGGTAAGTTTTTCTGCCGAAGGCGTGACCTTATCAGGTAATCTCGCAACTACAGGATCGGGGGCATTTACCCAGGCATCCGGAGGAACATTAACCATGACCGGGGCGGGCACAACAATTTCAGGAAACTCAATTTCACCCGATAATCTTACCATTACAAGTCCTGCAACGGTAACCACGGCCTCATCTATTATAATTACAGGTAACCTTAATGTTGCAGGAAGCTTTATAGCAAGCTCAGGGACAATTACCATGAGCGGGGCATCAAAAATAATATCAGGATCAGGTACAAAAACATTTAGTATACTGTCTATAACAGGAACAGTTACTACGGCAGTTAGCTTTACTGTCTCATCAGGGCTTATAGTCTACGGAAGCCTTACGGCATCGGGGGGAACGGCGACATTTACAGGAACCTCAAGCCTGAGTGGCACGGCCAATTTATTTAGCGTAACCATAAATGGTACATCGTTACAATTATCGGCAAATGCCATTTTGGGAGTTGCAGGAGCACTAACATTAACATCGGGCACGCTTAATGTAAGCTCAACACCAAACACCGTAAATTTTAACGGAAGCGGTGCACAAACAATTAATGCGATTACTTACAACAACCTTATTTTTAGCACAGGGGGCACTAAGACCGCGGCCGGGGCTATAACAGTGAATAATGATATAACTATTGGCACAGGCACTACTTTTACCGCAGGAAACTTTACGCATTCCATATATAACAACTGGTACAATAACGGAACATTTACGGCAGGCTCAGGTACCGTACAGATATTAGGAACGCAAAATTCGGTAATAAGCGGGGCAACGACATTTAATATCCTTACAATAAATACTACAAGTGCGGCGGTGGGTGTTACGCTGCTTAACAACGTTACAGTGGCAACGGTTAACATGACCAGTGGTACTATGTATACCGGAGCAAATACATTGACAATGACCGTTGACAGGACAGGTCCCGGAATAATCCTTGGTACAATTACGAGGGCACATAGTTTTGGTTTGCTGCTATCAGGGTATGCGTTTGAGAGTCCTCAAAATACAATAACTTTTACTTTGGCATTAGGTGTTAGCAATGTTACCGTTTCTGTTGTTCTTGATCCTCCCGGCGATTTCCCGTCTAACGCATCTATTAAAAGGACATATACCGTTACTATACCTAATAGCATCAGCCTTATCGGTGTAATGCGCTTTCATTATGAAGATAATGAGCTAAATGGTAATAATGAAGCCACAATGACGGCCTGGAGAAACAATGGTACTGGATGGGTATCTAACGGAAAAACAAGTAACGACCCTACAACAAATTATGTGGAAACGGTGGTACCGGGTACAGGCACATACAGATGGACACTTTCTGATGCGCAAAGCGTAATACAGTGGACAGGAGCTACCAGCAGCGATTGGAATACTGCATCAAACTGGAGCCCGGCGAGTGTGCCCGGTCCATCAAATACCGTAAATATTGGTACAGCGGCATTTACTAATCAGCCTGCCATAAGTACAGCGGTTACTGTAAAAAACATCAACTTTGGCAGCGTCCAGGCCGCGACACTTTCCATGAATACAGGCGGATCACTCACAACATCAGACATCAGGGGGATATGGAGTGCTAATGCAACACATATCATAAATGTAAATGCGCAGACTGTAAACATTAACGGCGATCTTTCTTTAAGTGATGGTACTGCGGGGCGTGCCATCAATTTAAATATTGGCACAGGAACAGTAAATATTACAGGCTCATTAACCCAAAGAGGTAATGCAAATGTGGTGTTTGCAGGGGCGGGTAACCTTACTATTGGCGGTAATTTTAACTACACTAACGGAACTTTTACCCCCTCATCGGGCACGGTTACTTATAATGGTACCTCTAATCAGGTTGTAGCGGCAGTGCCTTACAATAATTTGGTAATCAATAAAACCACCACAGGAGCAACAGCTATTGCAACAGGCGCTTTAACCATAAACGGAAATCTTACCATATCAGCAGGAGAACTTGATAGCGATGGTGCTAATACCGTAATAGGCAATGTAACAGTTGTTTCGGGAGCTGTTTACCAAAACAACAGCACAGTTACCGTAGGCGGAAACTGGAACAACAGTGGTTCCTTTATCTCTAACACTTCAGGAACGGGCGTAATCTTTAACGGATCTGGTGCGCAAAGCATATCGGCAACGACATTTAATAATCTTGAATTCAATAAACCTGTAGGTACAGTTGCAACCCTTACGGGAAATGTAACCATAAAAGGAAATCTTACCGGTACATCAGGTACGCTGGATATACAATCTTTTGTATTTAACAGGGATGTACAGGGGGGTACGGCGACATTAAGTGATGCCTCAACACTAATTATAGGTGCGAACAATGCACCTAACAAATTTTCCAGCTATGCCTTAAGTACTAATAGTACAGTAGTTTTTAACGGTACAGGTGCACAGAGTTTATTGCTTCCCGGCCTATCATATGGAAATCTGACCTTTAGGAATGCGGGTACAAAAACCTTATCTACGGCTATTAATGTAAAGAACAATTTAACTATAGAGAATACAGCTGTAGTAGATGGAAGCTCTAATACGGTAACAATAGGCGGTAACTGGCTGAATAACGGGTCATTCGTTCCGTCTACCGGTGCTGTCATATTTACAGGAGGTGCTAATTCTATAACAGGTAATACAACATTTAATAAAGTAACCATTGCCGGAACCTATACCATTTTTAATAATGTAACTTTTAATGGCCTGCTCGAAATTACAGCTTCGGGGTCACTTAACGGAGGGTCTGGTATTACAACCACTCTTAATGCCGACTTAACGAATAGGGGTACACTTAATACATTAGGCATTACTACCTTTACCGGTAATGTTTTACAAACACTCAGTCTTATAAATGCAGTGTCCACTGTTGCAGCCACGGTTAATTTTAACGGTACGGTTTCTCCAGTGTTAAATTCTACTTCGCCGCCTCAGTTTGCTACATTGAATATAAATAATACAGGCGGTGTTAACCCTAGCGTAGGGTGGAATATAGCTACGGCACTTACCGTGGGCACGGGTGCTTCTTTTAACGGAGGGTCTTCTACACATACGCTACTAGGAACTTTAACCAATAACGGAACTATAACAAGCACTGGAATCTTAAATTTTACCCCATCTGCGGCAGCTTTGATTAATATGGGCACAAATTTTACCAGTACAGGTACGGTTGTCTTTGGGGGAGCGGGGGCAATAACACTGGCAGGAAATCCGGGTTCGCTACGTAACGTATTTATATCTAATACAAACGTTGCAGGGGTAAGTTCGGTTTCAAATCTAACTTTAACAAACAACCTTACGATACTAAACGGATCTATCTTTAATGCCGGAAGTTATACTTATGTAATTGGCGGTAATCTGGCTAACAACGGAACCATAAATAGCGGAACATCTACCTTTAACCTTAACGGAGCTACTGTCCAGAACATCAATTCTGTGTCCCCACTATATAACCTTGTTATAAATAATGGCGCTGGTACGGTTACAGTATCTACAAATGTAACGATAAACAATGTACTTACTTTTACTGCCGGCAAGATACAGACGGGCAATTATACAGTTATACAACCAGCTTCAGGAACAGTTTCGGGTGCTGCACAGGCTACCGGCTGGGTGTATGGCAAACTCCAAAAAAATACGGGAACTGGAACGGTAACCAAAACATTTGAGATAGGAAATCAGGCCAATTATCTTCCTGTTTCGGTTGGTTTTGCCAATGTTTCTGTTGCTGGAAACCTTATGGTATCTACTACAGAAGGCGATCATCCAAGCGTGAATAATTCAATGCTAAATCCGGCCCTGACTGTTAACAGGTATTGGACTTTAAGTAATTCGGGTATAGTATTTAGTACAGCAGCCGTTACGTATAATTACCTGGCTTCAGATGTTGATTCAGGAGCCGTAACAAGTGCTTTTGTATTGGCTGAATACAGCAATAGTGCATGGACTTATCCAATGGTGAATGGTTTAACGGCTACAAGCCTTACCGCAAGCGGTATTACCTCTTTTGCAGATTTCCAGATAGGACAGATGGCGATATCAATAAAAACATGGGATGGCGGTGCAGGAACATCTAACTGGGGTGATGCAGCCAACTGGAATACCGATGGCGTTCCTACCGTGAATGATAATGTTGAACTTACAGGGCCTTATATAATCAATATTAATGTTCCTGCGGTAACAAAGAACCTTTTGCTTAGTAATCCGGGACTGGTGTTGAGTACCGTGGGCGCAAATACGCTTTCGGTTTCAGGAAACATGACGCTTGCTTCGGGTACGTTTAACATGGCGGGTGCATTCCCAACAATTACAGGCCTAATCGATTTCTCGGCAGGAACAGTAGGATTTACAGGAACTGTATCGCAAACTATACCTGCATTAAATTATTATAACCTGGTAAGTAGTTCTACAGGGCCAAGGGTATTTGCATCAAGCGGTATAATTGGAGTTTATAATTCTTTTACCTCCGGCATTAATGCGTATACCGTTACAGGAAGTACAGTAAGTTATAATGGAGAATCACAAACAGTGGCGTCATCTGTATATAATAACCTTTCGTTAGACAACAGGGGTATGAAAACTTTTGCAGCCGGTACTACGCGTGTGGCAGGCAACTTAACAGTTGCAGGCACAGTAACTACCGATGCAGTAACCAATGTAAACACAGTAAGCTATAATGGTACTGCCAACCAAATCGTAACTGATATCCCTTATTATAACCTTGACGGGTCAAATCCGTCAGGAGTGGTAATGCTTACTGATGCATCAGTAAAAAACGTGTTGAGTGTTAGCGCCGGATCAGTTCAGATAGGAAATTCTGCCACTGTCCGAAAAGTAACAGCATCAGGTGGTATCACAGTAGCAAGTGGAGCAACTTTTACCATAGCTACAACTTCAGATGCTAAACACAATGTAAACATAGGCGGCGATCTCGTTAGTAATGGCGTGTTTGACATGACCGCCGATGCAAATAGCCTTGGCTCAGTAAACTTTGTAAAAGATGGAAATCAGCTGGTTTCAGGCTCAGGAACAGCTGATTTTAATGATATAACATTAAATCAGGGATCAAACAGCATAAATACATTAGATGTGACAACCGCAGGATTTACAGCTCCGGCAGGTTTTCTTACGTTAAGAAATGGAACATTTAAGCTGAACAATGCAAGCGTGAATGTTACTCTATTTACAGCAGATATAACTACGGGAGCTTTCTTAATTCCTGCAAGTGCAGGACTATGGGTAAATGCAGGGACTGTAAGTTCGACGGCCATGAACTGGACCATTGGCGGATTGGTAAAAGTAAGCGGCGGAACGCTAAATATGGGTAATGCAGCTAACAATGTGGTAATTCCTAAAAACCAGGCGCAGTTCTCAATATCAGGAGGAACGTTGAATACTGCGTCAGCCATTAGCAACCCGGGTGTGGCGTGGAGGTTTGAAATGCAGGATGGTACAGTAAATGTAAATACTTTAGGCAGTACAGCAGGCGGCATTGCACCATTTAACATGGATACTGCGGCATCTGTATTTAATGTAACCGGCGGCAGGTTAGTTGTTCAGAACTCAGGTGGTACAGCAGGACAAAATTTGGGTTACCAAAACATCTCAACAGGAGGTACCGGTTTTACTGGCGGCACTTTACAAATGGGTAACGCTTCAACATCAGGAACACAAACCATGCTTATCAATACAGTTAGGCCATTATATAACCTTGAGATAGGCAGCGCTAATGTAACAATACCGTTAACAATTAATGATTTAACTGTTAGTAATAATGTTACAGTAACTGCCGGGACGCTAAACATAAATAGCAGGGTTATAAAAATAGGTGGTGGCATAAGCAACAATGGGAGCTTTATAGCAAGCAGCGGAACTGTGGAGATGAACGGCAGTGCCGCACAATCTATACCCGCAGCTGCATTTACAGGTAATCTGATACGTAATTTAACGGTAACCAATACAGCCGGGGTAAATCTGGGCGGTGCTTTAAGCCTGACGGAAATACTTAAAGTGAATACAGGAACATTTAATGCATCGGGTAATTTAACGCTGGTTTCTTCTATAGACAAAACAGCATTGATAGATGGAAGCGGTGCAGGGAATGTGTCAGGAAACATTAATATGCAGCGTTACCTTGTGGCAGGTTTTGGGTATAAATATTTTAGTTCGCCTGTGCAAAATGCAACTGTTGGAAGCTTTGCGGCAACCGTCGACCTGAATGCCAGTTTTGCTAATTTCTATAAATATGAAGAAAATAAAGTAAGCAGCGGTTTTACAACGTATACAAATCCTGCGTCGCCATTAATCCCGTTAGAAGGTTATGCCGCCGATTTCGGGCCGTCTCCGGTTCAAAAAACAGTAAGTATCTCCGGGATAGCAAATAACGGTGCCTTATCGGTTACGTTATACAATCATAACCAGCCTTACACAAAAGGATTCAACCTCGTGGGAAATCCATATCCATCCCCTATCAATTGGGATGCTTCTTCAGGGTGGACAAAAACGAATATAGATAATGCACTGTATTTCTTTAATTCAGGAACAACAAGCCAATATACAGGAGCTTACAGCACATACATTAACGGAGTGTCCAGCGACGGTGTTGCCGGGCCTATAATCGCTTCAATGCAGGGCTTTTTTGTACACGTTAGCGATGGCGGCTACCCTGTTGCAGGTACACTTGGTATAAATAACAGTACCAGGACTACCGATCTTTCTCCTGTGTTCCATAAATCTACCTTCAGGGTTATGGAGCCGCCACCGGGTAAGCCAAGAGTACTGGTGCGTGTTAGTGCCAATTTTACTGATACCGAAAAATCTGCTGATCCGCTGGTGGTGTATACATCAGACAGCGCTACGCCCGAATTTAATGGAAATGTAGATGCCATAAAACTTATGAATATAGATGAGCAGACGCCAAGCATATATTCCATAAGAGAAGATACTTCTAAAAAAATGGCTATCAATGCAATTACCGAGGTAGACAGTACAATGGTAATTCCTGTAGGTATTAAGACCGAAAGAGATGGTAAAGTAAGCTTTAACCTTCGCGACCTTGAGAATTGGCCTACCTATCTTAACCTGTACCTGAGAGACGCTGAAACAGGCATCAATCATGATCTGCAGAATAATGAACCTTACATTGTAGAGTTAAAAAAAGGAACTGTTGAAAACCGTTTTTCGCTGGTTTGCTTCCCTGCCGGAGGTAACAGTGGTGAAGATATCTTTATAGCCTATGGAAAAGCTGATGATATGTATGTAAGGATAAAGCTGGAAAAGGAACAAATGGGCACACTTTCAATTACCAATCTTCTGGGACAGCAGGTATCAAGTATGCCTGTAAGCGGTAACGGCGATTATAAGCTGCAGGGATTAACGGTTAACGTGATTTACTTTGTTACCCTTAGCACCCCAAAAGGAAATCATACCCTAAAAATTTTAACCGCCGAACGATAAATAATAAGCCATGAAAATTAAACGAATTACCCGCCATAAAATAGCATATCTAAATAAATTACAGTTTATTCAGGCACTGTTGTTTATCCTGTTATTTACAGGTGTCTCGGCAATAGCACAGGGCCCGGAAAATCCGCCGAGGCCGGCTATTGTTTATGTGAGTCCAACACAGTGGCTAAATTTTGGCGCGTTTTATCAGGGTGGTTTTGGAGGCAGTGTCATTATATACGCTAATGGATCAAGGTCTACAACAGGAAGTGTTATACAGGTTAATCAGGGATATTCATTTTCTCCTGCCATTTTTGAAATCGATGCCGAACCGGGTACGCTTATAACTATTTTAAACGGGCCTAATGTTACGCTTACGGGAAGCAATGGCGGTACAATAGATTTAACCATAGGAGAGTCAGATCCTCCAAGCCCGTTCATAGCAACGGCAACATCTCCGTCGCGCACAATGGTAAGGATAGGGGGAACGCTTACCCTGGGTAATCCGCTGGCAAGCCCACCGGGCAATTATAACGGAACTTTTTCGGTAACTTTTATTCAACCTTAATTTATGCGGTTAACCAATTTTGGTGTCAACATATTTTATTTGTTTAAAATTGCCCTTGTATTCGTAGTTATAACAGGGCAGGGTGCGGTATGTAATGCCCAGGCCATCGAGGAGTACGATGAGGTTCCTGTATTCTTTAACATACAGCGTATCGGTAATACAGAGCTGCCTGCACTTATCAAAGACGAAACTGCCTATTTGCCCGTAGTAGACCTTTTTGAGTTTCTAAAGATAAATATTATATCAAAAGAGCTGGATGCCGTAAGCGGTACGTTTATCCTGCCCAACGCTGATTTTTTAATTGATACTCCAAATAACAGGGTGATTTTTCAGGGGAAAACGTATGACCTTAAACCCAATGGCATTGTAAAAACGACAAACAATGTGTACTTACGGTCGGAATATTTTGGAGAGATATTTGGACTTAATTGTACTTTTAACTTTCGTAATCTTTCGGTAATCCTGAGTACGGATGTTGAATTGCCTGTACTCCGTGAGATGAGACAGGAACAAATGCGTAATAACATAAATAAGCTGAAAGGTATCTTTAAAGCCGACACACTTGTTGCACGCACGCGGCCGGTCTTTTATTTTGGCACCGCCGATTATGCTTTCGCAACATCAGGTGGTAATGAGGAGACCCCGCGGGATACCAGGGCGAGCCTTGGACTGGGAGGAATAATTGCAGGAGGAGAAACTAATGTAGTACTTAATTACCAGAGTAACTACCGTTTTTCTAACAGGCAGCAGTATTATTTATGGCGTTATGTAGATAACAGCCTGTCGTTTGCTAAACAGTTTTCGGTAGGTAAGATACGAGGGCAGTCCATATCATCCATTTATGCGCCCATCGTGGGGGTACAGGTAACCAATACACCTACAACGTACAGAAGGTCTTTCGGTAACTACGTACTGAATAATTATACGGAGCCGAACTGGACCGTTGAGCTTTACGTAAATGGCGTGCTGGTAAATTATACAAAGGCAGATGCGTCTGGCTTTTATACTTTTAATGTACCCCTTGTTTACGGTAACACTAACATAAAGCTGAGGTTATACGGACCTTTTGGAGAAGAGCGTACCACAGAGCAGAATATCAGCATTCCGTTTAACTTTTTACCTGAAAAAGAATTTGAATACACAGCGAGCGGAGGATTAGTTGAAGATGGGCGTGATACACGATTTGCAAGGTTTAGCAGTAACTATGGGCTAAACAGGCATATCACCGTGGGGGCGGGGTTTGAGTACCTGTCTTCAGTAACATCGGGATCAAAAATCCCGTATGTTAACACTTCCTTCCGCTTGTTTTCTAACCTGATGATCTCTGCTGAGTATGATATCGGTGTGAGGGGGAGGTCGGTGCTGAGTTACAACATGAAATCGGGTTTACAGTTTGAGATGTATAATAACTGGTACAGAAAAGGACAAACAGCAATAAACAATACGTTTTTACAGGAGCATAAAGCCATTCTTTCATTTCCATTCAGGACCCGCCATTTTTCTGCCTATACGCGGCTGTCATTCCAGCAGATCCAGTTACCCAATTTAACATATCAGACAGGGGAATGGATGGTTTCCGGAGTTGTAGGAACTGTTAATGGCAGTGCAAATACATTTGCCCTTTTTATTCCCGGGAACGATGCGTATATCTACACAATTTATTCGTTAGGGATGCGGTTCTTTAAAAATCTTATTGTAACGCAGCAGTTCCAATATGAATATACTAACAGCACTGTAATAGCTGTCAAGACGTCTCTTGAAAAAAGGATATTTGCCAACGGCTATGCCAACCTGTCGTTTGAAAGGAATTATTTAAGCGATGTTAATAATATTGAGTTTGGGCTTAGATACGACTTTTCTTTTGCCCAGACGAGGATGACAGTAAGGAAAACCAACGACACCTACAGGGCATTGCAGGCTGTTAACGGAAGCATAATTCATGACGGTATTTCAGGCAAGACAGAATTTAATAATTATACAAGTATTGGTAAGGGCGCTGTCCTTATTATCCCGTATTTAGACCTGAATGGTAATAACAAACGAGATAAAGGCGAACCAAAGGCAGATGGCTTAAAGGTAATCGCTAACGCAGGGCGCGTAAAAAAATCGGCAAAAGATAAAACCATTCTAATAATGGATCTTGAGGCTTATGCTGCATTTAATATAGAGTTAGACCCATCTGGCTTTGAACATGTGGGGTGGAAGCTTCTTAAGAAAAATTATGCCATTGTAATAGATCCTAATTATGTAAAGAACATTGAGGTTCCCGTATCTGTCTTTGGTGAGGTTTCGGGACAGGTAATAAAGTTAGTTGATGAGACCGAGAAAGGGATAGGAGGAATACTTATATCCATATATAACGACAAGTCCCAAAAAATTGCAGAAACAACATCTGAAGCTGACGGTTATTTTTCATATTTAGGACTTTTACCGGGTAAGTATACAGCAAGAATTGATACCGAGAAACTTACTGAATTGGAATTGTCGGTTAATAAAACATCATTTGACTTTACTATTAAACGAAGCACCGACGGATCTTTCGTAGATGGTTTTAAATTTGTTGTCAAGCCTGTGAGGTAATAAAAAGATTCTTATTTAAATCATAAGGTTAATTTTCTGTGATACACTATTCTGTATTCTACACGGCTGTACTATTTAGTTCCTTTAAAAAAGTGGTTCAGATGGATTTATTGGCAAAATCAAATTCGCTTTCTATTGTTTTAGGCTTATAAATTTGCTTATAATATATTTCCCTGTAAGTGTATTATTGTAATTGCAAATGTATTTGTGATAAATGAAATTGAAATTTTTCCTGAAGTAAGCACTAAAATAATTCGGCGAAATATTAAATTTTAAAGCAATTACCCATACTCTTAAAAATTTCACAAAGTAATAAATATACAATTATATCTAAGATAATTACAAGTCTTACGCTTTTTTAATGCCGAAATTTGTGATACTTCGATAGAAGATTCTGCTAAATGGATAGTATTAAGATACTATTTAGATCGTTAACTCTTAAAAAAATGTACGATAAGATGAATAGAATAATAAAATTTTTATTGATGGTGTTTCTGTGCTTTACCAATATTCTTCTTGCGCAGAAAGGCTATGAAGTTGTAGCAAAAGTAACCACTCAGGCTCCTGATATGTCAGGTATTGCAGTTAGCTCGGACAACAGGATCTTTTTGGGTTTTCCGCGTCACGCAGATAATCATAAACAGTTTGCACTTGCCGAATGGGTTAATGGCAAGCCTGTTCCTTTTCCGTCGGATGACTATGTTTATCCTTCTGATAAACCCTGCAAAGAATGGCTTGTATCACCCCACGGTATGTATATTGATCAAAATGATATTCTCTGGGTGCTTGATGATGGCAAACGTTCAGGGCAGAAAGAAATTCCCGTTGGAGCTGCTAAAGTGGTAGCAATCGATATAAAGTCGAAAAAAATCATACACTCATTGGTTATAGATAAACCTGTATTATCAGACGATGCGCATTATAACGATTTGCGTGTTGACCTTACTCACGGAAAAAATGGGACGGTATATATAGCTAATTCAGGATTTGGAGAACGTTATTCGCTGGTGGTTATAGATGTCGCTACAGGTACTGCTAAAGAAGTATTGCTTAATCATTACAGCACATCGCCCGATCCCGGTTTTATGTGTTTCCTTGAGGGCAAGCCATTAATATATAACTTTAAAAAACAAACCTTTCCAAATGGAGGTGCAGATGGTTTAGCCTTAAGCCCCGACAGCAGAAAATTATATTGGACCACAATAAGCGGCCGAAAACTGTACAGCCTGCCAACAGATTTATTAAGTGATCTTACTGCCAGAGAACAGCAGCTTAAAGATGCCATAAAGTGTGAAGGCGAGCATCCTGCCTGCGATGGCCTGGCTGAAGATGAAAGCGGGACTATTTATTTTGGTGCTTTTGAGCAGCAATCTATTATATCGCGAAATAACGATGGTAGTTACAAGCTGTTGGCACGTGATAGTGAAAATTTTGTGTGGCCCGACGGATTAGCCTATCGCAATGGCTATGTATATGTAACCCTGGGACAATGGAATCGTTTACCGGGTTTCAATTCCGGTCAGGATTTGCGGAAACCTCCGTATCTTATAGTAAAAATAAAAGTAGACAACTAAAAATAATAATGATTATGGAAAGAAGACAATTTATAACAAGGGCGGGAATGGCTGCTGCGGGTGCAGTAGTTTCTTCTGCCTTACCGTTTGACGTTCAGGCGCAGACCAATGCTGTACCATTAGCGGCATTTGACAACGAAAATGCGTATAGTCGTTTCAGACCAAAGAATAAAGCAGGATTTGGCGGTGTTGCTATCGGTAATGGCTTTCAACAAAATCCTGACATAGAATGTTTACAGGCAGTTGAGGCTGCATGGAAGGCAGGTATACGTTATTTTGATACTTCGCCGTGGTATGGATTAGGTACAAGCGAACGCAGGCTGGGTATGTTTTTAAAAGATAAGCCACGTGACGAATTTACGCTTTCTACAAAAATGGGCCGTATACTTGAGCCTAAGGAGGATTTTAAGCTGGGAGGTCGAAGCCTTTGGAAAGGCAAGCTTAATTTTGGGTATAAATATGATTACACAGCAGCGGGAGCAAGAAAGAGCGTAGAAGACAGCCTTCAGCGACTTGGTGTATCATCTCTTGATGTAGTTTTTATTCATGACCTTTCGCCCGACAATGGCGACATGAAGCAGGACTGGATAAAATATTTTGAGATTGCCCAAAAAGGCGCCATGCCGGAACTTACAAAGATGAGGGAAGAAGGCCTGATTAAAGGCTGGGGATTTGGTGTGAATACGATCGAACCAATATTGAAGGCAATTGAAGTAGCCGACCCCGATATTTTTCTTTCTGCGTGCCAGTATTCACTTATAAAACATGAAGACGACCTTAATAAGGTTTTCCCGGTTGCAGCAAAAAGAGATATATCTATAGTTGTAGGAGCACCATTATGTGCGGGTTTCCTTTCGGGTAAGGAAAGGTACCTTTATGACGGAAGTTTCCCTGATGGAGTTAAAGAAAAGCTTGCAGCATTAAAAAGGGTTGCGGCAAACCATAAGGTAGACTTGCGTACAGCTGCACTTCAATTTTCTGCAGCACCAGATGTTGTTTCTGCAGTTATACCAGGAGCACATACTGTACAGCAATCACAGGAAAATGCAGCATCGTTTGCGGCTAAAATTCCAAATGATTTCTGGGCAGAACTGAAAAAAGAAAAATTAATCGCAGCTAATGCGCCTGTACCTAAAATTTAATAATCGATCTCAATAATAATGGAATATAGATTCTTAGGAGGATCAGGCTTAAAAGTGCCTGTACTCAGTTTTGGAACTGCCACATTTGGCGGAGGAAACGATTTTTTTAAGGCTTGGGCCAATACCCAGGCTGATGAGGCCGCACGTCTAATCGATATATGTATGGAACATGGTGTTAACCTGTTTGATACGGCCGATATATATTCTGATGGATTGTCAGAGCAGGTATTGGGTAAGGCTATTGCAGGTCACTCAAGGGAAAAGCTCTTGCTGTCTACTAAGGCTACATTTACTTTTGGCGATGGGCCAAATAACCAGGGCTCATCCCGTTTTAATTTATTAAAACAGGTAGAAGGAAGCCTTAAGCGCCTTGGAACCGATTATATTGATATTTTCCACATGCATGGCTTTGACGGAAATACTCCGGTAGAAGAAACGCTGCGTACGCTGGATGATTTAGTACAAAGCGGTAAGATATGCTACATTGCGGCTTCAAATTTTTCAGGATGGCACATGATGAAATCATTAGCTGTTTCCGAAAAATACGGATGGAACCGTTACATTGCACACCAAGTATATTATTCTTTGGCAAACCGCGACTATGAGTGGGAACTTATGCCGCTTGGCCTTGATCAGAAAGTAGGTGCAATCGTGTGGTCGCCACTTTCTGCCGGAAGGCTGGGAGGGAAGTATGGCAGAAATAAGCCTGTGCCGCAGGATAGCCGTGTTGCCCAGGGTGGCAGCCCTGTACCGGAAGCGGCGGTTAATGAAGAGGTTTTCTACAATACAATTGATGTGCTTACGCAAATCGCAGAGGAAACCGGTAAAACCATTGCTCAGGTTGCTTTAAACTGGTTGTTACAGCGTCCTACTGTTTCGAGCATTATCATTGGCGCTCGTAACGAAGAGCAATTGGTACAAAACCTTGGCGCAATTGGCTGGGACCTAACAGTAGACCAGATTAAAAAACTGGACGAGGCAAGCACCGTACCGCCAACTTATCCGTACTGGCATCAATGGCAAAACAAGTCGCTAAATCCTACTCCCGATTTTTACAATTTGTAATAAGGGAAAAAGCCTTTAAACTCTGCGTTTAAAGGCTTTTTTATATTTTTTATATTTAAATTATTGCTACCATGAGATAGGCCTGTAGTCTTTAAGGAATTTTCCGCACCAGTGCTTCCCTGTATTAATGCCATCAAATAATGGATCCATAACCCTTGCGGCACCGTCTACGATATCTAAAGGTGGCTGAAAATCTTCTTCTTCCTGTTTTCTCTTCGCCATTTCAGCAGGATCTTCATCTGTAACCCAGCCTGTGTCTACGGCGTTCATGAAAATTCCTTGCTTGGCTAAAGATCCGGCTGCAGTATGTGTCAGCATATTTAGTGCTGCTTTTGCCATATTTGTGTGTGGGTGTCTATCGTCTTTATAACCGTAGTAGAATTTACCTTCCATGGCAGAGACATTGATAATATGCTTTTTCCCTGTGTTGTCTTTCTTCATTACTTCTGCAAGACGGTTGCATAATACAAAAGGAGCTACAGAATTGACCAGCTGAACTTCAATCATTTCGGTAGTCTCAATCTGCCCTAACGTTAAACGCCAGCTGTTTGTTTTTCTAAGGTCAACCTGCTGCAAATCGGCATCCAGTTCTCCTTCCGGAAAAACTTCACTTGTAGTCAGTGTGTTGTCAAAAGAATACGGTATTTGAGATAGCTTAGCTGAAGCTCTTAGCCCAATACCAGGCTCGGGGCCATGCCAGGTTACCGGCATATTTTGATTTGACGAAGCGCCTATCGTCAATACTTTAAGTTCTTCAAGGCAGTTTGTATGATCCAATAACAAATCCTGCACCTGTTTAGGTAACGACTGAACCGGACGTTCTTCATTTTCCATCAGGTGGGTATAAAATCCGGCTGGTCGTCGTACTGTCTGCGCAGCATTATTTATAAGGATGTCTAAGCGGCCGTATTTTTGTTCTATAAAATTACAGAATATCTCTACGCTAGGAATGTGCCTTAAATCCAGCCCATGTATTTTTAAACGGTGTCCCCATTCCATAAAATCGGGTTCTTTGGCAAAACGAATTGCCGAATCTACAGGAAAACGAGTAGTTGCTACAACCGTAGCGCCGCCACGTAAAAGCATAAGTGTAATATGATATCCTATTTTTAGGCGTGAACCGGTTACGATTGCTATTTGTCCTTTAACATCCGCTGTCTGAAAGCGTTTTGCGTAATTAAAATCGCCACAATCAGTACACATGGTATCATAAAAATGATGCAGTTTAGTAAACTGCGTTTTGCATACATAACAATTTCTTGGTGTTTCTAATTCTAATTGCTCTTTAGAAGATAAATCAGAATACTCTAACAATTTAGGAGCTATAAAAATACTGGCTTCACGCGCCTCACGGATTCCGGTTACTTTTCGTGCGGTTCTGTCTTTCTTTTCCTGTTTTCGCTTTAAAGCTAATTTTCCGTCTTTTTTTCTACGGAGAAGCTCATCTCTGTCAGGCCTTGCAAACTGGCCTGCAGCTTTAATAAGCGCAGTGCGCTGTTCCTTAGGGATATCAAATATCTGATTTGTATTGCTATTTAGTTCGTTTAACAACGCAATACATTTTTCTATTTCTTCTGGGCTTACAGCGTTTGAAGCTATAACATTATCATTCGTCATCGTATAATTCAGGTTCAATTTTAGGCTAAGCTGCCGAGTGTGCAAATATAGTTCTTATAATCTGTGATGCAAGGTTTTGGTGATTCTAAGAATAGAATAATGAGTCGTGAAACAATTCAACTATACTGATAGTTTATGATACTACTATTATTTCTCAGGAGCTTGTGAAATATTAAGATAGGTTTGTATCGTAACGCAGGATTTAGTTTGGAAAAAAGCAATGGGTTCTCCTGACTTACAGGTAATCAGTAAAAATGGTAGGTAATCCCATAATATAAAAAGAAACCCCAATACAAATTAAGGTTTAATGACTTGTATGCTGTAAGGTATTCCTGCCTAACATTTATGCTTAATTCTAACGTTTTTTAGAAGCTTAAAGTCATCAGTCCGATCGTTTATTCCAAACGTTTTAAAATAAGCGACCGTAAACGTCCTTCATGCTCATCTCCCCAATTACCGATGGCTGAAATTACAGGAATTAATGTTTTTCCAAAATCGGTCAGGCTATATTCGACTTTAGGAGGCACAACGGGGTAAATAATTTTTGAGACAAGTTCATGTTCCTCTAATTCCTTCAGCTGGATATTTAAAACCCTGCGTGTGGCATCTGGTATTTTTCGTTGCAATTCACTTGGCCGTTTATGGCCTTCATTGATAAACCATAATAAACGTATTTTCCATTTGCCGTAAAGTACTTCACCTATCAGGTCAAGACCGCAATTCAGGTTGGGTATTGTTTTTCTTTCATACATATAGCAAAAGTAATCCTATGTTCCTACATGTACAATAGGGGAATAATTTATCCCTATATGAATCGTAACTCCGTACTTGTGAGGAAGTAACATACTTCTGAAATTTGTACAACAGAAATTTAAAATATTATACAGGATGGATTATCAAAATGAATTATCAGGAAAGATTGCCTTAGTAACAGGCGGTACAAAAGGAGCCGGAAAGGCAATTGCAGAAAGACTGCTGCAAGCCGGGGCAACGGTTATCATTACTGCAAGGAATGCACCGGAAAAAGAAAACAGTAAGCTGCATTTTATTCAGTCCGACTTGAGTAAAGCAGAAGGAACACAAAAAGTAATCAGCGAAATACTGTTGGCTTATGGGAGGCTCGACATTCTTGTGAATAATCTTGGCTCTTCTACAACACCCGCCGGTGGATTTACTGCATTATCTGATGAAGATTGGGAATCAACCCTACAGGCTAATTTGCTTGCTCCGGTTCGACTGGATAGGGGGTTTTTGCCACAAATGATAGATCGAGAAAACGGAGTTATTATCCATATAGCTTCTATTCAGGGCAAATTACCGCTTTATGACTCTACTTTGCCTTATGCGGCTGCAAAAGCAGGATTAAGAAACTATAGTAAAAGTTTATCGAATGAAGTTTCTCCTAAAGGTGTTCGCGTGCTGACTGTGTCGCCGGGATGGATAAATACATCAGCATCGAAAGCCTGGCTTGGCGAGATTGCAAGAAATGCTAACAGTACTGTAGAAGAAGCGCAACAAAGTGTTATGGATGCATTGGGCGGAATACCTTATGGCAGGCCTGCCCAACCGGAAGAAGTAGCAGAATTGGTTAGCTTCCTTGTTTCACCAAGAGCCAATTATTTAAAAGGAACAGAATTTATTATAGATGGTGGCACCGTACCCGTAATTTAATAACCTTTAAAATAATACCTATGAACTTACCAAAAGTAATAACAGACTTAGTTGATGCACAAAATAACTTTAATAGCAATGCATATGCCAATTGTTTTTCTGAAACTGCCGTAGTACTTGATGAAGGTAAAACACATAACGGACGACCGGAAATCCAGCATTGGATCGAAGAATCAAATGAAAAGTACAAATCGTTGATGGAACCTCTTGAATATACTGAAAATGGAACTTCAAGTATCTTGTCCGCAACGTGTTCGGGTACATTTCCCGGAAGCCCGATTACATTAAAATTTCATTTTGATATTGTTGATGGACAAATTCAACATTTAAAAGTAACAGATTAAAATAAGAAAAGTTTCTTTTGAAACTTTATTTAGCGGAGCAAGAGGCTTCGAATTCTTTATTGTAATCCCTTTTAATACGGGCATTATTCATCATTTATCAGAACTGGTACACCGACAGGTACACTTATATCCAAAAAGCAAAAAAACCTTTAAATCGTGAGATCTAAAGGTTTTTGTTTTTTGAAGATTTCTTTCGAGATCTCATCTGGCGGAGAAAGAGGGATTCGAACCCCCGGACCTGTTACAGTCAACAGTTTTCAAGACTGCCGCAATCGACCACTCTGCCATTTCTCCAGTATGTATCGCAATATATTGCTCATTGTGGTTGCAAATATAGCAACGTTTTTGGTTTTGCCAAAAACTATTTAAGCTAATATTGCATTTAATTTCATACTATTTTATAAACATTTCATTACCTTGTCTTTAAGGATTAAAGTTTTTTTTAGAATTCAGTGTATTCTGTTATTTCAAGGCCGTAACCTATCATTCCTACACGTTTTGTCTGCCCTGAATTAGTAAGCAAACGTATTTTACAGATATCAATATCATGTAATATCTGCGCACCGATACCAAAATCCCTGTCGTCCATTTTAATTTGAGGGGCTTTAGTTACGCCTTCAGCCTGTAATTCTTTCAGTTCCTTAACTCTTGATAATAGTTCTGACGGCTGTATTTCCTGGTTGATGAATAAGATAGCACCTTTTCCTTCTTCATTGATGCGTTTAAACATATTATCCAGTTTTTTATCAGCATCATTAGTAAGTGTACCTAAAATATCATTATTTATCTGGGTAGAATTTATACGCGTAAGAACAGGTTCGCCAATGTTCCAGCTGCCTTTTGTCAGCGCGATATGTACCTGTTTGTTTGTAGTTTGTACATAAGCCCTAAGACGGAAAGTACCAAAACGGGTTTCTATCTCAAAATCTTCTTTCTTTTGTATAAGGCTATCGTGCTGCATTCTGTAAGCAACAAGGTCTTCAATAGAAATAAGCTTAAGGTCAAATTTTTTAGCAACCTCATATAATTCAGGAAGGCGTGCCATAGAACCATCTTCATTTAATATTTCCACAAGTATTCCCGCCGGTTTAAAACCTGCAAGCCTTGCGAGGTCTATAGCAGCCTCTGTATGGCCTGTCCTGCGAAGAACACCGCCTTGTTTAGCTTTAAGAGGGAAAATGTGACCAGGGCGTCCTAAATCTTCCGGTTTGGTAGTATCTTCTACCAGCGCCTTAATTGTTTTTGCCCTGTCGTGTACAGATATACCTGTTGTACATCCATGCCCGATAAGATCTACAGATACCGTAAATGCAGTTTCATGAAGTACAGTATTGTTAGTGACCATCATGTGCAGCTCAAGATCTTTACAACGCGCTTCTGTAAGTGGCGCACAAATAAGTCCGCGTCCGTGAGTGGCCATAAAGTTTATCATCTCAGGGGTTACTTTTTCTGCTGCAGCAATAAAGTCTCCTTCATTCTCACGATCTTCATCATCAACCACAACCACAACTTTGCCGTTACGGATATCTTCGATCGCTTCTTCTATAGTGTTAAGTTTTATTTCGGATAGTGACATGTGTACTGTCTTTAAAATTTATAATTATGACGTTTCAACGTGGTTTGAAGCGCGGCTCTGTTATAGAAATACAGGATTAAGTAGAATGGAAGCGCAAGCACGATATTCAGGATTAATCCAATACTTATTTTTTCATTCAGTATTTTTGAAGTTCTGCTAATACTTTGTGCTGCTTTAAAAGCCGTGATAAAGAAAAGTATCAGGCATATAAGTGCAGGAAGCATAATTCCGGTTTTGCCTTTAGAGACAAAAGGAGACAGGCCTAATAAGATTACATATAGCCCCAATGCTATATTTGATGAGATTTTGAACTTATTATACAGGAATTCGCATTTTAAATATTCAAGGTTATACAAGTTGCAGTCTTCTTTCAGATTTTCCTGTAATATACCTCTACTTTCAAGAACTTTAAGCGCTTTCTTTCTATGCTCAGGAGTCTGACTAAGCATTTTTGTGTTTTTTACCACATAAATAAGCTCATCATCGGTCATAGCCTTAAGGTTTATCCATTCTTCACTATCAGTAACCCTCACGGTATCAATGTTTAGAATAGGCTGTTCGTCGCTGTTATCTTTTTCAAACAGGCGTTTTATAGGATTTGTAAGCCAGTCGAAACTGATGCTTACGCCAAGATCTTTCGTAGCTCTGTAGGTTAGTAACACCGCTAGCGGACTTAATACAAAAGATGACATCCAGGAACCTAGGAAAGGAGGGATACCGTCTTCGCCTGCAAGTTTTCTTCCAAAAGTGTTTATAAAGTGGAAAACAATAAATATCAGTACTGCAAATACGATAGGTAAACCAAGGCCTCCCTTACGGATAATTGCACCCAATGGTGCACCTATAAAAAACATTAGCAGGCAAGAGAAAGCAATAACGAACTTTTCATATAGCGCAAGCCAGTGACCGTTTATGTTTTTTGTCCTGTCGTACATCTGGGTTTCATTCATTTTGATTGTTCCCAGTGAACTGTTTAGGTTGTTAGTTGCTATATCAAGTACTCGTGACTTGTCCGTATCAGCTTTTAGAAGACCAAGCAAATCTTTTGGTACGCTGTCTTTTTTAATTTCCGTTACACCGCTTATCGTTTTGTGTGGAAAAGGAGCTATAGCTAAAGAGTTGTAGCGTTGGGTGATATTATCTGCGATACTTTTAGATTCTTTTGCGTAGTTGTTTTCCAGAGAATCTAGGGTATAAGACAGTTCACTAATATTTAGCATCGTATTAGTGTGGGTAATCTTTTCATCGTCCATATCATTGCTGTTAAGCATGGTTAGGTCAATGTTCATTATTTGTTTTGTAAAGCTGCTTTTTGCAAACGGCTGCTTTTGCCGCTGCGAAGGGTTGTTAGATGTAATCTCTTCATAATAATAGCCGTCAAACAATTCAAGCTGCAATAAATTAGAGCTTTCGCTACTCTTTAACAGGCCTTTTTTAGAGCGGATTATGGTAACATAAGGAGATCCAAGGTTTCTTTTATGAATGGTAACACCTGTTAGCTTTTCATCATTGTCGCCCGATTTCTTATCTACTTTGATATTGAAATTTCCAATGGCGTTAAACTGTCCCGCAGCAATAGCCATCGCAGGCTTACGCTGTATAATGTTCTTACGAAGGTTTAAAAATTTGAATTCAGCTTTTGGGATAACGCTGTTGGCAAAGATGAATGCTACGATACTAAGGCAGCCAATAAAAACCGAAAGACTTCTCATCGCCCTGCTTAATGAGATGCCTGAAGATTTCATTGCAGCAAACTCATAGTTTTCGGCAAAGCTGCCAAACGTCATGATAGAAGCAAGAAGTATAGATAGTGGTAATACCAGCGGTACTATCTTGGGAGAATAAAAAGCCAGGAATTTAAGTACAAGCCATATGTCCAGGTCCTTTCCTGCAAGTTCTGCAATGAAAAGCCATATTCCCTGTAATACGAAAATAAAAAACAGGATTATGAATACCGACGCAAAAGTCGTAATGAACGAAGTAAGGATATAACGGTCTAATATTTTCACCAAAAATTAGTCTAATCTATTAATGTAGTAGTTAGGGTATTTGCTTTCGGTAAAGGTAAAATGATTTTTTGACAAAGGCTGATTTGTTTTAAAAGAATTTATGGTTATAATTATTTTAGTACCATCCTTTTCTGTCTGTATAAAATTGTAGATATGTTTTGTTTGCACATCAACCCCTATAAGCACTTCTTTAGTCTTATCTTTTGCATTAAGCGGGTTTAGTTTTACATATTGAATTTTGCGGCCTTTAATGTTTTGGAGTATGTCCCAGCTGTATTTATAGCCGCTGTTAAAAAAGCTAAGCATTTTAGCGGGGGTAAGATCATCGGCTTTCTGGTCGTCATATTTAGAGATAGAAATCTCTTCATCCTCAGGAACGATATTATACACTTTTTTTCCGTCAAATATTCTGGTCGTACCCATAAAATCTAATGTGTACAGGTTTCCTTTAAGCACAACATTACCTTTGCTCTCCTGATTAAGATTTTGTTTCGGGTTGCCCATAGAATACTTAAAGTCGATAGAAATATTCTGATAACTTTTAACTCTTCCGCTAACCTGGTCCAGTAACGCTTTAGCTTTTTCCGGACTCTGAGCCTGTAGGTGTAGAGGTAAGGTAAAAAAGAATAAAAGTACTATTCCGTAAAAGGTACGCATGCTAAAAATTGTTTTCTTCATTTTTGAAAAATTGCTCAAGTGCACTAAGATCAGTAATCATAACGCTTCTGGCTTTGCTGCCTTCAAAAGGGCCAACAATACCTGCAGCTTCAAGCTGGTCGATAAGCCTGCCTGCGCGGTTATATCCTAATTTTAGTTTACGCTGCAATAGTGATGCCGAACCCTGTTGGGCTGTAACAATAACTTCTGCCGCTTCCCTGAACATAGAATCTCTTTCTGATATATCTATATCAAGATTGATGCCACTTTCCTCCCCAAAATATTCCGGAAGCAGATAAGCGTTAGGGTAAGCCTTTTGCGAACCGATAAATTCGGTAATTTTTTCAACTTCAGGTGTGTCAACAAAAGCACACTGAACACGGGTAAGGTCGTTACCCTGGGTATAAAGCATATCACCACGTCCTATTAGCTGGTCAGCACCCTGGCTATCAAGAATAGTACGGGAGTCAATTTTAGAAGTAACCCTGAATGCAATCCTCGCAGGGAAGTTGGCTTTAATGATACCTGTAATTACGTTTACCGACGGACGCTGCGTTGCAATGATAAGGTGTATACCAATTGCACGTGCCAGCTGTGCCAAACGTGCAATAGGTGTTTCAACTTCTTTACCTGCAGTCATGATAAGGTCAGCAAATTCGTCTACTACCAGTACAATGTAAGGTAAGAAACGGTGCCCGTTCTCAGGATTAAGCCTTCTCTGGCGGAATTTCTCATTGTATTCTTTAATGTTCCTAACCATTGCATCCTTAAGCAGGTTATAACGGTTGTCCATCTCAATACATAGTGAATTTAATGTATTGATAACTTTAGTGTTATCGGTAATAATTGCATCTCCGTCATCCGGCAGTTTTGCTAAATAATGCCTTTCGATTTTGTTGAATAAAGTAAGCTCAACCTTTTTAGGGTCAACCAGTACAAATTTAACTTCCGCAGGGTGTTTTTTATATAATAACGAGGTTAACACTGCATTAAGTCCAACAGATTTACCCTGTCCTGTAGCACCCGCCATAAGAAGGTGGGGCATTTTTGCAAGGTCTACCACAAACGTTTCATTAGAAATGGTTTTACCTAAAGCGATAGGCAGCTCCATTTCTGCAGTCTGGAACTTCGGCGAAGCAATAACGCTTTTCATGGAAACCATGGTAGGGTTCTTGTTAGGCACCTCAATACCTATCGTTCCTTTACCAGGAATAGGAGCAATGATACGGATACCCAAAGCTGATAATGAAAGTGCAATATCGTCCTCAAGGCTTTTGATTTTAGATATACGAACGCCTGCTTCGGGAACAATTTCATATAATGTAACCGTAGGCCCTACAGTTGCCTTTATCTGGGCAATATCAATTTTGTAGTTGCGAAGTGTTTCTACAATCCTGTTCTTATTTTCTTCAAGCTCCTCCTGATTGATTGTAATACCGCCTGAAGAATAGTCTTTCAAGAGTTCTATTGATGGGAACTGGTAATTCGAAAGGTCTAACGTAGGGTCAAACTCTCCAAAGTCCTTTACAAGACGTGCAGCAAGATTTTCTTCTATAGTTGGTTCTTCTGTAAATTTCTCTATAACAAAATTCTCGTCAGTTGTCTTGATTATTTCGTTTGCCGGAACTTTTGGTTCAGGCTGTTTAGTTTTGCCTGTATCAAGCTTAATTTCAGACGAATGTTCGATAGTTGGTTTTAGCGCATCACGGTTTATTTCAAACTGCGATGGCGGAGGCGTAATAGGAGGTACTGTTTTTAATTCAATATTACTAAGCACTTCCTCATCATCCTCATCAAACTCTTCCTCGTTAAATTCATTTACAGGTGGAGTAACCGGTATTACCGGCTGCTGAACACGTAAAGCAGGAGTTGGAACAGGAGTTACTGCTGTATTTTGTGCCTCTGCCTCTTCTAACTCCTCTTCTTCATGATGTCTGCGCTCGAAGAATGTCTTTATAACATCCGGCGATATTTTTATCCTGAAGATCAGGAAGGTAAATAATGCAAATACAAGTACTAATATAGTTCCGATCTTACCAAGGTAATCCTGCATGAACAGGTTCATTTCAAAACCTATTACACCGCCAAGTTCCGGTAGGTAAGGGTTAAAGAATCCAAAAAGTATAGATACTACAATAACCAGGAATATATCCCAGAACAATGTTCTCTTAAGTTTTCTTACTGGCAGGTCTAATACAAGATAGGCGCCGGTCAAAAAGAAAAAGCGTATCAATATAAACGATGCTACACCAAAACCGCGGTACAAAAAGAAGTCTGCCAGAGAAGCACCAAATTTACCAAGCCAGTTGTGGATAACCTGCTTTCTGTCGCTAAACGCAGTAAGTCCGCTCTGGTCGTATTCCCAGTACAGGAAATATGAAATAAAGGATAATAACAAGGCGATAGAGAAAAGAAAGAACAACACGCCGATAAGCACTTTGTGCTGGCGTGATAAGATCCATCTTTTCTTTTCTGTAGTGGGTTTTTCAGCACCCTTGGCTGTTTCTTTTTTGCTCTTTGCCATTTATAATTAGTATCTCGACTGTAAAAATATCAATAAAATTAAAAAAGCAGTAGTACTTTAGGATAATATATGATTGCGCCTATAGCTATTGCAACCGTAGCTGCGAAGAATACAGCACCCGATGCGATGTCCTTTATAAACCCGATTTTTTCGTGGTATTCAGGATGGATAAAGTCGGCTATTTTTTCTGCGGCTGTATTAAGTCCTTCAATAGCAAGTACTAATCCTATTGCTAGTGTTTGCAGCATCCATTCTGTTGGAGAGATACCAAAATAAAAACCCGCAGCAACCATAGCTAACCCAATAAAGAACTGAACCATAATACTATGTTCAGTCGTTACAAGCTTATATGCTCCTTTTACAGAGTATTCTACGCTCTTTATCCTTCCTTTAACAAACCTGTTGTCTTTCATCTACAGTAGGAAATCGTTACAGTGCAGCTAAAGCAGCATCATAATTAGGTTCGTCTTTAATATCAGCAACTTGTTCAGTATATTTTACAGTTCCGTTTTCGTCAATTACAATAACAACCCTTGAGTTTAATCCCTGTAATGGACCATCTACAATGTTTAATCCGTAAGCAGCGCCAAAACTTGCATCCCTGAAATCAGAAGCAGAAACTACATTATCTAAACCTTCTGCACCGCAAAAACGGTTCTGTGCGAATGGAAGATCGCGTGAAATGCATAGTACTGTGGTATTTTCAAGCCCTGAAGCCTTTTGATTAAATTGCCTTACAGATGCTGCACACGTGCCTGTGTCAACGCTCGGAAATATGTTTAAGATCAGTTTTCTGCCTTTATAATCTGCAAGAGATGTGGTAGAAAGATCTGTTTTTACTAATGTAAAGTCCGGAGCCTGAGTTCCTGTTTGAGGCAGTTCGCCTGAAGTTGTAACGGGATTTCCGCCAAGTGTGATATTAGCCATTTTTGTATGTTTTATTTAGAAAGGCAAAAGTAAGAATTTCTACAATGGTATACGGTATAAATATAACGACGCGAACAAAAAAACGCTTCCGGTGTGGAAGCGTTTGATACTGTGAATGTTCTCTTATTATAAATACATAGAGAGCATGGCAATACTCATAAGGATCATGAGGCCGTCTTCTATAATGGTTACTGTACTCATGGGCAGGTTAAATACCGCGCCAAGACAGGCACATTGAATCTTCTTTTTATTCAGTACACTCTGAAACACGCCAAGAAGACTTACCGTCATAAGGACAGCAGTAAATGCATTTACAAATACAGGTTCAAAGTCCAGGGCAAAGGCGATGCCAAGTCCCAGCTCAAGAAATGCGTATACATAACCCCATCCTGAAAACTTCTTTGCTACGATATCATACATGGCGTAGCTACTAGCAAAACCTTTTAAGTCAAGCATCTTGAAAAAGGAAAAAGTAAGGAAAAAACCAGCCATGAATACGCGCATAAACAACATTATGTCAAATGTTTTTCCGCTTAAAGCCGTTATTAAAGATATACATGATATGTAACCGAATATCAAAACAATAGGCTTGTAAGTTTGTATCCAGCTTTTTGACTCTTCAGCTTGCGCTGCGAAGATGTTTTTTTCAATGTGCGAGTGTCGGCTTCCCTCAGAAAGCTGGTATTTTGGATAGTCTTTTAAGGTATCCTGCAAAACGGATGTGGCGATCTGTTCATCCATTGTAACCGTTGCCTGGCCTTTTTCAAGGTTGATTTCTACATCTTTTACATGGGGTGTTCTCTTTAATAAGAAGCTTACTTTGGCGATACAGCCATCGCAGGTCATGCCTGATATGTTATATGTGTGTGTCATTGTTGATGTTATTTATACTGCAAATTTCGGCATAAAACAGACTTTGTCGATTATGCAATTTTTGAAAATAACAACAACATTTACAGTTCATCTATATTCCTGCGCTTTGTTTCTTTTATTGATTTATAGAAAGTAGGGGTAAGGCCTGTAACCTTCTTAAACTGGCTCGATAAATAGGCAGCACTACTGTAGCCAAGTGAGTCGGCTATTTCGGCTAGTGATAGCTCATCATATACGAGCAGTTCCTTTACTTTTTCAATGCGCTGGGTTATGTAGTATTTCTCTATGGTGGTACCTTCTACCTCAGAGAATAAATTGCTTAGGTAGGTGTAGTCATAACGCAGTTTTTCCGCCAGCCATGCAGAGAGATTAGTCTTTAATATTTCGTCAGAATGATGTACCAGGTAAACGATTTCATTTTTAACCTGTTCTATTATGCGGCTTTTTTTATCGCCGATAAGTTCAAAGCCAAGTTTTTTGAGTGTGGCTTCCAGATGACGCTGTTCTTCGGGAGTCAGGTCGTTGCCAATTTCTGCCTCGCCTAATTCAACCGAATGTATATTGAGTTTCATTTGCTCCAGTTCGCTGCGTACAGCTGTTATACAGCGGGGGCAAACCATGTTTTTTATATATAGGTGCATGATAATCGTATTTAGATGTAAAACTAAACATTTTGACATAAAAAAAACGCTTCCGGAAACGGAAGCGTTATATGAGTAAAGTGAGTGAAGTATAATTATTTATCGATAGCACCTAAAACACGCATCATAAAGCTGTTAAGGGCTTCTTTTTTATCTATTCCGTCCTTAATCATTTTGTTTACCTCAAGCGCACCATACATATTAGAGATAAGCTCGCCTATAACGTCCAGCTCTTCATCTTTAAGCGACGGTATTTCTACCATAGCCTCAAGTACCTCAAGGGTTTCTACTATATAATCCTGGTCATTGTCCTCAATAAATTGAGTTAAATGCTTAATTACTGGTAATTTCATTGACTAAATCAGTTAAAACTTCTACTTTATTTGTTTGTACCTGGTTAACAAGTGTTCCATTTTTAAATGTGGCAAATGTTGGCAGGTTATCTACCTTTGCAAGTTTCCTTGATTCAGGGAAATTTTCGGCATCGGCAATAACAAACGCTACGTTTTCATTCTCAGCAGCCATTTTTTTAAATTTTGGCTTCATTATCCTGCAGTTACCGCACCAGCCTGCCGAGTATTGTACTACAACAGTTTCATTACCGGCAACGATTTCTGCTAAATTATCCTTTTCAAGTTCTTGCAGCATGATATCTTAATTAATTAGTTTGTAGCAAGGTATGATGCAACACCATCACGGTCAGCAGTCATCGCTTCTTTTCCTTCTTCCCAGTTTGCAGGGCAAACTTCACCTTTAGTCTGTACGTGAGTATAAGCGTCAATTAGTCTTAGGTACTCGTTTACGTTACGGCCTAGAGGCATATCGTTTACACTTTCGTGGAAAATCTTTCCTGTTTCGTCTACAAGGTAAGTAGCTCTGTAAGTTACATTAGAACCTGTAATCACTACAGAGTCTGTTTCGTCATTGTATTCAGATGATTCAACATCAAGAATACCAAGTATGTTAGAAAGGTTTCTTGTAGTATCAGCAAGTATTGGATATGTTACACCTTCAATACCACCTTTATCTTTTGGCGTGTTTAACCATGCAAAGTGCACTTCGTTAGTATCACAAGATGCACCAATTACGATAGTATTTCTTTTTTCAAACTCACCTAAAGCAGCCTGGAAAGCGTGAAGCTCTGTAGGGCATACAAATGTAAAATCTTTAGGATACCAGAATAAAAGTACTTTTTTGTTATTATTTACAGCTTCTTCAAAAACGTTGATTTTAAGGTTGTCACCCATTTCTGAAATAGCATCGATAGCAATGTTTGGGAATTTTTTTCCAACTAAAGACATAGTGTATTTATTTAAGAGGTTATTATTTTTTTACCAGTGCAAAAATAGGTGATAATACTTGTTTATATGTTACAGGAATTATCATATTTCCTTATGTACCTATAGAATTTTTTTATTTTTAGCACTATCAAGTATAAAAGTGAATTATGCAAACGCATAGTACTATTTTCGATTAAGTTTTTATATTTGTTAAATGTATTGCGATGCATTTAACATTAACCCGATTCAATGGCATTAAAAGATTTATTCAGGAAGAAAAATGTTCAGGACATATTAAACCAGGTTGATAACGCCGACGGACATCAGTCACTTGGCAGGCATCTGGGGGTTAGAGACCTTGCAGCTTTTGGTATTGCTGCAATTATCGGTGCCGGTATATTCAGTACCATTGGTAAAGCTAGTGCAGATGGTGGCCCAGCAGTGATATTCCTATTCCTGTTTACCGCTCTTGCCTGCGGTTTTGCTGCATTTGCCTATGCCGAATTTGCATCTATGGTACCTGTTTCGGGTAGTGCATATACGTATTCTTATGTTGCCTTTGGAGAAATCATTGCATGGATTATAGGGTGGGCATTAATTATGGAGTATGCAATAGGTAACGTTACGGTAGCTATTTCCTGGAGCGATTATTTTACCGGCCTGCTCGAAAGCGGTGGTATACATCTTCCGCAATGGATACAAATGGATTATCTAAGTGCATCTAACGGTTATAATGAAGCCACAGCACTGATGCAGGGCGGGAAAACTTTTGAAAATCTTGATGCCCCACTTAAAACTGCCTACGAAGCCTATACAAATGCCCCAACTATCGGGTCATTGCATTTTGTTGCAGATCTTCCTGCTCTTCTTATCATTATACTTATTACAGCGCTTGTGTACCGCGGTATGAAAGAATCGCGTAACGCAAGTAACTTAATGGTGGTCATAAAACTTTGTATTATATTGTTGGTAATAGCAGTGGGTGTCTTTTATGTGGATACTGATAACTGGAATCCTTTTGCGCCAAATGGTGCTGCGGGTGTATTAAAAGGTGTATCTGCTGTGTTCTTTGCTTACATTGGTTTTGACGCTATTTCCACAACTGCAGAAGAGTGTAAAAACCCGCAGCGCGACCTGCCTAAGGGTATGATGTGGGCTATAATAATCTGTACTGTTTTTTATATCCTTATAGCATTCGTACTTACAGGAATGGTGCGTTACAACGAGCTTAATGTAGGCGATCCATTGGCATTTGTATTCAATAAGCTTAACCTTAAGTGGATGTCGGGCATTATAGCTGTAAGTGCTGTGATTGCCATGGCAAGCGTGCTTTTGGTTTTCCAGATGGGCCAGCCCCGTATATGGATGAGCATGAGCCGTGATGGCTTACTGCCTAAACGTTATTCACGCGTACACCCTAAATTTAAAACGCCTTCTTATGCTACTGTAGTTACAGGTTTTGTGGTTGCCATACCGGCACTTTTTCTTAATCTTACTACTGTAACCGACCTTTGCAGTATAGGTACATTATTTGCATTTGTATTGGTGTGTGCAGGTGTTTTAGTACTGCAAAACAAACCAAATATTCCAAGGGGAAAATTCAGGACGCCTTATCTAAATTCAAAATACATTATGCCTGCTGCACTTATTGCAGGCCTGGTATTTTCATTTACATACAATAGACAGGCTACAATGTCATTTATTAATAACGATAAACACATAAATACTCCATCAACAATTGTAACGTCATTAAATGAAGCTGAGGCCAAAGCCTTATACGAACATATACTTAAGGCGGATACGCAGAATGCTGCTGCAGGAACGCAGGATCTAGAGCACATACTAAGCCGTTACCAGGATAACGATGAGAAATATGCCGAAATGGTGGATTCTCTTCCAATTGCAGATAACATCAAATATGAAAGTGGTTTTGCCCTGTTTAAACACAAGATCCCAATGTGGATATTCCTTATCACTCTTGTATTCTTAGCGGTGTGGGCTTACCGCCAAAACCTTTCTTTAATTCCGCTTTTAGGGCTTATCTGCTGCCTTTACATGATGGCTGAGTTAAGTGTCTGGAATTGGATATATTTCTCAGTTTGGTTGCTTATAGGGCTTGGTATTTACTTTGGCTTCAGTCGAAAACACAGCAAACTGAATTTTGTAAAAACGGCATAACTTCATGGATGTAATCCATCAGGAGTAGCCATTTCTAACAAATTCACTTGTGTATGGTAAATGCAGATTTACGTTTGAAAATGCCGCTCCTGAAAAAGAAAGTTCAGAATATGATGCCTACACTTTTAAGCTGAACGGCTTGAATATCCTTTTTCGTTCGGCTAAAACAACCCCGACGAAAGCAGGGCAGTTTGTTACGCTCTGGAAAAGGCTGAATGGACCGATACTGCCTTTTGATAGCAAGGATAAAATAGACTTTGTGGTAGTTAATTGCAGGTCAGAAAATCATTTCGGGCAATTTGTGTTTCCAAAATCTGTACTGCTAAAACAAGGTGCTTTTACTACTGAAAGTAAAAAGGGAAAACGCGCAATGCGTGTTTATCCGTCATGGGATATTGTCCAAAATGTACAGGCCGAGAAAACCCAAAAATGGCAGTTGGAGTACTTTATAGATTTTACAAATACCATTGATATTCACAGGATAAATAATCTGTATGGTTTTGCTATTTGATCTTCTTTAATGTAAAAGGCGGAAATGTAAGTATCGCTGTTCCATAAGCGATAAATAATGAAGAGCCAAGATCAAAGCCTCCTGCAAAGTAAAGTGCAGAAAGCATCAGGAAAGTAGTTAATAAAAAAAAGATAGTATTCTTTTTCATGATTTAATCGTCTGTTATTAAATCAAATATAAGAAAAAATTAAAAACCTTCAAACACTCCCAATCCAAATAATGCAAAATCATATTTTACAGGATCTTCAGCATCCATAAGCCGAAGCTGGGTATCAAGTTCGTGTAATGCCTTACCGTCATTTTGCTTTCGGATAAGTATGCCTAGTTTTCTTGCCACGTTGCCTGAATGTACATCAAGAGGGCATGAGAGGGCAGAGGGCGATATTGTTTTCCAGATACCAAGGTCAACACCGGTATTGTCTTTGCGTGCCATCCATCGCAGGTACATGTTTATCCTTTTGGCGGCAGAACCTGCCAGCGGGTCTGATACGTGTTTTTGGGTACGGTTTTGATGCTCTATCTCAAAGAAAACTTTTTTGAATTCGTGTATAGCTTTGTGCATACCTTCGGGCTGCTGATGTTTTGCAAATACAGCCTCAAGGCCGTCGTGGTTTAAATAGATATGCCTAAGCGCTTTTATAAAAGTAGTAAAGTCAATATCATTAAATGTACGGTGTACAAAGCCGGTAAGGTTTTCAAGATGATGTTCCTTATGACTCATAACAAAGTCATACGGACTGTTGCCCATAAGTGTTACCATCTTTTTAGCATTGTTAATAATCATTTTACGATTACCCCAGGCGATGGTAGCAGCTAAAAATCCTGCTATCTCAATATCTTCTTTTTGGGTAAATAGATGGGGGATTTGTATAGGATCGCTATCTATAAAATCGGGTTTGTTGTATTGCAGTACTTTCTCGTCAAGAAACAAGCGTAATTCTTCGGCATTCATTTTCACTTCCATAGTACAAAAGTAATGTATCGCCTTAAAGTTTCAAAGCTGCAGAGTTGCAAAGTCGATTTGAAAATGAGCTTACCAAACAGTGAACAATCAGGAAATCGGACAAACCAATTACCCGATAACTGAATCTACTGTATTTACAATAAGTCCGTCGCTCATTACAAGCTTTCTGTCGGCCATATTGGCAAGTTCCTCGTTGTGGGTTACGATTACAAAGGTTTGCCCCATTTCATCACGCAGCTTAAAGAATAACTGGTGAAGGTTTTCGGCAGATGCCGTATCAAGATTACCTGATGGCTCGTCGGCAAAAATTACAGCAGGCTTATTTATCAGCGCGCGTGCAACAGCTACACGTTGCTGCTCACCACCCGAAAGTTCTCCGGGTTTGTGGTCAATACGGTGTGATAGGCCAAGGTATTCTAAAAGTCGTTTTGCTTCTGCCTCTGTCTCGGCTTTTGCCTTACCTGCAATATAAGCGGGTATGCATACATTTTCAAGAGCACTAAATTCAGGAAGAAGCTGGTGGAACTGAAATATAAAGCCCAGCTTTGAATTACGAAATTTAGACAGTGCCTTGTCTTTCATTTTCAGGACATCTTCATTATTTATTACAAGAGTAGTACCATTTTGTTTTTTAGGATTGTCAAGAGTACCTAATATCTGAAGGAGCGTGGTTTTTCCGGCGCCGGAAGCGCCTACTATGGAAACTATTTCACCCTTCTTGATATGTAAGTCAACACCTTTTAAAACGTGAAGCTGATCGTAATATTTATGAATGCCTGATGCCTGTATCATTTACCTAAGGTTTATCACAAAGAAACAAACATTTTAAAGAATAAGAAATCTTTTGGCACAATATTTCGTATATATAGATGTGTGACAACTACTGTCACTCCACAAAATAATTATTAGGAGAATATAGTATGAAAAAAGCAATCGCGATAGTACTGGCAATGGTTTCGTTCTCCTGCCAGTCTAAAGAAAGTCCTGAAAAGGCAATTGTAAAATCTAACGAAGGGGATATAAAAATGGATGACAAAAATTTAGAAACTGCTATTTTTGCGGGAGGCTGTTTTTGGTGTACAGAGGCGTTCTTTACCGATCTTAAAGGTGTTGAAAAGGTAGTTTCGGGATACATAGGCGGAACAGTAGCTAATCCAACTTACAAACAAGTTTGTACTGGCACAACAGGCCACGCGGAGGCAATAAAAATAACCTTTGACCCTAAACAGGTGGCATACGAAGATTTATTAGAGGTTTTTTTTGCCACTCACGACCCTACAACTTTAAACAGGCAGGGTGCAGATGTGGGTACACAATACCGAAGCGAAATTTTTTATACCAATGAGGCGCAAAAAGCCGCGGCAGAGAATTTTATAAAACTGCTTAAAGACCAGCATATTTACAGCACTGCGATAGTTACAAAAATTACCAACGCACCAACATTTTATGCCGCAGAAGATTATCACCAGGATTATTATGCGCAGAATTCAAATCAGCCATATTGTTCAGCTGTGATAACGCCTAAGCTGGAGAAGCTTAAAAAGAATTATAAGTCAAAATTAAAATCGTAATGATTTTTTGGAATAGCAAAAGCTCTCTATTTAGAGGGCTTTTCTGGTTTAAATAAGAAACCCAATCCTAAAGACCGAAGCATTTTTTTCTCAAACCACCAGAAGAATTTAAACTGCCCTGATAAAAATCCGAAAGAAACCAGGAGCACCTGGTATAGCGGAAATATTAGTATAATGTAAAGAGGGTAGTAGATCCAGGGAGAGAAAGTATCTTTTGTAACACCCATCCAGGCTAAAACAGGTTTAGACAGGTATGCTGATGTTGAACCAGTAATGGCAAACACGATAAATATAATAACAAACTGATAGTTATTCTTAATTCCCCAGCGCTGTCTTAAATTTCCCATTTTGGCTAATAAAGTCGCAAATATATTGGTTTTGCGCTTGCGCTGCAATCTTTTAAAGGGATTATTTATATTTATTCCAGATTAAAATTTGCGATTTGACTGTTTAATATTGAGGTATTATTCCTCCTAATTTCTGGTTATAGGTAATCTGAAAAAAAACAAGGTAATTATAGAGCAAGTAATTCACTTCATATCCATAATTAATACGGGATTGATAATCAATCTGCATCTGGTACAAATCGCCAAAACGTGTAGGGTTCATGGCGCGGTTGTTCCATTCTGCTACCCAGAACCTGTTTTTGTTTTCCAGATACGACTGGCCATAATAACCTCTTGGTTTTGCCCTTGACGCCAGCCAGGTATTAAATCCATTCTCTATTATGACAACCTCATATTCAAGCGAATCATTTGCTATCCTTATGGTGTCATTTTTAGCTTTGGCATTAGTCTCAGCTGCAACTTTATCACCCGGCAAAGATGATGTTGAGCCACAGGCAGTCATTACCAGTATAACTGCAGCAAATATGTATATGTAATTTTTCATAACTTATCTAATAAGATATTAATATACAAAAAAAAGCCTCCCGACTGGGAGGCTGAAATCTTTATTTAGCTTTTCTTTCAAGCAATGCCATATAGAAACCGTCAAAACCGCTTTCTGAGGCAAGAACTTTATTTTCTTTGATGAAAGTGAATTCTTTACCAATTTCTGTAGTAAGGAATTTTTTAACCTGTTCTTCATTTTCTGATGGAAGTACAGAGCAGGTTGCATATACCATTTTACCACCCGGCTTAACAATCTTAGAATAGTTTTCAAGCACTTCGGCCTGTACTTTTCTAATGTTGTCTATAAATTCCGGCTGAAGTTTCCATTTGCTGTCAGGGTTACGTTTTAGTACTCCTAATCCGCTGCATGGTGCATCTATAAGCACACGGTCGGCTTTTTCATGAAGCTTCTTGATAACTTTTGTGCTGTCTATAATACGGTATTCAATATTAAAGGCACTGTTTCTTTTAGCACGAAGCTTAAGCTGTTTCAGCTTGCTTTCATAGAGGTCCATTGCTATAAGCTGGCCTTTGTTTTCCATTAGCGATGCCATGTGAAGTGTTTTACCTCCCGCACCTGCACAGGTGTCAACCACGCGCATACCAGGCTCAACTTCAAGAAAGCGTGCCACTAACTGAGACGATGCATCCTGAACTTCAAAAAATCCTTCTTTAAAGGCGTCAGTAAGAAATACGTTTGCCCTTTCTTTAAGGATAAGCGCATCAGGGTAATCTTTCTCAATGATAGTATCAATGTTAAGATCCATAAGAATAGCGCGTAGCTTTTCCCTCGTAGTCTTAAGGGTATTAACGCGAAGTATAACTTTTGCCTGCTCGTTTTGGGCAGCAAGCTCTTTTTCCCATTTAGCCTCGCCAAGTTCTTTAACAGCAAGTTCATCCATCCAGTCAGGAATAGATTCGCGGTACTTTCTTATTTTAGAAAGCTCGTCAAAACGGCCTTTAATACGGCGAATAGGAGTGTCCTCAAAATACTTCCAGTCCGGCAGGGTTATGCCGCGAAGCACCGCCCATACTGCAAAAATACGCCATAGCTTATCCCTGTCAAGAGGCTCCTTAACTTCGGCTATTTCTATATATAAACGTTTCCATCTTACGATTTCATAAATTGTCTCTGCAACAAACTTCCTGTCTGCGCTTCCCCAGCGTTTGTCTTTTTTAAGTGCGCGTGCTACTACCTTATCGGCATATTCTCCGTCATTAAAAACAAAGCCAAGTGAATCTATGACCGTAAAAACTAAGTTCCTGTGTAATCTCATTATAGTGTTTTCTAGCAGCAAAGGTATTATTTTTTAAGCAGAACTTATAACTATGTTTTGTTATGCTTTTTTAGACCGTCTTTTTAATGACTATGTGCTTCCCCTTTATACCTTCCTAGAAACTCAGACGGTGTTTCTCCAGTTTTCTTTTTAAACAATCTGGAGAAGTAAGCATAATCTTCATAACCCAGTGAATATCCAATTTCTGATAAGCTTTCTTTTTGGAGTATAATCGACTTTTTCGCCTCAAGCATAACCCTGTCGATAATAATGTCTGACGCTGTTTTGCTTACAACGGCCTGCGTAATACGGTTTAAATGCTTTGAAGTCATGTTTAGCATTGAGGCGTAGGCAGCGGGCGATCTTTTGGTGGCAAAATTTTGTCCGATAAACTCTTCGAATATCCTGAACTTGGCATAATAGCTGTTCCTGTTTTCTACTGGTACGCTATTTTGATATGCATAATTCCGCAGTCCTTCTATATATACCAGATTAATCAGGCTTAGAATGTAATCTTTTTTCTCAGGCCTGCCCAAAGTATTTTCGTCAAGGACTTGCTTAAAAAGGTTTGTTATTGTTTTTAGATTATTATTGTCAAGCTGTATGTAAGGCGAATTGTGCATGCTGAAAAAGAAAGGGAAGTGGCTTAACCTGCTGCTGGTATAATGCAGATCGTAAAAAGCCTGGGTATGAAAAAAAATATATCCCTTTGTATCGTGCGATAATTCCCAATGATGCGTCTGCCCGGGATTAAGGAAGAACAATGCGCCGGGTTTTACGTCATAAACTGTAAAATCTACTTCATGAATCCCTGTTCCTTCGATAAAGAGTATCGCCAGATAAAAATTATGCGAGTGGGGCAGGGCTATGTCTTTGTGCCGTGTAATAAGGTGGTCTTCCAGTGTATTTGCATAAAAATCCTCAGGGCTGTCCTTTCCCTGAAACTGCTCCATCTTTAATACAGAAACCTTTTTCATATGCTTAAATAATGTCCTAAAAGTACAAATTGTTGCGCATATACGTCATATCCTTTTTTAGCTTTTGATGTTAAATTTGAATAAAAAAAACGATGTCACAATTTATAAATATACTCGATGAAAAATGTCCGAAATGCGGACATGGTAAAGTATTTGCAAAAAAAGGAAATCCTTTATTGTTTCAGATGCCTAAAATGAATGCAAACTGCGCAGAGTGCGGTCATAAATTTGAGAAAGAACCGGGATATTTTTTTGGTTCCATGTATGTAAGCTATGCAATGACGGTTGCCGAAATGATGGCTGTTTTTGCCGTGGCTCATTTTTTTATCAAAAGTTATGTGGGCATGGTAAGTCTTATCGCATTATTTGCAGTGTTGTTGAGTACATTTAATTTCAGGCTGTCAAGAATGATCTGGATTTATATGTTTGACAGTAAAGACAGGCAGTTGTAACCATAAATAAGTGCGTTTTAACGTCGATTTTTTCCGTTCATCTATAAAATTTTAAACCCCATTTTATGGGGTTTCTGCGTTATTTTGAATTTTTTTCACAAAATGGCGACCATTTGTAAATTAAATTCACTTATTGCGGTTATATCAATAGATTTTTTCGGTATATTAGCAAACCAAATTTTTCTAATGAAGAAAGTGTTATTTCTTTTCACGGCTGTAGCATTATTTTCCTGTAAAAAGCAGGATAATGTAAATTTTAAAGCGTCTTTTGAAACAACTTCAATCGATACTTTGCTAAACGAAGAAATAAGCATCAGGGCACTTGCTATTGATGGAGACAAAGCCTGGTATGCAGGAAGTAACGGAAAGTATGGTTGGGTTTCATTATCCGGTGGTAAAAACTTTAACGGTGTAGCCGCACACGATACTATTTTACCCGAATTCAGGGCAATAGCCCAGACAGCAGATGATGTTTTTATTATAAATGCCGGTACGCCTGCATTTTTATATAAAATATCTAAAGATGGTAAGCGTACTAAGTTAGTATATACTGAAACAGGAGATAAGACATTTTACGACAGCATGCAGTTTCGCAATGCAAAAGAAGGTATTGCCATCGGTGACCCTACAGGTGAATGCCTGTCTGTATTAACAACTACAGATGGGGGCGAGACGTGGAAGAAAATGCCGTGCAATCAGCTTCCAAGAGTTTCTGAAGGAGAAGCGGCTTTTGCAGCAAGCAATTCTAATGTTATCGTAAAAGGAGATAAGACCTGGATCGTGTCAGGTGGTAAAAAATCACGTGTTTTCTATTCTGTGGATAAAGGGCAGCATTGGGACGTTCATACTACGCCAATAATTCAGGGTAAAGAAATGACGGGTATATTCTCGGCAGATTTTTATGATGAAAAAAACGGTTTTGCTGTTGGTGGTGATTATGAGCAGTTAGCTAAAAATTCGGGTAACAAGATAGTAACCGATGATGGTGGAAAATCATGGAAACTTACAGGTGAGAACACAGGATTTGGATATGCTTCCTGTGTTCAGTATATACCCGGCAGCAATGGTAACGAATTAATTACGGCAGGGCCTTCGGGGCTTTATTATACTTTTGACAGGGGTGTTTCCTGGAAAAAAATATCAGAAGATAAAAACCTACATACTATTCGTTTTGCAGACAGTAAAACTATAATAGCAGCGGGGCAAAATAAAATAATACGTTTACGTCTTAAATAGTTTATAGCTGTTTTTACGTAATTAATATACAGGCGGTGGGCGAATAGTACATGTTGTTTCTTTGAAAGGCAGGCAGGTTAAGCAGGTTATGATATATGTAAAAAAGAGAAAGAGAAGCTGTAACTTCTCTTTCCCAAACTTAAACTAAACATAAACTAACTAATTGGTTAATCATCCCGATTAAATCCAATTAACTTTCATAAACTACTAATCTTTTTTTCCTTTTATTTTTTTAACGAGCAACTTAGTAAAGTCGTCTTCCGCCATTTTTAATTTTAAAATTTTCTTAGGCCCTATGATCACTTTTAAATCTGTGATCATTTTTTTACGAAGGGCAAATATTTCTTCTTCGTCTGACTGCAGCTGCGCTTCATATAAAACAGCTTCTTTTTGTGTCAGCGCATCTATGTTTTTCTCAGACAGCTTATTTTTTAAAACTGCCATCTTCTCTTCAATGTCAGATGTCTTTCCTTCGCATTGCAGGTAAACAGGCCAGAACTTTTGAGATTCCGTTGCTGATAAATTCAGCGCTGCTGCAATACGTGAAGATTTTATAGCTTTAAGCTGGTCTCTTTTATCCTGCTGGCCAAAGGCAAGCATGGTGAATAATAAAAAAACGGACAGAATGAACTTAATTTTCATAGCCTTATTGGTATAAATGAACATCTGCGTTAGAAAGATAATCTTCTATAGCCTGATCGTCTACAGTAATAGAAGCCTCCTGTAATTCTCTTATATCTTCGTCACTAAGACTCTCCGATAAATCGTAAGAGCTTCTTCCGGATTGCTGAACAACATATTTTTCTGCAGTCTTGCTATCCGGCATTGCCTGTGCCATCGCTTTATTGTTGTTTTGTAAAAGAAAAAACGATAATACAAATGCTGCAGCAGCAGAAGTAACCCATACAGGTCTTCTTTTATACAACGGCACTACCTTAACTTCCTTCATAGGGATGTTGTTTAGCATCACCCTGTCGGCTAAGCTTTCAAAATAAGCATCAGGAGCTTTAAATCCTGAGTTTATATTCGGTCTGCTATCTAATTTAAAATCGTTCATACTGTTTAGACTTATCAAAATGAAAAAGGTTTAATGTGTATTTATAAAATCTTCAATTTTTTTTACTGCGTGGTGGTACGATGCCTTTAGCGCACCCACCGAAGTGCCCAGTATCTCTGAGATATCTTCGTATTTAAGGTCTTCAAAATATTTCATTTTAAATACCAGTTGCTGTTTTTCAGGGAGCGATGCTATCGCATTTTGCAGTTTTATCTGCATCTCATCGCCTTCAAAGTACTCATCAGCCTGCAGGTTTTTAAGCGCTTTCTGTTGTACTTCTTCGTTAGTTATATTATTTTTTTTAGCTTTTGAGCTAACAAATGTTATGGACTCGTTAGTCGCTATACGGTAAATCCAGGAAAATAATTTGCTTTCGCCTTTAAAGTTCTTCAGGTTCTGGAATACTTTGATGAAAGTATTTTGGAGCACATCGTCGGTATCGTCGTGATCCAGTACGATATTCCTTATATGGTTATACAACGGCCTGCTGTATTGGGATACGAGCTGCCTAAACGCGGTATCCTGCGTTTTTGGGTTTAGCAATAATGCTATAAAGGCCTTCTCGTCCTGCAACTTTAGTTTGTGTTTTTAATTTGGACTAAAATTAAGCCAAAAGGTTTAATCAGTCCTAAATTATAATTTCATACTAAAGGTTTAACATATCCTTTAAATAGAAAAAGTTTATTAATACTGTTGTAATGTCGTACTTTTGCAACTTTAGCAAAAAGATATGATAAAGACTGTAATATTTGATATGGATGGGGTAATAGTTGATACAGAACCTGTTCACCACTATGCCTACCACCAGCATTTTAAGCACCTTAATATAGATGTGACCAAAGAGATGTATGCATCCTTTACAGGAAACTCTACAAAAAATGTGTACCAAAAACTTAAAGAAGCTTTTGAAATACTGGAAGAAGTAGAAGACCTTGTGCAAAAAAAACGCTCATTATTCAACGATGCCTTTGATGATAAAGAGGATCTTGACCTGCTTCCAGGTGTTCGTGAGCTTATTGTAAACCTGTATGATAATGGCATCCAGCTTATTTTGGCTTCTTCAGCATCTAAGGTTACAATTGAACGCGTTTTTAACCGTTTCAAATTACACCAGTACTTTACACATATCGTAAGTGGCGAAGACTTCCCTAAATCTAAGCCGCACCCGGCTATTTTTGAGCATGCGGCATCATTATCTGTAGCGCCAAAAGAAGAATGTGTGGTTATTGAAGACAGTACTAACGGTATCAAGGCGGCTAAAGCTGCCGGAATATATTGTATTGGTTACCTTAGCGAGAATTCACATTTACAGGAATTAGCAGAAGCAGATATGGTAGTTAACCATTTTGCAGAGCTTAATGCCGAAAAAATAAGTAAATTACAATAGGCTCCGGCATATTCGCTGTAGCCGTTATAAATAAAGATTATTATGATAAAATGCGTAATATTTGATATGGATGGGGTAGTGGTAAACACAGAACCTATCGGTTACAGGGCAAATCAGCAATTGTATAAATCGCTTAATATCGAAGTTTCAGATGATGTGTATGGCACATTTATAGGTAATTCTGATAAAATGATCGTTCAGAAGCTTAAAGATTTGTACCCTATACAACTTACGCACGATGAATTGCTTGATGAAAAATACAAGTATTATTTTAATGCGTTTGATAATGCGGACGATCTTGCCATGCTGCCTGGTGTAAAAGACCTTATTGTTGATCTTCATACAAACGGAATGCGGCTTATACTGGCATCATCAGCATCTAAAAGAAAGATTGAAAAGGTATTTACGCGTTTTGGGCTACACCAGTATTTTGACCATACCATAAGTGGCGAAGATTTTGAAGAATCGAAGCCAAATCCTGCAATTTTTCTTGAGGCTGTTTCCAAATCAGGCGTTACTAAAGACGAGTGCATAATTATTGAAGACAGTACCAACGGTATTAAAGCTGCTAATGCTGCCGGTGTTTACTGCATTGGCTACAACAGCGGACATACAATGGGCCAGGATACGTCATTGGCTGATAAAGTGATTACCGACTTTAGCCAGGTTAGCTACGAAATCATAAGAGATATAAAATAATGAAAGCCCCTAGAGGGGCTTTTTTATTGGACTGCTTCTTTATAAGTTTTCAGCGCCCTTTCGCGTGCTTCTTTGTGGTCTACAATAGGTTTGTATTGTAAGTCTTCAAATTCGGGAACCCACTTGCGTATATATTTAAGGCCTTTGTCAAATTTTTTGGTCTGTTCGGTGGGGTTAAATATCCTGAAGTAGGGCGCAGCATCTACGCCGCTTCCTGCGGCCCATTGCCAGTTTCCTATATTGCTTGACTGCTCATAGTCAAATAGTTTCTCTGCAAAATAAGCCTCGCCCCATCGCCAGTCGATGAGTAAATGTTTGCATAAAAAACTTGCTACAACCATTCGCACGCGGTTGTGCATAGATCCTGTAGCGTTCAGTTCGCGCATACCGGCATCTACAATTGGGTATCCGGTTTTACCCTGGCACCAGGCTTTAAATTCCTGCTCGTTATTGCGCCATTTTATATTGTCATACTTAGGCCTGAAACTTTTTGTAATCGTGTCAGGAAAATGCCATAAAATCTGCATAAAAAATTCGCGCCATATCAATTCGTTCAGAAAGGTCTCCTTGTTATTTTCTAAGGCTGTCTTTACGATTTTCCTTATGCTCACAGCGCCAAATCGCAGATACGGGCTCAAATGCGATGTACCGTCTACCGAAGGAAAATCTCGCGTTTCCTTATACTCTGTTATCATGGATTGCGAAAGCTCAAATGCTGCAGGCTTAATTTCAGAGGCTGTAAAACCTATGTCTTTCAAATCTAAAAACGGGTAGGAGTGTGCTGCAATTTCAGTAAGCCTGCTTTCGGAATGATGTATCTCTATTTTCTCCCTGTTGAAGCGTTCCTTCCATTTTTTCATGTATGGCGTATATACTACATAAGGGGTGCCGTCATCTTTAACTACTTCGCCTTTTTCAAAGATAACCTGGTCTTTAAATGTCTTAAAGTCAATACCATTTGCAGATAACAGGTCATTGATGGCCCTATCTCTTTTTAATGCATAGGGTTCGTAATCATGGTTAGTATATACTGCCGTAATCTCATGATCTTTTATCAGCTTTTTTAAAACGTTTTCTGGCGAATCATAAAACACAGCAAGCGATTTTTTGTGTTTTTTAAGCTCACTATTAGTGTCGCTCAGCAGTTTATGGATAAACGTTACCCTTGCGTCGTCTTTAGGGAGTTCATTTAAGATATTTTTGTCAAAAATAAAGATAGGCAGCACTTCTTTTCCGCTAGTTAAAGCTTCAAAAAGGGCTGTATTGTCCTCCAGCCTCAGGTCGCGCCTGAACCAAAATAGTATCATAGTCGTTAAAAGTATTACATTGTACCAAAAAGCTCCACCAGCTTTTTTTCGCGGTAGTCAAAGATCTCTTTAAGTTTTGGTTTTACCAAAAACGGATGTACTAAACTGCCCATAAATCCGAAAGGCAGTTTGTAATGCACAAGGTCTTCCATTTCCACACCGCCGGGGATTTCCCTTAAAAAATGCTTGTGATGCCACAGCCTGTAAGGCCCTTCACGTTGTTCATCTACAAAGTATTTTTTGTCGTCAACGTGGGTAATCTCGGTAACCCATTCTACTTTAATGCCTAATAAAGGCGTAACTGTATAATGAATTATCTGCCCGGCAAACATGGGACGGTCATCACCGGATAATGTTACAAACCCCATAGACGGGGGCGTAATTACGGCAAGGTTTTTGGGATCAGATAAAAAATCCCATGCCTCCTGTAATGTTATGGGCAGTTTTTGCGTTGTGTGTACTGTGTATAGCATATTTTTTAGGGTACGGTGATTTCTAAAGTTAGAGAAACATAAGTTATGCGCAGGTAAATGTAGACGTAATTTTAATAAATTTTAACAGTCATACGGTGTTTAATCACTAATTTCGCAGTAACAAACTATAATAAAAAATCTCAACAAGTTTATGAAAAAATTATTCATTGCAGCAACGTTTGTACTGGCATTTATGGTAAATGTATCAGCACAAATAGTTACACCGCAAGCCAGCCCTAAAGCCGTTATTGAGCAGACAGTAGGACTTACTGATGTGAAGGTAGATTACTCCCGTCCAAGTGCAAGAGGAAGATCGGTTTATGGAGAATTAGTACCATTTGGAAGAATGTGGAGAACAGGTGCAAATGCAAATACTATCGTGTCTTTCAGTAATGACGTTGTTATAGGTGGAAAAACGCTTCCTGCAGGCCACTATGCACTTTACACGCAGCCTAAAGCTGACAGCTGGGATGTGATTTTTTACAATGACACTAATAACTGGGGACTTCCTGAAAAATACGACGATAAGAAAGAAGTACTTAGAACATCTGTTAAGCCAGAGTTCCTTAACCGTAACGTAGAAACATTTACTATTGGTGTAAATAATCTTGATAACGATTTTGGTTTCCTTGAAATCGCGTGGGAAAAAACAATGGTTGCCGTAAAATTTGAAGTGCCTACAAAAGCTACCGCAATGAAAAGCATAGAGACAGCAATGTCAGGTCCATCGGCTAACGACCTTTTTTCTGCAGCCCAGTACTATTACCAGTCTAACGGTGACCAGGCAAAAGCTTTAGGATGGATCAACCAGTCTATAGCAAAATCAGGTGTTGATGCTCCATTTTATATCCTTAGGCAAAAATCGCTTATACAGGCAAAAATGGGCGACAAAAAAGGCGCAATAGAAACGGCTAAACTTTCGCTTGCGTCTGCTGAAAAAGCAAACAACAGCGACTATGTTAAGATGAATAAAGATTCAATCCAGGAATGGGGAAGAAAATAATTGGATAGCGCATTGCTATGATAAAGAGCGGGCTGCCTGTAATGGGCAGCCCGTTTTTTTATGGAACTTATTTTAAGCCTCCTCAGTTTGAGGTGTTTCTTTTTTCATGAATGGCTGTATCAGCAAGGCTATTACAATGGTCAATGCTGCTCCGATAACGTTAAGCCAAAGATAGCTAAGCATATCAATTTTGTAGATAACAACTACAACACACTGTGTTATTAGTGCACTCCAAAATATGGCTTCCGCCTTGATATATTTTATGTAGAATGCTACAAGGAAAATCCCGAGTACTGTACCATAAAATATAGACCCTATAATGTTTACCATCTGGATAAGGTTATCAAACAACGACCCCATGCACGCAAACAGTATGGCTATTATTCCCCATATAAGCGTAAACAAGCGTGTAGAGTCAACAAAATGCTTGTCTGTCTTTTCGCCTTTTACGTGGCGTTTGTATATATCTATAGTTGTTGTAGAGGCAAGCGCATTAAGGCCTGACGCAGAAGACGACATTGCAGCCGATATTATCACGGCTAAAAGCAGCCCTATAAGCCCTTTTGGTAAAAAGTTCAGTATAAAATAAAGGAATACATAATCCTTATCGTTTGTTTCTGCTTTTTCATCTACCTGATGGATAAGCTCTTTCGCCTTATCACGCAGGTCTTTCTCCCTGCTGTTAAGCGCGATCATTTTGTTATGCAGCTCCTTGTTATCATAATCTTTGCTAAGCTGGTCTACATACAAAAGGCTTATCTCTTTTTTCTCTTCGGTAACATTTTTAATCTGATTTTCCAGATTGTGGTAAGTATCCTTATATTGAGAGTTTTCTACAAGCTTAGTATTGTTAGGATTAAAATGCAGCGGTGCAGCATGGAACTGGAAAAACACAAAAACCATTACACCTATAAGCAGGATAAAAAACTGCATTGGTACTTTCAAAAGTCCGTTCATGATAAGTCCCATCTGGCTTTCACGTACCGATTTGCCCGAAAGATAACGCTGTACCTGCGACTGGTCTGTACCAAAATAGGCAAGGGCCAGAAAAAATCCTCCGGCAATACCGCTCCATATCGTATATCGCTTTTCGGGGTCAATAGAAAAATCAAGAATGTTCAGCTTTTCATTGGCTCCTGCAATATGCATGGCGTTATTAAAATTCAGCTCCTCCGGAAGGTAATCAAGAATGATAAAAAATGTGATTATCATTCCGGTAAAGATCACAAACATTTGCTGCTTGTGGGTTATGTTAACCGCCTTTGTACCTCCTGACATAGTGTATATAATGATCATAAGCCCTATAAGGACATTCATTACATTCAGGTTCCACCCTAAAAGTGAAGAAAGAATGATTGCCGGTGCATAAATGGTAAACCCGGTTCCTAGGCCTCGTTGTAAGAGGAATATAAGTGCTGCAAATGTACGTGTCTTAACATCAAAACGCTGCTCCAGGTATTCGTATGCCGTATACACCTTGAGTTTGTGGTAAATAGGGATAAACGTTATGCAGATAACCACCATGGCGAGCGGGAGTCCAAAATAGAACTGCACAAAACCCATACCGTCATGGTATGCCTGTCCCGGTGTAGAAAGAAAGGTAATAGCACTGGCCTGTGTAGCCATTACAGATAAGCCTACCGTCCACCAGGGTGTCTCGTTGCTACCTAATATATATTCGTTTACATTTTTGCTTCCCTTTGTTTTTAAAGCACCGTAAGCCACTATAAAAAGCAGGGTAGCCGAAAGTATGATCCAGTCCAGTAGCTGCATATTAATAAATTTGCATTATAAAATAGAACAGCACAATATATATGATGTTGAGCAGCAACACCAGGGAATAACTTTTTTTCCATTTAGCGCCAGTATCTTTCATGTGCAATTTTTTGGTTGTGTATAAGACTCGTTTCTTGTTGTTTTGTTACAGCTTCAGGATTATTTACCCACAGCAATTATATTTGCCATAAGCCTGTAGGCGCCCGATACGCCCTCAGGAAGTTCCCTAAAGAAACTTAACCCTGTGTATACGTAATAACCCTTACCATATTTTGCTACCAGCAAGCCGCCTTTTTTGTCGCTCTCGCCCTTATCGGCCGATTTAAATACAGGCGTGAATTCCTTAGCCCATTCGTCAGGGTAATATAATCCCTGTTCCTGAACCCATCCTTTAAAATCCTTATCGGTTATCTTGTTAGGGTAGTTCAAGATTGGGTTTTTTGCATCAAGAAAAGTAACTTCTGCATTTTCTTCGGTAACCCTGTCCCTTGAAATCCTTAGGCTGTAAGGCGCAATATCCCGTGTAACAAGGTCACCCGTAGTGTTATATTGCACCACCATTGTTCCCCCGTTTGCTACATAATCAAAAAGTATCTGCTGCTTGAATACAAGCGCTTCTACAGTATTGTAAGCGCGTATGCCCACTACGACAGCATCATATCCGGTAAGCGATTCATTAGTTATAGCATCCGGCGATAGCAATGTAACGCTGTAGCCCATCTGCTTGAGGCTTTCAGGAACCGAATCTCCTGCCCCCATAATATAGGCCAGATTATGGCCCGTAATTTTAAGGTCGGCCTTGGTAAATTTGGCTATAGATGGCATAAGCACCTGTTGTGTGGCAATATGTGGGTAGTTGATGATTATCTGTTCCCTGTCAAAGTTTTCTCCGTCAATTGTTGCAATACTCTTTGCAGTAGCTTCGCTTGGATTTTCAGGTGGTGTAATCTCAAATGTAACAATGATCTCACTGCCTTTTCTTGCAAGGTCAAATGGAATAGTGGCAGGACTTACCTTCCAGTCTGACGGAAGTTCTAATTTTACGCTGCCCTTGCAGTTGTCTTTACCTGCTTTTATCTTAACGCTTGCTGTTTGTTTCCTGTTATCCTTAAATAACTGTACCTTGTTTAGGATACGTGTTGTAACAGCAGGAATAATATCAAGTGGCTGATACACCTCTCCGGCAACAGGATCATTGTATTTATAGATCACTGTCCTTTCAAACGGGATTGCCATACCATTAATTTCTACGGTGAATGCCGCCGAAATCTCCCTGATGATATCAGGGAATCCTATTTTTTGGAGGTCATCTACTTTGTACATTCCGGTATCGCCTTTTTCTTTAAGCCAATAAGGAGAAGTGTAGGCTGCAGTTTTGGGTATAACTGCATCTATTGAAGACGTTATGTCTATGTTATTCCCTAAAACCGTGTCCTGTTGGATAGTTTTAGACTCAGGTGTAAGCGTAATTGATTTTAGCTTCATGACCACATTACTGCGGTTAATAGCTTCCCAGCGTATTTTTAAACTGCTTCCCGGTGTCGCTGACTGGTTTTCTGCTGCTGCTTCAAGGTACAATCCGCTGCACGAGGCAATGATGTCTTTAATTTCTTTTTGTTTTATTACTTTCCAATGCTCATCCTGAAGTTTACCAATTTCAGCATACACTTTTACCAAAGCAGCCACGGATGCAGAAGGATTTTTAAAATCAAAATTTTTGATGATTACTGCAATCGCATCACCTATAGCTTTTCCGCCGGCAATGCGGTTCCAAGACGTGTCAATGCCTTCAAAAAGATTTTGCTTGTCCTTAAGGTTGTCGCCTTTAATAAGCTCAAGGTATTCCATATCATCACCTCGTTCACCTGTAGAGCCAAATCCCTGAGATTTATGCTTGCTGCGGCTAAGGGCTGCAATTTCCTGGTTAGAAATGCCGCGGGTAGGGTAGTAAACGCCCGTTTGCAGGTTGATGTACCTTGATTTGTCTGCTTTCTCAAATTTGTCTTTTCCACCAAAGAACCACCACGAGACATTAAACATAACCCGCTTAGGCTGCCATGTTTTGGCATATTTGAGCTGGTTTGGCTCATAGTTTGCGTCAGCAGCAAGCGCATACGCCTCCTGAGTAAGCATAGCCGATGATGTATGGTGCCCATGTGTGGTGCCGGGAGAGCGGTGGTCAAACCTGTTGATAATAATATCCGGTTGGAATTTTCGTATCACCCATACCATATCCTGCAATACTTTTTCCTTGTCCCATATCTGCAAAGTTTCATTAGGTACTTTAGAAAAACCAAAATCATTAGCACGGCTAAAGAACTGTTGGCCGCCATCTATTTTTCTGGCTTCTATAAGTTCCTGCGTGCGTATAACACCCAAGAGTTCCCTTAGTTCAAGGCCTATAAGGTTTTGGCCTCCGTCACCACGGGTAAGCGACAGGTATCCGGTCTGTGCCTTTACATCATTGGCTAAGTAGGAAATAAGCCTGGTGTTCTCATCGTCCGGATGCGCTGCAATATACAGGGCTGTACCTAGAAAATTAAGCTTTTCCAGTTTGTTGTATATTTCTGCCGATGTAGGTTTTTGCTGTTGTGCAAAGCCAAAAGTAAAACTTAAGAGTATAAGGTATGAAAGTGTTTTTTTCATTAATCGTAAAATTCTTTATCCTCCTGTCGTATAGGTATTATGCTTACACCTTTTTGTAGCAGGAGGTTATTAGGATAGGTAATGAGTTCGCCATCCCTGGTTTTTAAAATAGTATGAAAAGCCTTTATGTCTTCAATCTGGGCTTCTATAGGAAAATCTTTGTCGTGAATCTTTATCACATCGCCAATGCGGAACGGAAAGCTGAAAAACAGCACAATACCCGATGTTATATTGCTCAATATGGACCATTGGGCAAAAAACGCAACACCTATAACGGTAAGTGTACCACCTACGTAGGTAACTAGATCATTTGTGTTTAGTCCCCATATTGCAACCATGATAATGATGTACAATGCCATCATTAAGAAATTGATGTATTTAGAGATAAGGTTAGTACGGTGTTCAGATAAATGAGAAGCCTTAGCATAGCTTTTTGTCAGCCGTTTTATAATATAGCTCACGACAATAAACACTACTGTGGTAATGATCGTGCTTAGTATATGGCTATAATATTCTTTCTCTGTCATGCTTTTAGTTTTGTACAAATTTCAACAAACGCTGGTATACCTTGTCAACAGGCAGGCCAACTACGTTAGCATATGACCCCTCGATCCTTGCAATTGCCACAAGGCCAATCCATTCCTGTATGCCATAAGAGCCGGCTTTATCATACGGCTTGTATTCTTCAAGGTAATAGGCAATTTCGTCGTCAGTAAGCGGGTTGAATGTAACCCTTGTCGTTTCATTAAAGGTTTCGCGCACTCCTTTGTTTTTTATGCATACAGACGTAATTACCTCATGCGTTTTCCCGGATAATGATTTTATCATGGCAAAGGCATCTTCTTTGTCGGCGGGTTTACCCAGTGCCTTGTTCTCATGCCATACGATAGTGTCGCTGGTAATAAGTATCTCATTGTCAGAAAGGCTCTCTTCAAGTGCAGCCGCCTTAAGTTCAGCAAGGTAATCTGTAATTTCAGCACCCTGTAAAGTGTCAGGATATATCTCTTCCACGTCTTTAAGTCGAATTTCAAAATCGGCATCAAGGTCCCTTAAGAACTGCTGCCTTCTTGGAGATCCTGAAGCCAGCACGATTTTATAATCTTTTAATTTATCTCTAAGCATGATAATGGATGTTATAGCTTATTACTGCTATTGATGCGGCGGTAAAAAACAGCACTGCTTTCATAACAATTTCAAGCATTGCAAATTCTTTATGCGTTTTAGCCGTCCACAAATTGATAAGTATGTAAATTATTGGGCCAAGAACAAACAATAGTCCGTACCCTAATGATAACAAGAGCTCTTTTAAATAGGTGTTGGCGTAATAAAGCAGTAATGCTACAAGTACCAACCCTACACCGAACGCCACTTTTGCAGCGCGGTCCCTTCCTATCGCAATAGGCAGTGTGTTCAAGCCTTCATTATAATCGCCGTCAGGATTTTTAAGGTCGTTAAGCAGGGTGGTGAGGAAACCTGCAATAAGCGCAAAAACGGCATAATCGCGTATAAGGCCAAATATTGTGCTTAACCTTACAGGATCTACATTGCCAAATACAGGGTAAACGGCAAAAAAGCCTATGATCATTATGCTTATGCCTGTTACTATCGCTATTGCTACATTGCCCAATAAAAGGCTCTGCCTTAAGTTTGTAGAATAGAAATACAATGTGGCCACAGGTATGGCAAAGGCCATCAAAAAACTCGTTCTGCCAATAAGATCAGACAGGTAATACCCAATTATAAGTCCGCCAATAGTAAAAGCGCCATAAATATAATAAGCTACAGATTCTGACAGTCCATACGCCTGGCTTCCTTTTGCTGTGATGTTGGTGATAAGGAAACCACCAGCACCAATAAGCACGGATGCCAATACTAACAATGCGTAATTAGCGCTGTTTAGCGTAAGTGTAAGTCCGGGCTGTAAGTCAAGAAAGCCGTATTTAAAGATAAGTTGTGCAAAAGCCAGTATAACAAGGTTTTCAAACCCTATAAGTTTAAGAAATTTCATTCAGCAGATTTAGTCGTTTAAAAATTGTTAATTTGATTGCATGACTATTAGTCATAACGGGCGTTAAAATGTTCCATCCATTTGCCCTGTACCTTCATTACCTGCTCTATAACATCGCGCACACAACCTGTTCCTCCGTTTTTGTGGGAGATGTATTTGCTAATCTCTTTTATCTCCGGTGCAGCGTCCTGCGGGCATGTAGGCAGGCCTACCAGCTGCATAACATGAAAGTCTGGAATATCATCACCCATGTATAACACCTGCTCAGGGTTAATATTGTATATATCTGTAAATTCATCAAAGGTTTCCACTTTATTCGGTACGCCAAGGTAAATATCAGTAATACCAAGGTTACGCAGCCTGATGCGTACACCTTCATTAAGACCGCCCGATATTATGCAAACTGTATATCCATTCTCCACAGCCGCTTTCATGGCATATCCGTCGCGAATGTTCATATTTCTTAGCATCTCTCCGGTAGGGGTTACGTGTATGTTACCGTCGGTCAATACGCCATCCACATCAAAAATGAATGTAGTAATGTCGTTCATTAATTCTTTATAGCTCTTAGCCATTTTTTGATTGTATAGAGTGAGTTAATAAGGTGTATATCGCTTTCTGGTTATCATCCTGTAAAAAATCAAGATGCCTTTGCAGCGTTGTAGTATCATTTCTTTTAGCTGGTCCTGTCTGGGCTTCAACAGGGGTAAGGGTGCTTATCTTAGTCGCAGTTTCCCATATCAAAGGCTTTAAGATGTCAAATGGAATATTGTTCTTTGTACAGATATCATTACCAACGGTATATAAATGATTGGTAAAGTTATTTACAAATACAGCAGCCAGATGAAGTGCCTGTCTTTGAGTAGTGCTGATGCTGTACGTTAACGGCGATATGCTTTTCGCAAGCTCCTCAAGCAGGGCATAATCTGACGGATCTTCTGTTTCAAGGCAGACAGGGATTTTAGTAAAATCAACCTCTTTATTCTTTGAAAAAGTTTGCAGCGGATAGAATACGCCTCTTCGGTTTTTGCTGTCTATGCTTTCCATAGCTGTACTGCCTGAGGTATGCACCACAAGCCGTCCGCTGAACGCAAGCTGCTCTGAAACACTATTGATAGCGTCATCGCTTACGGCTATGATATAGAGGTCGGATTCAGCAATCCGGTTAAAATCGTCGGTTACCGAGAGGTGCCCGTGCAAGTGTTGTAGCTTTTCAGTATTTCTGGCATATACCTGCGTAAGCTCCACTTTATCTGACTTTTGAAAAGCCCCGATAAGATGCTGCGCTACATTTCCCGAACCGATTATGACTACTTTTAACATGGTCGCTAAATTAGTAAAAAAGTTTCAGGTATTGGGAATGACAGAGTGTACTAAAATGACGAATTCAATACATCAATATGTATCTAAAAATTGCGTCGCATTTAAAAAACAAAATGCGTAACATTATTTTTTAATATGTTGATTTGTAAAGTTTTAAACATATCTAATTTTACGCACGAAAACCGTGTTTTGAGAACGTAAAGCGTAACATTAGAGTGCCTGAAAAAGCATGAAAAAACCCGTAAAACATTAGCTTTACGGGTTTTATATAAAAAAGGATGGTTAAATAGCGATTTTGGAAAAATTCCAAATTCTAAGCATCAAAAATCAAAGTTTAAGTCTTTGAAATTTGTTATTTGCTTTTTGAAATTTTAGTTATTAAGCATTACCGGCATAACCAGCATGGTAACTGTTTCACCTTCGTCAAGGCCATCTACCGGGGTAAGGATACCTGCGCGGTTTGGCAATGACATCTCAAGCATGATCTCGTCACTCTGAAGGTTGGTAAGCATCTCTGTAAGAAAACGTGAATTGAATCCAATCTGCATATCATCTCCTTGATAATCACAGGTTAAACGTTCTTCTGCTTTGTTTGAGTAATCAATATCTTCTGCAGAAATGTTAAGTTCAGTCCCTGCAATTTTAAGGCGTATCTGGTGCGTGGTCTTGTTAGAGAAAATAGCAACACGACGTACAGAACTTAGTATCTGAGTCCTGCTGATAAGCAGTTTGTTAGGATTTTCTTTTGGTATAACCGCTTCATAGTTAGGGTATTTGCCATCTATAAGTCGGCAGGTAAGCACATAGTTATCAAAAGAGAATGTCGCATTAGAGTCATTGTACTCTATTTTAACTTCTGCATCCGATGAACCAAGTATACCTTTAAGTATCGTTAATGGTTTTTTAGGCATGATGAAATCAGCTACCTGAGACGCTTTAACGTCTGCCCTTGAGTATTTTACAAGTTTGTGGGCATCTGTTGCAACAAAGATCAGGCCTTCCGGAGAGAACTGGAAGAACACACCCGACATTACAGGTCTTAAATCATCATTACCTGCAGCGAATATCGTTTTGCTTACAGCAGTTGCAAGCACTTCTGCCGGTACAAGGGTAGACGATGGGTCTTCAAGCGTCACCGCTTTAGGAAACTCATCTCCTGATGCATAAGCAAGTGCATACTTACCTGAGTTAGAGCTTATCTCTATAGTGTTGTTATCTTCAACTGTGAAGGTAAGTGGCTGCTCAGGGAATGTTTTTAGGGTTTCCAGTAACAATTTTGCAGGAACGGCAACGCTTCCTTTGCTTTCTGAATCAATCTCAAGCGTAGCAGACATAGTAGTCTCTAAGTCAGACGCTGATACTTTTAATTCTGTATTATCTAATTCAAAAAGGAAGTTGTCAAGTATAGGCAGCGTATTATTACTGTTAATAACACTTCCTAAAACCTGTAGTTGTTTTAGCAAATATGAACTGGATACTATAAATTTCATCTCTTTTTGGTTTATTTAATTGTAAAATTCGTCGATTTTACGTTTCACAAATATATCGTAATCAAATGGAATAGTGCAACATTTTTTATTAACACTACTTTGAATATTTCCTTTTCCTCAGGTAAGTGAACAACACCCCGAACAGCGCTAAAATGACTATTGGTAATCCGACAGTTATAAACTGTGCGGTAGAATAGTTGTCGTGAACTTTTTGTACATCCAGCATAGGAAGATCGACATCTTTACTGCGGATGTTAATAAGTCCCTTGTCGTCCAGCAGGTAGTTTACGCAGTTCATGATGAAACCTTTGTTGTCATAAAGATTGCCTGTCCACTTATCGTAACCAAGCTCCATTGGCTGGAATTCCTTATCCAATTGATTCTTTATGATATCACCGTCTGATATTACGATCATCTGTCCTGCTTTGTCCTCTTTTTTGTATGAAGGGTCTTTAAACGGCAGTACACGGTTTTCAAAAGCCGAATGAAATTTGCCTTCAAGCAGCACAGCTACAGGGATTGACCCTTTGCCAATATAGTCTTTAGGATTGCCTTCCTCCGAAACCATTTCAAGCTTTACCTCTACAGGCGTGCCTATTTTTTTAGAGTAGGGAGACGACTTTAAAAGTACTGTCTTCTTAATGTCATTCTTTAATATGTCTATTCCATTGGCAAATTCAAATCGTATACCGCTCATATTCTTAACGATAGGATTGTCTGAATCAGGATATACATACGGCGAGAATTTCCACGGATATTCCTGGTACTGCGTTTCGCTGCCCTGTGCACCCGAAGCAAGTTTGATACGCGTTGCCATTTCGTCTTTAACAAGGTCAGGATTGATCCTGAAGCCATATTTAAAGAATATGTCATTAAGGTTTAAGTCTTTAGGAAAAGCAAGCGTGCTGCCGGTAGAATTGTAAAGACTGTCCATTTCTATCTGCACAGCGTCAATCATCCATAGGGTTTTACCGCCGGCTACTATATACTGGTCTATTACCTGTTTTTCCTGCTCTGTAAAGGCTTCTGTTGGTTTTGCAATAACCGTAAGGTCATAGCCCTTAAGCTGCTTAAGGGTTCTCTCAGGGTCTTTTGCCACTGAATCCAATGTAAACGGAGCAATAAAATAACTCTCGCGAACGGTTTTGATGAAATCGCCCATAAGCCTGTCATTCATCTCGCCGTTACCTTTTATAATGGCAACCTTTTTCTCTTTTTCCTTCGTTACCTTATTTATAGCTTCGGTAATGGCATATTCAAGATGCTGTACAGAACTCACTACCTTTTCGGCAGTAGAAGCGCCAAGCATATTTTTAAGTAATGGCAGTTTTACAGTCTTCTTTTCGTAATTTACCATAGCCCATGGAAATACAACTTCCTGCGACTGTTTTCCCTTATCATCCACTGTAACACTAATAGGTGTCATACCCATTTTGTACAGTTCCTGTATAGCCTGGTCGCGTGTTTTTTCGTCGGCCAGCGGATTGGTAAAATTAAAGATGATGTTAGAATTGCGTGCGTGGAATTCTTCCAGAAGCTGCCTTGTTTCGTCCTGAAGCCTTTTAAATTCCCCCGGGAAATCTCCTTCAAGAAAAACATCTATGTATAATGGTTCCTGTACTTCTTCTACAATGCTAAGCGTGGTAGGCGAAAGGGTATAGCGCTTATCGTGGGTAAGGTCAAATCGTTTAAAGTAATAGATGCCTGCAAAGTTAAGCACAAGTAATACGATCGCTGTAAGCAGCAGCTGCTTAAGGTTTTTCTGTTTTCCTGTTTCCATTATCCTTTTAGCGATTTTAGTTTGTACACAGTTACTGACAGGAAGAACACTGCAATGCTTATAAAGTATATAACATCCCTTGTATCAAGTACGCCGCGGCTCATGCTCTTAAAATGGTAATCCATTCCTAATGCCGCAACAAAGCCGTTCATGCCGGTTACATAGCTTGCAATTCCTTCAAAACCAAAATAAAAAACAAAGCAGAAGAATACCGAAAGTATAAAGGCAACGATCTGGTTGTCAGAAAGGGTAGAGGTAAATATTCCTATAGCCGTGTACCCTGCAATAAGGAAAAGCAGTCCAAAGTAAGACCCTACGGTGCTTCCCATATCAATATTGCCTTCAGGATTCCCCAGCCAGGAAATAACAAGTACATATACAATTGTAGGCAGTAATGCCAGTACAATAAGTGTGAGTGCTCCAAAGAACTTACCATTTACGATCTGCCATATGCTTAAGGGTTTAGTAAACAACAGCTCTATTGTTCCCTGTTTCTTCTCATCAGAGAAACTACGCATGGTAACTGCCGGAATAAGGAAAATAAGTATCCAGGGCGAGATGGTAAAGAAAGGGCTAAGATCGGCAAAACCGCTGTTCAGGATATTAAAATCACCCTCAAAAACCCATAGGAAAAGACCATTGAGCAAAAGAAAAATCGCAATGACCAGATAACCTATCGGCGAACCGAAAAAGGATTTGATCTCACGTAATAATAATGCTTTCATTTAACTTTTACGTTTTATATTAATGATATTCTGTCATTTAACAGACTGGTGGTGCAAATCCTTAAAGAGATTCCTCAGCTACGCTGCGCTTCCTTCAGAATGACAAAACTTATATTTTATTTATTCTAATGTAACCAGTTTATCTACGCTCCATGCCTCCGGTTTCTGGCTAAAAAGCTGCTTTGTAAAGGCCCATACTTCTATGAACAGTTCAGAATTCCTGTAATTTTCCAGATCGGCTTCGTCTTCCCAGTAACTGTAGGTAAAAAATACGTTTGGGTTGTTTTTGTCCCTGTACAGTTCTAAGAAACGGTTGCCGGGGAAATTTCGTATATCCTGCTTAACCTGCTCAAAATTATTAAGAAAGGCTTCTACCTTATCTTCATGAAACCCCATTTTTACAATGCGTACAAACATACAGTTATTTTCAATTTAAATTTCAAATCACAAAAGACAAATTTCAAGTCGTTTTTTGACATATAACCAAATCATCAAACCATCAAATCAATTATCTGAAAACCACGTTAACGACATCCCTGAATTTTAGGCCAAGCAATGTATTTGCTGATCCTACCGTACTTGGATTACTGCGGTATATGGCAATTTCAAGAAAGCCGGCTTCGTTAAATATGGCCAGCTTATCGCCTTCGTGGTCTTTTATGGTGAAAGTCTCCCTTATTACAAAATCAGAATAGCCCTTACGTACCGACTTGATAGTCTTGGTACTAAACGTAATTTCAAAATCACGGCCTTTAGCAGCTTCTTTAACCATGCTGTGCGAAATATTTGTCACACAGTTACCAAAGTGGTCTATGTAGGCAATATATCCTTTTATAGAGTTGTTATCGGCAGCGACAATAGGCTGCAGCTCGTTCATCTCTTTAATTTCGGTAATCTCACGGCCTATAACACTTAGCTGTCCGCCCTTTGCAATATGGCACGCCACCATCACAAAAACATCCATTTCTGTGGCTCCCTCATTAAGTCGGTCGTGGATATTGATCTCAACTATTTTCTCAGGAAGTATCTTTTGGGTAAGTATGCTCAGGATACCGTTATCGGCACAAATAAAGTAATGATCATTCCATTGCATGACAATATGTTTGTTGTCATTGGTCAGCTCGGCATCCACACCTATTAGGTGCACGGTGCCTTTAGGAAAGCTATTGTATGCAGCGCCAACTATATAGCTGGCTTCTGATACATTAAAATGATCAATATTATGGGAAATGTCAATAATAACGGCTTCCTGATAGCCGGAAATAATTTTTCCCTTCAAAGCGCCCACAAAATGGTCCTTGAGGCCAAAATCGGTTGTAAGGGTAATTATTGACATAAAATTGTGTAAAACTTTTACAAAAAGCGAGATTTAATTTCACTAAATTTGATTGCAAAGCTAATAATTATATGGCTCATTTCTCTAATTAAAATCAACTGCTTTTGAACGAAAGAATAATTGAATTGACAGACATAGCTCCAAAAGATTTTTGGGGCGCTCAGGATTCTCATCTTGAAACCATTAAAAAATATTATCCTAAGTTAAAGATCGTAGCAAGAGGAACTACCCTTAAAGCCTTTGGCGAAAAAGAAATTCTTGACGAATTTGAAAAACGCTTTAAAAGGCTGATGCTTCATTTTACACGTTATAACAACATTGACGACAATGTAATAGAAAGGGTAATACAAAGTGACAACCAGGTAGAGCAAATGGACCCAAGCGATAAGATTTTAGTGCATGGGGTGGGTGGTAAGCTTATAAAAGCACTTACGCCAAACCAGCAGCTGCTTGTAGACTCTATGTATAAAAATGACATGGTGTTTGCTATAGGCCCTGCAGGTACGGGTAAGACCTATACCGGTGTGGCACTGGCTGTAAAAGCATTAAAAGAAAAGCAGGTAAAGCGTATCATATTAACCCGCCCGGCTGTTGAGGCAGGGGAGAACCTTGGTTTTCTTCCGGGGGATATGAAGGAGAAGCTGGATCCTTACATGCAGCCATTATATGATGCACTGCGTGACATGCTGCCACCACAAACATTAGAAGATTATATTTTAAAAGGGATAATACAGATAGCGCCGCTTGCGTTTATGAGGGGGCGTACGCTGGATAACGCCTTTGTAATATTAGATGAGGCGCAGAACACAACGCACTCGCAAATGAAAATGTTCCTTACCCGTATGGGCAAGAACGCCAAATTTATGATTACGGGTGACCCGGGGCAGGTAGATTTACCACGCCGCACGACATCCGGTCTTAAGGAGGCAATCCTTATCCTTAAAAATGTAGAGGGCATTGGTATCCTGTACCTTGATGATAAAGATATTGTACGCCACCGTCTTGTTAAGAGGGTTATTGAGGCTTATAAGAGCATTGAGAATTTGGATTAATTTCAGTGTGATGCCAGTGTTCTTTTGAATAATTGCAACCAATTTAATTCTATATAAAATGAAGAAGTTATTGTTAGTCGCTGCTCTTGCCTTTTGTGCAGGGATGTATGCACAGGAAACTGTTGTAAAAAAAGATAAAGACACTGAATTTAAAAGTGAGGTCATTAGTATTGATAAGGATACTAAAATGATGGAACTCTTAGATAATGCGTCATTTAAAACCGAAAAAATCAAAATTGAAAATGCCGATAAGATTGTGTTTAACATGGCTACAAATGAAATTGTAGTTACAGGTAAATACAAGTATTCCTTTGATGGCGAAGTAACCGTAGGTGCAATGGGTAAAAAGGAACTAAGATATAAACTGGGCGAAAGCACGGTTTATGTGAACTAAAAACTATACTAAATTAATATATATAAAGCCAGAGATTCAGGTTATCCTGTACTTTGGCTTTATTATTTTAGTAATTATATAACTTATTGCTTATAACTTTCTTATTTTTGCATCTTCAAAAAACTATAAACGTATAACAAGTTTCATGAATACCATAACAAGCACTGATTTCAATTTTCCGGGGCAAAAATCGGTTTACCGCGGTAAAGTAAGGGAAGTATACAATATTAACGATGAGCTATTGGTAATGGTGGCTACAGACAGGCTTTCTGCCTTTGACGTGGTTTTACCCAAAGGTATCCCTTACAAAGGGCAGATACTTAACCAGATAGCCACAAAATTTATGCGCCTTACTGAAGATGTGGTGCCTAACTGGCTTATTGATACTCCTGATCCAAATGTTGCTGTAGGTTTGCTTTGTGAGCCTTTTAAGGTAGAGATGGTTATACGCGGTTACCTTTCAGGTCACTCAGCGCGCGAATATGCTGCCGGTAAAAGAGTACTTTGCGGTGTGGAGCTTGTTGAAGGCCTTAAAGAGAATGATAAATTTCCTTCGCCAATAATCACGCCTACAACTAAGGCAGATAACGGTGAGCACGATATGGATATTTCGCGTGAGGACATCCTTGCTAACGGAATTGTATCTGAAGAGGATTACCTTGTACTTGAAAAATATACCCGTGCCCTTTTCCAGAGAGGTACCGAGATAGCTGCATCACGCGGACTTATACTTGTAGATACAAAATATGAATTTGGTAAAACCAAAGACGGCAGGATCGTTCTTATTGACGAGATACATACGCCGGATTCTTCACGCTATTTTTATGCTGAAGGTTACCAGCAACGCCAAAACAGTGGTGAATCGCAAAAGCAGCTTTCTAAGGAGTTTGTGCGCCAGTGGCTTATAGGTAACGGTTTTCAGGGTAAAGAAGGACAGCAGATTCCTGAAATGACAGATGAGTATATTGAGTCGGTATCAGAAAGATATATCGAATTATACGAAAACATACTTGGAGAGAAGTTCGCTAAAGCAGATATTACAAATATTGATGAGCGAATTGAAAAAAATGTTCTTGCTTTCCTGAACAAATAATTTACTCCACAAAATTGACAAAACCGCCTTATTTCTAGGGCGGTTTTGTTGTTTATGTATGCAGGCATAGTAAGTTTTGAATTGTTAAAATTTAGTTAAAGTAATCAAATACTGTAACGTTTACATGGTTGTGAGCGTCTATTACTTTAAACGATCTAATCAGTCGGATAAAAAAAATAATCATCAATTCAAAACAATCATCATCATGAAAAAATCGATCATTTATCTAGGCCTGGCTCTTGTAGCCTTTAGTAATGTAACTGTAGCAAATACACTTAGTACTGCTCCAAACGCAGAAATGGTTAGTACACACAAAACCGTTACGCCGCTTGGTATGGCAATTGCAAAGGGCGATGTTGCTGCTGTAAAAAAATTCATTGAATACGGTGCAGACATACATGAAAAATCTAACGGAATGACTCCGCTTATGATTGCTGCCCGTTATAACCAGGTGGAAATTGTTAAATTATTGCTTAGCAAAGGAGCGGATGTTAAAGCTAAAGACGAAAAAGGTATTTCTGCATTAAAATATGCAGAAGCATCTAATGCGGCCGAAGCTGTTGTTGTTATCAAACAGGCGTTAAATGCTTAATTAACAAAACTGTTGTAAAACAAAAAAAGCACCCGGAGGTGCTTTTTTTATGCTTTAAAATAAGAGAAGGTTTCTTCGTTTTCAATATTCAGGAGCGTTTCATAGATCAGTTTAATAACATTTTCCACATCGTCCCTGTGAACCATTTCTACTGTTGTGTGCATGTAACGCAACGGAAGCGAAATCAGTGCAGAAGCCACGCCGCCATTGCTGTAAGCAAAAGCATCGGTATCTGTACCGGTAACACGCGATGAAGCAAGCCTCTGGAAAGGTATCTCGTTCTTATTGGCAGTGTCTATTATAAGTTCCCTAAGATTGTTTTGTACAGCAGGAGCATAAGTAATAACTGGGCCTTTACCTATCTGGGTTTCGCCTTCAATACGCTTGTCAATCATTGGTGTTGTGCTGTCGTGGCATACATCAGTCACGATGGCAACATTTGGGCGAATGGTTTTAGTTATCATCTCTGCACCGCGAAGGCCAACTTCTTCCTGGACAGAATTAGTGATATAAAGTCCAAAAGGAAGCTTTTTTTTGTTTTCGTGAAGCAGTCGTGCAACTTCGGCAATCATGAACCCGCCAATGCGGTTGTCTATAGCACGGCATACGAATTTGTCATTGTTAAGGATCATGAAATCATCAGGATAAATGATAACGCAGCCTACATGAACACCAAGTTTTTCAACCTCTTCTTTAGTATTGCACCCGCAGTCAATGAAAATTGTTTCAATTTTAGCAGGTTCTTCTTTACCGCGGTTACGTGTGTGTATTGCCGGCCAGCCAAAGACACCTTTAACAATGCCGTTCTTTGTATGTATGTTTACCCTTTTAGAGGGGGCAATCATGTGGTCAGACCCACCGTTACGGATAACGTATATAAGGCCGTTTTCTGTGATGTAGTTTACATACCATGAGATTTCGTCGCTATGCCCTTCTATGACCACTTTATAAGGTGCATCGGGATTGATAACGCCTACGGCTGTACCATAAGTATCGGTAATAAAAGTATCAACGTAAGGTGTAAGGTATTCCATCCATATCTTCTGTCCTTCAGACTCGTATCCGGTAGGAGAGGGATTGTTTAAATATTGCTCAAGAAAAGCTACAGATGTATCCTTTAGTATGGTTTTTGAAGACATAAATTTAATTTTCCGCTAAAATATAAATTAGATTACAGAGTTAAGTATTATTGTATATTTTTGATATAAATTTTTAATAAATGAAAGCACGCATCTGCTTATTGTTTTTAATTGTAACTGCCTTTTGTGCCAATGCTCAGGTCGTAGCAAACGACACGATTAAAAGTGCTGAAAACGACTCTATTGCCCTTGCGTTTGAGATGAACGAGATCGTGATATCTAATGTAAAGGATACCATTTCGGAAGAAGAACGCAAAAATCTTATCCTGCTTAAACGAAGGACATTAAAGGTGTATCCGTTTGCCAAGACAGCGGCTGACAGGCTTACCATGCTCAATACCAACATGGAAAAGCTTAAGACTGATAAAGAGAAAAAGAAATATGCCAAGATCGTAGAAAAATATCTTGAAGATGAGTTTGAAGCCAGGCTGAAAAAACTATCCCGAAAAGAGGGACAGATACTCGTTAAGCTTATTTACAGGCAGACAGGTAAGAGCACGTTCAATCTTATTAAGGAACATAAAAGCGGCTGGAAGGCATTTTGGTCTAACCGTGTTGCCCATGTGTTTAACATTGACCTTAAAAAAGAATACAGCCCGGCAACAATACCTGAAGATTACCATATAGAAGGATTTTTAATCCAGGCCTTCAGAGAGCGAAGGCTGCCCGACCAACAGCCGGCATTTGCCATAAATTATAAGGCAATAACTCAGCAATGGCGCGAAAAGAATAAAAAAGAAGACTAATATAAACCGGACATTCAGTCCGGTTTTTTTTGTCATCTTTTATTTCAATTAAAAAAAAATATTGCAAGTCGTAGTAGGGATTTTAACATTGTAACTGTTTGATAAGCATAACAAATCAAACCTTTACTATGAAAGAACAAATACTTTTTCTGGCTTTCGTACTCTTGTCAGCGCTAAACGTTTTTGCGCAGGCAGAAGCTTATCCTGCACCGTCTATCCACCAATGCGGCAATGAGGTTTTTGACCTTACAGTACAGGATCTAATTATCTTAGGCAATCAAAGCCCTGATAATTATTCGGTAGAATATTATCTTAACCAGGCAGATGCAGTGGCTGGAGTAAACCAGATTGTAAATGCAATCGCATACGTATCGCCACAGCAGCAGACAATTTTTGCCAAGGTTGTAAACCTTACAAACGGAGACAATGATATAACAATATTTACTACGAGTTGGAGTTCGGGAGTGTTTGTACAGGAAATGGCAGATGTAACAGCCTGCGATGCCTATGAACTTCCGCCATTGCAGGTTGGTAGTTATTATCTTACCGCCGGAGGCATAGACCTGTTACCTTTAGGAACTTTGATTACAACGACCACAACCATTTATATTTATGCAGAGAACGACTTTGGTTGTTCTGACGAAGCAAGTTTTGTAGTTACCATAGATATGGCCCCCCAATTAAACCAACCGGAACCTTTATATGCCTGCGACGAGAACGGCGATGGTTTTGAAATTTTTAACCTTAATGATATTATTGATCAAATAGGCGAGGGTGTAGAAGGTGATTTCGTCTATACTTTTCATAATACGCTGGCGGATGCTGAAATGGGTACAAATGCTATTCCTAATACTGTGAATTTCGCTAATGTTGTTCCTAATACCCAAACGTTATATGTTGCTGCTATTCAAACAGGGACGGTAACAAATTGCCGATGGGTTTCTGGTTTTCAGATTATAGCTGCCGAATGTAACGATAATTCGGTGTCGGGTTTTGTCTCACTTAATTTAGATGGTGACTGTGATAGTTTTGAGGCTGCGGCATCAGGTATTCCGGTTTATTATACCCATAACGATAATGTTTACATTGTATATACCAATGCTGATGGATACTATAATTTTTTAAACGTACCTAATGGTAATGGCGTAGTGAGCGTAACATCTTCATCATCACTTACAGTAAGTCCGTCAACTCAAAACGTTTTGATGCCTGGCAATGAAGAAGAGGTAAACTTTTGCATTACACCTGTTGTAATAATGAATGATGTTTCCGTTACCCTTGTTCCAATTACGCAGGCACGCGCCGGTTTTGCAGCCTCTTATGCAGTTATATACCAAAATCTTGGCGCATTGCCAAAAAGCGGTACTATAACACTACAGTTTGATGCTTCAAAAATGACCTTTACAAATGCGCTTCCTGCAATGATGCAGTCAGGAAATACACTAACGCTTGATTATGAAGACCTGCTGCCTTTACAGACAAAAATAGCAACGGCTAACTTTATGGTGATGCTGCCGCAAGTTGTGCCAACAGGGAGCTTCTTAAACTTTACAGCTACTATTACACCGCTAGCAGACGATGAGAATCCTGTAGATAATGTATCTCTGCTGGATCAAATTGTTGTGGGATCTTACGACCCTAATGATATAGCTGTTAGGGAAGGTGAATTTATTAAGGAAGATGAGACAGGCAATTATCTTAATTACACTATCCGTTTCCAGAATAAAGGAACTGCTAACGCAGAAAATGTAAGGATTGAAACAATGCTTGACGAAGATTTGGACTGGGCTACTTTTGAAGCTATAGCTGCAAGCGATCCGTTTACGATTAAAAATACAAACGGACTTGTTGAGTTTGTTTTTAACGGTATAGATCTTCCTTTTGAAAGTGCCGATGAACCTGCAAGCCATGGTTATGTTATTTACAGGATCAAACCGAAAGCAACTGTTACTATTGGAGATGTTATGACAGCTCAGGCAGGAATATATTTTGATTTTAACGATGTTATCGATACCAATACAACTACTACTACAGTTACTGCATTGGCTGGATTAGCTGACACCGCAATTGATACTTTCACGGTATACCCTAATCCTGCATCGCAAAATGTAAATCTTCTGCTTGCAAATGGTGTTTCTTCATTCGGCGTAAGCGTGACAGATGTTCTTGGCAAAAAAGTACTTCACTCATCTTACCAGAACAATGAAGGTATTCTTAACATTTCAGCATTAAAATCAGGAATATATTTTGTAAGCGTAACTGTATCAGGAAAGCAGCAGACAAAAAAACTTATCGTGAAATAAAATTGATGCTTTAAAATACAAATGCCCTCGTAATGAGGGCATTTTTTATTTTTTAGCCTCTTCAATAACGGGCTTGTTCTTTTTGTATAAAGGTATAAAGTAGGAGAGGGAGTAATTAAACCCAACCCCAAAACTACCGTCATAAGTACGGTTAAACCCGGGAATATAAAGGTTATCAAAATCCTGAGGTTTTTTATCAGTGATCAGGAAGTTCAGTCGTACACTAAAACCCAAGTAGATATTATCATATACTTCCACTTTCATGCCTCCAACAATTTCTCCCCAGTGTGCCGAAAGGCTGCTGTATTTTCTATTGGGATATACCGTGACGTCAGGAAAATAATCGTTTTGGTCGTAAATAGTATAGGAGTTAAGGTTTTGGCTGAAAGATGAAAAACCATAACGGAAGCCAATGTAGATCATGTTTTCCATATCTAGCCAGTTTTCGTACGAGTTGATATCAACACCGGCTTTAAAATAACTTCCTTTTGTGGTGAAATTTACAAGGTCATCATCAATAGTAAAATCTGCCGTACCAATTTCTCCTGCAAAATATAATTTTTTAGTTAGCCTGTAATCGGCAACTATTTCAAAGCCTTTAAAGCCATCTTCATACAAAGACCTTGTAGCCCTGTGAAGATCTACGCCTATACGCAGCCCGTAGCGATCAGGATATATGGGCACACCCGTAGCTGTAGTATCTAAAGCTTTTTTCTCCTGTGCATTGCCTAAAAGTGAAGCCAGTAAAAATATACTAAAAATAGATGTTGATATGTGCTTCATTTTCGTTTTCTACGTTGGGATTAATTATATTTTTATCAGAAATAAAAGTACCCGGATTTTCAGGATGATGTGTTATAACCGGGTTGGGCGTATTTTCGGGATCCAGTAAAAATGTATTCCTGAAACCGCATGCACGGGAAACATACGTTTGCGTCCTTTTGTAACTGATTTCAAAATCATCAATAAAAGTTAATGAATCTGCGCCTGTTTGCGCCAGCCTGTATAGTATTGTCCATTTTACCTTATCAGCGTCATTTTTTAAAGGCATCTTAATTAAAGAATCACCTCTTCTAAATGGCAATGTGTCGTTTGTACCCTCAATGTACACCTTAAAGTTAGAAACACGCTTTACCTGTGTGGTGTTGTCCCGCTGATAAAAATTAACCACTAACTGTGGCGTTATAGGCGAACCATCGGCACATAAATCATCCTTTTCGCAGCTTAACAGGTAAGCGCTCACTATCAGTAAAACGGCTATTGATGCAACTAATCTTTTCATATAGGCTTTGCCTTATTGTTTATCGCTTTTCCAAAAGTACAACATTTTCCACATGGTGTGTTTGTGGGAACATATCTACAGGGCGCACACGTGTAACCTTATATTTTTCGTCCATAAGGGCGAGGTCACGTGCCTGTGTTGCAGAGTTACAGCTTACATAAACCACTTTTTCAGGGGCTATCTGCAATATTTGGTCTACAACATCTTTGTGCATTCCGTCACGCGGTGGGTCGGTAATAATAACATCCGGCCTGCCGTGTGTATTTATAAAGTCATCGTTAAAGACAACTTTCATGTCTCCTACAAAAAACTCGCAATTTGTAATATTGTTGCGTTTTGCATTCTCTTTAGCATCTGCAATCGCTTCAGGCACTGCTTCTACGCCAATAACTTTGCGTGCTTTTTTAGACACAAACTGTGCAATTGTTCCTGTTCCAGTATAAAGGTCATATACCAGCTCATTACCTGTAAGTCCTGCAAATTCACGGGTTATGCTGTATAGTTCGTAAGCCTGGTCAGAATTGGTTTGGTAAAATGACTTGGCATTGATACTGAATTTGAGCCCTTCCATTTCTTCAAGGATATAATCGCGCCCCATAAAAAGAACAACATCCTGATCGTATATCGTGTCGTTAGCTTTACTGTTTACTACATATTGCAGCGAAGTGATGTGCGGATAACGCTCTGCAAGAAAATTAAGAAGCAATTCCCTTTTTTCTTTATCATCTTCAAAAAACTGGATGAGCACCATGATCTCACCTGTTGATGCAGTACGTATCATAAGGGTGCGCAGCAGTCCTTCGTGGTTACGGGGATTAAAAAAGCTTAAACCATTTGCATTCGCAAATTCCCTTACACTGTTACGTATGCCATTACTTGGATCCTCCTGGAGGCTGCAGTGTGTAATGTCAAGTATTTTATCCCATGCTTTTGGGATATGGAAACCAAGGGCGTTGGCATCAGATATTTCTGCACCGCTATCTACCTCAGCCTGTGTTTTCCAGCGTGCGTTAGAAAACGAGAACTCCATTTTGTTGCGGTAATAGAATTGTTTTTCTGAACCCAGGATAGGATCAAAATCGGGTAGTTCTACTTTACCTATACGTTTAAGGTGGTTATAAACCTCCTGATTTTTATAAAATAACTGCTGGGAATACTGCATATTCTGCCACTTACAGCCGCCACATGAGCCAAAATGGCTGCATACAGGGTCTATCCTGTGTTCAGAATATTCATGAAAATTTATTGCCCTTCCTTCATAGTACGACTTTTTCTTCTTAAAAGTCTGTACATCAACTACATCTCCGGGTACCACATTAGGTATAAAGATCACTTTACCATCAGGAGCCTTTGCTACCGATACACCCTTTGCACCGGCATCTAGCACCGATATATTCTCAAATACAATCTTGTCTGTCTTCTTTCTTCCCATGGCGCAAAAATAAGGTATTATTCTAAAATTTAGATACATTTGTTACAATCTCATAAAACAATTTACATGCCTGTATACTTAGCCCTTCTCCGCGGCATAAATGTGAGCGGAAAAAAGATAATAAAGATGGAAGACCTTCGCAGGCTGATGACTGACGCAGGATATCTTAACGTTAAAACCTATATACAGAGCGGTAATGTAATTTTTGAAGGCAGTCAATCCTCAGGAAAAGAAATTGGATTGGCTATCGAAGCAGTGATAGAGAGGCATTATGGCTTTGAAGTTTCTGTTTTTGTATTGCAAAAAGAGGCTCTTGAAAGTGCCGTAGATAATAATCCTTATGCTGAGGGTAGGGAAGAGGAACCGGCAGGATTTAAGAAGCTTTATGTAACTTTTTTATCTGACACGCCCTCACAGGAGAATTTTGAAAAATTACTGCAGGCACCTATAGGCAAAGACCTTATTGATCTGGAAGCTGATATACTTTATTTTAGGCTGGAATCTAAAGCTTCTGACTCTAAGTTGTCCAATAATCTTACAGAAAGTAAGTTAAAAGTAAGGGCCACGACACGTAACTGGAATACTACACTAAAGTTGCTTTCTATGATGGAGTAAGAGTTTTAATATTTTGTTAAAACTTACATAGCCAGCATCTTAATTGATTAATTTAGGAGGAATAAACCAAATCTAAATTTAATACATGAAAAGAAATGCCACAGCAGTATGGGCTGGTTCGCTAAAAGAAGGTGCCGGTAAGATAACTACACAAAGCAATGTTTTAAGCAATACGCAATATTCGTTTAAAACACGTTTTGAAGATGGTAACGGTACTAACCCGGAAGAACTGGTTGCAGCTGCCCATGCAGGATGTTTTACAATGCAGCTTACTGCATATATAAATGAAGCAGGCTATAATGTAGCCTCAATAGAAACAAAGTGCGATATTGATTTCCAGAACGGAAGTATTGTAGGATCGCACCTCTCTGTACTTGCCAGGGTTGATGATATAGAAACTGATGAGTTTCAGCAGCTGGTTACCAAAGCGGAAACTACCTGCCCAGTATCTAAGCTGTTAAACACGGCAATCACATCTAATGCAACATTAGTAAGGAGTTAAGTTGATTTTTGATTTCATATGAGGTCCCGCGCAAGTGGGACCTTTTTCGTTTACAGGAATTCTTATCTTTGGGTACACCAAGAGAATTACCAATGAACCGTTTTGACAGGATAACCGCAATATTGATTCAGCTGCAGTCTAAAAAAGTTGTAAAGGCACAGGATCTTGCCGACAGGTTTGATACCAGCCTGCGTACCATTTATCGTGATATACGCACGCTGGAAGAGGCGGGTGTTCCACTGTATGGCGAAGCAGGTGTAGGATATTCTATAGTTGACGGTTACAGGCTGCCGCCGGTAATGTTTACCAAGGAAGAGGCTGTAGCTTTTATTACGGCAGAAAAACTGATGTCTAAGTTTACCGATAACGAACTGAACAAAAATTTTGGCTCGGCAATGTATAAGATAAAAGCTGTACTGAGGGGAACGGAAAAAGACCTTGTGGAAAATCTTGAGGAGCAGATAGTAGTAGTACAAAAGCCAAATTATGTGTCTCCTCCCGGCAATATCCTGGATATATTGCTAAAGGCAATAGCCGATAAAAAAGCAGTTAAGATTACCTACAAGGCTTTTGCTAACGACAGCAGCGAACGCATTATAGAACCCATAGGTGTTTTTCACGAAAACGACTTTTGGTATACTATAGGGTTCTGTCATTTACGTCAGGAGTACCGTCAGTTCAGGATAGACAGGGTGTTGTCTATCGCGCTTACAAATCTCGATCAGGAAGACAGGGCATCACTAAAAGAATTTCAGGAGCTGAGAAAAACAATGAAATCAGGGTTTGTAACGCAAAAAGCGGTGATTCGGGTAGATAAAAGTGTTGCCGTATATATGCAGGACAGAAAATATTTTTACGGCTTTGTATCTGAAATTGAAACAGATGATTATATAGAAATGACTTTTCTCTCCATGTCGGTAGAAGAAGGCCTTGCAAGATGGTTTTTGATGTATGCTGATTACGCAGAGATTGTAGAGCCGCAGGCACTTAAGGATAGTGTTGCAAAACTTCTGGAAAAAATTACGGCTAAAATAGCTGTTGCTAACGATGAAGATTCAGTCTGATTATCAAAAATGTTTCTCCTTTTACAAATTATGTTTTTTGATTGCATTTAATGCAGATTAAATAGCGGATAATTTTATTTTTGTTAATTTGCAGGCTCAATAAGGATGATTTCTCTCCAATAAGAAGGAATTGCTGTTTGAAAAACAAAAACAATACGACTAATGTCAGTTTTAGAAAAATTAAGCTCGGCTGATGCCATTGCTTTAGAAGACAAGTACGGGGCACATAACTACCACCCGCTTCCGGTAGTTTTAAGCAGGGGAGAAGGTGTAAATGTATGGGATGCTGAAGGCAAAAAATATTATGATTTCTTATCAGCCTATTCAGCGGTAAACCAGGGGCATTGCCACCCAAAGATTGTAGATGCCATGGTTAAACAGGCACAGACATTAACCCTTACCTCAAGAGCGTTTTACAACGACCAGTTGGGCAGGTATGAAGAGTTTGTTACCAAATACTTTGGTTTTGACAAAGTGCTGCCAATGAACACGGGGGCTGAAGCGGTGGAAACAGCCATTAAGCTTTGCCGTAAATGGGCTTACGAGAAAAAAGGAATTGCAGAGCAGGAAGCTAAAATCATAGTGTGCGAAAACAATTTCCACGGAAGGACAACAACGATCATTTCGTTCTCTAACGATGAGAATGCAAGGAAAAACTTCGGCCCTTATACAGCCGGGTTCATTAAGATACCTTATGATGATGTTCAGGCGCTTGAAGAGGTACTGAAATCTGAAAAAAATATAGCAGGATTTCTTGTGGAGCCTATTCAGGGTGAAGCAGGTGTATATGTTCCTGCCGAAGGCTATCTAGCCCAAACAAAACAACTATGTGCAGCCCATAATGTGCTTTTTATTGCTGATGAAGTCCAGACAGGTATTGCGCGTACAGGTAAACTGCTTGCAGTTCACCATGAAAATGTTCAGCCTGATATCCTTATATTAGGTAAAGCGCTTTCAGGAGGTGCATATCCGGTATCGGCAGTACTGGCTAACGATGAGATAATGAATGTAATCAAACCGGGTCAGCACGGATCTACCTTTGGAGGTAACCCTGTAGCATCTGCGGTTGCTATAGCAGCCCTTGAAGTGGTACAGGATGAAAAACTTGCCGAAAATGCCGATGCAATGGGGCAGCTTTTCCGTGATAAAATAGATGAATATATTGCTGAAAGTAATATTGTAACGCTGGTAAGGGGTAAAGGCCTTCTTAATGCTATTGTTATAAACGACGATGAAGACAGCTCTACTGCATGGGATATTTGCGTTGCATTAAAAGATAATGGCCTTTTAGCAAAGCCTACACATGGTAATATTATCCGTTTTGCGCCGCCGTTAGTAATGACTGAAGAACAGCTTTTAGACTGTGTTGCTATTATTACCAAAACACTGGCGGCATTCGAAAAATAAACTTTTACAGTTCACTAACTACCCAATATAATGGAAACCAATTCATCATTTGAAACTTTTGAAATGCAGATTACCGAAACTGCAAAGGGCTTTTTAAAATCAGCGGCAGGCTGGGGGATGTTCCTCTCTATTGTAGGATTTGTGTGCATTGCGTTTGGTCTTTTAGGCTCTCTGGCAATTATGACTGCAGGAGATGCTTTTAAAGCAATGCCGGGCGCAGCCGGGTTAATGTCTGCAATTTCGTTAGGGGTTACGATGCTCGTTTTTATTATACTGTTATTCTTTCCGGTATTTTATCTTTTTAAATTTGCCACTACAACAAAACAGGCAGTTTTAGAAAATAATACACAGGGAATTACGAAGGCTTTCGGCAACCTGAAATCTTATTTCTTATGGTCTGGTATCCTTACTATTATATGGATTGTATCTTATATAGGGTTTGTTGGCATTTTTGCAGCTTCAGTTGCATCAGCACGAGGAATATAAGCCGTCAGATATAGAATACAAATCCCGTAAAATCTGACTTTGGTTTTACGGGATTTTTTATTTTCTGAATGATGTATCAATTAAATGTCTGGCGAAATTCCAAAGGTGATATCAATACTTTCTTTTTAAAGAGCTTGTTGAAAGACTGCGGATATTCAAAACCTAATTGATAGGCGATTTCAGCCACAGATAGACCTGTTGTTGAGAGATATTCTTTTGCCTTCTCTATAAGTTTATCATGTATATGCTGCTGTGCACTCTGTCCTGTTACAGACCGTAACATATCACTTAAGTAATGTGCGCTCACATTCAGGCTTCCGGCTACATAATCTACAGTAGGCAAACCGCTTTTTAAAGTCTCGTCATTATCAAAGTGCCTGTTAAGTAACAACTCCATTCTAGAAAGCAGGTCGTGGCTTGCTGTTTTTCGGGTAATAAACTGCCTTTCATAAAAGCGCTTACTATAATTTAGCATCAAACCGACCTGGGATAGTATAATATCCTGTGTGTGGCTATCTATATGTTGATGCTCCTCATTTATCTTTTCAAAAATCGCTACAATATTTTTTTCCTCTCTATCAGACAGGTGCAGGGCTTCATTAACAGCATAAGAGAAAAATTTATAATTATTTATGTTAGTTGCCAGTGGATGCCCATATAAAAAGTCAGGATGTATAAGTAATGTGAGGCCATTTCCCTGAGCAGACTTTAATTCCTCAGGGGTGTTTGCGTCAAGCGATTGTACCTGTCTGGGTGCAATGAAAGTCATTAACCCTTTATCGTAGTCGTAATACTGCTGACCGTATTTCACTTTTGTAGCTACATTTCTTTTAAGCGAAATGCAGTAAAAGTTTAATGCAAACTGCTTCCAGGTATTAACGTACTCAAGATGCATATCTGCAACATTCACAATACTTATTAACGGATGGTGAGGATCAGGAAGTCCTGTTAGCTGATGAAAATCATTTATGGAATTAATTATTGTCATGGTATATCACTTCTGGATTACTACTCTTAAGCGAATGGACTTATGTACAAATTTACCCAAATAATTGCTTACCTATCTCTTTTCTAAAATCTTCAGCACCTATTTCGTTACGCCTTGCAAACATCGTATTGGCATCGGTTCCCGCTACATATCGTACCTGGTCTTTGCCATCGGTTGCTGCTTCATAAACAACTTCGGCTATTTTGTCTGCGGTTGCGGCACTCTCCATCATAGCATCAATATTACCAAAAAGCTTAACTTCAAGCCCTTTATATGCCGGATGAGAAGTGCTTTCAAGAGATCTGCCTAAAAAATCGGTAACTATTCCACCAGGGGCAATCGTTTTTATACCAATATTGTACTGGCCCAGTTCAAACGACATGCTTTCTGACCACCCTTCTACACCAAATTTAGTTGCATGGTACAATGAATGCAGTGGGAATCCCATAAAACCACCCATTGACGTTGTGCTTATAAACAGGCCGGCCTTTTTTTGCCTGAAGTAAGGTATAAAAGCCTGTGTAACCCTGATCACACCTAGCAGGTTAGTATTTACCTGGTTGAGTATCTGTTCGTCGGTCAGAACTTCCAACGCACCCATAAGGCCATATCCGGCATTATTAAACACAACGTCTATATTATGCGTTGAGACAGCTTCATTTACCGTTTGCTTGATCTGTTGCAGGTTGGTTACATCCAGTGGTAGGAGCGTCACATTTGATAGTTTAGTCAGCTCAATCTCTTTTTCTGGCGAACGCATTGTTGCAATTACAGCCCAGCCTTTTGAATGGAATAGTTTTGCTGTTGCTTTACCCAATCCCGATGATGCCCCTGTTATAAAAATGGTTTTCATTGTTTTGCTATTTAAATTATAAAGCAAAATTCGGAAGGAAAGAGGTTTCGCATGTATCCATATCGTAGTTCATAGTGTCCATATCGTAGGTAACATAGGAACAGATTTAGGTTAGGTTTAAGCGATACCTTTTAATACTAAATAAAAAAACCTTTAAATATCGCTATTTAAAGGTTTGATTTTCAGCGGAGAAAGAGGGATTCGAACCCCCGGACCTGTTACAGTCAACAGTTTTCAAGACTGCCGCAATCGACCACTCTGCCATTTCTCCAGTAAGTCTCGCAACAATTGCTCATTGCGGTTGCAAATATAACAAGGTTTTTCGTTTCTGCAAATAAATAGTACTTTTATTTATCGCATAAATTTCGAAAAATAATTAGCCTGTTATTGTGTTTTTAACAGCTTATTCTATAAGACAAATTGTAAAAGTTGTTGAGTCCTTTTCAGTCAGGTAATTAAGGTAGCCGCCATGGGCTTCAATTATATTTTTAGACAGGGTAAGGCCAATACCGGCACCTTCTGTTCGGGCGGTAAAAAATGGTAAAAATATCTTGTCTTTTATACCAGTGTCAATACCATTGCCGGTATCAGTGCGTTTGCTTCGCCTAACCGGATAACGAACCTGTTCTGTATAACCTGTAACAGCTTAGACTGCAGGTGCAGCGGAACGTTACCTATTTCATCGAGAAAGATAGTACCATTATTAGCGAGTTCAAAACGTCCCGGACTATCGACCTTGGCATCCGTAAATGCTCCTTTAGAATAAACGAAGAGTTCACTTTCAAAAATACTATCGCTCAGGGAAACTAAATCAACATGCATAAATGGATGCGAGGCGCGATTTGAATGTTAATGTATATAATTTGCCATTACATATTTACCTGTACCGTTTTCGCCTAATATCAATACGTTTGCTTCTGTTTTGGCAACTTTTTCGGCTAATGCATACGCACGTTTTATAACTGTGTATTCGCCAAAGAAAACCAATTCTTTTTTAGGAAGATTGGCTTCTTTTTTGCGTTCTTTCCTGCTTTCTTCAACCGCCAATTTTGCTATATTAATCAGTTTTTCGTTATCCCACGGTTTAAGTATGTAATCAAAAGCACCAAGTTTACTTCCCACAACGGCAGTTTCTACTTTGCTAAAAGCCGTCATGAGAATTACTACGGTTTGCGGAGAAAAAGTTTTTATCTCTTTAAGGGCATAAATACCTTCGCGCCCATCCTCAAAGCCTATGCGGTAATTCATATCAAAGCATCGCCACATCAACAGGGTTTTCGGCAAGCGCATCCAGTATTTTAGGGTTGTTCAGCGTATAAATGGTCTCAAAATGTTTTTTTAAAACCATTTTTGAGGCACAAAGTATGGCTTCCTGGTCATCGATGACTAAAATTGCTGCCTGTGTTTTTTTCATTACTATACGTTTTTGGACACTCCTAAATTTTGTCAAATTTTCAATCACTGTTATTCAGTTGTTTGCAACTTTTAAAATTGTGGCACAATATTGCACTATTGTAAGATAAATATGCTAAAATGGACACAAAAAGATGTAAACATAGGTAGTAAGCCGAAAGGCAATCTTTATGATATGCAGGTTAGCTATAACCAGGAAGACAATTCTATAACCCAAACGATACAGTTGCTTTTTAATCATAAACTGGCGGTATTACAACTTATGAACGTTATGGATATAAATCTGATACTATTAATTTCGCCGCGATAGAAGAGGTTGATCTCTCCCAAAAAGAGGCAGCAGTAATTTATGAAAACGCTTTACAGCATTACCCAAAGATACATTTTGCACAATTTGCATCTGATGTTGCAAAGAAAAACATTGCTATAGAAAGAAATGCTATTTGCCGGTAATAGGCGCTTTTTACGTTTATTCTTCATTCTATTATCTTCCTTTAAATCAGCCGGGCAACGTTGTAAATCCGTTTTGGACACAAATTAACGATAACAAGAATCATTATATAGGCCTAAGATTTTCCATGCCAATATTTAACGGTTTTAAAACCAGCCGCAATGTTCAGCTTGCAAAGCTTGAGTTTCAGAAAAAGAATGTTGAGGCAGAACAGGAAAAGATAAAGCTGCGCCAGCTGATTGAACAGGAAACGGCTAAAAAATATCAAAACGAAACCTTGCATTAAAACTGGAGCAAACAAGGTCATATGCCCAAAAATCGTTTGAAACTACTCAGGCAAAATTTAGTAGCGGCCTTATAGAAGCTATTGTTTTTACATCATCAAAAAATCAATTGCTTACAACTGAATATGAATTGCTTAAAGCGGGATATACCGTTAAATATTTGCAGCTAAAATTAAAATTTATTGAGTTAAATACTTTTTAATTACAGTAAATAAACGGGCTTTTAAATTTACAGCCTTCCATTACGGGAGGCTTTATTTATAGTATAAAAATCCTAAAATAAACTTAACAGATTTTTATTTGTAAGAGTCAACTGCTATTTTTAAAAAATGTGAACGGGGGCGTTCATAGTTACCAACAAAAAAAATAAATATTTTATGAGAAGACCAATGTATTTTACAGCTCTTTCTGCTGCTGTTCTTTCTTTGACAGGATGCGGAGATGATGACAAAACTTCAAATGTTCCGGTTGCCACAGGCCCGCCGGTAGAGACTGAAGTGCCTAACACTAATTACCAACCGGCTTTTGCAGGACAGACAAGAGCTAATGGGGCGCAGACTACAACACCGTATACCTCGGGAGTCATTACATCTGCATTATCATCGCCGTGGGGAATTACGAGTTTACCAGACGGACGTCTTTTAATTACTGAAAAAGGCGGTGCGCTGCGTATTGTAACACAGGCAGGTAATGTAGGTAATCCTATTACAGGACTTCCTGCGGTTAATCCTGAAGGACAGGGCGGATTATTAGGTATTTGTATCGATCCTGATTTTACAAACAACAGGATGGTATATTGGGTTTTCTCTGAAGCAGCTGCCGGTGGTAATCTTACTGCTGTAGCTAAAGGAAGGCTTTCGGATAATGATACTGCTATCGAATCAGCTACGGTTATATACCGTGCTAATCCGGCAAACAGCAGCGTGCTTCACTACGGTGGGCGCATTTTGTTTGATAAGACAGGTAATTTGTATGTAAGTACGGGAGAGCGTTCGGTACTGGAGACACGACCACTGGCGCAATCTGTATCATCTGGTCTTGGAAAAATTATAAGAATAGACACAAACGGCCAGGCTGCTGCCGGAAACCCTGGTTTTACAGGAACAAGCGCATTGCCGGAATTGTTTAGTATAGGTCACAGGAATCCGCAGGGGATAGCATTACATCCTGTTACCGGAGAATTGTGGCAAAGTGAACACGGTCCAAGAGGAGGTGACGAAATAAACCGTGTTAAAGCAGGTGCAAACTATGGATGGCCTACAATTACGTATGGTATTGAATATAGCGGCGAACCTATTGGTGCTGCTATTCAGCAGCAGGATGGATTAGAGCAACCGGTATATTACTGGGATCCTGTGGTCTCGCCAAGCGGCATGACGTTCTACAAAGGCAATAAAATACCAGAATGGCAAAATAACCTTTTTATCGGTGCGCTTAGTGGTTCTCATATCGTAAGGCTTGTTATTGATAATAACAATAAAGTTGTTGGTGAAGAAAGGCTTCTTGCCGGCGAAAACCAGCGATTTAGAGATGTTACCCAGGCAGCGGACGGTGCATTATATGCGATTACAGATCAGGGAAGGTTGTATAAGATCGATAAGCAATAAGATAGCTTTAGCATATCAATAATTATAGTATAAATGAGGTTATCTAGTTTTTTAGATAGCCTCATTTTTATTACACAGTTATGGCTTGTGCAGCTTCCTTTCCATGAAGTGGATCCCGCCAATTAAATATAATTCGCTTATTTGAACCGTGAAACGGTATAAAAAGTATGATTACCAGTAAAACGAGGCTCATTATTATTAACGCTCCGTAGATGTCGCGTAAGGCAAGCAGTGATGCCTGAACTTTTACCGAAGAAACGAGTTGTGTATTCCTTACTGCCACCAAAGGATTTAAAGCATCCATTGTGTTTGCCAGTCTGGTGGTATATTTGATCTGTTCATGATAATGCCAGTTTGAATAAAGGGCAGAGGCCACAACAGGGACTAACAATGTGCGCACGGCGATTAGGAACATCGTAACGTCATTAAAATAGTTTAATGGTATGTTGCTTGTAATATAGATACCAACGCTGATATAGGTAATTATGGTAGCCATCGCCCTAAAGAACATCGGCAAAAAAAGATCATTTGGCGAAGCATTTATGGTTGTGATATAATACATGCCAAGGTTTGAAACTAAAAACAATACACATGCAGTTGCTGCCATGGGCGTAAAATTCATGAACTTTCTGTAGTATAGAAAACAGAGGAAACTGCCAAAAAGGTACCCCACTGTTCCGTAAGTATTTATTTTAGCGCTTTCTAGCGGGTTATTTTTAAATACTATTGCTAAAAAAGGTGATGTAAGGGAGCCAGTATTAAATAGCATGCACAAACAACAAAGTACAAAAACGCCGCACAATACATGCCATGAAGCTACAGTTGTAAAGTTGATAATTGGCCTTTTGTTGCGCATATTGCTGTGTAAAAAAGTAAGTAATGCTATAATGCTCCCTATTGTGGCAGCCTGTATTTTTACCGAAGCAAACCAATCCTGCATTAAACCATAGCTCATTACATAGCACATCAAGAGGAGGGAGATTACCAGGAAAATATTACCCAGCCAGTCAAATTGCACTAATGGGATTTTTTTAGACCTTTTTTCGGGATGCACAAAAAGTACAATGATAAGCAGGCCAATGAAAATAAAAAAGTTTTGTTCATGAAAGCTGTAATGCCAGTTGACGGTATCGGCCAGATAGGCAGCCAAAAGTCCTGAAACCGGACCAAAAACCATAGACAATGGGTAGTAGATGCAATATAGCTGATAGCGCTCACCCTTAGGCATTAAAATAGGGATAAGGGATAGCACAATTTCTAATGTTGCGAGCATTTTCACACACCCTATGGCAAAGGACGCCATGATCATAATAAGTGGTGCGTTTGAAACAGAAAGTAGAAAATTAAAGAAAAGCAGCGCGAGAAATGAACAACCTAAAATAAGCTTTGTGTTTGTAAATTGCTTAAGCCTTAAAATGATTGGAAACATACAGGCCATTCCGGTAAAATAGGCGAATCCGGCCATGGTAACGTCGGCGGGTACAGCGCTTTGGTCTCCAATAAGATAAGGCGCTATAGTTGTGGGTATCCCACTGCTGAAGGCTAGTATGATGTTGAGAAACAGCAGGAACCAGAAATCCATTTTCTGAGGTATGCGATTAAAAAAAATTCTGTTATCCATTGTAATTACTCTGCTTTTATCACTTCGGCATTCATCCCTGTTATCAGCAGGTCGAGGTCACCAGTTGTGTTGCTGTCAGTAAATGCGATTTTTACAGGGATTCGCTGCTGCACCTTTACAAAATTTCCTGTAGAATTATCAACAGGAATTGCAGAATAACGACTTCCTGTTGCTTCAGATATTGCTGTAACTTTCCCTGTAAACGTTTTTCCATGTAAAGCATCTATCTTAATAGTTACAGGTGTTCCTAAATGCAGTTTTGCAATCTGGTCTTCGGTATAATTAGCGGTTACCCATTTTTCATTATCGCGTACGATGCTTACCAATTGCTGTCCTGCCTGAACAAGCTGTCCTTCTTCAACTATCCTTCGTCCTACGACCCCGTCGTAAGGTGCTGTTACTACCGTGTAGGATAAATTTAATTTTGCCATATCAAGAGATGCCTGTGCTTTTTGAACATTGGCAGCAGCGGCGATAACTTTATGGCCTGTTTCGTCTGTAGTAAGCTGGTTCGTTTTGTGCTGCCCCTGCAACGCATGGAATTTTGCACGCATTGCGTCAAGCTCTGTTTTGATCTGGTCAAACTGATATTGAGTAACAGCATCTTCTTTAAGAAGGTTCTGGTATCTTTTGTAGTTAGTTTCCATGTTTAGTAACCGTGCTTTTAACTCTTCCAGGTTGGCATTGGCAATTGTAATGCCGTTATGGGCTATATCAGAATCGGAGCTTGCAGCGTCTTTGTTAGCCAATGCATCTGCTAGCAATGAGGCAGCCTGTTCCTTTTGGATCTTATATTCACTATCGTCAAGAATTATAAGTGTGTCACCTTTTTTTACCTGTTGGTGTTCTGTAAACCTTATCTCTTTTATGTAAGCCGGTATCCTAGTGTTGATAGGGTTAATGTATGATTCTACCTGTGCATCGTCTGTAAATAATGAGTTGCCTATATGGAAGAAAACGGTAATTCCCCAAATAAGGGCTGCTATTATGATGAATACTGACAGGGAATTTAGTATGACTATCTTTTTTTTGCGTTTTTGTTCTTTGGTTTGCATACGTTTTGTATTTCTGTAGATGTTTTTTGTTATAATTTTCCGGTAGCTTTTTGCAGCTCGTACCATTGGTATACAACGGTTATGCCTGCGTTGCTGTGATTGAGCTCTGCCGATAGTTTAGCGGAACTGGCATCCAGCATATCAGTAAAAAGAGCTAACTGGTTCAGGTATTTCTTTTCGACTATCCTGTAGTTATCATCGGCAAGCAGCCTGCTTTTTTCTCGCGTAATCATTTCCTGTTTTGCTTCGCGAAATTTTATGTATGCAGCATTAACTTCCAGTTCCGTCTGCTGGCGGATAAGCTCTGTCTGCTCCCTTTGGATAGTTTTTTGTATTTCAGCCAGGTGAATATGCTCTTTGGCGTGATAGATGGAAGAAATATTATAAGAGAGTTTTATACCAACCTGATACAGGTTTACATAATTATTTAATGGAGGAAGTACATAGATGTAGGGGCGAACCATTCCATTTGTCGCGTATAAGGAAAGTGTAGGTATGCGCTCTGCTTTTGCAATGGCTATATTCTTTTCGGCAATTTCTTCCTGGATCGCAGTAGCCCTCATTGCAGGTGTCTGGTTAAAAGCATTACTGAGATTTACATCAAATGTTTCTTCTTTTTCTTCTGCCATTTTTAGGGCGGGGTCAACAATAATCTTTGTCTTTACATCAAGTCCCAAAACAACACATAGTTCACGATTTATAATTGATATGGAATTATCTACTTTGTTAGCCTGTAGTTCCAGCTCTGTAATCTGCAATTCACTGCGTATAATGTCATTTTTTGTAACCATTCCCTGTTTGTGCAGGCTGGTTATGTTTTTGAATACGGCTTTTGCAAGGGCTATGTTAGTTTTATATACCCTTTGCTGATTGTGTAATGCATATAACTCAAGGTAACGGCCTAACAACATTATTTTTATAGTCTCGCTATCTTTATCATAGCTAAGTTCAGAAAGCTTTTCCTCAAGTTCTGATTTGCTTATAGATGCATTTATGCTATTACCTGCGTATAGCAGCTGGCTGGCCTCAAAATCATAATTATTGCTAAAGTGCGGAATATTAATACTCTCCATATAGCTAAAATTTGGTTCCAGTACTACCGCGTTGCTTATGTAGCCAACCTTAGCCGATATTTCAAGTTCGGGAAGTCTGGCAGATTTTGCAATTTCTGTCTTTTGCCTGCTTATTTCAATTCCGTGTTTTGAAATTGACAGCTTTTTACTGTTTTGGGATGCGAGGTCAAAAAGTTCATCAATTTTTATAACCCGGGGGATAGTGTCTTGTGCTGCTGCACTGCAGGAGATGAACACGGCAAACACCGTAATTTTAAATAATGAATTCATTAGTATACTCTTATACTGTTAAAGGTTGAACTATTAGGTCGAAAAAATTATTTGTTTAGATTATTACTAGCCTGAAGAAGTATGGCCATGACTTCCCTGATTTTCCCATCAGGAATATCGCCCTGAAAAATGTTATAAAATTCCTTCATTAATGGATCAAACTTTTGTTTGTACAATTTGCCCTCAGGGGTAAGGGATATGATCTTGTTTCGCCTGTCGTTGATATCTTCAGTACGTGTCACGAGTTTTATTCGGCATAGATTGTCTATAAGCGGGGTTATGCTGGCTTTGCCTTTTTGAACGGCGTTAGCAATTTCCTGCTGGTTTACCTCATTCTTCCTCCATAATACATAAATTACCTGAAACATCTCATAGCTTATTTCATGGCCGTGCAGCTCCTTTATACGTGGCATGAGAAAAGATTTTATGGATTGCCTGGCAGTAATCACAGCATCCACAAATTGGGTCATAAGTAAAATATTATCTGTATCATTCATAAGCTGTGCAAAGGTACACTAATTAGTTCATACTTAAACCATTTTTTATGTGAATTAATTTTAGGCTGAATTTTTGATAACCTTTTTTAACTTACTTACCTTTGGTAACTAAAGGATTTTACCATAAATTTGCATTGTGAAAACATTCTGTGATTCCAACCGGAAAGGAATTCAGTAATAATATGGTTATTAGAATTATATGAGTAAAGAAAGCTTACGGAAATGTGAAAATAATGGGGACGACTGTCCCGTAAAAGATGTTTTGAACAGGATAGGGGACAAGTGGTCTATGCTTACTGTCATTATGCTTAATCACTATGGGACGCTGCGCTTTAATGAATTGCATCAGCATATAGATAATATTTCTCAAAAGATGCTGACAGTGACCCTTAAAACTCTTGAAGCAGACGGATTAGTTTCACGAAAAATATACTCTCAGATACCCCCAAGGGTAGAATATACATTGACATCGCTGGGTGAAAGCCTGGTGCCACCCCTTATGACCTTATATGACTGGGCTAATGAACATATGCCTGAAATTAAAGCTTCAAGGGAAAATTATGAAAATACATTAACAAAATGATCTGTTTCAGCAGATCTAAATTATAGCAGTTGATTAGCTTAGACTGATTGGCTCTCTTAATACATCATGGAAATAAACAAAAAAGAAATAGCTTACTCTATACTCGAGCTTGCAATAGTATCTGATGGGGTAACAATAGAACAAACACTTAAAAATAGTGTTGACCTCGCCCAAAAAGCAGAGCAAATAGGATACAAAAGGCTATGGCTGGCAGAGCATCATAATATGATTCATGTTGCCAGTGTAGCGACCTCGATTCTAATAGGCCATATTGCAGGACATACCCAAAGCATACAGGTAGGCTCAGGTGGTATAATGCTGCCTAATCACTCAGCACTTATTGTAGCAGAGCAATTTGGTACATTAGGAAGACTATATCCAAACAGGATCAATCTTGGTCTTGGCCGTGCGCCCGGCACAGATCAGGTTACGGCTCATGCCATTCGCAGCGACAGGATGCAGGCTGTACAAAACTTTGGAGGTGAGATAGAGCAGATTCAACAATATTTTTCTGAGGATAACGAATGGTCGCAGGTAAGGGCTGTTGTTGCCGAGGGAGTAAATGTGCCAGTCTATATTTTAGGTTCCAGCCTTGATAGTGCACACCTTGCAGCAAAAATGGGTCTGCCGTATGCTTTTGCAAGCCATTTTGCTACAGGTATGCTTCATGATGCATTAGATATTTACAGAAGGGAATTCCAGCCATCACAATATCTTGATAAACCCTATACAATAGCAGGTGTAAATGTTATTGCAGCCGATACCGACGAAGCAGCCGAAAGGAATTTCACATCACTAATACGTATGTTTGTTGGAATTTTAACAGGTAAGAGGGAAGCTTTGCAGCCACCTATGGAAATGACCGATGAATTAATGATGATCCAGCATAATCCCACAGTGCGCGAAATGCTGAAGTATTCTTTTGTAGGCAGAAAGGAAGCCGTTGCTAAGCAAATTGATAAATTTATTCAGGATACAGGCGTTGATGAATTGATGGTAGTAAGTAATATGTATGACCATGCCGACAGGATCAGGTCTCTTGAGATACTTGCAGAAATAATGAAGGAAATAGAGGTTAACGACATTTAATAATTTATTAATCATTAAAAAATCTGTAACAGCTAAGGCTGTTACACCTAATAAATAGAAAAGGAGCCGGCAAAATGCCGGCTTTTTTTATTTGTAGGAATAAGCGAATTTTTTGAAGCTGGTAGCAGGAAAAACCTTTAAATTTGAGACAACAAATAAACAATCATTCTAAATAATTATGAAACAATCAATACCCGGATTTAAAAAGAGGCCTTTTCAATTTTTATTGGTCAGCTTCTTTTTGCTATTGTCGTGGCAGTCTAACAGCCAGTATATTACAGAGAACATTGCCCCGACAGCCATCATTAAAGAAGGTTTGTCGCTGGAGCAGTCTTCAGACGGGCGAATTTTTATAGCAGAAAGAGGCGGTATAGTAAAAGTGTATCAGAATGGTAGTGTTAGCAATGTATTTACAGTTTCTACAGTTACCGATAACGAACAGGGTTTGCTGGGCCTTACACTGCATCCTGACTTTGCTGCAAACGGTTACATTTATGTATTCTATTCAATTAACGATGGGGGTTTAATACGACACAGGATAGAGAGAAAACAGATTGATGCCGCAAATCAGGTGATTGGTACACAGGAAATATTACTTTTAGAGCCAATTGGCGGTGGATTTCATAACGGAGGCGACCTGAAATTCTTTAACGGCTACCTTTATGTTACTGTTGGCGACAGCCAGCAAAACACTAACTCACAGGATCTGGATACTTATAAAGGAAAAATTTTGAGAATTACAGAAGACGGGCTTCCCGCGCCGGGTAATCCTTTTTATGGGAATGGCTCTGTGCAAAAACAGAGTATCTGGGTATATGGTTTCAGGAATCCGTGGAGGCTGGTTCCTAATGCAGTTGCTAATAAGCTATACGTATTGGACGTTGGTACTTCATGGGAAGAGATCAATGAGATTAGCAACCCTGCAATCCGTAATTATGCGTGGGGACACCCGCAGGGTGGTGACGGAGTTCAGCCGGAAACCAATATGTTTACTAATCCAATTTTTACCTATGCAACAGGAAGTATAGGAAATGCCATTACGAATGGTTTGCTTTACAACCCCTTGACCCCGCAATATCCCAATCTTCAGGGTCTTTTCATATTTAAAGATTATGTAAATACCGAAATACGTTCATTTGATCCAAATGTTGCTAATCCGGTCTCAACAATTATTTTTGACTCCCCGCAGCAATATGCGTTGGGAATGATGCTGGGTAATGACGGGTATATCTATTATTGCAGCTATGGCAATAACGGCGCTTTAATAAAGCTGAATTATATTGCGACAGCAGCGCCAACAATAGTTAACCAGCCATTATCACAAACAATAATGGAGACTTATCCGGCAACATTTACCGTTAGTGCAAGTGGGGTGGGTTTAACGTATCAATGGCAGTTTAACAATGTGAATATTAATGGGGCAACTTCGGCAAGTTATACCATTCCATCAGTAACAATGGCTAATGCAGGAAACTACAGGGTTATTGTTACCAATACTGCTGGTACGGTAACAAGTAATCAGGCAGTGCTTACGGTGGTGCCATTTACCAATTCGCCCGAAGTTGAAATTCTTTTGCCATTAACTTCACTAACATGGAATGCCGATGATTCAATTTATTTTGAAGCGGCCGCAACTGATGTTGAAGATGGTGTATTGCCTGCAAGCGCTTTTTCATGGAGTATAGATCTTTTTCATGAAGATGTACCGGGAGCGGGGCACTCGCATCCGGGCGCTAGTCCTCAGGGTGTAAAATCAGGAAATTTTATTGCATCTAACCAGGGTGAAAAAACACCAAACGTGTGGTACAGGTTCACGGTAACAGTAACAGATAGTGACGGGCTTACAAGCAGCACTTTTGTAGATGTTCACCCTAACCTCGTGGATGTTACGGTAACGAGCTCTCCGGTTCTGCTAAATTTAGAATTAAACCAAAAACCGGTAACAGCACCTGCAACACGAAAAGTTGTTGCAAATGCAGCATTACAGACGCTTAATGCGCCTACGCCTCAATATATGGGAAACGTAAGATATGACTTTGACAACTGGAGTCAGGGAGGAACTGCGAACCAAAACTTTCAGGCGCCGGTTGCCGGCACTGCGACTTATACGGCATTTTATACTCAAACAACATTGGATAATGCGCCCTACCTTGGCATAATAGCGCAGATTCCCGGAATTGTTGAAGCTGAGAATTATGACATTGGACCTGCTGCCTATTTTGACAGCAATGGAGGAGGTGACAACCAATACCGGGCCGGTGACGGAGTAGGTACCGAAGTTTGTAATGAGGGTGGATATAACATAGCTTATGTGGCATCAAATGAATGGCTTAAGTATACGACACAAGTTAATACTACAGGCGATTATGATATTAAATTCAGGATTTCTACGCCGTACAATAATAAAACGCTTCACCTTGAAGTAGACGGTATAGATATTACAGGGCCTGTTGCTGTTCAGAATACCGGAGGTTTCCAGGCGTGGCAGAACGCAACGGTTGCCGGTGTTTTATTGACCGAAGGTGTTCATGTGCTTAGGCTGTATTTTGATCAGGCCGACGTAAATATCAATAAAATGGAATTTACGCTGGTTAGCGCTGCACCGCCAATTGCCGATTTTGAATTTAGCCCCCAAATGGGATGTGTTAATTCACCAGTAAATTTTGAATCGGTTTCATTGGGAACTATAGATACCTACACATGGAGTTTTGGCGAGGGTGCCCAGCCGGAAACTGCTGCAGGAAAAGGCCCTCATACAGTAATTTACACCACAGAAGGTGAGAAACAAATGTCGCTAACGGTAAGCAATACAAGTGGCAGCGATACAAAATCCATTGCCTATATGGTACACAACTGTACTGCGGGAATCGAACTTCCCGGCGAAGTTTCAAAAAGAATTACTGTATACCCAAATCCTTCAACAGGAGTGTTTCATCTGTCTAAAGAATTAGACTGGAGCATATTCTCTATACTAGGAGTTAATATAAAATCAGGATCAGGAAATTTAATTGATATAACTGATTATGCAGCAGGTGTATATTTTGTAAAAACTAATGAGAATACTAAGTCTGTACACGTAATAAAGCAGTAATAATCTACATAATTTGTGCTTAAATGAAAATCCACTTCGAAAGAAGTGGATTTTCATTTATACATACTTGAGTTTTTTCTTAATATTCCTGCGCTATTTAAATTTTGTGTAAATTAAAATTGAAATTTTGTATACTCCTGATTGTTATGTCAATAGCTTTTATTCCGCAGGAGTTTAAATATGCTGATCTTATTCTTAGTGCTTAACTGTTGTATTATTTAGTTAATAGGGCATATCCGAATCTGTTACAAAAGTGTTATTGATTGAATTAATGCCTATTGTCCCATTTTAAAATGCTATCTAATAGGATTTAAATTTCAGCGTAAAAATAATCAGGATGATACCTGTAATTTTAATACCGCAGGCACACAATAGTAGACTCTCGGAATTCTAAATGTTTTTCAGACATATGATTGCGCATAATTTGTATTCATTACAAACCCATTAGACGGAATAATTTAATTTTCCAGATAGGGTCTGAACTTAATGAATGTTTTATGAGAAATCATACGAAAATTACTCTGTCCGGAAATTAACTTGAGATTAACTACATCACAAATTCTGTTCTGGAGTTTAACGTCGTCTTACAACTTATTAACGTTACGATGTAAAACGCTTAACTACAGAGTGTTTAAATTTACAATACTTCAAACGTAAAATTTAATCTAAAAATCAAAACTATGTCAATCATTCAAAATGACCATTCAGAGGGGCCAGTTGCAAAGGCCATCGAAAAACAAACTTCAAAACTTCCGTCAGACCTTTTTTTATGGGCTGCATTAGGAAGCATGGCCGCATCTGCCACTCTCAAAGTTCTTCAAAAAGACAAGACCGCATTATTTGTGGGGCAGTGGGCTGCTCCATTTTTGTTACTGGGTTTATACAATAAACTTGTTAAAGTGGAAGGAAGTGACAAAAAAGATAAGCCGGGCTCGCAATCGTCTTCAGCCCCTGTAGAACAACACCCAATAAGTGATTTTGCAGAACCTGAAAATGTGTAATCACATAAACTAATATATGTATTATGAAAAAGTTTAAAACAATTGGACTGGTTGCTATTGTGACAATTAGCACATGCATTTATTCATGCAAAGAAAAATCGTCTAACAATGACGAATCGTATGGCCCAACAGAGACTTCAAGAAGCGAAACGCCCACTGAAAATGACGAAGCTACAAATGATACTTCTGCTCACGAAACAGGGCCGGGATCTGCAACCATCGGAGATACGCTTAACAAGACTTCAAATTAAGATCATTTTATAAACTATTAGCAAACCGACGACGTATGAAAGCAGCAGTTATTCACGGTCCGGGAAAGATTTCCTGTGATACCATCGATGATCCTTCGATATTAAATCCGGATGATATTATTTTAAAGGTAACTTCTACAGCTATTTGCGGATCTGACCTGCATATTTTCTCAGGCGGAATACCCCAGCCAAGGCCTATGGTATTAGGACATGAGTTTATGGGGATTATTGAAGATGTAGGTAAAGGAGTTACGCATTTAAAACGTGGCGACAGGGTAGTGGTGCCTTTTCCCATTGCCTGTGGCAGCTGTTTCTTTTGTAACCATGAGCTGCCGGGGCATTGCGAAAATAGCAACCCAGAGCATTATGGGCCTGAAGGTGGGATAATGACCGAAAAAGGCGGTGCACTCTTTGGATACACCGATCTTTATGGCGGTTATGATGGTGGCCAGTCGCAGTATGTGCGTGTGCCCTATGCCAACTTCGGTCCACGAGTAGTACCGGATAATCTTACTGATGAACAGGTATTATTTCTTACTGATATCTTTCCTACAGGCTATACCGGTATAGATTGGGGAGAAGTAAAAGGGGGTGAGACTGTGGCTATTTTCGGTTCAGGGCCTGTTGGTATCATGGCTGCGAAAAGCGCATGGCTAAGGGGTGCTGCCAGAGTCGTAATTGTTGATACGCTTCAATACCGTCTCGATAAGGCAAAAGCTACCGCCCATTGCGAAACTATATTATGGGAAGATGGACCTAAAGGGGTAGTAGAACAGATACGTGCTATAACACAGGGCCGCGGTGCCGATGTATGTGTGGATGCCGTAGGTTTTGAGCCCGAAAGAAGTTTTCTTGACAAGGCTAAAGCAGTAGTAAACTTTGAAAAAGGATCCGTAAAAGTACTTGAGGCTTGTATGAGCGCGGTAAGGCGTGGCGGAATTGTTTCGGTTTTAGGGGTTTATCCTGTAAATTATGACAATTTTCCAATAGGGCAGTTTTTCGATAAGGGTATTATCATGAGAGGAGGGCAGGCTCCTGCCCATAAACACATTGACAAACTGCTAGGATATGTTACAGAGGGTAAAGTGAAGCTTGATGATATCATTACCCATAGATTACCGCTTACTGAAATTGCGCACGGCTATGACATCTTTAATAAAAAAGAAGATGGCTGTGTCAAGGTGGTTTTAGATCCTTGGGCATAGATTTATAAATTTATATAAAACATGAAAAGCAGGGCCATAGCAGCCCTGCTTTTTCATACTTCTTATTTGTTATATATCGTGTGTAAATAATACTACCTGGTAGTTTTTTGATGCCCTGTATAATGTGATAGAAGATAAGGTCTTAAGATCGTTTGACAGGTTATTCCATAGCTGTTCTTTGTTTTCATAATTATAATCACGTCTTGTACGGAACAGCACATAGATTGAAAAATCATCGGGATTAATAAACAAGTCCCTGTTTTCATCAAATACCAGCCTCGGTCCTTTGTACATTACTTCGGCTTCTTTGTTATATACAAGTTTAGCCAGCCTGTCGTATAATATTTTGTTTGCTTCGGCGCCTGACGGATCAAATTCCAGTTCTTCGCGGGTTCCCGCTATCCTTACAAGTATATCCTCATAATCTGCTATTGTATTTTCTGTGTCAATTACTCTGTCTTCTTCAAGAGAAGATAATTCTATTAGCTGATGATGTTCATTTTTTTCTCTTACTTCAGGAAAACGCTGGTTTTGTAATTGCTGTCCTAATGTGTTCCATATCACATTTTCATCCTCTAAATCATTAAGAGCAATATTTCTGAACAGGACATAGGTATTAAATGCATCATTATCTTTTGGAAGCAAATGGTGATCATATCTAAAGTAATCGCCTTTATGAATTATGTCCGCTGACCTATCCGCAATTGCTTTTTGTACAAAGTTGTAAAAGTTGCTATAATTAGCATTACTTCCTATTTCAAGTTCTGATTCCTGCTGGCGTCCGTTTAAACGAATTACTATGTCTAATGTTCTCATAATTATATATAATACTGTTTTTTGATTATCTTACTTTTGTCCAGCAGGTCTTTTAGGGATTCTGTATCTGTCATACGGATTTCTTCAAGAGCAGCCTCATCAGCTTCAAATTCAATTATCATACTATAATTAAAATCCGGTTTTTCTGCCGGCTCACTAAAATCGGCTTCAGACAGCGCATCATCCCACTGGGTGTAAAACAGGAATTCCTTTTGCCTGCTGAATTCAAAATTCATCAGGGAAAAAAGTGTTACTTGCTTTTCCATAACTGCTTTTTACTAAAGTTACTTCAATTATGGTGGGCATACCACGCCATTACCATATAATTAACGTAAGGTAAATCGCCGGCTCAAAATGTTATAAATGAGACGCTAAATAAGGAGCAGTACGGCTGTACTTGCTTTTTGCTACAGCAGCAGGCGTTCCCTGAGCTACGATTGTGCCTCCTTTGCTTCCCGCTCCCGGGCCAATATCAATTACCCAGTCACTGGCAGCGATAACATCCATATCATGTTCCACAACGATAACGGTGTTACCGGATGCCACAAGCCCTTTAAGCTGTACCATAAGTTTCTCAACATCTGACGGATGCAGGCCTGTGGTAGGCTCATCTAAAATATATAGTGTATTACCGTGCTGCTGTCTCTGGAGTTCTGTTGCAAGTTTAATACGCTGCGCTTCACCACCAGAAAGTTCTGTGGCAGGCTGGCCTAATCTAAGATAGCCTAATCCAACCTGCCGTATTACGTCGAGTGCATGCGCAGAAGATTTATCATCGTTAAAAAATTCGTATGCCTGGTCTACAGTCATGCCCAGTACTTCTGCAATATTTTTATCGTTGTACCTTACTTCTAGTGTTTGTGGATTGTAACGTGTACCATGACAGGTAGGGCATGGAGAATATACACTTGGCAGAAACAACAGTTCTACCATCACAAAACCTTCTCCCTGGCAATGTGGGCAACGGCCTTTTGCAACATTAAATGAAAATCTTCCGGCATCATATTTACGGGATTTAGCAAGTTTAGTTGAAGCAAATAATTTACGGATGTTATCAAATAAGCCCGTGTAGGTGGCAAGGTTAGAGCGGGGCGTCCTGCCTATAGGCTTTTGATCTACAACCACAAGTCGTTTAATTGATTCCATTCCTGCTGTAATACTGCCGCTCAGAGTTTCCACATTATTTTGTTCTAACGGACTTTCTTCTTCCTCAGTCGCAGCTGTACTTATGGAAGTTCCCAAATATTCTGCAACTAATTCTACAAGAACCTGGCTAACCAGACTACTTTTACCTGAACCTGATACACCTGTAACGCTGGTAAAAACACCCAATGGGAATTCGGCAGAGAGATTATTCAGGTTGTTTCGTGTTACACCAGCCAGTTTTAACCAGCCTTTAGGTTGGCGAATATCTTCTTGTACAGTTTTTTTATCTGCGAATATGTACTGCCGCGTTACCGATGCTTCGATATTTCTTAGTCCGTCAGGAGGGCCGCTGTATAATACCCGGCCTCCCAATTCTCCCGCTGCAGGGCCAACATCTACGATCCAGTCGGCGTGGTTAATAACATCTATTTCATGCTCTACAACAAACAGTGAGTTACCGGACGCTTTCAGCCTGTCCAAAGACCTGAGTAATGCTTCTGTATCGGCAGGGTGCAAACCAGCCGACGGCTCGTCTAAAACATAAACTACCCCAAAAAGATTAGAGCGAACCTGTGTAGCCAGGCGCAATCTTTGGAGCTCACCAGGTGAGAGTGTAGGTGTGCTTCTTTCTAAAGTCAGGTAACCCAATCCCAAATCTAAAATAACATTAAGCCTGGCTAAAAGATCTTCGGCTATGCGGTAGGCAACAATTGTTTTTTCAGGGTGCTCCTTATCAGATTTGGAAAGCTGATCTGCCAGAGGCGTAGCAAATGCCTCAAATAGTGGCACCATTTCTTCAAGAGGTAGCCTGTTCATCTCTGCAATGTCAAACCCCGCAAATTTGATGGATAGCGATTCTTTTCGTAAACGTTTACCATGGCAGGAAGGACATTCGCTGCTAAGCATATATTGGGCTACCCTTTTTTTCATTAAAGGGCTTTGCGTGTTAGCAAAGGTGTGCATTACATAGCGCTTTACGCCTGTAAACGTTCCCATGTAATCGGGTTGAAGTTTCTTTTTAAGCGCCTCTTTAACTTTTTCGGGAGTGTAGTTAGCATATACGGGTACAACAGGCTGTTCGTCTGTAAAGAGTATCCAGTCTCGGGTTTCCTTTGGGAGGTCTCTCCAAGGAATATCTACGTCATGCCCTAAAGTTGTCAATATATCGCGTTGGTTTTGTCCCTGCCACGCTAAAGGCCATGCAGCGACAGCACGCTCACGGATGGTTAGCGAGGCATCAGGCACCATCGATTTTTCGGTAACTTCGTATACCTTTCCAAGTCCATGGCATTCGGGGCAGGCGCCTTCCGGTGTATTGGGCGAAAATGCCTCTGCATATATAATGGATTGTCCTTTGGGATAATCGCCTGCACGCGAATAAAGCATTCGCAGTAAGTTTGAAATTGTAGTAACACTGCCTACCGAAGACCGTGTGCTGACAGATCCGCGTTGCTGCTGCAAAGCTACAGCAGGAGGAAGGCCTTCAATTTCATCTACTTCAGGGATAGCCATCTGGTTAAAGAGCCTTCTTGCATAAGGTGAAACGGAATCAAGGTACCTGCGCTGTGCCTCTGCATATAGCGTACCGAATGCTAACGATGATTTACCCGAACCTGAAATACCTGTAAATACAACTAACGCATCCCTGGGGATGGTTACATCAACATTTTTAAGATTGTGCTCACGCGCGCCTTTTACATTTACAAATCCAGTAAATTGTTTATTGCTATCCTTAGGATCTTTCGCCATTATGTTATGATTTTCTGCTTTGCAAACGTAGCAAAAGTCTATGATACACCCTATTTTTGATAAGTCTGCAGTTTGGATACTGCATCGGTATTTCCCTGCTGTGCAGCAAGGTCTATAGCCGATAGTCCGCGCATGTCTTTTACACTGATGTCGGCTCCTTTTTCAAGTAAAAAGTTCACAATCTCGTTGCGCCCAAACATAGCTGCAAACATTAGTGCAGTGCCACCATTGCCGTGTTGCGCATCTATGGCTGCGCCGCGCTCAATTAGTAATTTGGCAACGTCCAGATAGCCTTTAAAACAGGCACCCATTAAAGCAGTATTACCGCTATTGTCGGGTGTATTTATGTTGGCACCCGCATCTAAAAGTGCTCCTGCCGCTTCGGGTTGATTGTTATATGCTGCGATAATAAGCGGCGTAAATCCTTTCTCATCAAAAACGTCAACATTATCTTTGAGAACAAATATTTCTTTGAGCACAGGAACATTTCCCTGGCGTGAAGCTGCAAATAGGGCTTGTGTAATTTCGTCCATTTTTTATAGCTGGGTGTTTATGGTTTTTGATTTTTGAGGTCGTGTAATGATGAAGTGCCTCCTACGACCGAAGATTTTTTAATAACAGATATTTCGCCGTTAAGTTCTAAAACAACCGCTCTTACCTCATCCAGTCGTTCAAGCCTGAAATTCCTGATCTCTGCATAAATTTCTTCTTCTGTAATGCCCTCTCTTTTCATAGCATCATTAATAAATGTACCATTATAATATAATAACGTTGGGTTGCAATTGATTATCTTTTCCATAGTAGGAGAAGCTCTGGATAACCATGCTAATGTGTATTGAAGGATTATGATAATAGTGAGAGCAACAGTGCCTTCTGTCAGGGTCACCTTATTAAGTATCATCGAGGACAATGTTGAGCCCAATGTAACGGTCACTATAAAATCGAAGGCATTAAGTTTAGCCAATGTCCGCTTACCCGATATTCTAACGAGTATAAATAACGTAAAAAAAGCGCATAGGGTGCATAATGCAATATCTGCAAGGCTGTCCCAGTTTTTAAAAAACAGGTCTTTCATACTTAAATTTAACCTTCTTTAAAATAACATGATACTAATAAATGGTTAATATTGAATTAGGTGGTTAAATTCCCTTTTCAATTTCGTTTTTCATCCTGAGATAATCAATGTTATTCTGGTTCATGTAGAGCATAGAAAATTGGGAGATAGCGTCTTCAAAGACATTATTGTTGCCTATGTAACCACTTATAATTGCAGGGTCTCCGGTTCTTGCATGCGCGCGTGCCAGTGCCCATCCGCAGGAGTGCGCATATTTCAGTAAAGTACTGTATTCCATATTTTCCAGCAGGGGCTTTACTTTAGCATCCCTTAGCTGGCGTATGTAAAATTGCTTACCTGTGTCATCGTGTGTCCAGCCTAAAAAAATATCTGATGCTGACTGCATTAATTTCTGCCCTTCTACCACACGCTGGCCGTGATTACTAAACATGCTTTTGCCTATAAATGGCTCAAGTACACTTTGTTTAGCCTCTTTAAACTGAAGAAATAAAGGGTCTCCTGTAGCCGAAAGCAATAACATAATACCACATTGCGTACCCACGCTGCCCACGCCAACGACTTTTATGGCAGTGTCATAGATACTGTAGCGTTGCAATAATGTTCTGCGGTCATTAGGAAGTGTCTTTAAATATCGGTAATATGCACTTTCTGCCTGCTTTGAAAATTCCTCCTGTCTCGCATCCTTAAAATGGTAGATAAGGGGAGGGAAGTCTTTTATTGCTGGTTTTCCGTTTTTAGTATAGACCAGTTTTGTAAAATCTTTTACGTGTGGCTGCCTTTTAATTGCCTTTTTTATCTGAGAAGGGTCAAACTGTTTTGCATTCCTGATCTTTCCTGATTGAATAAGGTCCTTTAGGTTTATCTGCGAATACCATATCTGTAATGCCGACATCTCTGCATATTCGCTCATATGGATACGGTAACTGTTTGCTACTGCAAAGGCAGCGGCCTGGCTTTCGGTAGTTGTAAATCCTTTATTGATGCCCGCTATGGCAAAGCTGGAGGCGAGACGTTTTATATCCCATTCCCACGGCGCTACAGAAGTTTCGTCAAAATCATTAATATCAAAAACTAACTTGCGTTCCGGCGTTGCAAAACCTCCAAAATTAAGCAGGTGGCAGTCGCCGCACGCCTGAAGGTACATTTTAGTAGACGGTAATTGAGACAGATCTGCAGCCATAAGTCCTGCGCTTCCCCTGAAAAATGTAAAAGGCGATTCCATCATTCGCTCATAGCGTATTGGCAGTAACGAAGACATCCTCCCTTTATCGCTTTCACGATGCAGGTCAATAGGATTAATCCTGTCAATAATATCAAGTGAGGCATGGCTTTCAACAGGGCATTGTTCACGCAGCGACCTGCCATAATTATAGCGGTCGTCTCTAGAAACATTGCCTTTAAAATGTTTAATTATACCTGATGCCTTTTTTGATTTCATCTGTTTTTTTATTGTAAAGCAATGCGATGCATCAGCTTTGGTATCATTGTTCTTAGTTTAGCCTTATAATCCTCCTGCAGCCAATCGGTATAATTTTTAGTTGTGTTTTCAAGACACTTGCAGTATTGCTTTACCCTCCAGGCAATCTCTGTTTCTAATTCTTCGGAAAGATGCAGTGCTTCTGTAATGCTTTCAGCATTTTCGATGCACATTAATGTATGCTGGCGAATGGCATCACGAATTACCGTTTTTGGTTTTTCGTTATTTTTTAGCGCTTCTAGATAAGCTGTTTCAATATCAAACGACAGCTCAAGTGTTTTAGGAAATTTTGAGCGCAGTTCTCCACTAATGGTATGTGCTTCATAATCTGATCCTTTGCTTTCTTTAGTGAGGTAGCTTTCAGGATTTTCAAATACATATTTCCAGTCCATCGGCGCATCCCACTCGCCAAAGCGATCTATGTTGTTGCCAAGGTCTACAATCGTAAATGTTTTTTTGTTGCTCATTCTGCGTGATCCCCTTCCTATCATCTGGTGGTAAAGTGTGAGGGAATTGGTTGCCCTGTATAATATTACTGATTGTACAGATGGTTCATCGAAGCCTGTTGTCAACAGTGAAACTGAAGTCAATATGGCTCCTTTGGTTTCTTTATACCATTTTAAAGTTGCCACTCTTTCTTCTTTAGGTGTTTTGTTATCAAGATGTTTTACAGGAAGACCTGCTTCAGAAAACATTTGGAAAACCCTTTTAGAGGTAAAAATACCATTATTGAAAATAAGTGTTTTCTTGCCTTTGCAGTTGTCGTTATAAGCTTCTTTAAGCAATTCGAGCATTGAATCGGATGCATACAATAAATCTGAACTTGCTACAGTATAGTCACCGTGACCTGCCGCTACAAGCGAGTTAAGTTCAACGGTATATTTATGTGTTTTTGGTTTTGCAAGAAATCCCTGCGCAATCAACGACTGAATATTTTCGCCAACTATAAGTTCGCTGTAGTTTTTATGCAGCGGCATTGTAACGTCTGAACTCAAAGGGGTAGCCGTTACACCAATTATAATAGCATTCTTAAATTTATCCAACAGTTTTTGAAAGGAGTTGTGATGCGCTTCATCTATTATTACCAACCCAACACCATCAGGGTTAAACTGCTTGTCCCTTATCCTGTTTTTTAGCGTCTCTATCATGGCAACATAGCAGTCTGGCTGTACTCTTGGCTTTTTCTTTACTTCACTGGTATAGGCCTGGTTGTTAATCCCCATCTTTTTGAGTACGAGAGAAGTCTGCCTGCATAGTTCGATACGATGCGTTAGCACAACTACCTGTTTTGAATATTTCTGGATATAATCTTTAGCGATCTCAGAAAATATTACAGTTTTTCCGCCTCCTGTTGGAAGCTGATATAATAATCGGCTTCCGGCCGGGGCCAAATCTATTTTAGATAAAAGTGTTTGAATGTCAGTTTGCTGATAACTGTATATTTTTCTCTTTTCTGTAATTGCGGTAGTGGTTGTTGCTTCCATTATAAGGTAAATTATGGTATCTAAATTAATCAGCCTAAAATGGAATTGTTATAAATATATGGTAAATAATCAATGCTGAACATATATAATTTTATTGGCAATATATTCACTTTCATTTGTGATTTATTGGGGAATTAAGTCGCTTTACATCGAGTATATTTATAGCGATAACCGACATCCAGTTTCGGTGCTATACTATATGGAAAATAAAACTACCCGAATTGCTATAATTGGCGGAGGCCCCGCCGCCCTGTTCATGTTTAAAAGACTGATTGAACTAGGGAACAAAAACATCCGGATAACCATTTTTGAAAAAAAGCAGCAGTTAGGTTCTGGCATGCCCTACAGTAACGAAGGAGCAAATAAGGAGCACATAACTAATGTATCTGCCAATGAGATTCCGCATATTGTTACTTCGATTAAAGAATGGACACAGACAGTGTCAAAAGATATCCTTGATTTTTTTTCTATTGAAGCCGAACGTTTTAATGAATATAAGGTTTTACCCAGATTGTTCTTTGGGCAATATCTCTCAGGTCAGTTTGATTTGCTTATTGCTAAAGCAAAGGATAATGGATTAGATACACGGCTGCAATTAGGTAAAGAAGTCACAGATATTAAAGATATGCCACAAACATCTGAGGTGCGGGTTGATGTGAACGGTGAACGACATTTCATTTTTGATAGTGTTATCATTTGTACCGGGCACAATTGGCCTAAACGATATGAGGGTAAAATTCCGGGATATTATGACAGCCCATATCCGCCGTCTAAACTGCGACAGCATTTTAACCACCCTGTTGCTATTAAAGGTGCATCCCTAACTGCTATTGACGCTATACGCACCATCGCAAGACATAATGGTGAATTTACAGAAAATGGGAACGGAGAACTTGCATTTACTGTTTCTGATGAAAGTCCCGATTTTAAAATAGTAATGCACACACGTAATGGTTTTCTACCGGCGGTGAGGTTCCATCTTGATGATTCACAATTAAAAAGTGATTCGCTTCTTACTGAAGAACAACTTGCCTCCCATAGAGAACAAAATGGTGGTTTTCTTTCTTTAGATTATATTTTTGAAAAAGATTTTAAAGAACAATTTGTACATAAAGACCCCGAGTTTTATGCCACTATAAAAGATATGACAATGGAGGAGTTTGTAGCTTCTATGATGGAGTTACGCGAAGAACTTGATCCGTTTGTGCTTTTAAGGGCAGAATATATCCAGGCAGAAAAATCTATAAAGAGGCATGAGTCGGTATATTGGAAGGAAATGCTGGCAATATTAAGTTTTGCTATGAACTATCCGGCAAAATACCTGTCGGCGGAAGACATGATGAGAATGCAAAAAACATTACTGCCGTTGATTTCCCTGGTAATAGCCTTCATACCGCAAACCTCTTGCAGAGAACTATTAGCATTGCACGCAGCAGGTAAGCTTGAGCTCGAGGCAGTGGGTAACGATAGTGAGGAAAAAGTACATGAAACCGGCGGGATTACACTTAAATATAATACTGAAGATAATTTGAAATCGTCCTACTTTAAAACCTACATAGACTGCGTAGGGCAGCCGCATTTAAATTATAATGACTTTCCGTTTAAAAGTATGCTGGCGGATAATACTATAAGTCCTGCTACAATAGATTTTAAAGATAATGACAAAGGTAAAGAAGCATATAAGGGTCAACCGGATAAGGTGGAATTATTCGATGATAGTTACCGCCTTAAAGTTTCCGGTATTGCCATTAATGATAATTTTCAGGTTATAGATAATTATGGCGCTTATAACGAACGCATATTTGTAATGGCTGTACCTTATATTGGAGGGTATAATCCTGATTACTCCGGACTGGATTTTTGTGAAGAGGCTTCGGGCAGGATAATCAATTGGATAGCGAATAACATTTAAAATTGTCTATCCTGTTTGATACTGAAAATGTTACATGAATAATTTTTTAGGAATTCGATTTTTATCTTACTTTCAAACTATAAGAAAATTTGTGTAAAATATAACATATTAGAAAATCAAAGGGTTACATTTGTTAATAACGCGCATACCTAAAAAGGTTATCCTGAATCGTAAAACTATTTAGCTAATTTAGAAAAGGACAAATATTAATGGAAGATAATTCAACACAAATTTTGAAAGAAAAAAAAGAGGCCATCCTTGAACTTTGGATCACCAAACAAATGGCTGAAGACAGTTATTTTAACGCAGAAGATCAGAAAGAAGATTCTGATGACTTCGTAAATGCATTTTTAAATGCGCTGAACGAATCCAACATCAATGATAAGGATGCTAAAGGATTTGAAAAAGTACACGATATCCTTATGGGAATTTCTGTTTCAAGGGCAAAACGAGGATTTACGCCAAGAGAAACCGGTGTATATATGTTTACCTTTAAAGAGGCTTTATTAGAGATTCTTTCAAAAGATGTTTCTGATCCTGCTAAGCTTTATGAAGACAGTCTTAAGATCAGTAAAATCATCGATAATATGGCAATCCTTACATTTGAAGGATACATTAAAGGTCGTGAAGATGTTATCTCAAGGCAAACAGATGAAATTACAGAAATTTCTACTCCCGTTATACGCGTATGGGATGGTGTAGTTGCCCTTCCTATAATAGGTACGCTTGACAGTGCAAGGACACAGGTTGTAATGGAAAACCTTCTTCAGCAGATTGTTGAGACAGGGAGCACTATTGCAATACTTGATATTTCGGGTGTACCCGCAGTAGACTCTCTTGTGGCGCAGCATTTAATAAAGACGGTTAGTGCAACGAGGCTTCTTGGTGCTGAATGTATAATTAGCGGAATAAGGCCTGAAATTGCGCAAATAGTTGTGCACCTTGGTATAGACCTTTCTAATATCATTACAAAATCTACACTGGCGAGTGCATTACAAACGGCGTTTAATATGCTGCAGCTTGAAGTACACAAAAAAAAGGGAAACTTTATAAACAACTAGTTTAATGGAAAGAATTCCTATTCTTAAAATGGGTGATTTCTTATTGGTCACCATTCAGGTAGATTTATATGATCAACTTGCAGAAAATCTCGAAAGTGATCTTGTAAATGCTGTAAAAAAATACAATGCTAAGGGTGTTCTCATAGATATTTCCTCAGTTTCAATAATCGACTCTTTTATGGGCCGTATACTGGGTAACATAGGTATAATGTCGCGAATAATGGGAGCGCAGTCGGTTATTGTAGGCATGCAGCCTGCTGTTGCCATGACTTTGGTAGAACTTGGGCTTACGCTTACAGGTGTTGCCACGGCACTTAATGTTGAAAAAGGCATGGAACTTTTGCGTTCAAAAATTTTATTTAATGAAGGCCAAAGTTACGATCATGATAACAATACTGAATAAGCTGGACTTTGAGATAATTCGCGAGCAGGACGTGGTTCCGTTCAGAAATCAGGTCAAGGATGCCGCTGTTAAAGTGGGTATGGGTATACTAAACCAAACCAAACTTATAACTGCGGCGAGCGAGCTTGTACGTAACCTGCTGAAATACGGAGGTGGCGGTAAGGTTGATGTGGAGACAGTAACTAATGGTAGGGAAAATGGGGTACGTTTGATATTTTCAGACAAAGGCCCGGGAATCAAAGATATTGACCTTGCCATGAAAGACGGATACAGTACCGGTAAAAGCCTTGGTTTGGGCCTCCCGGGCACTAAAAGGCTGGTAAATGAATTTAATATACAATCAATAGTAGGAGAGGGAACTACTGTTACGATAATAAAATGGAAGAATGGATGATGCTGTTTTTTTGAACTATAAAATAGAAGACAGGAGTTATGTGTCTTATATAAAAAGAGAAATTCATAACCTGGTGGTAGCGGAAGGATTCAGTTCACAAAAAATAGGCGAAATTGATATTGTTGTTGCAGAACTTACGTCTAACCTTATAAAATTTGCTGAGACAGGAGAATTATTATATCGCATCAGTTCTGACGGGCAGGGTGTTTTTTTTGAAATGCATTGCATTGATAATGGAAGGGGTATACGAAATCTTTCCCGAATGATGCAGGACGGAGTGTCGTCTTCGGATACTTTAGGGCAGGGGTTAGGTGCAATTGAACGTCTAAGCGATACCTCTGCAATTTATACAATTATGAATTGGGGTACGGTAGTGCATTGTAAAGTGTATAAAAGCGATGCTACCCAACCTGACAGAAAAAAAACTATAGACCTGGGGGCTGTGCAGGTATGCTGCCCGGGAGAAAAAGTTTGTGGTGATGGCTACGCCGTAAAAAAAGTTGATAACGGCTTTCAGTTTTTTATGGGTGACGGCCTCGGCCATGGCATAAATGCGCACGAGGCAGCTCTTGAAGCTATAAAAGCCTTTAAAGAATGCAGGGAAAAAAGCCCTGCTGAAGTATTAAGATACATACATCAAAGCGTTAAAAAAACACGTGGTCTGGTAGGTACTGTTGCCCATCTTGACATTGCCGGTCAAAAATGGTCTATATGTGGTGTGGGAAATATTTCTACTATTGTTTATACCGGATTGACCGCCAAAAACTATACTCCTTACAATGGCATACTGGGGCATAACATACCGAGAACGCTAAATGACTCGGTTCAGGATCTTGAAAAATACCAGACGTTAATTATGCATTCCGATGGATTGCGAACACGATGGAATCTTACAGATCTGCCGGGTATATTAAAATATGATCCAAATACCATTGCTGCTGTACTTTATAAAGATAACGCCCGCCATAACGACGATATGTCTGTGTTTGCGGCAAAAATAAACCTATAAGGATGAAAGAAATTATTCGTATCAATCTTGATAATGAAATGGATCTGATCCTTGCACACAGGCGCGCCATAAAATTGGCCGAGCTGTGTGGATTGGCCCTTTCAGCACAAACAAGGTTTGCAACGGCAGTATCAGAGATTGCAAGATGTTCTATCGTTAATGGAATTAATTCTTACTTGATCCTCGGTATCAGTTATTTGAGTGGTGGAAAAAAGGAAATTACCGCTGTAATTTATGACAGCATAGATCTTGTGCAATGTAATCCTGAAGCTTATGCTTATGCATCACGCTTATCGCGGGATATTGCAACTCAATTTATTGACGGGGTATACGAAATAATATTAAACCTAAGGATTCCTTATTCGGGTATCATATCAGATAGCCGAATTGTTTCCTTCAAAGAATATTTTAAAAAAGAGATTTCCTTATCGCCTTATGAGGAACTGCGCAAGAAAAATATTCAGCTGATAGAACTTTCGGAAAAGCTAAGCGAAAGCGAAGCAAAGTACCGACAGTTGACAGATACCCTGCCACTTATAGTATTTTCTGTAGCTTCTTCAGGAACCGTAACGCTTGCCAATAAGAGAGCGGGTGAACTTTTGGGCAATTTCAGCCATTTTTCTCCGGTAGCTATAGGAAACATATTTCATGCTGATGATATCAAAGTCGTTAGTAAAGCTTGGGAAACAGCTAAAAAAAGAGGGAGTATATATACAGGGCAGGCGCGTGTAAAAGTAAAAGATACTTATTTATGGCACCTTATATCTGTCGTGCCCGATAATGATGAACAGGGTGATGTATCAGGCTGGATAATTTCTATGGTTGATATCCATGCACAAAAACTTATTGAAGAAACACTTAAGGACAACAAGGCATTAAGGCAGGCACAGGAAAGCTTAAAGTCATCGAATGATGAATTATCACGCAAAAATAGGGAACTCGAACAGTTTGCCTATATAGCCAGTCATGATCTTCAGGAACCTTTGAGAAAAATTCGAAATTTCACCTCTCTGGCAGAACGTACGTTAACCGAAGAAGAAAAAGAAAAATTATATTTTAATAAGATTAATGCATCTGCCGAACGTATGTCGCGGCTTATTACCGACGTACTAAACTATTCTAAGCTCTCGGTTAAAGAAAATGAGTTTTTGTCGGTAGACCTTAATGCTGTAATGGACGAGGTTATAAATGATTTTGAATTTCAGATAGAAGAGAAAAGAGCCGATATTACCATAGGGCAGCAACTTCCTGTTGTAAAAGGTATACCTGTACAACTAGGACAGCTGTTTTATAATATTATTGGCAATTCGCTAAAATTTGTTGAGGGTATCCCAGTAATAAAAATCAGTTATGAGTTTTTAGAGAAAGGTAAGGGATGGGAACCAAAAGATACGGATTACCATAAAATTTCTGTTTCGGATAACGGAATAGGTATAGATAGCAGATACATCTCGAAGATATTTACAATTTTTAAAAGGCTGCACCCTCAAAATGAATATGAAGGTACAGGGATAGGGTTGGCGCTATGCGATAAAATAGTAGAAAACCATGGGGGAATCATCGAGATTAACAGCGCTCCAAACTCCGGGACAACTATAGATATATTTCTTCCTTAATAAAAACATATTTGTATTATTAACTTCTACAAGTGGGGCTAAAGTCGTTAAATACTGCCAATTAAATATGTGGGCAATAATAATTGACTACCTTACAAAATAGAATTTAAATTAAATCATACGATTATGTCTAAAAGTCAGGATAGTAAAAAAGGAACTAAAAAAGAACCTCTTAAAACTGCTAAAGAAAAAAAAGCTGATAAGAGGGATAAGAAAAACACCAAAAGCTCTGAATAGTTTAAAAGCCCTTGAGGGCTTTTTTTATTTAAAGCTGTTACAACTTCGTTATATAAGTGCAATATTGCGGCCATAGCTGAAATAGTAACAACACGGAAGTATCATTTTGTGTGAACTCGTGATGCAATTGATGATGCCTTTACAGGAACAAATGTATTACAAAAAGACTGACGGATAAGCTTAAAAATATTAGAGGAAGTAACGGATATCAACCCTTAGCATGCAGTTGATGGTGCAAAGGGAAAATTATAAAGTAATCCCCTTATTACTGCAAAAACTTTGCTTTTAGCTCAGGGGTTGGAATCATACAGGCATCTTTTTTTCCATACCATTTATATCTGTTGCGGGCTATATAATCATAGACTTTATTAGATATATATTTAGGTATTATCGAAAAGATGTTCAATAAAGAGTAAATTCCGCCTAATTCTTTTAAAATATTTATAGCCGCAGCAGATTTGTAATAATAAGCTCTACCCGGCTCATACAGTATTATAGAATCTGTTTTTGAAATATCAATTCCAATATAATTTATAATCTGCTGACCTAAATCCGACTGTAAAGCCACAAAACGAAAAATATCATTTTTATCCCGTTTAATTATGAATTGTACAGTGCTGTCACATAAATTGCACACACCATCAAATAAAATTATTTTTTTGCTTTTAGGCAGATTTTCCATTCTTATTTCTTTTTGGCTTCCACAAGCTCCAGAGATTCCAGGTCTACCTTAGAGGTAAATAATCCATAGTTTACTGTTACTTTTTTCTTTTCGATGACATCAATGGTACCAACAGCTTTGCCATCTATCATTCTGACACGGTCACCAACTTTCAGTATTGCTTTTGGTTTTTCAGCCTCAACTTTTAGAGCCTTTATTTTTTTCTCTTTTTTCTCCTGGCGTATTTCTTCTACTTTTTCTTTTACTTCTGCTATGATTTGCTTCTGTACAACTTCTTTCGCTTTCTTTTCTTTAGGAGTTGCCTGCTTACGCTTAGAGTTTTCAATCTCAACAGTCTTAAGGAATTCACCAATAAGTTCCTTTTTGTTCCTATTACTGAAATATTTTTCGCTCATATCGTCAAGTTTCTGTCCCATGTATATAAGACGCTGGTTTGCATCATACAATTCCTGGTAGCTTTCAAGCTTCTGTTGAATTTTTGTATTGATGTTTTCCATCTTTTTGCCTTCTTCACGAGCTTTGCTTTCCTCTTCTTTTAGTGTTTGTGAAGTCTTTTCGAGTTTAGAGCGTTCTTTTTGAAGGGTTGCGATGGTTTTATCAAAGCGTACTTTACTACCTTCAATCTTCTTTTTCGCCCTGTTAATCAATCCGTAAGGGATTCCATTTTTTTGTGCAACTTCAAAAGTGAAAGAACTACCGGCTTGTCCAAGTATAAGTTTATACATGGGTTCAAGTGATTTTTCGTCAAAAAGCATGTTCGCATTCGTTGCGTATGGTAGCTCATTAGCTAAAATCTTAAGATTGGTATAATGAGTCGTAATAATACCAAAGGCTTCACGATGATAGAATTCTTCAAGAAAGGTTTCAGCTAATGCACCACCTAATTCCGGGTCTGAACCTGTACCAAATTCGTCAATCAGGAAAAGTGTTTTGTCATTACATTTCTTTAAGAAATAGTTCATGTTCTTAAGTCGGTAACTGTAAGTACTTAAGTGATTTTCAATAGACTGGTTATCACCAATGTCAGTCATTATCCTGTCAAACAAAAATGTCTCGCTACGTTCATGTACAGGTATGAGCATTCCGCTTTGAAGCATTAACTGCAACAATCCGATAGTTTTAAGGGTAATACTTTTTCCTCCGGCATTTGGTCCTGATATTACTATAATTCTGTTATCCGGAGTAAGTTCTATAGTTTGTGGATATGTCGTTTCTCCTTTTCTTTTATTATTTACATAAAGAATAGGGTGGAAGGCTTCCCTGAAAAACAAACGTTTGTCATCGTTAATAGCAGGTAAAAGACCATTTATTCTTTTTGCATATTTCGCCTTACCAGACACCATATCTATGTCAGTTAAAAAATCCTGGTAATCATACAATAGTGGAACAAACGGACGTATAATATTACTGAGCTGTAAAAGGATTTTCTTTATTTCCTCTTTCTCCTCATATTCATAATTATTGAGTTCACGGGAATACTTAAGAGTCGCTTCAGGCTCAATGTAAGCTATGCTTCCCGTTTTTGAACTCCCCAAAATTGACCCTTTAACCTTACGCCTGTACATTGCTGATACGGCAAGAACCCTTCTGTTCTCAACAACACTTTCCTTAATGTCATCAAGGTATCCCATGCCGTTATACTGGCTAAGCGCCGAAGCAAAACTTTGATTTATTTTAGTTTTTACAAGATTCATCTCGCGACGGATGTTTTGCAACTCCGGGGAAGCATCATCCTTAATTTCCCCGTATTTATCAACAATCTTGTCGATATTTTTTAATATATCTTTCGTGTATTCTACCTGTACAGCTCTGCTGTTAAGTTTTGGGTAATAGTCGTCAAATTTTTCAAGGAATTTGATTAGCGTGTTCACAGTGTCTGAGATTACAGCAATCTTTCTGAACGCAGATGCATCAAGATAACTGTCTTCTATAGCGAGAAATTTTATCTCGTTGGTTACCGGCTCAAAACCGTGATTTGGCAAAGCATTATTATTGTCAAAAGATGAAACGTATTCTGATGTTTGCAAAAGCGAATCCATCAGCTCTTCCTTGTCTTTGAAGGGAGCTATTTCCAATGCTTTTTCACGTCCCGGTTCTGTAGTGCAGCCTGAGGCAACAGCTTCGAGAACGGTATGGAATTCTAAATCTTTTAAGGTCTTATCTGTTATACTGATCATTATCGTATTAAAGCAAATTTTATACAAAAATACTACATATTTAGGCGGATTGTACATCTGGCTAAAAAGTTTAAGATGCCTTTATATTTCTATTTGTATGCTTTAATTATATTTGCCCAAAAACGTCAGTCATGCAGGTAAATATTGAATCCTCTTGGAAGGAAGTGCTTAAGGATGAATTTGAAAAACCATACTTCAGTAATCTAATAGAATTTGTAAAAAATGAGTATGCAACGAATACTTGTTTTCCTCCCGGAAAGAAAATATTTTCTTCTTTTGACCATTGTGCATTTGATAAAGTGGAAGTAGTGATACTAGGACAGGATCCTTATCATGGACCTGGACAGGCAAATGGTTTGTGTTTCTCTGTCAGCGATGGTGTCCCTATGCCTCCGTCACTTCAAAATATTTTTCGTGAAATTCAAACTGATCTGGGGAAACAATTTCCTTTAACGGGTAATCTGGAACGCTGGGCAAATCAGGGTGTACTGTTGCTTAACGCTGTACTAACTGTACGTCAGGCAGAAGCTAACAGCCATCAGGGAAAAGGATGGGAATTGTTTACTGATGCTGTGATCAGGAAAATATCAGAAGAGAAAAAAGATGTTGTTTTTTTGCTTTGGGGCGGTGCTGCAAAAAAGAAGGGTGCAAGTGTTGATAAAAACAGACATTTAGTATTAGAATCAGGACACCCATCTCCTTTAAGTGCAAATAAGGGACATTGGTTCGGTAATAAGCACTTTAGCCGCACTAACGAGTTTCTTGCTTCAAAAGGTAAAAAACAAATCGACTGGTAGCGCTTAATTAAAAGTAAGTGCTCCTAAGATTTCTTCGCTCATAAATGGACCTCCGGGATATTTTGCCGTGTAGTCAAGATTCAGCCATACCTGACCGCGTTCATCTATGTGGTAGTGTACTTCCTTACCGCGGCTTTCCTCAACAAAAAGTATTTCTTTTATAAGGTAATTAGCCGTTTCAAGGTCGGCTTTTGTACCTACAAGCATTTCAGGATATAAATGCCCACCGGTATGGATAATTCTCGGGGTTCCTCCAACTGCTCTTACACAAGCAGCCATAAGAATAGCGTGATCATCGCAATCGCCGGAAAAATGCTGTGTTGACTCACTTGCAAAAGCGATGTATTCATGGCCTTTCGGATCGTTTACATAATTCCAGCGGTTTCTGATTTCCTTAAAAACTGCAAAACACTGAATCATCAGCCGTTGTTTTTTATATCCCTTTACATCCCTAAAATATTTAGTAGTTGCCATGAGGGCAAAATTCCTGACTTTAGGATTTGAATAGTCTACTGCGTCTATAATTTTAGATTTGTTTGGAAAGGGCAGCAGTTTAGAAATTATTATGTCTTGTGGGTTTGCATCGTCAGCCATTGTGTATACCATAGACCTATAATCTTCAAATACAGCATTAAATCCGTAGTTTCCAAAAACAGAGCCATATAATAATGCCATCAAATAAACGAAAATGCAAATTATAAGTACTGTTTTTAATAACCTGAGTAATAACTGAATTACTGTAACTAAAACAATAAATATGAGTATTCTGTCAAGATGAAAAGGCCATTCGGGATCTTTAATGTTTTGGTGGATAATGATGAAAAGCGGAATTGCGATCAACACATTCAGCACAAAAATGATAATAGACGCCCACGGCTCCTTGATTTGGAGCTTAGCTTTAAGATCTTTTATGCTGATGGATTTCGGTTTTATCATTATGCGCTAAATGAAACGCCCTGTTTATACTGCCGAAGTTTCAAATGCAGCTTTTTTATCTATAATATCAAGTTCAAATAATTGATCCTGTACCTTATCAAACGTGTTTTTGTCGAGTTTCTGTTGTGACCATTCTGTAATTTTAAGCCATTCCTTAATATCTTCTTCTTTTTGGCTGTAGCGCTCTGCCAAAACATTCGTTATTCCTTCAATCTGTTTAAAACTAACAGTAGCTTTATTAATTACAGACAGTAGTTTTTCAATAGCCTCAGTATTATTTTCTAATACTTCGTTACGTATTGCAATAACAAAACAAGGCCATGGGGTAGGGCAGTCGTCAATCCTCCTGAAAATGCCCTTGTCTACAATTGGCTTTGTCATAAAGCGTTCCCACATAAAATAATCGCCGCGCCCTTCTGTAAGTGCCTCGACAGCGCCATCCAGTGTATTTATAATTTCAAAATCCAATGCTCTTATATCCCAACCCTGGTTTTTAGCATTTACGATTGCCATAAGGTGCGATCCTGAACCAAAACGGCTAATAGCAGCTTTTTGGTTCTTCAACTCATCAAGTGTTTTATACGGAGATGCTGCAGCAACGTGGATACCCCATACAAGCGGAGACTGCACATATACCTGAATAATTTTGCTGTTATTTCCCGCGGATATATCCTTGATTATTCCTTCGGTAAGAATGACAGCTATGTCTGTGCTTCCATCACGAAGCATCTGGCACAACTTGCCGGTACCTTCTGGTACGTTAGTCCATGCAAGATCTATGCCTGCTTCTTCAAACTTGCCGTTTTCTATTGATAAATGCCAGGGAAGGTTAAAATGTTCGGGTACTCCCGCTATTTTTAATGAGGTCATTCTATTTATATTAAAGCATAAAGGTAGTGAGAGAATAATGACTACACAAACTAGAACAGAAAATCCCTGAAACAAAACTGCTCCAGGGATCTTATTTTATATCAATATACTTATCCGCCCACGCGTTTAACCTTATACCCTTCTTTAGCGAGAAAATCAATTATCTTATTCCTAAAGTTTCCTTGTATGATAATTTCCCCGTCTTTAGCAGCTCCACCTACACCGCAAAGGGTCTTTAATTGCTTTGCAAGGGCTTTTAAATCGTCATCGGTACCTTTATAACCTTTTATGATTGTTGCCAATTTACCGCCTCGGTTTTTTTTATCAAGATGTGCCTCGAGCTTTTGCTGGTTGTTAGCCACTGTTTCCTGCTGCTCATCGTTAGCATCAAACTCAAAATCTTTATTGGTCGAGAATACAAATCCTCCCAAATCATCTAAACTACTTAGTTTCTTTGCCATTTTATTCTAATAAAAACGAATCAACACCCTCCGCATTCGCCAAAAGCATGTATAGATTCTGTTACTATTTTTCCTTTTTTATCTTTTATTGTTATTACAGATGTTTGGTGCCACATCTGGTCAACCTGCCATTTTTGCTGGCTCACCACTGTAATTTCGTATTGGCTGTTTGAAAATATTTTTATCCAGTGCTTTTCATCCGTCTCTTCGTACCCAACAAGGTCAAGTTTGGTCATTTTGCCGTTTATGCTAATGAATCCAAATTCACTATTGTCATCCGTAAAAATATAACTACCCTTATAAAGTTCTTCTTTAGTTCTTGAAAAATAGCAGGCACAGCCTTTTATCTCTTCAGGAAATTCTTTGAACGCAGTTATTATTATTTCATCCTTATTTGTGCAGGACAGCATACTCCAAAGTATTATTGCAGGCAGAAATAGTCGTGTTATGCTGTTATTCATTTATTTTTAAATAAAAAAGCACCAGGATAAACCTAATGCTTTAAGAGTTTATAAAATTAAGTATTATTTTTTAATAAGCCCTAATTCTACAAGGCGTTCGTAAAGAAAATTGCCCGCTGTAATGTCGTCATATAATTTAGGCTCCTCTTCGGTAATGCAATTCTCAAGGCAGTCCAGTTTCATTTCTGCTACAGGATGCATAAAGAAAGGAATAGAATAACGGGAGGTACTCCATGATTCTCTTGGAGGATTAACAACTCTATGTATAGTCGATTTAAGTTTATTGTTAGTGTGGCGCGAAAGCATATCACCTACATTTATTACAAGTTCATCCGGCTCTGCAATGGCATCGATCCAATCTCCATTATGATTTTGAACCTGTAGTCCGCGTCCCTGAGCGCCCATCAATAGCGTAATAAGATTGATGTCGCCATGGGCAGCAGCACGTACGGCGTCTTTTGGTTCCTGAGTAATAGGGGGATAGTGTATAGGGCGCAAAATACTGTTGCCTTCACCTACATATTTATCAAAATAAAATTCGTCTAAGTTTAAATATATCGCTAAAGCCCTCAAAACATAGATACCTGTTTTTTCAAGCATTTTGTAGGCTTGCCTACCCGTAGCGTTAAAATCAGGAAGTTCATTTACCACAACGTTGTCGTGATAATGAGGATGACCGTTATAAACAGAATCATCAGCCAAATACTGTCCAAAATGCCAAAATTCCTTCAGGTCTCCTTCTGTATGTCCTTTGGCTTTTTCTTTACCGAATGATACATAACCGCGCTGACCACCTATACCCGGAATTTCATATTGCTGTTTAGCATCTGCCGGAAGGTTAAAAAAGTTTTTAATTTCAGTGTAAAGATTTTCAACAAGTTTATCTTCAAGGAAATGTCCTTTAAGTGCTACAAATCCTATTTCTTCGTAAGCTTTGCCTATTTCGTTTACAAACTTTTGTTTACTTTCTTCATTTCCTGAAAGAAAGTCCTCAAGATTTACACTTGGTATATTTTGCATAAAAAGCGCTTTTTATTTAAAGTGGAACAAAGGTAAAAATATTTTATGCGCTGTAATATTAAATTTCATTGGCTTTTACGCAAAGAGTTCATAATTTTGAAGGCATGATACACGAAAATTTATTAGTTATACTCGTACTGTTTTTTGCAATGGCAATTTTGTACCTGCTAAGCCAGCGATTAAAAATATCTTACCCAATATTTCTTGTAATAGGGGGGCTTGGGATAAGCTTTATTCCCGGAGTGCCCAGAATAAACGTAGAACCTGACCTCGTTTTCCTTATATTTTTGCCACCATTGCTTTTTGAAGCAGCCTGGTATACGTCATGGAGACAGTTCTGGAAATGGAAACGTTCCATAGCTATATTAGGGTTTGGTTTGGTACTTGTTACATCGCTTGTTGTATCTATTGTATCTGTGAGTCTTATTCCTATGTTTACGCCCGCTCTTGGATTCCTTCTTGGCGGAATAATATCACCGCCGGATGCTGTCGCTGCAACATCTGTACTTAAAGGCCTTGCAGTGCCTAAACGCGGATTGACCATTCTTGAAGGTGAAAGCCTTGTGAATGATGCGGCATCACTAACAGTATTTAGATTTGCCATTGCAGCTGTGCTTACCGGTCATTTCGTTTTTCAGGAAGCGGCAACAGATTTCCTTATACTATCTTTTATGGGGATAGTAATTGGTCTTGTAATAGCGCATATCTTGTATTTTATATTAAAATATTGGGCAAAGTCATCTAACATTACCACGCCAATTACACTTATTGCTCCTTATTTAATGTACATCACAGCGGAGCAATTCCATTGGTCGGGTGTTTTGGCAGTAGTTAGCGGAGGACTTTTTCTTTCTTTCCGTTCACAGGACTTCTTTAATTATCATACGAGGATTCAGTCTACCCAGGTTTGGGCAACTTTAGGTTTTCTGCTAAACGGATTTGTTTTTATGTTAATAGGCCTTCAACTGCCATCAATTATAGATGGTCTAAAAGGTTATTCGCTGGAGGAAGCTATCTATTATTCTCTTGTAATAACGTTTATTGTAATAGTGCTTAGAATCGCATTGGTTTACGGCTCAGCATTTTTGCCGCGCCTTTTATCTAAAAAAATAAGACAGTCAGAAAAAAGCCCGGGATGGAAACTTCCTTTTGTAACAGGATGGGCAGGAATGCGAGGGGTAGTATCGTTAGCATCAGCGCTATCCGTGCCGCTTACACTTGATAATGGAGAGGCTTTTCCGCACCGTAATTTAATCCTATTCATAACTTTTGTGGTTATATTGGTAACGCTTGTATTCCAGGGGTTGACACTGCCATTTATTATTAAGTGGATCAAAATTGAAGAAGTAGATGAGTACGTACCAACTCATGACCAGATTGAATCTATCAGGTTGCATCTTGCTAAAAATTCGGTAAAGTATATGGAAGAAAATTATGCAGCCGAAATGCAGGAGTATGAAACTATCTACAGGATTAAAGAACAGTTGGAGCGAAGCATCAGGGCTACGGAAAAAACAAATAACGAAGAAAATAAAAAACAGGCACTTGCCTCGGTAAGAAAGCTCTACAGGGATATTATGATCGAACTGATTGATTTGAGAAGATCAGGACTTCATGAATTGCGTTCTAAAAAGAAGTATGACGACGAAGTAATAAGGGAAATGGAACATAATCTTGACTTGGAAGAAGCGCGTTTGAATAAAAATTAATAACTATGACATCGTTTTAGTGATAATAATTTAACAATCGTTGCTGTGATTGTTGATTTTTTATAAATTTGACACGTTTATAAAAAAAACTATGACAACTATACAACTTAGCTTTGACAGGAAGCAGCTTTCGAACGAGCAATTACTTGATCTATATAAAAAATTGATGAAGCCCAGGCTGATAGAAGAGAAGATGCTTATTCTCATCCGTCAGGGCAAAGTATCCAAATGGTTTTCGGGAATAGGGCAGGAAGCGATATCGGTAGGCGTTACTGCCGTTTTACATAAAGATGAATACATATTGCCAATGCACCGTAATCTTGGTGTATTTACAGGCAGGGATATTCCGTTGTACAGACTATTTTCACAGTGGCAGGGTAAAGCCAATGGTTTTACCAAAGGACGCGACCGCTCCTTTCACTTTGGAACACAGGAATATAAGATTATCGGGATGATATCACACCTTGGTCCGCAACTAGGGGTTGCCGACGGTATTGCATTAGCAAATAAGCTACGCAGCGAAAAAAAGGTTACTGCTGTATTTACAGGTGAAGGTGCCACCAGCGAAGGTGATTTTCATGAAGCACTAAATATTGCAGCCGTATGGGATCTCCCGGTACTGTTTGTTATTGAAAATAATGGCTATGGTTTATCTACACCTACTAATGAACAGTTTCGCTGCGAAAACCTCGCCGATAAAGGCGTAGGTTACGGAATGGAGTCGCATATAATTGACGGTAATAACATACTTGAAGTATATACTAAGCTAGGGGATATTGTAGAAAGTATGCGTGAAAATCCGCGTCCGGTACTTATAGAATTTAAGACATTCAGGATGCGTGGGCATGAGGAAGCAAGTGGCACAAAATACGTTCCGCAGGAACTCATGGATATGTGGGCTATTAAAGATCCGGTTGATAATTATCGTAAGTTCTTGAAAGAACAGAACGTACTTACCGACGAAATGGACGAAGCACTCCGTGCCGAATTGAAAAAAGAAATTGACGAAAATTATCAGCAGGCTTCTGCTGAACCTGCAATAGAAGCTAATTTAAGCGAAGAATTAAATGACGTCTATAAACTATATCAGCATGAGGAAGTTACTTCCTCAGAATACACAGATAATATTCGTATGATAGATGCTATATCAAAGGGGCTTAAGCAATCTATGGAACGCCATGAAAACCTGATCATCATGGGCCAGGATATCGCTGAATATGGAGGTGCTTTTAAGATTACAGATGGATTTGTTGTTGAGTTTGGAAAAGAAAGGGTTCGTAATACGCCTATATGTGAATCGGCTATTGTATCTGCCGGAATGGGGCTCTCTATAAACGGATATAAATCGGTTATTGAAATGCAGTTTGCTGACTTTGTCTCTACTGGATTTAACCCCATCGTAAATTACCTTGCAAAAGTACACTACCGCTGGCAGGAAAATGCTGATGTGGTTGTGCGCATGCCTTGCGGGGCAGGGGTGCAGGCTGGGCCTTTCCATTCGCAGACCAATGAAGCATGGTTTACAAAAACACCAGGCCTCAAAGTGGTCTATCCGGCATTTCCTTATGATGCTAAAGGATTATTGGCGACAGCGATTAACGATCCTAACCCTGTAATGTTCTTTGAACATAAAGCTTTATATAGAAGTATTTATCAGGATGTGCCTAAAGACTATTATACTATTCCGTTTGGTATGGCAGCAATGCTTAAAGAAGGAGAAGATATCACAATTATATCTTTTGGTGCAGGAGTACACTGGGCGCTGGAAACATTGGATAAAAATCCTGATATAAAAGCTGACCTTATTGATTTAAGGACACTGCAGCCGTTGGATACCGAAACTATATATAAATCGGTTAAAAAGACAGGAAAGGTTATTATTTTACAGGAGGATAGTTTGTTTGGAGGTATAGCGAGCGACATCTCGGCTATGATAATGGAAGAGTGTTTCGAACATCTTGATGCACCCGTAAAACGTGTTGGAAGTCTAGAAAGCGCTATCCCTTTCACGAAAGCATTAGAGGATCAGTACCTTCCTAAAGAACGTTTTGAAACAGTTCTAAAGAAATTATTAGCATATTAATATTGTGAAGCCTGTAAATTATTGAAACACCCTGTTTTCGACTGAAAATAGGGTGTTTTTTTGTGATAACAGTATAGGTAAAATCATTTAAATATAAGCGATAAACCATAGCGTTTTCCGTAATTTTGCAACGTTGCGTCAATGGTAATTAACTGCTGACGACTTTAGTTTTAAATTAGTTCCTGAAAATTATCAGTTATGAGATTTCATACAAGAAAATGGGTTAAACCCGAAGACCTTAATCCTAACGGCACACTATTCGGAGGTAAATTGTTAGCCTGGATAGATGAAGAAGCTGCTTTATATTCAATAATACAGTTGGAAAATCAGCGTGTTGTAACAAAGCACATGTCGGAAATCAATTTTATGAGTTCTGCCAAACAAGGAGATATCGTAGAGATTGGTATAGATGTAGTTCGTTTTGGATCAACGTCAATCGTTCTTAAATCTGAAGTGCGTAATAAAATGACTCAGGAAAAGATAATTACTGTAGATAATATCACCATGGTTAACCTTGATAGCTTCGGCCGTCCATCAGCACATGGCAAGACGAAGATTGAATACGTTAAAGACAGGATTGCAAAACCTTAGGCATCTATATAACCCTTGCCTGAGGGTAATTCAAATATTTCCAGGTCAAAATATGCCACAGAGGCGATAATATGGTCAAATATATCGGCCATTATATACTCGTGATTTATCCAGCGTTTATCTGACGTGAACAGGTAGATCTCAATCGGAATACCTTTTTCGGTTGGCTGCAGATGTCGGCACATTATGGTCATATCTTTGTTTACCCCCGGATGCGTTTCTATATAGCAGTTAATATATTTGCGAAATAATCCCAGATTGGTAAGATTTCTGCCGTTTAGCGATAAAGATTTATCCACTCCATTTTGAGCATTATATTTATCGATGTCGTTTTGACGCTGTTCTATGTATGCAGTGATCAGTTGTATCTTGCTGAATTCTTTAATCTCATCACGATGTACAAAGCGCACTGTATTTGCTTTAATAAGTATGTGTCTTTTTATACGTCTGCCGTTAGAGCTTTGCATTCCCCTCCAGTTCCTGAAAGAATCTGAAACAAGGCTGTATGTTGGAATAGTAGTAGTGGTGTTATCAAAATTCTTAACCTTAACTGTAGCCAGGTTAATTTCGATAACATCGCCGTCTGCCCCAAATTTTTCGATAGTAATCCAGTCGCCTATACGCACAATGTCGTTGATCGTAACCTGAATACTGGCAACTACGCCAAGTATAGTATCCTTAAAAATTATAATTACAACTGCCGATATTGCTCCAAACGTAGCTAAAAGATTTTGAAACTTTATATCAAACAGCATAAGCACTATAGCTGTAATACCAAAAATCCAGAGGATAAGCATTAAAAGCTGAACATAACTGTCTATAGGCTTGTCGTTATAATCAGGTTGCAGCTTGAGATGGTCGCCTATGGCATTAAATATACTCCTTACTATCCAAAGGCTTATAAGAATAAGGAACGTCGCGATGCCTTTAGAAAATACATATTCCCAATAAGTGAAATCTTTTAGTGCTACAGGAACAACCTTGTATATAAATAGTATCGGAATTAAATGGGCAACAAATTTTGGTGTCCTGTTAGTTACCAGGAAATCGTCAAAAGAAGTTTTGGTTTTTCTGGCAAATAGGGTAAAACCTACAACAAGAATTCGTTTGGCAACTTTATCAATTACATATGCAACAACAGCAATAATGATAAGGTTAATAATCAAGTTAACATAGGTCGCCGATACATGGCCAAAACCAATACTCTTGAATAATTTGTATGCCCAGTTTAGTAGTTCCATCTATACGTTTTCCGAATTTTCATCCTGATTACCTCTAAAATATTTCCACTCAATGTAAAATGTACCAAATGGAGGAATTGACGCTAAGCAGATAATTAGATATTTATTGAAAGACCATTTTAATTCCATTTTAAGCATTGTTGCTATAACAATATAAGTAACAAATAATACTCCATGAGTCATTCCGGCTGTATGCATAAATTCTTCTCTATGCCATATGTATTTAAGAGGCATTGCAACAAAAAATAAGAATAATGCAGAAATACCCTCAAGGGTAGCGATGATTTTAAATAAACGTGTCATAATTAAGATTGAGATTTAATCCTGCAAATGTAGGGCATAGCTTATTTGCAGAAAAACAAAAAGTAAGCTAATTCCTGTTGGGAATAAAATAAAAAAAGCTGTTTGTGATAAAACAAACAGCTTGATATATGTAAAGTAGAATTCTTTTAGAATGCTAAAAATGCCTTATTATATTCCCTAAGGTCAAGAATATTGTTCTTGTGGCTAAGGTCACTAAATAAAGAGATCAGATACTCAAGGCTTTCAATGTTATTTTCATTAGTTGCAGCACCATCAGTTACTAATTCTGTTTCTTCATCTACAGGCTCATCATCCGGAATTGCGACAAGAAAAGCATTGTTAGCTTCCAGGTGCTCATAAGTAAGGCGTATAGCTTTAGTAAGCACAGGATTCTGCTCTTCAAGGGAATATTCGCGTAATTTTTTCAGATCGGCAATTAATATTTCAGCATCAAAACCTTTTTTAAAAAGGTCAAGTTGTATTTTGTTGATCAGTTTTTGTGCGCTCGGATTTTCCACAGTAAAAGTTATTTAGTTTTGACTTTATTTAAAGGATTGCAAAAATACTATTTTATATAGTTTTTCGGTACTCTTTTTGAGATTTTATTGCTGATGGTAAAATTAAGGCTTATTTTTGAATGCTATGAGTAAACGTGACTTAAAAAAATATCTTTCTTCATTGCCTAAGGAAGAGCTGGAAGAGCAATTGCTGGCACTCTATGATAAGTTTAGTGAAGTAAAAGCGTATTACGACTTTGTATTTAATCCTAAAGAAGAAAAACTGGAGCAGGAAGCCAAGGTAAAGATATCTAATGAATATTTTCCTATAAAGGGTAAGCGTCCTAAACTTCGCCGCTCAACTGCCCAAAAATATATCAAACACTTTTTAAGCCTTGGGGTAGATCCTTATATAGTGGCAGATGTTATGCTTTATAACATTGAAATTGCCCAAACCTATTCGGCAAAAAGAGAGCTGAAATACTCTTCCTTTTACAAAAGTATGTACAATTCCTACAAACAGGTTGTAGAATATGTGGCTGCAAATGGAATGAACAGCAACTTCGAGGCGCGTATTAAAGGTATATACGAACAATCATTTAAACAGAAATGGGAAAACATGAAGGAGTTTGAACGTATTTTCGACAACTTTGAATAATTAGAATAATTCTCCCTGAATATTTACCGTATGATATCCGGCTTTTAGCTTGCCTACCCTGAAAAGATTTACTTTTTCATGTGCTAGTCGTGTCGGTTCAGGTATCCGGTGTTTTAATATACAGGGTTTTATTAGTTCTAAACTGTCTGCTACAGATATTTTGTGTCCGGGAGATATGTAAACCGGTTTCACATTGTTTTTTGTTCGTACAGCATATCCCATGTGTTCGTTTTGGCTAATGATTTCGCTGCTGCTAAATTTAGTAAGGCCAAGCGGTTTATAATTTCCGTACAGCATATTTTTAGCACAGCCAATTGAAGGATGGTCTGTCAGCACTCCAAAATGAGATGCTATGCCCATTTGCCTTGGATGTGTAACTCCCTGACCATCTAAAATCATTAGGTCGGGCTTTGTCGGAATCTGTTTCCATGCGTGAAGTAAAGACGGAACTTCCCTGAAGCCTAAAAATCCGGGAACATAAGGAAAAGTAGTTTTGGCCTCCACAATAGAGTAGGAGAGTAGCTGCATCTGAGGGTAGCTCAATATAACAATTCCTGCATAGACAACATCAGTATCCTTATTGTGAGATATATCTCCTCCCGCAATTGTTGATATATTTTTATTAGCGGTAATCAGGGATACACTGTGCCTGAGTGTATTTTGTATTTCTGTCGCTTCCGTTAATGAGGTACCATCGTAATTTAGCATAATCTTCTTACATAAATCTTTTACCAAAATTAAGTATTTAAACAGCTGATTTTGTGATGCAAGCTCCTAATGTTATATTAATTTTTAATGAAGATTGTTAGAATTATGATTTTATATACTGTAAAATGCACTTAAAAATCATATTTTTGGAGATTAACACGCCTACATGGAAAGAGAAGAGAATGTCGAGGACAGGAAAGAGCTGTACCACTATCAAAAAGAAGATATAGACGCAATTTTTGAGAAATTTGAAGGTAAATCTGAAAATTTCCATTTGTTGTACCAACTTCCTACGGGAGGCGGTAAAACCGTTATATTTTCTGAAATTGCCCGACGCTTTATTGAAAAATACCAGCGTAAGGTTCTTGTGCTTACTCACAGGATAGAATTAAGCAAGCAGACGTCGCAAATGCTTAAAAGCTTTGGTGTATCTAATACGATTATAGACAGTAATGTAAAGGAGCTTCCTTACAACAATGAGTACGATTGTTATGTTGCGATGGTTGAAACGCTTAACAACAGGCTTAAGGACAAGAAATTCCATATGGATTATGTGGGCCTTGTTATTGTAGATGAGGCACATTATAATTCTTTCAGAAAACTGTTTACCTTTTTTAAAAATTCGCTGTTTCTCGGTGTAACGGCTACGCCATTAAGTTCTAACATAGAATTACCCATGTATGAAACTTATAGCGAATTGATAGTAGGCGAACCGATTCAATCACTTATAAACAAAGGGTTTCTTGCTAATGCTGCCATGTATGGCTATGATGTAGAGCTAACTTCGCTAAAACTCGGTATTAACGGAGATTATACTGTTAGTTCGTCTGACGAGTTATATTCGCGTTCTGCAATGCAGGATTTACTTTTACAGTCCTATCTTTCGAGAGCACAGGGGAAAAAGACCCTGATCTTTAATAATGGTATCAACACATCATTATATGTGTATGAGACTTTTAAAGCAGCGGGACTTCCTATTAAACACCTTGACAATAAAACACCTGAGATAGAGCGTAAAAAGATACTAACATGGTTTAAGAAGACACCTGATGCCATACTTACCTCTGTTTCTATTCTTACGACAGGATTTGATGAGCCAACTGTCGAGGCAATAATACTTAACAGGGCAACACGGTCATTGACTCTTTATTTCCAGATGATTGGCCGCGGATCAAGAAAACTGCCTCATAAAGACTATTTTACTGTAATAGATCTGGGCAATAATGCTCAGCGCTTTGGACTTTGGAGTGATCCTATAGACTGGCAGTACATTTTCAGGCATCCTGAACAGTTTTTGGAGAATATAAGAACTGATTCTGATATTGAAAGCTATCACAGTTATAGTATGCCGGACGATGTTAGGGAAAAGTTTGCTAAAACTTTAAACATATCATTTGATGTGGAAGAAGAATTTCGGCTGGCTGCAGAAAATAAACTCAAACCAAAAGCTGTTATTGATAAATCAATAGACCAGCATGCGCAGATGTGTATAGAAAATTCTGAAACTGTTCCTGAAGCGCGAAGACTTGCAAAACTCCTTGATCCGGATATTGAATACCGTGTAAAGCAGTATTCTAAATTATTGGCAAAGACAACTAAAAATTACAGGGAGTGGCTAATTGAAGATTATAAGAACAGGCTTACTATACATATAGGTAAGATGTTTTACAAATACAAAGATGACGACGACGATGAAGAAATAGAATTAGAAAAGTTGTAACTGATTGCTATCGCCTCCTTTTCGTTTAGTTGGTTTCGCTTCGCCAAATATTGTACGCCCACCATATTTATATGACTCATCGCGCTCTTTCTGTATAAGGGCGTCAAAATTTGTATTTGGTGTAAAGTCTTTTTCAGCATTTCTGGAAATTTCAGATAACTTTCTTATGGCATCCATTTTATCGCTGTTACCAATTTTTGCCCTTTGTATAGCCGTCTGAAGTGTATTTATAGTTTCATCAAACACTTTTATTGGTACAGGAAAAGGATGCCCGTCTTTTCCGCCGTGAGCAAACGAGAAACGCGCGGGGTCGTCAAATCGGGTTGGGGTACCGTAAATTATTTCACTAACCAGCGCTACAGACTGGATCGTTCTCGGCCCCATACCTTTTAGCATTAGCAGATCCTCAAAATGCTCAGGTTTGTTTTCATGTGCCACCCAAAGCATAGCACCAAGGCGTTTTATATTAACGTCTTTTATCCTTACATCATGGTGATTAGGCATTACAAGATGATTTATTTCTTTAAGTATTTTATCCGGATGTTCGTTAACAATCAGTAATGATTTGTCACGGGTTTCGGCTGCAGATGAAGCAGTCAGATTTAAAATTTTCCCTTGGTTTTGCCCATAAATAAAAGTATGCGGTTCGTTAACAAACGACTGAAGATTTTCCGAATGCCAGTGATATCTTCTTGCCGTACCTGTGTTGTTATTCATGCCCTGTTGTATAACACACCATTCGCCTTTTGCATTTACTATAAAATTATGCTGATATAGTTGAAAGCCATCCTGAATAGCTGTATTGTCCACTTTTGCTGTCAGGCGGCTCAGTCCTGCGAGCTCAACGCCATTAAGACCGGTGCGCTGGCCAACAGCGATTAATTCTTCAGGTGTTTTTGTTGAGTTCTTTCCCTTGCCTCCACAAATATATATTCCTAACTCCTTAGCATGGGGATTTACAGATTTTTTGAGCGCACCCAATACAGATGTGGTGATTCCGGAAGAGTGCCAATCCATACCCATCACAGCCCCAAAACTCTGAAACCAGAATGGATTAGCTAATTTGCTTATAACCTCAGAAGTAGAAAATTCCATTGCTATTGTTTCCACAATGGCGAGCCCCAGCTTTGCCATCCTTTCAGACAGCCAAAGCGGTACATGTCCTCCATGAAGTGGCAGGTCTGCAGAACCGGATCTTTTCATTTGTTTAATTGAGTAATTAACAGATAGGAATAACAAAGATACTGTAACTGATTAAATTATATTTTTAATTAACTAATAGTGCTTGATATTTGTTAACATTGGTAATGTTAACTTAATAAATAAATTACTGATTTATCTTTAGGTATTAAAAGCCGTGAATATCCAATAATAATTTCTCAACTGTATCAATCACTTAAAGTGTTGGTTCAAATTGGCTATAATTTAATACAACATTATAGTATATTTAGAATTATACTCACTAACTTAGGTGAACTTAAAAACACAATTACACACATTAATTTAATAGTACCATGGAACGTATCTTTACCCATATAGGAATGAATGAGCATAATGCTCTTTCTTATGAGAAGGCTGCGGCAGACTTTGCTGTAGAGAACGAAAAAACAGAAGATGTATCATGCAGTCTGTTGCTTAAAAACCTGCTAATGAATAATCTTAAGCTTCTAAGCCTAAATGATATAAGTGCTATTTTACTATTCTAAACCATACAGCTATGATAAACGAAGATAAAAAACACTCAAATGATGACCAGTCTCAAAACAAGCCTGCTCATAATCATCAAGAAAATACTTATAATTCACATTCTTCAAAAAATGAAGATATAGACGATACCGATAAATATCTTGCTATGGAACAACCTGGAGTTCAGTATACATCTGACACCAGCCCAACCCGAAATTCCGACCAGGCAGATTTTGGAGAAGAAAAACACGACGGACAGTGGAGTGAAGAAGGTGGTAACAGTAAAAATTCTGATGCTTTCAATCAGGATGATTATTTACTGGAAGATAATATTGACCTTGATGAAGATCAAAACCAGTCCATCTCAAGCGATGATGAAGATTTTGAAGAAACAAACGAAAGATATTAAACCTTTTAGGTTATAATTAATAGTCCCCGGTACGTTAAATACCGGGGATTTTTTTAAAACTTTATTTATGGCGGGAAATTCTAAGATTGCGATTTACGGGGCACTGGCGGCCAATATAGGTATTGCAGTTGTAAAATTTATTGCTGCATCTATCACCGGTAGTTCTGCAATGATAAGTGAAGGTATCCATAGTACTGTAGATAGCGGTAATTCGTTGCTGCTGTTATTAGGTATGAGGAGAAGCCAGCGTGCTCCGGATAGAGGACATCCATTTGGGCACGGTAAAGAGATATATTTCTGGACACTCATAGTAGCTATATTAGTGTTTTCGCTTGGTGGTGGAATGTCAATATACGAAGGTATAAGCCATCTTCAACATCCTGAGGAACTGAAAGACCCATTTTGGAATTATATAGTATTAGTTATTTCCATGGGATTTGAAGGTGCATCATTGCTTTATGCTGTGCGGGAGTTTAATAAAAGCCGCGGGAAACTCGGCTTTTGGAAAGAAGTGGGAATGAGCAAGGATCCTGCCTTATTTGCCGTTATATACGAAGAAAGTGCAGCAATAGCCGGACTTATCATTGCTTTGCTTGGTGTGTTTTTAGGGCACTATTTTGGTAACCCTGTATTTGATGCCCTTGCATCTATACTTATCGGACTCGTGCTTGTAGCAGTGGCCATAACTATGGTAAAAGAAAGCAAAGGATTATTAGTAGGAGAGAGTGCCGATCGTGCTATTGTTGAAGGTATTTATAATTTGGTAAGCAGCGATAAGGATGTGGAAACTTTGTATTTTCCGTTAACGATGCATCTGGCTCCAAATGAGATCCTATTAGCACTTGACGTTGAATTCAGAAAGGATATGACAGTTGAAAATCTCTTTGGCGGTATTGCAAAACTCGAAGACAAAATCAAGAAGGAATTTCCAACGGTTAAGAAAATTTACATAGAAGCTAAAAATTTTGGCGGCAGGGACAGGCCCTGGATGATTGAGGCTACTGATTAATACGACGTGATTTCTTATTGCGGTTCAAACATCTCAAATTTTTCACCTTATACATGAACGGGGATATATATATCAAAAGAAGCACCTCTACCTAGCTGTCCATTTGCTGAAATATGTCCGTTATGATTTTCAACAATTTTCTTTACCAAGGCAAGTCCCATACCGGTGCCGTGTTGCGGCTTATCCGATAAGCGCTGAAATAATTCAAATATCCTGCTGCTGAATTTCTGATCAAATCCATGACCGTTATCGGTGATGTTAATGTGATGGTAGATCGTATCTGAAAGAAGTGAATCATGAAGCGACTTTCCTGTATCTCTCCTTGAAGATATAATAATTTTTAAAGGAAGTGTTTCATCAGAGAATTTTACTGAGTTACTTATAAGATTGTAAAATAATAACCTTAATTGGGATGGAATCACTGTTGCAGCATCATCAGAAAAATCAGTAGCGAGATTGATATCCCTTAATTCAATAACTTCTTTCAGATCTGCGGTCGTCTGTTCTAATATCTCCGATAGCAATACCTTTTCAAGAACATTTTTTGAGGTTGCTGTAGTAGAGTAAGTAAGAAGATCATCTATGAGAAGCTGCATTCTGTTGGCAGCTTCCTGAAGCCTTTTGAACCAGTCTTTACCTGATTCAGAAAGTTTATCTGCCTCCTTCTCTAATAGTATAGAGCTTATGGATTGTATCTTTCGTAAAGGTTCCTGCAAATCATGGCTTGATATATAAGAGAATGTCTGTAATTCCTTTTCCATCTTCTTTAACTGCGCGTTACTTTTCTGAATTGTAATAGCATCATCTCCTGCCTTTCTTTTCAATTCCAGAGCTACAGATTTCTCTATTTCAAGTTTTTTATTAGCTAAACCTACGAATTCTACTACTTCAAGATGGAAAGAAATAAGATCTGTAAATAAAGAAAACATTCCGCGTACAGCAGGATTGTCGAGCATGTTAGGAGAAGGATCTATAGCACATAAAGTACCAAAAAAAGTTCCGTCCTTTTTAAAGATAGGGAAAGAAATGTAGCTTTTAAAGCCGTATGTTTTTGGTGTATGATGATCTTTAAATATCGGATGGGCTGGAACATTATCAATTACAACCTCTTTGTAAGAATCCCTTATTTCATCACATATAGTGGTTTTTAACTCTAATTCATCACCCGGTTTCAAACCAAACCCAATGTCGTCACGCGCGCTGCAGGTGATCCACTTTTCTTCAGTTACTCTTGCAACTGCCGAAAAACCCATTCCTGTATTCAGACAGATTACATCCAGGATGGTAGAAATTATCGGGATTTGTAATATATTGTCTATATCCTGTTGAAGATTTTTATCTGGCTGAGTCATTTTAAAGTAATATTCCGATTATAAATATAGATTTTTTTGTTAAGGATAACAAATATTATGTCGGCTATATTAAGTCGCCGATTACGCGTATTTAAAATCGAATAATCTATAATATAGCTAAAAGGTGATATGTAGTAAAATTAAATTCACAATAACCTGATAATATCTAAAAAATAAATATCTGATTAATTAATTTAATTTGTATATTTGTAATACAAATCTGCATAAAGCGATTTTGAATATTTATTAGCCCCCTAATATTTATTTTTTTACTAATTGCAGCTGTGTAAACAGCTGCAATTTTAATAATGATTTAGATTCTTGTTACGGTCTGATTTTTAATTTCTTAGTCAAACCTGTCCTTATTTATTTTAGATTTTTGAGTCAGCCCTTATAAATATGAATAAGTTAATATTATTTATAGCATTATTATTTCTATCCTGTAACGATTCAAAAATCAGTAGTGATACTGCAGTAGCTATACAGCCTTATAATGTTATGGAAAGCGATAAAACAGATAACATTAAAAAAGCAATAGTTGAATATTATGGCGTTTCAGTTATTATACTGCCCCAGAGAAAGCTATATAAAGAAGCCTTTATCAATATAAAATCTCCTCGCTATAGAGCCGATAGCATTATAAAATTCCAGGAACATTCACTGCCAGATGGTGCTGATTATATCCTGGGGTTGACTGAAATAGATATTTCTACTACAAAACATAATTCTGATGGAAGTGTAAAAAGTCCTAAATGGCGCTACAATGATTTTGGTATTATGGGGTTAGCGTATTGTCCCGGCAAAAGTTGCATCGTATCCGGGTTCAGATTAAAGCATAAGAATGAGGAACTGTATTTTAACCGGTTTAAAAAAGTGGTAATACATGAACTCGGCCATAATTTTGGATTACCACATTGTCCTGATAAAAAATGTGTGATGACAGATGCTGTAGAAAGCATAAAAACTATTGACAACGCAAAGCCTGAGTTATGCGTCAAATGCAAAAAGGCTATTCAATAAAAATCCCCTCATAAAAAGGGGATTGTATTAATATTTACCACTTAATAAAGCGCCACCCATAGGGACTTTAGTGTCAAGCCCTAATTTCTTGAGCATTTCGTATGTTGTACAAACAGCAGCAGAAGTAACCGGGATGCCAATTTCTTTCTCAATAGCATCTATAGCCTCAAGCGAAGGCATCTGTACGCAGGCGGAAACCACCAATACATCTGCACTTTCAAGGTTAAGGCTTTTGTAGATGTCCAGCAAGTTCATGGGATCCTGAGCAGCCACTTCTAAATTATCGGGTATTTCAAGAGCGATAAAGTCGACTACTTCAAATCCCTGGTCTTCAATATAATCAACAACCAGTTGTGTTAGCGGCTTCATATACGGCGTAATTACAGCCACTTTTTTAGCGCCTAATACTTTAAGTCCGTTAATAAGCGCGCCTGCGCTGGTAACAATAGGGGCAGGGGCATCATTCTTTACGGTCTCCTCATAAAGATTGGCCTCAGATACGCAGTGGTATCCTTTACCCATGCTCATAATTGCCACTAAGCAGGCATAACCCATAACATCTACCTGTGCGTCTGATAACTCCTGTGCACATTTTAAGCTTTGGGCATCCATGGCCTCGAGTTCTTCTTTAGTAACTTTTTTCATTCGCATGCGGCTCGAATGAAATGTAAAACGTTCGGGTGAAATAATTTCCCTTGAACGTAATAAAGCCGGTATTTCGGTTTCCATCGTAACGTTAGAGCTTGGTACGATCTGTCCTATCCTATATGTTTTCTTAGTCATTTCTAATTTTCTAAATTCATTTATTAAAGTGATGCCGAATCTACAACTGTATTTTTAAGAGTTCCTATTCCTTCAACAGTAGCCTCAACTACGTCGCCGGGCCACATGAATTCCTGAGGATTACGGCCTGCACCAACTCCAGCAGGTGTACCGGTAGCTATGATATCTCCCGTTTCAAGTGAAAATACAGTACTAAGATCATGAATAAGGTCTTTTATATCAAAAAGCATGAATTTGGTGTTAGAGTTCTGCTTTTCTATACCATTAACCGTCAGGCGAAGATTAAGGTTCTGCGGATTCTTAATTTCATCACGCGTTACCAGTACCGGGCCCATAGGGGCAAAGGTATCCTGCCCTTTAGAAACAATCCACTGGCCTGCACGACGGCAGTCACGGGCACTGATATCGTTTATTACGGTATAGCCGTACACATGGTCCATCGCATTTTCTTTTGTGATGTTTTTACCACCTTTACCAATAATAACGGCAAGTTCAACTTCCCAATCCAGTTGTTTCGTTATCTTTTGATTATGGATGATATCCGTATCAGGTCCTGTAACGGCCGTTGTAGGTTTAGAAAAGATAACAGGCTCCTGCGGAAGGTCTTTTGATGTATCCAGTGTACGTGCAGATTCTGCTACGTGTTCTGTGTAATTAAGCCCGATGCCAAAGATATTTTTACGAGGCTTGGGTATAGGTGCCAGAAGTGTTGCATTACCCAAAGGTATTGAGCATTCTTCCAGTTCTTCTTTTGTAGCCGTATTGATAAGGCGAACTGCGTGGTTGATGCCATCTATACCAAGATCTATAAAATCAAGCATATTATCAGGCAGCGGGCTTTGTTTGATATGTCCCAGCTTTTCAGCATCAATAATCATCTGCTCTTCAATAAAGCCAAGTTTAGCAGCAGTATGGTTTATTCTGTAGGTAACTAATTTCATTATATCAGTTTGTTGTATTTATATTGTGTATTAATCTATCTTTTGATATCCGTCAGGATGCTCTTTTTCCTGATACAGTCCAAGTGAAGTGATAACAGGCAGGTCGTTAAAAGAGAAAAGGCAGGCATCTTCAGTTTCTGATAGATTTGCATGTTCATGATATACCCATGAAGGCACGCAGAAGATATCGCGTTCTTTCCAGTCAAATCGTTTTCCATCTATAATTGAATATCCGTGGCCTTTAGCGCATTGGTAAACAAACGAACCGGTGTGTTTGTGAGCTTTGGTATGCTCGCCTGCACGTAGCAATTGTATGGATGCTCCCATAGTCTGCATTACGTGTCCTCCTGTAGTAGGGTTGGTGTAGTGCATCAATATGCCGTCAAATTGAGAGCCGTCATTTACATTGGCAGCTTCCAAAAGAGCAGGATATACGTGCTTCCATGAATATTTAAACAGGGGAGAGTAGGGCTTATTCCACTCAATATCTGCTGGTACAAGGCCTGCTCCGCTAAAGCTAAGCGGTAAATGGTTTACAGGTGCTATTAATGGCTGCTTGCCATCATAGACAGCATAATCATTGGCTTCAAGCGCATTTACAAGTGGAATATCAAGTCCGTCCTGCCAGATGCATGTTTTTCCGCCGGCTTCAACCCCATGCTCATGCCAGGTGCTGTTAGGTGTTATAACAAAGTCGTTTACTTCAAGCATTATCTTATTGCCATCAACTACCGTATAACCGCCTTCGCCTTCCATGATAAAACGAAGGGCAGAGGCTTTATGCCTGTGGGCAGAAGTGCTTTCGCCCGGGCGTGTTACCTGAATTCCTGTATATAGCCATCCTACAGCTGCGCTAACGTCTTTACGTTTATCATTTACAAGATAAACTACACGTCGGCCCGCCTGTTCAGGTGTAACCAATTCAGACGATTTAAGCACCAATTCACGCAGCTGATCATATTTCCACAACATGGGTACCGAAGAAGATCTTGGCTCCCAGGGTTCAATATCGTTAGCTACTGTCCAGAGTGCACCGGCACCAAGGTTTGCCAATTCTTTATAGTAAGCTTCCAGCTCGGGTGTGTCCTGAACGCGGGCACGGCCCAGTACGCTGTCGTCATGTTTTGTTTCCATACTAAATATAATTAGTTGAAGTTTTTTCTAATCGTTGTCACTTATAAATGTAATATTTTTCCTTGGGGCAGTATTTACCCTAAGGTCAAAGATATCAAAGCGGTTGTAATGCCCAAGTAAATCGTGCATTTGTTTAGGTTGTATACATTTAGATAAATCTATATCAGCGTACACAATGCCTTCAACATCAATTAAGGGTTCACCTATCACTGCGCCATTCGGGCCGATAATACCTGAGAAAGCACTGTTCTTACGCGTAAGCAATTCTTCGGCATTAGGCACATCCTGTTTCATTACATCAATAATTTCTTTAGTGATGGTTGAACAGGATACAATCGTAAATAGCTTCCCCTCAAAAGAATGCGCTGCCGCCCTTATTTTTATAGCTTCAGCCATGTCATAATCAGGTGGGGCAACCGGCAGTGAAATATAATTAGCGATATGTATAAGTTCGCCTTGCGCAAGCAGGGAAAAGCGTGCCAGCGTATTGGTGTTCTCACCGCAAGCTAATGTGCCGATAGGCCCAATTTCAGTATTATATACCTTAAGCGAGGAACCGTCGCCACCCGTCCATGTAAGTTTTTCAGCCCAGGTAGGAACCAGTTTACGGTGTTTTCCTATCAGGTTACCTTTATTATCTATTATAAGATTAGTATTGTATAATTCGCCAAAGCTTTGACCGCGCTCGTTAACACCAATCACAATGTGAATGTTGTTTTCTTTTGCAGCCTCGCAGATCCTGTCCACTTCAGGACCCGGAACGGTAATCGAATTTACATATAATTGCTCATACCACTTGCTGCCCTGAACGGGTGTCATAATCCAGTTCCAGTAAGGGTAACCTGCAATAAATACTTCAGGAAAAGCAACTAAAGATGCGCCATTACCTGCTGCTTCCTTTATAATTGAAATTGATTTATCTACAGTAGCATCCACGTTTAAGAAAACGGGAGAAGCCTGTACCGCTGCAGCTTTAAATTTTGGTAAATCCAACATATCTTTAATTTTGAATTTTATATTTTTCAAGTTTCACCCTCATTTCATCTCCAAAAGGGCTTGACTTAATATCACCTCTGTCATTTAGGAAGTCTACTTTTACAAGCGTTACCTCGCCTTCCAGGCAAACAGAGCCATCTTCGTGTTCAAATTTAAATCCACAAACCATAGACGAGCCACCAAGGTTTTTTATCCAAAGGTATTTTGTTAGCTCATCGCCAAGACGGGCTGCTTTTTTAAACTGAATCTTAAGATCAACCGTAGGTATACCACCGGTCTTATGAATGTTTTTAAAAGGCAGGTGTAAAGCTTCTTCATAAAAATCCTCTACCAGGCAGTTCAGCATTTCTAAAAATCTTGGATAGAATACAATTCCTGCATAATCCACATGCTGAAAGCGGACTTTTTCTTTCTTTATAAATGCGTTTTCCATTAGGCTTGTAATGTTGTTTTAAGTTTAAATCGCTGTATTTTACCAGTCTCCGTTTTAGGAAGGGCAGCCATATAACGTATCTCTCTTGGGTATTTATAAGGTGCTGCAACCTGTTTAAACCAATCCTGTATTGTTTTGGTTAAAGCATCGCAAGCTTTTTCTTTATCTTTAAGTACAATGTAGGCGCAAACCAGCATACCCCGGTTTTCGTCAGCAAGGCCAACTACGGCGCACTCTGCAATATCTTCGTGGGTAAGCAAGACGCTTTCTACCTCAATAGCTGCTATATTATAGCCTGATGAAATAATCATGTCATCGCCACGGGCTACGAACCAAAAATAACCATCTTCGTCTTGTTTAAATATATCCCCGGTAATATTCCAGCCGTTTTCAACATATTCTTTTTGCTTGTCAGGGCTGTTCAGGTATTTACAGCCTGTAATTCCCCTTACGGCAAGTCGTCCCGGTGTACCGGTTGCAACTTCATTTCCTTTTTTATCAACGATTCTGGCTTCGTAACCGCGAACAGGCAGACCTGTTGCACCTTTACGCATATTTTCTTCATTGGAAGAAATAAAGATATGTAGTATTTCGGTTGATCCGATACCGTCTATTATCCTTAATCCCGTGGCTTCACACCAGTCTTCCCAAACCTTTACAGGCAAAGTTTCTCCGGCAGACACACATTTGCGTAAAGACGATATATCAAATTCATTTACTTTAGTTGTCAATACCCGCCACGCAGTAGGGGCGGTAAAGCAAATTGTCACTTTATAATCTTCAATTGCTTTAAGCAGTAATTCAGGTGTTGGTTTTTCTATTAATACTGTTGATGCTCCATAATAAAATGGAAATAAAACCAAGCCGCCAAGGCCAAAGGTGAATCCAAGCGGCGGGCTTCCGGTAAATACATCATCAGGAGTTGGCTGGAGCGAATATTTTGGAAAGGCTTCGCAGATCAGTAATATATCTTTGTGGTAATGCGATGTCATTTTTGGCTTTCCGGTAGTGCCCGATGTAAAGCCGATGATTGATAGTGAGTTAGATTTTGTTGGATAGTTAACGAACACTTTGGCCTTATTACCCATAAGTGTTTCCAGTTTAGAAACACCTTCGGCAGTACCATCAAAAGTAACCAGGTGTTTAAGGAAGGGCGATTTAACCTCCAGCATAGCTTCTTCCAGCCTGTAATCGCACAAAACATGCGATATTTCGGCACTTTCTATCATCACGCTAAGTTCTTTTTCACGCAGCAGGGGCATTGTTGCAACTGCAATTCCGCCCGCCTTTAGTATACCAAACCAGCATGCCACATACATTGGGTTGTTAGCCGAACGTATTAGTACCCTGTTACCCGCTTTAAAATCCAGATTTTCAGTCAGTACGTGCGCTATCTGGTTGGCTTTTTCATACAGGTCGTTAAAAGTCCATACGGTTTCAAAAGTACGGATAGCAATCCTGTCACCGTTACCTTCTGTCACATGCCTGTCTAAAAGCTTTTCTACGCAATTCAGGTCTTCCGGAAACTCAAAATCCGGATGCCCTGTAAAACATTCTGCCTGCAAAGAAGGATGCGGTAAATGATTGTGTGCAAAATTATCTTCGTAATGTTTCATCACTAAGTGTGTATTACTTTTTATGAGTTATGGGTTTTAATGCTTTTTTCATTCCTTCCATGGCTTTGCGTTCGCCACTTTTATAAGGATAATGGTGCGATGCCGCCGACATATATTGTTTGGGTATACCTACCGACAGCAAATCATTAGCATTGTATTGCTCGTATGCCTGTGCATTGCGTACAAAAGCTGTATCGAGCAGCAATGTCTTGCCAAGGGCAACAAGATCGGCACGGCCATTTAAAAGGATTGTATTAATCTGGTCGATATCCTGAATATATCCTGCGGTGATGGTTGGTACATGTACTTCGTTACGCACCATATCAGAGAATGGCGTTTGCCACATCCTGCCTACAGCAGGCTTTTGGTTTTCTACGGTTAATCCGGTAGACACATTTATAATATCTGCTCCTGCATCTTTAAATGCCTGGGCAATAATTATTACATCTTCTTCAGTAATTCCACCCACAGCCCAGTCTGATGCTGATATGCGTACGCTCATGGGCTTGTTTTCAGGGAAAACGTGTCGCATGGCTTTAAATACCCTAATTGGGAATTTTAACCTGTTTTCAATGCTTCCGCCAAATTCGTCTTTACGGATGTTAGTTAGCGGAGAAAGGAACGATGCCAAAAGAAACCCGTGATGTACCTGAAGTTCTATCATATCAAATCCTGCTTCATCAGCATTTTTTGCGCCGTTTACAAATTCAGTAGCAATACTTTCCATATCCTCCGAAGTCATTTCCTTAGGAGTGCCCATATTTGAACTGTAGGGGATAGGGGAGGCGGAGATTAAATCCCATGCATTTTCAATAGGGCTGCCGCCATCCTGCCAAGGAAATTGCACCGCGCCTTTTCGTCCTGAATGGCCTATCTGGATTCCAATTTTAGATGTGCTGTTTAGATGGATAAAATCAGTTATACGTTTCCATGCAACTGTTTGTTCTTTAGTATATATACCAGGGCATCCTAAAGTTATTCTTCCGGTTGAAGATATTGCTGTAGCTTCGGTTAAGATTAGTCCGACACCGCCTGTAGCACGCGATCCATAATGCATCAGATGCCAATCGGAGACCTTACCTTCTTCAGCAGAATATTGCTCCATAGGGCTCATTACAATACGGTTGTCAACTGTCATTCCTCTTAACGTAAAAGGAGTGAATGCCGGCGATATGTTAGATTGTTTGCCTGCAGTTGTAGTGAATTCGGCTTGCACTTTTTGCGGGAAAGACGGGTCACGTAGCGCCAGATTTTCAAAGGTTACTTTCTTAGCCCTTGTCATTACGCTGAAGGCAAACTGCATAAAGGGATGCTGAATGTGCCTGTCCACATGTTCGAACCAATCCAGCGATACATTGGCAGCATGCTGAATCATTTCAACACGGTTGCGGCGCAGCTTTTCATAATTAGCAAAAACAGCTTTTGTATCTGTTTCGTATTTTATAACCGAGTCTGCCAGTGCGATCGCGCATTCCATAGCCAGTTTTGTTCCTGATCCAATAGAGTAGTGTGCTGTGGCCTTAGCATCTCCAAGCAATACAATATTATCTTTGCTCCATTTATCATTAGTTACGGCGGGGAATTGCCTCCAATGCGAACGGTTAGATATTAGTCCGTGTCCATCAAGTTCTTCTTTGAATATATCAAGTAATTTATTAATAGTATCTTCTTCATCTGTAACGCTAAATCCTGCTTTTTGCCACGTCTCATCTGTAGTTTCAAATATCCAGGTGCTCATGCCTTCTTCGTACTGGTAGCTGTGTGCTACAAAAGTTCCGTAAGGTGTGGTCCTGAAAAAATAGGTGAAAGCATCCAATGGGCGGGTAGATCCCATCCATACAAAGCGGTTGCTTTTCATTTCAGTCTTCGTACCAAAATCCGAAGCAAATTTGTCGCGTACTCCGCTATTAATACCGTCTGCTACAACGATGATATCAGAATCAGCAAACTGGCTTAAATTATCTACATTCGCTTCGAAATTAAGGTTAACACCTTCTTCGCTACAGCGTTGCTGTAATAATTGCAATAATGTTTTACGGGAACATCCGCAGAAACCATTGCCGGTAATGCGTACTTTCTCGCCATCTCGGGCTACATCAAGTTCGTCCCAGTAAGCAAATTTAGTTCGTATAAGATCGTATGACTGAGGATCGCGTGTGAGGAATTCGCTAAGTGTCTCATCAGAGAATACTACGCCAAATCCAAATGAATCGTCAGCTTTGTTGCGTTCGTATATGCTAACATCGCAATCGGGCATAGCTTTCTTTAAAAGGATCGAAAAATACAATCCACCCGGGCCGCCGCCTATAACTGTTACTTTCATTATTTATACAAATGGTCTTTTAATTGAAAAAATCTCTCCTAGTTTAGCGTAATTCCAGCCGGCAAGCCTTGCTATAGGTCTGTAAGCGTCCTGGTTTATTTTATAATCGGGCAGTAATATCGATTCATCCACATGAAACATTACTATCCTTCCTATCATTATAGTTGCGCCACCGTCTTTATGGCCTTCAAGGCTATAGTGGTGTACGAGTTCGCATTCCATTGCAACCGGACTTTCTTTTACTCTTGGCGGCTTTACAAAATCTGAAGCTATGGGCGTAAGACCTGCATAATCAAATTCATTGCCATCCGGCGGGAGGTTTAAAGAGGTAGCATTCATAGCTTCTACCAGATCTTCTGTTGCCATATTTACCACAAATTGCTTTGTAGCCAATACATTATTAAGTGTGTCCTTATTGATGTTTCCGCTTCTTACTGTCGAGAACATTACATGCGGTGGATCTTCGCCCACTGCATTAAAAAAAGAAAAAGGGGCAAGGTTAGGTATGCCATCTTCACTTATAGAAGATACCCATCCTATAGGTCTCGGTATTACTGTACCTGTAAGGATTTTGTATATATCTTTCTGGCTTGTATGCTCAGGATCAATTTTCATAATTATCAATAATGATTAGTGCAAATAAAAGAAAAATTAAGCACCAAATTTTAAACAATTTTGTTATTTAATAGTGTAATTCAGAATAATATATTAATTATTATTAAGGTATAGGTTGATTTTCAGAGCTATCGGATGATGTATAAAAATTAATAATTATTATTTATTAAGGGTGTAAAATTATACTTTAATCAAAAAATATCGAATTAAAATTTATTATTCATTTTTATATAATTGCTAAATTAGTATATTTATGCAAAATAAATATATATGGAGATTTTATCCTGTCCGAAGTGCCAAAGCAGTACAATAGTTAAAAGTGGCGTAATCAATGATAAACAGAGGTATTTATGCAAAAAGTGCAGGTATTATTTTACAGTTAATAAGCTGGGAAAGAAAATAGATAATTATTACGTAACCAAAGCTTTACAGCTATACCTTGAAGGGCTTAGCTTTCGTGAAATAGAACGCATAATAGGGGTTTCTCACGTTACGGTAAGCAATTGGGTTAAAGAATTTAAAATCAAGAAGCCATCTCACGGTGATTATCATCCTACCTACAAGATATTCAACCATTCAGAGCTTATTGAACATCTTAAAAATAAGGATCAGTTATCGGGCGCAGGCATGATAATTACAGAGCTTGGAGATAAATTTATGCTTATAAAATGGGAGCGTTTTAAAGATTAGCTATACCTCTTTACAAAAATATATATTCGATATATATTTCTTCGATTCGATTTTAGAATTTGGTGGTAACGAAAACGTTTTTTAACTGATAAACCAAACAATCTATGAAACGAATTTACATTATAGCGGGCCTGCTGTTTTCGATGGCCGCTTTTTCTCAGGGTTCGCCGGAATATGGATCTTGGTTAAAATTTAATCTTGACACCACTGGTACTAAGTACATGAGGCTCATCGCGTGGAATCAGGTATGGTTCAGGTCTACAGAGATGAATCCCGGTACCATGATAAACGGGGAAGAAGCCACAAATAGTACAGATATTGGCAATAGAAGGTTAAGGATATTACTGTATGCCCAGATTTCTAAAAGGTATATGATATTAACACACTTTGGTATAAATAATCAAACCTTTACTAACGGTGGTGCTGCAGGAACTACAGGAACGGGTGGCTACGGACAAGGCAAAAAACCGGGAATGTTCTTTCACGATGTATGGAATGAATATGCGGTAATATTACCGGAGGCAAGTAAAAAATTCAGTCTTTCGTTAGGAGGGGGATTACATTATTATACCGGCCTTTCCCGTATGACAATGTCTTCCACACTAAATTATCTTGCTATTGATGCACCCATATTTAACTGGCCGCTTATAGAAAACTCTGATCAGTTCGCTCGACAGATGGGAATATTCGCAAAAGGTAAATATGGTAAATTTGAATATCGATTCAGTTATAATAAACCGTTTGCTACAAATCTTGTACCTGTAGATGTGCCTACGTCCGATCTTCAGGTAGCAGTTGATAATAGCGGAAATACTAAGTGGTCTAAAGCCGGATATGTTGAATATCAGTTTTTAGAGCAGGAGTCTAACCTGCTGCCTTATAAAGTGGGCAGTTACCTGGGGACAAAAAAAGTATTTAATTTAGGTGCAGGCTTTTATATAGCACCAGATGCTACAAAAAGTTCTGTGGCCGGCGAGATTAAGAGACATGACATAAAACTTTTTGCGGCAGATGCTTTTCTGGATATACCGTTAGGAGATCCCAAAAAAAGAATGGCTATTACTGCGTATAGTGTTTTCTATAATTATGACTTTGGTCCTAATTACCTGCGAAACCTGGGTATAATGAATGTTGGTGTAGCTAATCCAGATTTTACAGGCCAGGCGGCACTTGCCGGTGCAGGAAATCTTCAGCCAACCATGGGTACAGGAAATATCTGGTACACACAGGCAGGATTTATGATACCTGATTCTTCAGAAAAACCTGCTGTAAGAGTACAGCCGTTTGGAGCCTTTACGTACAAGAATTTTGAAGCTCTTGATAAATCAAGCACCCAGTTTGATATTGGTACAAATTTTCACCTTGATGGCCAGCATGCAAAGATAACGGCGCAGTATTCTACACGTCCTGTTTATACTTCTCCTGATTCATCAAGCCTTAAAGGCGAACTTATCGTTCAACTACACATCTATCTATAATATAAAACTAACACTATTACTATGAGCAATACATCTACTAAGGGAATCTGGAAGGTAATTACCGCTTCATCCCTGGGCACATTGATAGAATGGTATGACTTCTATATCTTCGGAAGCCTTGCTGTTGTGATCTCTACTAAATTTTTCCCTGCCGACAATCCTACCGCGGCATTTCTTTCTACATTGGCAACATTTGCAGCAGGTTTTGTGGTTAGGCCTTTCGGGGCACTGTTTTTTGGCCGTCTTGGCGATCTTATAGGCAGGAAATATACTTTTATGGTTACGCTTTTACTTATGGGAGGGGCAACATTTTTAATAGGATGCATACCCAGCTATGAGACGATAGGTTTCTTTGCACCACTACTTGTTCTTGTACTGCGTTTATTGCAAGGCTTAGCGCTTGGAGGCGAATATGGCGGTGCTGCTACGTATGTTGCCGAACATGCTCCTAAGGGGCAGCGTGGCTACTGGACTTCATGGATACAGACAACTGCTACCTTCGGATTATTCATTTCATTAATGGTAATCCTTGTTACAAGAGGTACATTATCAGAACAAGCTTTTGATGAATGGGGATGGAGGGTACCATTCTGGATTTCTATCCTCATGGTTATCGTTTCTTATTTCATAAGAAGAAAAATGCACGAGTCTCCTGTATTTGCTAAGGCAAAAGCCGAAGGAAAGACAAGTACAAATCCGCTTAAGGAAAGTTTTGGAAATAAATTCAACCTCAAGTTTATCCTTTTGGCACTCTTTGGGGCAGCAATGGGGCAGGGTGTTGTTTGGTACACAGGGCAGTTCTATGCCATGAGTTTTATGAAAACCGTAATGTTTGTAGAATCTTCTCAGGTTGATGGACTATTAGGTATTGCATTACTATTTGCTACACCTTTCTTTGTGTTCTTTGGTTGGCTGAGCGATAAAGTTGGCCGTAAAGCGATTATGATGCTGGGTATGCTGGCAGCTATATTATTATACAGGCCTATTTATGATAAAATGTATACTACCGTTGATGTCGCCGCAAAAACGGAAGTTGTTGCCGATACAAAACTCGATGCAATCACTAAAGAAACAAAATCGGGTACACTTGATTCGGTATATACTACAAATAAAGTTTATACAGATGGTACGGTTTACAAACAGGTAAAAACTGTACATTTAGAAAATGGACAGCCTATAATGGTTGATGGTAAAGCAAAAGCCGATACAAAAACAACAATTACTGTCAATGATTCTGATAAGTGGACGTTGATTCTGCTGTGTTTCATCCAGGTAATATTTGTAACAATGGTTTATGGTCCAATTGCAGCTTTCCTGGTAGAGATGTTCCCTGTAAAAATCAGGTATACATCTATGTCACTGCCTTACCATGTAGGTAACGGGATATTTGGCGGATTACTTCCTGCGGTATCGACTTATTTTGTAACAACAGCAAAAGATGCGGGAGATGCCAAGTTTTACCTTGAAGGCTTGTGGTATCCTATTATAATTGCTGCAATAAGTTTCGCTATAGGTATGATATATCTTAAATCTAAAAACAACGTAGAACACGATTAATAGAAAAATATATGAAAGCATTAAAAAGAATACTAGGAATTGTGTGGTTGGCACTGGCAGCAGCATCGGCATACTATTGTATAAGTTTTGGATGGCCAAGGTTTACGTCGGGTAAAATTGATGACCTTGTGTTTGGAATCATCCTGTTATTTGTATTGACACCGCTAATATCTTTAGGGTTGGGTACTTTTGGTTATTATGCCCTTAGAGGTGAATATGATAATGTATAATTGATTTATTTTTTATAAATTTCCATAGCTCCTCAACGGGGCTATGGTTTTTAATAATGGATATGAAAAAAAGACACGAACAGAAACTCATAATACTATCAATACTATTGCTTATGGCATTTAATATGCCATTCCTGCTGTTATTTGACAGTGCCGAACCAGTTTTAGGAATACCTGTTATTTATGTATATTTTTTTTCTGTTTGGCTGGCTTCAATATTGGTTTCACTCTACGTAATAAAAAGATATTATGAGTAGTGCAGCTTTACTAATCATATTATCTATGTATTTGGCGCTGCTTTTTTTTGTTGCACATTGGGCCGAAAAAAAGGCAAACTCTAAATGGACAAATAATCCCTATATCTATTCATTATCACTTGCGGTGTATTGTTCTGCATGGACCTACTATGGTAGTATTGGAGTTGCGGCTAAGTCGGGTTTAGGCTACCTGCCCGTGTACATTGGCCCAATAATGATAATACCTGCCTGGATGCTTATACTCCGAAAAATAATTCGAATATCTAGGGTAAATAAAATTTCCAGTATAGCTGATTTTATCTCGCTTAGATATGGCAACAGCCGCTTACTTGGAGCATTAGTGACAGCTATATGTCTTTTAGGAATTTTACCATATATAGCATTACAGCTCAAGGCAATAGCCGAAACTTTCCATATTGTAACTTTAACAAGATCGTCTGATAGTGTTTTTAATGACACAACTACTTATGTAGCGATAGCATTGGCTTTATTTGCATCATATTATGGCACACGTTATGTTGATGCGTCAGAAAAAAGAAAAGGAATTGTTACGGCAGTAGCTTTAGAATCATTACTGAAACTCTTCTTTTTTATCCTGGTTGGTGTCTATGTTACCTTCTTTGTATTTGATGGTTTTGATGATATTTATAACCAGGCCAGTCAAATGGGCAGTTTTGCCGAAAAGAATACAATTGGCGGAATTCCTCAGGCTATTAACTGGTCATTCCTATGCATTTTGTCATTATTTGCCATTTTCCTTCTCCCACGGCAGTTTCAGATGGGTGTTATTGAAAACAACAGGGAATCACACATAAAAACAGCAGTTTGGTTATTCCCTTTATATATGCTGCTTATCAATATTTTTGTATATCCTATAGCGTGGGGCGGAAATATAATTTTTGAAGGAAGCACTGTAAACGCAGATACCTATTCCTTACTTATACCGCAGGCTTTAAATAATAAAACGGTTACAGTACTCGTATTTCTGGGAGGATTTTCAGCAGCCATTTCAATGATAGTAGTATCTTCAATCGGCTTATCTACTATGCTTAGTAACAATATATTAATTCCATATGGCTTTTTAGGAACGCTGCAGGCGGGTAACCAGACGGAGAATACCAAGCGCATTGTGAATATAAGGAAAGTTGGCATCTTTAGTCTTATCATAATATCATATTTTATCTACAGGGTTTTAGTGCTGGATTATGACCTCGTATCCATTGGCCTTTTATCATTTGTGATAATTGCCCAGTTAGCACCATCATTTTTTGGAGCAATTTTTTGGAGGAGGGGATCGCGTAAAGGGGCAACCACAGGCATTATCATTGGTTTTTTAGTCTGTACCTACACGCTTCTTATTCCCTATGCCACAGGCGTGACACACACAGGTAATTATTTTGTTACCGAAGGGCTTTTTGGCATAGAAAGCTTAAAACCTTTTGCCTTGCTTGGCCTTGATTATCTCGCTCCGGTTCCACACGCTCTATTTTGGAGTATGTTCTTTAATATTTTTACTTATCTGGCCGTATCTGTAAGCTTTAAAGGAAATTACAGGGAACGGAATTATGCCGAGATGTTTGTAGATATTGATAAGTACATTACAATGCACGAAAATGCTTTTATATGGAAAGGAACTGCTTATACGAGTGACATAACCATGATACTCAAGCGTTTTCTGGGAGAGGACCGCACGCGAAGGGCTCTAAATATTTTTCAGGTTAAATATGATGTAGATAAGGATCAGGAACTTGCCGATGCAAGGCTTATAAAATTTGCAGAAAACCTGCTTACGGGACATATTGGTACGGCTTCGGCAAAAATATTAATTTCCAGCGTTGTAAAAGAAGAAAAGATTACCCTGCCTGAAGTGCTAAAGATACTTGAAGAGTCTAAAGAAAATATTATTATAAATAAAAAGCTGACAGAAACATCTAATGAGTTAAAATCCATTACGGCTGAACTTCAAAAAGCTAACGAGAAACTGCTTTGGAAAGACCATCAAAAAGATGAATTTCTGGATACTGTTACCCATGAACTCAGAACGCCTATCACTGCCATTAAAGCAGCAGGCGAAATCCTTCATGACGATGAAGATATGCCTGAGGAACTGCGAAAACAATTTTTACAAAACATAATGTCGGAATCGGACCGATTGAGCAGGCTCATCGATAAAATACTTGACCTTGAAAAATTTGAAACGGTAAACAAATCATAAATGCATCGAGCCATAACCTCGGTGAAACGATTGAAAAATCATTAGAACCACTGCAACAACTGATAAAAAACAAAGGAATTTCCGTTGAATTTATATCAATTGATAATCTGATCGCAATGTACGACGAGGACCGAATGGTACAGGTTATTACAAATTTACTTTCCAACGCGATTAAATTTTGTCCGGATGTAGACGGGGTTATAACTATAACCACAGAACAAAATGACACTGAAATAATAACCAGAGTATCTGATAATGGCAAGGGCATTACGTTTCAAGATATGGAAAATATATTTGATAAGTTTTACCAATCTAACAATCAGAATATTAAAAAACCCGTTGGGAGCGGATTGGGCCTTGCAATAAGCCGCCAGATTGTCGAGCATCACAAAGGAAAAATTTGGGCCGAAAACAATGAAAATGGTGGGGCCTGTCTTATCTTTACACTACCTAAAATGCAATGATTGCGAGATGAAGAAAATATTGATTGTAGATGACGAACCTAACATAGTTATGTCACTTGAATATACCTTCAGGAAGAATAATTTTGAAGTATTTATAGCTCGCGACGGGCAGGAAGCATTGGATATTTTAAAAACAGAACTACCGGATATTATCATATTGGACGTAATGATGCCAATGGTTGATGGTTATGCAACACTGGAACAGATTAAGCAGGATGAAAAACTAAGTGGCTGTAAGGTGATTTTCTTGTCTGCGAAGAATAAAACATCTGATATTCAGCGAGGTATGGCACTTGGAGCCAATTTATATATGACCAAGCCATTTTCTGTAAAAAAACTGATTGAGGAGGTAAATCAATTGGTAAATCATGTATAGAATTTTAGCATAAATACATCGTTTGAGAATGTATGTTTTGCTATATTTACAATATTAACGAAAACAACTACTATTAAAAGATATGAGTTACTATCAGGTAAAAAACTTAGAGCAATACTTTAAGCATTATAATAAATCTATACGCGAACCTAGAAAATTTTGGGATAAGATAGCTGATGAAAATTTTACATGGTACCAAAAATGGGACAAGGTTGTAGAATTTGATATGCAGGAGGCTGAAGTTAAATGGTTTGTCAATGCAAAAGTAAACATTACCAAAAACTGTATAGACAGGCATTTGGCAAAAAGAGGTGAGAAGACTGCCATAATCTTTGAACCTAATAATCCTGACGAGGAAGCTGTACACATTACATATAATGAATTGTATGAGCGCGTATCTAAAATGGCTAACGTTTTGCGCGAGCAGGGAATTAAGAAAGGAGACAGGGTATGTATCTATTTGCCAATGATACCCGATCTTGCCGTTTCAGTATTGGCTTGTGCCAGGATTGGAGCAATACACTCTGTTGTGTTTGCAGGGTTTTCCGCTTCTGCAGTAACAGCGAGGATTGTTGACTCGGGCTGTAAAATGGTCATTACTTCAGATGGCGGTTTCCGTGGTAATAAAACTATAGAGCTTAAGTCTATTGTAGATGAGGCACTTTTAAAATGTCCAACGGTAGAAAAAGTGCTTGTAGCGAAAAGGACAAATGGTAAGGTAGAGATGAAGGAAGGCCGTGATCAATGGCTTCAGCCGCTTCTTGATGAAGCTGTGGGCAATAATGTTGCTGAAATCATGGATGCTGAAGATCCTCTATTTATTCTTTATACTTCAGGTTCAACAGGCAAACCTAAAGGTATGCTGCATACTACTGCAGGATACATGGTTTACGCCGCCTATACTTTTAAAAACATATTCGCTTACGAGGAAAACGACATTTACTGGTGTACTGCCGATATCGGCTGGATTACCGGGCACTCTTATATATTATACGGACCATTATTAAATGGTGCAACTACAGTTATTTTTGAAGGGATACCTTCTTACCCTGATTTTGGCCGTTTCTGGGAGGTTATAGACAAACATAAAATCACTCAGTTTTATACAGCTCCTACAGCAATACGTTCATTAGCAAAAGAAAATTGGGAATGGGTGGATAAACATGACCTTTCAACATTAAAAGTTATAGGGTCGGTAGGGGAGCCTATAAATGAGGAAGCGTGGCATTGGTATAATGACCATGTGGGTAAAAAGAAGTCACCGATTGTTGATACGTGGTGGCAAACAGAAACAGGTGGTATTATGCTTTCGCCAATACCATTTGTAACACCTACTAAACCAACCTATGCTACATTACCATTGCCGGGAATCCAGCCTGTTTTAATGGATGAGCTTCGTAATGAGATTGAGGGCAATCAGGTTGTCGGCAGCCTTTGTATCAAGTTTCCATGGCCGGGAATGGCAAGAACAATATGGGGAGACCATCAGCGTTTTAAAGACACATACTTTTCAACTTTCCCGGGTAAATATTTTACGGGAGATGGCGCTTTAAGAGATGAAGTAGGTTACTATAGAATTACAGGCAGGGTAGACGACGTTGTTATTGTTTCAGGACACAATCTTGGCACGGCGCCAATTGAAGATGCTATCAATGAACATCCTGCAGTTGCAGAGTCTGCCATTGTAGGATTTCCTCACGATGTTAAAGGTAACGCTCTTTATGGCTTTATTATTCTTAAGGAATCTGGCTCAGGACGAGACAGGGATAATTTATCTAAAGAAATTAACGAACACATATCCAGCCATATAGGCCCAATTGCCAAGCTTGACAAAATACAGTTTGTATCTGGTCTGCCAAAAACACGCTCAGGAAAAATCATGAGACGAATACTTAGAAAAATAGCCGAAGGCGACTTTTCTAACTTTGGCGATACATCAACATTATTAAATCCTGAAATAGTAGACGAAATTAAGGATGGAAAACTTTAGTTTTTTTTATTTAAATTGAAGATGGCGGCTTTGTAAAAGGGCCGCTTTTTTTTATAATTGCATTTGAAAATAATTAAATATCATGATCAGACAAATAGTATTACTGTTCACCATACTCATTACAACATTAGCTTCTGCACAAAAAGACTATTCATTTGATTACGTTGCTGAATACAAAATATATGATGATGAATATGGAAATGGATTGACAGATGATCATTGCCTTCGTTATGATTTTATAAATAGCAAAGACAGCAGTTATATGCTTTATGCATTTATAAACTGTGATACAATTAAGTTGAATTTAACTTTAGAAAATGGTAAATCATATCATTCAGAAATCAGCTACAATGACTTTTTTGTAACTCACATAGGTTTAAAATGCCCTGTAGAGCGTAGAAAAGAAAACAGCTCTTATAAAAACGTTAAAGATTACCTATTTGTACCACAAAAGGATACTATTATAAACGGAATTTCTTTTAATAATTTCATGCTAAAAAGGCTAAAACATAAAGAGGGTAAAGTAATTCCTGATAATTATTATATAATTGATAACACTGCTGGATTTAATCATCCTGTCTTAAATCCTACAGATATACTCTATAGAAAATAGTAAAAAGGCGATAATTTCCCAAATGGTATTATAAAAGAAGTGTATGCTTACAATCATAAAAATATCAGGACAGTCTTTTTTGAGCTTGTGCAGTTTTCTTACGTAGAGAAGCATATTATGATCGACTACTCCGGATGCAATAATTAATTATTCCTGTAAGCCTAATTTGTTTTTTAGTTTTAAAAACACAAGTGCTGTGAGGTATGCATTACCTGATGCGGTATGCCTTTCGTCTTTTCGTATTTTTAATGCATCGCATACATCTTCAAGAGACGTTTTTGAATCATCGGGTAATCCTTTCCAACGCTGAAAAAGTACATTTGTATCCATAAAAGGATTTTTAATCCTTCCTAAATCCAGCCTTTTAAGAGCCTGATTTATCATCTCTATATCAAGATTTATATTGTGTCCTACAAGTGTAGCATCTTTTACAAAGTTTAAAAATTGTATCATTGCTTCAGCCTCAACAACTTTCTCTTTATTTTCTTTTAGTACACCTTGTAATGCAACGGATTGTGGTGAAAAGCTTTCCTGTTTTATTGTAGTTTCAAAAAAATCTCCGATTTCTATAGCACTCTTAATAACACCGATTGCCCCTATAGAAAGTATGACGTCTTCTTTCCAATCCAGGCCTGAAGTTTCCATATCAAAAACAACATAACGTTTTATTTTGTTATCATCGTCTTTATCGAAAAGTGAAACATAATTTTTCCAGAATTGAGGTACGTTATTTCCTGTTAGCCAGTCAAATGCCATTTTTAGTTTATATAAGTTATTGGGAAACGATTTTTAATAATATCCTGAACTTCGTTTATAGGTTCAAAACAATTTTTAAGTTTTACTTTATCTATTTTCGATAAGTCATTCAAATTTAGATACCTGCCGTTAGAATCATTAATTAATCCTTCTTCAGTCCTAAATCTCATAAGGGTGTTAAAGGCTTCAGCACATTCTTCGTAAAGATCTGCATTTTTTGGTTCAAGTTCGGCAAGCTTTTTAAATCTGTGATAGGTATTTGTAATTTCAAATAAATTATGGCTGAGCGCTAAAACCCTGGCCGCATCAATCAATGGTTCCAGTGCGCGGCTTTTAATGTCAAACGCATCTTTATGCTCACCGTCATTTTCTACCAAAAATTGCCTGAAAAAACCTAACGGTGGTAAATTCCTAAGAGTGTCAGCTGCCATAAAGCCAAAAAATTTCTTATTTTGGTTCATATTGTGCTCAATGTTAGAAAGAAGCATTTCTTCAATTTCTGCGTTGCCGTATATAAAATCAAAATCAAAAAATGTTGTGCTTAGCTCAACACCTTTTTCAGCAGGAGTATTTATCCACGTATTGTACTGTTTTATCCACGCCGACAGTGATTTACACCACAAAGGATTACTTGCCAGCAGGCCGCTTGGCGATGGTTCGTATCCAACTTTTTCAAGAATTTGGTTTACAGCTTCGGCAAGTTCCTGAAAATAGGTTTTAACATCATCATATTGTTCAGTTTCAACGTCTTCAAATACAAGTGCATTATCCTGATCTGTTTTAAGCAATTGTTCTTTACGTCCCTGGCTGCCAATGTTTACCCATGTAAAGCGGGCAGGGGGAGGTATGCCAATTCTTTCTACGGCCAACTCAATCGCGCGGCGGGTAAGTTCTGTATTTATTTCTGAAACTATATTAGATATATGAGAAATAGGAATATTTGTATCTATCGAATTTTGTATGAGATCGGTAAGTTTTTCACGGACGTACTTTAATTCCTTTGCATTACTGGCTCTTCGCGTTTGCTTAAGCAAAATTCCCGGTGTATTAGATTGCGCTGCAATCACATCATGTTCACTAATAATACCGCTTATATGAGATTTGTTAGTACCATCCTGTGTAACACATAAATGACCAACATTGTTTTTAAGCATTACCATTTGCGCTTCTGCCACAGAAATATTTTCAGGTACGGTGATAACAGGGCTGGTCATAATAGTCCTGGCATCTACGTCAATAGAGTATTGCCCTGTAGCTATTTTAATCCGTAGATCCCTGTCTGTAATAATTCCTACAGGCAACTGGTTATCCTGTATAATAACGCTGCCTATAGCACTGTTTGCCATTGTTTTGGCAATAAACCTGAGTATGTCATCAGCATTAGCCGTAATAGGATTTTTAGTATATTTAATAGGCTGATAGTACTGTATATCCGCTACCTGATCGTTAAACAGATGATTCTCAGAAATTAATATTCCCTGACGCTCTTTATCGTGTGGATTACGTGTTTGAGAAGCGAAGCTCTCAAGAAGAAAGTTTAAAACCTGATGATTATTTTGCACATACGGCTGAAAAACAGCAATTGGAACTGCACAAACAATAGATTCTTCGCGCGCTTTAGCCGTCATCAGGTAATCATTCTTTGCAAAGAAAGGTCTCAAACCTAAAATATCTCCCTCATCACACTTGTCTATAAGAGTTTCTTCGGCATCTGAAGTTATTGATAAACCTATGGCTCCGTCTTTTACTATGTAAAAATAAGGATGAGTTGCATCGCCTCCTTTAAATAGCGTTTGATTCTTATCCAGATAAAGTATTTTAGAAGCGTTGGCAATGCCTAGTAAGTCGCCACTTTCCAACGTATTAAAAGGAGGGAAGTGTTTCAAAAAATCGACAATATCTTGAGCAACAATGTTTTTCATAATTGGGAAAATGGAATTTAAAAGTAATGCTTTTTACCGTTTTATAAAAATAAAAAGAGACCGTCAAAATCTTAAAGGTTTGTTAAATTTTAATATGTCGCAAATTGTTATCTATTTTTACGCCATTAAATTTAAACAACCTTAAAAATGAAATTTACAACAAAATTTACAGCTATCATAGCTGCGGTTTTCTTTACAACAATCTCCTTTGCACAGGATAAAAAACCTGCAAGTCCAGCTGCGACTGCAAAAGGAACAATAAATGGTTCAGAAATTACGATTAGCTATAGCAGCCCGTCTGTAAAAGGGAGGGCAATTTGGGGAGAACTGGTTCCTTACAATGAACTATGGCGTGCCGGCGCAAATGCACCTACGACTATTGAAACTACAAAAGCGCTTAAAGTTGAGGGCAAAGATTTACCTGCCGGGAAATATGCTGTATATGTAATCCCTCAAAAAGGTTCTGCGACAGTTATTTTTGGCAGCGATCCAAAAATGAGCGTTTTCAATTATGATAAAGCGAAAGATTTTTTACGTGTTGATGTTAAGACTAAAAAATCTGCTAAAGCAAATGAGAGCCTGTTATATACAGTGGAAAAAAATAATATTATATTAAGCTGGGAAAATTTAGATATTCCGGTTTCAGTAAAATAATTCAAAATTAAATTGACAGAAAGCACGCTGACTTATGGTGAGCGAGCTTTCTTATTATGATTGATATAGAGCCAATATTAGTTTTTCTATTTATTATTTTACATAATATACATTATAAGTCAAAATGGCTATTGGAAAAAGCGGGAAAAGGACCCGCTCAATTTATGTTTTGCTGACTGTTGATTTCTTTACTGTTTTATTGTTTTGGAAATAATATGTGGTAAGTTCTCTTTGCCTTGTATCCAGGCTATATCCATAGCCTACAAGATCATTATCAACTAAATTAAAATGATACTGGCCATTATTGAAATATACAACAATGTTGTTATCTGTATCAATTTTAATAAAATAATTTTCTCCGTTAACTTTGTAAGAATCTAATGTCCCTTTACAATCGTAAATTTCAAACATTTTATCCGGACTTGCTATAAAATTAAAATAGTCGTTTGCTTTTATTTTGTTTACAATCGTTAGAATTTTCTTTGAAATTTCAACCTGCTTTTGAGTTGTCTGAGAATTTACATTTATTGTAACCAGTATCGCAATAAATAAGAATATTTTTTTCATATAGTTTGGGATTTTGACGTATCAAATATAAATCATTTTTACATCTAAACTCCAAAATTGATAACATATATGCATAAAAATATGCTAAAAATGGTGTAAAAAATTATAATTTAAGGTAATTCTTATGTTTTATCATAAAATTAACATAATATCTATTTTTCAAATAACAATCTAAATTATAAATTAAAGGCAGCTTACACATAGCTGCCTTTAATTATTAGAATAACTATTTTTACTTCTTAATTTCGCCAGTGTAAACAAATTTTTCCCCTTGGTATACTGTTGCCTGTACAACACCATCTTTACGTGTTTGCAATGCGTAACCAAAGACTGTATTGTTAGGAAATCTGATAAAATACGTCTGATCTGCAAATGTTGTTGCAGGCTTTTTTATTTTAAACCTGAATTCACCGTCAGCCATAATCTTAAGAGTAAATTTATCTGTTTCGGCAGTCGTGTACTGTAATTCTCCGCCAACATAATGCTCAGTAACAGTTTCAGGGAGTGACGGAAAATCTTTAAAAGTATTTCCTTTTTTAAGGATTGAATACAATTCGAAATTTTTAATAGATAATGGTACCGATTTGTCCTGTGCACTCATTGTAAATCCAAATGCGATCGTTAACAGGAAGCAGATAAATAATTTTTTCATTTTAATTTTATTCTGGATTAATATTAGGTTGTAAATATAACAAGTTTTAATAATTCATTGTTTGCTATTTTAGTTTAAATGTGGTAGCTACCTTGCGTTATTGTTAATGTGTAATAAAATACCCTAACATCTGTAATTTAATAAATACGCAACCGTTATCTTTGTAGTACCAACAATAAATAAAAATGTCTGATAGAATAAAAATTATTTCAACCAATTTATTATCTGATAATTGGGGTGTGCTTAATAAAGTTAAATACGATTATCAACTTAATGACGGCAGCTGGCAGACTTCTGAACGTGAAGTTTACGACCGTGGTAACGGTGCTGTAATACTTCTATATAATAAGCAGAAGCAAACAGTAATACTTACGCGTCAGTTTAGGCTTCCTACGTGGTTTAACGGAAATACTGAAGGACTAATGATTGAGGCATGCGCCGGCGTACTGGATGAAAATGACGCGGAAACGTGTATAAGGCGTGAAACCGAAGAAGAAACAGGTTACACACTCTCTGATGTTAAAAAGATTATGGAGGTATACATGTCACCCGGCTCTGTGACAGAAATAATTCATTTTTTTATTGGGGCTTATTCTGAAGAGATGAAAACCGGAGATGGCGGCGGACTTGATAAGGAACACGAAAATATAGAAGTTCTTGAACTTTCGTTTAACGATGCCTACGATAAGATTGCGTTAGGAATTATTAAAGACGCAAAAACGATAATGCTGCTTCAGTATGCAAAAATCAATAGCTTATTTTAGCAAATAAATCCCGGATAAAATGTTTTATCCGGGATTTTATCTTCTTGTTAGTTTAACAGTATTTTGCGGTTTATAGTGTAGGGAATTGCTTATTTTTAAGTTTTAAAACTTACATTATGGATATTACATTTAATACCAATCCCAAATTAAACATACTCATTCCTGTTTTTTATTTGGCATGGCAGGATGATACGCTTTCAAAAAATGAATTTAATGCACTTAATGCTTTTATAAAAAATCAGAACTGGTTTACAAAAGCAGAAAAAGATTTTTTAAAATCTAAAATTGACTACGCTTCTCCCCCTACTCGCTCTGAGCTGTTTCACTGGAAAGAGAAAATAGATAAAGCGCTTGATTCCGGTAAAAATTCAACTAATCTTACCGAATTAGGAATTCTTATGGCTAATGCTGAGAGACCCGCTCTCAATGAAGATGATATAAAGAAAATTGGAGTTTCATTTGCAGAAATGGAATCCGATCTTGGTATCATGAGCCGTGAAGTAATTTCGGGTTTGAGGAAGCAAAGGGACACAATTACTGACAAATATAAAACGGTTGAAAGTTTTGATGTAAAGAAACTTACTGCCTTTCTAGATGGTACTCAAAGTGCAGTAATCAATAAAGTTAAAGCTCTTATTTCCTCTCAGGAATTTGCATTGAATATTCCTACAGACACAATGGAATACAGGGAAAAAGTATTGGATTGGAGTAAAATATTAGCTCAACATGGGCTTGGCTCATACGCTTATCCAAAAGAGCATGGTGGTAAAGGTGATATTGAAGGATATTTTTCTATAATGGAAACGCTTAGCTATCATGATTTAAGTTTAGTGATAAAGTTTGGAGTGCAGTTTGGTCTTTGGGGAATGAGTATTTTATCACTTGGGACTGAAAAACATTACAAAAAATACCTCAAAGATATTGCTTCCTTAAAATTACCAGGGGGATTCGCAATGACCGAAACACACCATGGCTCTAACGTTAAAGGTGCGCGAACTACAGCAATATATAATCACAAGAACAGGACATTTACCATTAATACTCCTGAGAAATATGATCGAAAAGAATATATAGGCAATACGGCAAACCATGGCGAAATGGTTACGGTATTTGCAAAGCTTGTAATAGACGATAAAGATTATGGCGTAAACGCTTTTGTCGTGCCTATTCGCGATTCTGATAAGAACACGCTTCAGGGAGTTACAATAGAAGACTGCGGCCACAAAATGGGTCTTAATGGCGTAGATAACGGAATCCTGACCTTTAAAAATGTTGTAATTCCTTATGAAAATATGCTTGACCGTTTTGCCCGGGTAAATGAAAATGGAGAATTTGAAAGCCCTATTCCTAGTGATAACAGGCGATTCTTCACTATGCTTGGCACACTGGTGGGGGGACGAATTGGGATACCAAGATCGGCACTTGCTGCCGCTAAAACAGGTTTAACAACAGCTATAAAATATGGAGATAAGCGAAGACAATTTGGACCTGAAGGTGGTCAGGAAGTACCAATTCTTAATTACAGGATGCATCAGCTAAGGCTTATGCCTTATTTAGCAAATGCCTATGCGATACATTTCGGCTTGCAGTATCTTACAAAACGTTTTGTAAACCGTACCGAAGACGAGATGCAGGAAATTGAAGCGCTCGCGGCGGGAATGAAATCATATTCTACCTGGAATACAAGGGATACTCTTCAGGAATGTCGTGAAGCCTGTGGCGGTAAAGGATATTTAAGTGAAAACCGTATAGACGACCTGAAGAACGATACAGAGATATACACCACATTCGAAGGTGACAATACAGTATTGATGCAACTGACCGCTAAAAATCGCCTGGGAGAATTCAGGAAACAGTTTGGCGAAATGAATGTCTCTACTATTTTTAGTTATGTTGTAGATAAGGCAAAGACCTCAATCACCGAAAAAAATCCTATTGCCACACGAAATACAGATGACAGCCATTTAAAAGATAAAACTTTTCAATTACAAGCATTTCACTATCGGGAAAAAGAAATTGTGAGTTCTGCTGCAAGACGTTTCAAGAGATTAATTGATGATGGTCTCGAGGCTTTTGATGCTGTAAACGTTATGCATCCACATATGATACAAATTGCTGACAGCTTTCTTGACAGGGTCTTCCTGGAGCAGTTTCAGGCACAATTAGAATTGGTTACAGATGAGGGTTTAAAAGAAGTTTTGGAGAGGCTTTATAATTTATTTGCTCTTAATAAGCTGGAACAGCATAAGGCCTGGTATCTTGAGCAAGGATATATGGAGGGCATAAAAACAAAAGCGATACGCAAAATGGTAAGCCAGCTGTGCTGGGAAATCCGTCAGGATGCTGTACCGCTAGTAGATGCGTTTAATATTCCTGACAGCTGCCTTGGTGCAATTGTTACTAATAAAGCCGCTGAAGCATAAAAAAATAAAATTATTATCTAAAAGGCGAATACTGTGCAGTATTCGCCTTTTTTATTTGGTTTTCAGAACCATACAATAAAATTATTGTGAAAAGAGTACTAAATAGCTATGCTTTATTTTTTATTCTTTCTAACTTGAGTTTATTAACTCTCAAGGATATAAACATGAAAGCATTATGGAAAGGCAGTATCAGTTTCGGACTGGTACATATCCCAATAAAATTATATAGCGGCACGCAAACCCACAGAATAGCCCTTGATATGGTGAGGCAAAAAGATAAATGTGCCATACAGTATGTCCGTGTTTGTAAAAAAGATGGCAAAGAAGTACCATGGGAAGATATTGCCAAAGGCTACCGTAAAGAAAATGGCGACTATGTAATACTTGACAAAAGTGATTTTGAAAAGGTGTTACCTGAAAAGACACAGTCACTGGATATATTCGAGTTTATTAGAGAAGAAGAGATTCCATCTAAATATTTAGAAAAGCCCTACATAACAGAACCGGCAAAAGAAGCCAAGAAAGTATATGCTTTATTAAGGGAAGCGCTAAGAAAATCAGGCAAAGTAGGTTTGTGTAAGTTTGTTATGAGGACAACCGAGCATCTTGGCATCTTAAAAGTTGAGGAAGATGCTATCCTGCTCATCCAGATACGCTTTGAAGATGAGCTTCGCGATCCTGACGAAGCAGGATTAATCCCTAAAGACATTAAGATAGCTAAAAAAGAACTTGATATGGCTATGAGTATCATAGATCAGCTTACTGATACTTTTGATCCAAAAAAGTACAAAGACACTTACAAGGCAGAATTGATCAAAATGATCAAGAAGAAAGCAACCGCAAAGTCCGGACCTAAAGAGCCTGCTCCGCGAAGACGCAAAAAGACGCCTGAAGCTAAAGATGATTTGCTGGAGCAGCTTAAAGCAAGCCTTGCTGCCATTAAAAATTAATTATTATGAAACTATCTGAATATAATAAAAAGAGGGATTTTAAAAAGACTGCTGAACCTAAAGGTAAAGTAAAGAAGTCTGGTAAGGAGCTTCGATTTGTTGTTCAGAAACATGATGCTTCTCGCCTGCATTATGATTGGCGTTTAGAAATTGACGGCGTGCTTGTAAGCTGGGCGGTGCCAAAAGGACCGAGTACTGACTCATCAGTCAAACGCCTTGCTATGCAAGTAGAAGATCATCCGATGGACTACATTGATTTTGAAGGTACTATCCCAAAAGGTCAATATGGTGGCGGAACAGTTATGGTTTGGGATACAGGAACTTATTTAGCAGAGGGATCTGACGATGTTGCCGAAAGCGAAAAGATGCTTCGTAAAATGCACGATGAGGGCAATATTAAAGTTACTATGAATGGTAAGAAGCTTAAAGGGGCTTATCATTTAGTGCGAATGAGCGGTAAGCAGGATGAATGGCTGCTGTTGAAAGGAAAAGATGAATATGCCGATAAAAAGGACTACAATCAGCATTCGGTACTAACCGGACGCACTCTTGATGAAATCGAAAACGATAAAAAATCTGACACCTGGCAAAGTAATAAGCCGGCAAAACAATCTGATGATGGGGACGAGAATAATATCTTAAATAAACAAGAAACCAATAAAGTGGGTGAGTCAGTTAAGGAATCTGCCACTTTTACTGCTGAAGATGTAGCCGACGCAAAGGTTTGTAAAACATTTCCAAAAGAATGGAGGCCGCAACTTGCAACGCTGGCAGATGAGATATTTGACAGCGATGAATGGATGTTTGAAAACAAATATGATGGCTACCGCGCAATGATTCAAATATATAAACAAAAAGTTGAGTTAGTGTCTCGTAATGGATTATCGTTCAATGATAAATATAAATTATTAGTGGATACTTTTAGTGTTTTAAAAGATGACCTGATTCTTGATGGTGAGATTGTAATTGAAGATAAAAAAGGTAAAACTAATTTTCAATGGCTGCAGCATTATCAGGACAATCCGGATAAAGGAAATCTTAAATGTTACGTTTTTGATATTCTTTATTTTAACGGTTATGACTTAACATCGTTAGAACTACTCCAGCGGAAAAGAATACTGGAGGCAATTTTGCCACAAACAGATCAAATAATCTATTCAAAACATATAATCGGCAAGGGAACAAAAGCATTAGCTAAGGCCGAAAAAAATGGTGGTGAAGGGCTGATAGCAAAGAAAATCACATCTACTTATCATATCAATAAACGATCTAAAGAGTGGCTTAAAATAAAAGTGACTAAAGAACAGGAGATGGTCATTGGTGGCTACACAGAGCCTAAGGGATCACGCACCGGCTTTGGTTCTCTTATACTTGGTTATTATGAAAATGGGAAATTTATTTATTCCGGGAAAGTAGGTACCGGCTTCAACGAGGAATTGCTTAATGAGATGTATATTAAACTTAAAAAGCTGGAACGTAAAACATCGCCTTTTGAAGTGAAGCCAAAAGAACCAAAGGTGCACTGGGTAGAACCTGAACTCATAGCCCAGATAAAATATTCTGAATGGACCGAGACAGGAAGCCTAAGGCATCCTGTATTCATTGCTCTTCGGACAGATAAAAAACCAGCGGATGTAACACGAGAAAAGCCTGAAGCGATTACAGATATTGTTCCCGAAGAAAATCCTAAAAAAGATGTGGATACAAAAAACGATAAGAAAGTGGATAAAGACTTGAAATTGACCGCAGATTTTGATACTGAAAAGGTTGAAATTACAAATCCTGACAAAGTCTTTTGGCCGGAGGAAGGCTACACAAAAGGAGATGTAATAGACTACTATAATTTAATGGCCGATTACCTCTTACCCTATGTAAAAGACAGGCCGCAATCTCTTCGCCGTAATCCCGATGGTATAAAGAATGAAGGCTTCTTTCAGAAAGACATGGCAGGCAAAGCACCATCATGGGCAAAGACAAGAAAAATTAAATCATCGTCTAAAGGAGAAAGTATTGAATACCTTATGTGCAACGATAAAGAAACATTGCTATATATGGCTAATCTTGGCTGTATTGAGATAAATCCGTGGAGCAGCCGTGTGGGTAACATCAATAATCCCGATTACATTATTTTTGACCTTGATCCTAACAAAGCATCCATAAAAGATCTGGTGACTACCGCCAAAAAAGTAAAAGAGATTTTAGACAGCCTAAATATAAAAGGTTACCTAAAAACCTCCGGTGGCAAAGGACTGCACGTATTCATCCCGATTCTTCCAAAATACACCTACGACCAGACTAGGAATTTCTCACATATTATAAGTGAAGCTGTACACAAAGCACTTCCAAAAATAACAAGTTTGGAAAGGATGCCTAAAAACCGTATAGGTAAAATATATCTAGACTTTCTCCAAAATGGTAAAGGTAAAACAATGGCCTGCGCCTACTCTCTTCGTCCGCGTGAAGGAGCAACAGCCAGCACACCATTGGAATGGGAAGAACTAACGGACAAATTTAGCCTAAAAGACTATAACATAAAAACACTGCCGCAAAGAGTAAAAGAAAAAGGAGATTTATGGGAGAATTTCTTCGACGACGCTATAGACCTAAAAGATGTCCTGGATAAATTAAGCGAATAAATCGATTTTTAATTTTTTATATTGTGAAATGTAAGATATTAGAAAGGCTGCCTCATTAATCAGACAGCCTTTCTAATATTATTTAACTTCTTTGATACCTTTGATAAAGAGCCACTTCATATAAATTGTGTCACCTCCCGCTTGCCTTGCATGCTGAAATTTAGGAGCCAGCAATGTTGTAGCAACTGCCGAAATTAGCGGAAGCCATAAGCCTCTTGCCTGTGTAAATGTAAATAACAAAAAATAGCTCAGGCAGTAAAAGAAAACAAATCCCAGAAGATTATATATAAAGGCTTTATTTTGCTTTGGTATTTTCATATTCTTTATTCTGTTTCGTTAGTGTCTTTTTGAAATTTAGTTCGCTTGCTGCCTTCATACATTTCATATTTTACAAAACGTGTTTCAAGCTTACCATTAAAGAGCTTAATTTTTCTCGAAGGCTTAAGGCCTACATATTTAAGTGCCTCAAGATTTGCGGTGATAAACCATGCATTGGTACCGGGATAGCTTTGTTTTAGCGTGTCGCCAATTTCCCTGTAAAAACGCTCCATTTCTATATCAAGCCTTTCGCCATAGGGCGGATTGAATACCATATGCAGCGGCCCTCTTGTTTCTTTTTCTGATGTAAAGAAGTCCTGCTGGCGAATTGTAACATAATCATCAAGGTTGGCATTCTGGATATTATCCTTAGCCTTCATAACTGCCGAAGGCGCTTTATCGTATCCTGTAATCGTATAATGAAACTCTTTTACCTTTTTCATTAATGAATCAACAATCATATCAAAAAGATCATTATCCCAGTCATTCCACTTTTCAAAAGCAAATTCCTTACGGTTAATGTTTGCAGGAATATTGCATGCAATCATTGCTGCTTCGGCCAATATTGTACCTGAACCACACATAGGATCCATAAAATCGCCCTGGCCATCCCACCCCGAAAGCAATAGCATTCCTGCTGCAAGCACTTCATTTATAGGGGCTATATTAGTAGCAGTCTTATAACCACGCTGGTGTAATGAATTACCCGAAGTATCCAGCGCAACAGAACACTGGTCGTCGTGGATATGAAGATTGATCCTTAGATCAGGAAAATCTTTATCAATACTTGGCCTTTTGCCGTAACGGTCCCTAAATTGGTCAACTACAGCATCTTTAGCTTTAAGCGCTACAAACTGCGAGTGATTAAAATGATCTGAATGCAATGTAACATCTATAACAAACGATTGATTTGCATTTAAATATTTGGACCAGTCTATGCCTTGTATACCTTTATAAAGGCTCAATTCGTTATATGCCCTGAAGTAATAAATAGGCTTAAGTATCTTAAGTGCAGTTCGTAACGATAGGTTAGCCTTATACATAAAGCCTTTATCGCCTTTAAAGCTTACCATACGCACACCCTGCTCTACTTCCTGAGCTCCTAAAACCTGCAGTTCTCTGGCAAGTATTTCTTCAAAACCAAAAAAGGTTTTGGCAATCATTTTAAAATTATTTTCCATGTAGCTGAATCGAATTCTTGGCAAAAATAAACTAATTTTGCCGGTACACTCAATGAATATGCAAAAAGAAACGAATAACTGGTTTGCGTCCTGGTTTGACACTCCTTATTATCATATATTATATAAGGATAGAGACTACGAAGAGGCACAACTTTTCATGGATAACATAACCGAATACCTTAATCTGCCTGAAGAAGCAAAAATACTGGATCTCGCCTGTGGCAAAGGCCGTCATTCCATTTACCTTAATAAATTAGGGTATGATGTAACGGGCGCCGATCTGTCTGAAAATAGTATAAAAATTGCTTCAGAACATACTAACGACACGCTGCATTTTAAAGTACATGATATGCGTGTTCCTTTTGAAGAAAAATATGACGCAATATTTAATCTTTTTACAAGCTTTGGCTATTTTGAGAACGACAGCGATAATGTGGTTACCCTAAAAGCCATTTGCGAAAGCTTAACAGAATATGGCTTTGGTGTAATTGATTTCATGAATGTAAACCAAGTCATTAAAAACCTGATTCCTGAAGAAACAAAAACTGTTGACGGGATTGATTTTTACATTAAGCGTTACGTTTTAGATAATCATATTTATAAGGAAATAGATTTTGAAGACAAAGGTGAAAAATTTCATTATACTGAAAAAGTTCAGGCGCTAACGCTGCAAGATTTTGAAGCAATGATGGAAGAAGCCGGAATATATCTTCTAGACACTTTTGGAGATTACAAACTAAGGAAATTTTTTAAAAACGAGTCAGAGCGTTTAATAATGATTTTTAAGTAACATGATATACATATTACCCCTGCTATCGGTTATAATAGGTTATATTTTAGCCTTAATTTTAAAACCGAGCAACAAGAAAGGTCTTAAACTGCTGCTTTCATTTAGCGGTGCTTTTCTCTTAGCACTTACAGTTTTACATTTATTGCCTGAAGTTTATGAAAGTGCAGCTCATGCACACGAGGGACACGACCATGAGCATTCTCACGGTAATCCTGTAGGGATTTTTATTATGGTTGGAATTGTTTTCCAGATCATACTGGAATACTTTTCTAAAGGAGCAGAACATGGCCATGTACATGTTCACGGTGATGAGCATTTGCATAAAATGCCATGGCTGCTATTCGTAAGTCTTTGTATACACGCATTGCTTGAAGGCATGCCGGTAAGCCATCACGCTGATCTGGCCTGGGGAATTGCTGTACACCACTTCCCTATTGCCATTATCCTTACCGCATTCTTTATCAATTCAGGCTTAAACAAAACGGCAATTATGCTTTTCATGCTCGCTTTTGCCGTAATGACACCGCTTGGAACATTAATATCAGGGCAACTTGAATTCATAAGCCATTACTATACCGAAATTTCTGCTATAGTAGTGGGTATACTTTTCCATATTTCATCTACAATTATCTTTGAAAGCAGCGAAGGTCACAAATTCAATCTTGCAAAACTTTTGGTTATAATTTTAGGGGTTATACTGGCCTATTTTCTTAATCTTACATAAAGTCATTCATTATGTCTTTTACAAAAACCACAGAACAGAGTTCCAAATACAATCATCTTGAGATAATGCCGGTGGCAGAACTGCTTCATAATATTAATAATGAAGACAAGGCAGTTCCGCTGGCGATAGAAAAAGCACTGCCGCAAATTGAAAAACTCGTTGACAAAACTGTTTTAAAGCTAAAAGAAGGTGGCCGTTTATTTTATATCGGCGCAGGTACAAGCGGAAGGCTCGGTATTGTTGATGCTTCAGAATGCCCTCCAACTTTTGGTGTTCCCTTTGATCTTGTAATAGGAATTATTGCCGGTGGCGATACCGCTATAAGAAGAGCTGTAGAGTTTGCAGAAGACGATAAAGAACAAGCATGGAAAGATCTTTCAGCCTATCATATAAACAGCAATGATGTTGTTGTAGGTATTGCTGCCTCAGGGACTACTCCTTATGTAATAGGCGGACTTGAAAAGTGTAACGAGAATAATATTGCTACAGGTTGTATAACCTGCAATAGCGGCAGCCCGCTCTCAGCTGTTGCGCAATTCCCTATTGAAGTTGTTGTAGGCCCCGAATTTGTTACCGGCAGTTCAAGGATGAAAGCAGGTACAGCACAGAAACTGGTGCTGAACATGATTTCTACTGCAACAATGATACAGCTAGGCCATGTTAAGGGCAACAAAATGGTAGATATGCAGCTCAGTAACGAAAAGCTTGTTGACCGTGGCGTAAAAATGATAATGGATGAGATTAAAGTTTCTTATGAAGAAGCTTCGGCGTTACTCGATGCTCACAAAAACGTAAGAAAAGCAATAGAAGCGTATGGGAACAAATAAAGAAGTCTTGATGCGAGGTATACGCTACCTTACAGGAGCTCTTCCTCTATTTTTTATAGGCCCCGTAGTTATACACAGCTCATTTGTAAATAAGAACAATGTTCTTTTTATTCCGGTATTGATATTTGGAGCCCTCCTTTGTCTCTTCGGGATGTGGCTTATGTTCCTAGGAATACGCACTATTATGAAAAGCATGTTTGATAAATAATATGGATTTAGCCGAAGACTACATAAGAAGCATTAAAAGACAGTTCCTGTATTATAAAACGCTGGCCGAAAAAGCAATGGAACAGCTTACTCCCGAACAGTTATTTTGCTCTGCTGATGAGGATACTAACAGCATTGCCGTAATTGTTAAGCATCTTAATGGCAATATGTTGTCACGCTGGACTGATTTTCTTACCACAGATGGAGAAAAAGAATGGCGCAACCGTGACAATGAATTTGATAATCCTTACACTGATAAGGAAACATTGCTGGCTAATTGGGAAGAAGGATGGTCTTGCCTTTTTACTGCTATAGAAAATCTGAATGCAGAAAACCTAACTGAAATTATCTACATAAGAAATGAAGGCCACACAGTTTTAGAGGCTATAAACAGGCAGCTGGCGCATTATCCGTACCATGTAGGCCAGATTGTTTTCTACGCAAAACAACTAAAATCAGGCAAATGGAATAGTCTTTCGATACCGAAAAATAAATCAAACCAATACAACAGCGGGAAATTTTCTGAAGAAAAAGGGAAGCGAAATTTCATAGACGCTGAATTAAACAAACTGAATAATCCTGACAACCAATGAAAAAACTACTATTTATTCCATTAATCGTTTTGCTCGCATCTTGTTACAATCAGGAACGCAATTGTAAAGATTTTAAAACCGGAAAATTCAGTTTTGAATATGAAATTGACGGCAAAAAGAAAATTACCCACTTTGAGCGTACCGAAAATTTAGAGATAGAAACCTTTGAGGGCAAAACAGATTCCTCGTCTGTACGGTGGGTTAATGACTGCGAATACATTCTACAGAAACTGCATCCAAAAAATATGCAGGAACAAAAAGCTGTACAAATGAAGATACTAACAACAAAAGAAAACTCATATACTTTTGAATTTTCAATAGTTGGAGATGCTAATAAACAAAAAGGAACGGTAACGAAGCTATAATATCAGGAACCTCTGTATTAATTAAGATTAATGTACTTAGCATTCTTTCTAGGTTTCCTTGCGATTTTATGATATGGCATATTAATGATAATACCGGTAATACATATCAATACAAGAATAAACTGGATGCAAAAATAGATGATATCTTCTATGCCATTAAAGTTTGGAAAATCTATAATCAAATAAAGTATTGAAAAAATAGACGCTACGACCGAAGTAATTAAAGCAAAACATTTTCATAATCCTGTAATTTATTGGTTAAACAATACAGCTAACAAATTAGAAAGGACTATTTATACATAGAACTTTCAGGTCTTAACTATTTTCATATATGTAAAGTGTGTAATTATTGCTGATATAAATTTTATCGGCTGAATAAATGTACAAAAAAATCTTAAATTAATCTTAACGAATTTTAAAATACCGTTAATTAGATGTAATATTTTAGTTAATATCTGCGTTAAGACATATAATTAATTGCAGAATTTGTTAAAAACAATTAATTTATATAGTTCATTTTATTTTAAGTAGTTAAAATTTAACTATTTAACATTATTTTGGATATAAACAATTTTACAAATCTGAACTTTGCAACCAACAAACCAAATATAAAGAAGTGATGAAATGGAGAAATTTAAAACAAAGAGCTAAGCAGACCATCAGTAACGCAATGAGAAGCTATAGACAAAGAAGACTTAGAAGATATTTTATGTCGTAACAACAATTAGTTTAAAAAAGATTTTGCCGCTGGTTATTTATTGATCAGCGGCAAAATTTTTTTTGTCCACTCTTCAAGTTTTTCACTAAATGATTTTGTAGCGTTTGCACCGCTAGGTGACGGAAGTACATCATAAAATATATCTTGTCTCCTTCCTACATACTTATCATAGTACGCTGCAGCATTTTTGCTGGAAAATAATACATTTCTCAATTGCGGGTGCTCTTTATAAAACGCATCAAAATCATTTACTACTTCATTCTTTATTTTGCTGTCAAGACTTCCCTCCCGCTCACAGGATGCCAGCACATCCCAGACAGCTAGCTTATGTCTCTGTAAAAATTTTCTTTTCAAATCGTAATCGTGAGTAATCTCTTCTTGGAAAATTGCATATAATAATCTCCAGAACTGGTTTCCCCTGTTACCATAGTACTCCTGTAAATCTAATGATTTTTCGCCCGGCATGGTACCGAGTATAAGAATTTTAGAATCTGCATTTACAAATGGAGGGAAAGCATTTTTCATTAAAATGTAAATCTATTGTATGATTTTATAATTGTAAGGGACTATTTTAAGCATTCTGTAACACAGCAAGTTAAAGTATTGTTACAGTAGTATATTTTGTGATATCGTTAGCAATATACTGATAAGCAGTAAACTAATTTTGATATGAACAACCGATGTATTATAATCTAAAATAAACTAAAAACATGAAAACAGCAACAAAAACCACTGCTAAAACGACAGCAGCTTCAAGAGCTAAAAAAGCAACTCCTGCAACTAAAGGAGCTACTACCACAAGAACCAGAATGGTAAAAGCTAAGTCTACGGCTGCCGAGGGATTAAAAGAACTCTATATTGACTGTCTTAAAGATATTTACTGGGCAGAAAAAGCCTTAACAAAAGCGCTGCCTAAAATGGCAAAAAATGCAACTAATGAAAATTTGGTAGCGGCATTAGAAGACCATCTTACGGTAACTGAAGAGCAAATTTCAAGACTCGAAAAAGTATTTGAACTTATAGGTAAAAAAGCTGTTGCCAAAAAATGTGAAGCAATGGACGGACTTATAAAGGAAGGTCAGGATATTATGGAAAGCACTGAACCTGGAGCGGTTCGTGACGCCGGAATTATTGCTGCATCGCAAAAGATTGAACATTATGAAATTGCTACTTATGGCACCATTTGCGCTTTTGCAAAAACATTAGGGCAGGATGAAGCCGCTGCATTGCTTCATGAAACCCTTGCAGAGGAAAAAGAAGCTGATATAACGTTAACTGAAGCTGCTTACAACACAATCAATTTTGACGCTGCTGAAGAAGACGGTATGGAAATGTAATAAAATTTAAAAACGGGGTTAAAATTAACCCCGTTTTTTCTAAATATCCCGAATATCTATATCCCAGCTGATGTCAGGATTATAAATTAATTCTCCATTCTTTACTTGCAGCGGAGAATCAAAGTTATTAGTATATAATGCTCCTGTGCCTAATCCCTGCGGCATAGGATTGTTCTGAAGAAAAGTCCATTGTGCAATGGCATTAAGTCCTATGTTACTTTCCAAAGCTGACGTTATCCACCAGTCAATGCCTAGGCTTTCAGCGATATCAATCCATTCTTTAGAGCCTCTGAATCCACCAACAAGGCTTGGCTTCAAAATTATATATTGAGGCTTTATTTTTTCTAATAAACGCTTCTTTTTTTCATAACCGAAGACACCGATTAATTCTTCGTCTAAAGCGATTTCCAAAGGAGTTGTTGCGCATAACATTTCCATTACACTTAACTGCCCCTGTTTTACCGGCTGTTCTATGCTGTGCAGTTCGTAGGTTGCGATATGGTTTAGTTTGTCCAAAGCATCAACAGCAGAAAAAGCGCCATTTGCATCTACACGAATCTCAACTTGATCTTTATCAAAATTCTGTCGTATAAATTTAAGAAGGTTCAGTTCTTTCTGAAAATCTATAGCCCCAATCTTTAACTTAATGCATTTAAAACCCTGAGCCAACTTTTCCTCAATCTGCTGTTTCATGTACTGTTCCTCGCCCATCCAAACTAATCCGTTTATTGGAATGTTTTTAGTTCCATCAGTAAATTCGGAAGGAAACAATATATATGGAGATTCTGATCCAAGCGATTGAAAAGCCATTTCTATCCCGAACTGAATAGACGGGAATTCAATAAGGGCATCCCACAATGCTTCTTCACCTAAATGGATGTTGTTACAAACCCATTTTAATTTTTCTTCATAATCAGGCCTGTCGTCTATGCTCAATGAACGAAGTATTCCACACTCCCCTATTCCTTGTTTACCATCTTTTTCGAGAATGATAAACCAAGTTTCCTTCTGCGTTATAATACCACGCGATGTACCGCTTGGACGCTTAAAATCGAGAATATATTTAGTATAATGTGCTTCCATTCTTTTCTATTAGTCGCAAATCACAATGATTTGTAAAACAAGGGGCTATAACTCGATTGAACCGCCTATTTCGAGAAGCATTAAATCTTTGCCTTTATTGAAAAATTTCTTAATAGCGTCTTCCTTATCAATTTTGATGTATCCGAAGGTATCATAATGGTAACCTAAAATCTTGTCACATTCAAGGAAGTCAGAAGCTATAATAGCATCTTCAACATCCATAGTAAAGTTGTTTCCTAACGGCAGGATGGCAAGATCTAATTTTGTGCGCATAGGAATAAGCTTCATATCAAAGGTTACCGACGTATCCCCTGCTATATAAATATTTTTATGCTCCCCTTCAATCACAAAACCTCCGGGGTTACCGCCATAGCTACCGTCAGGGAAAGAACTTGAATGGTGCCCTACCACGTATTTTACCTTACCAAAATCGAAATTCCAGCTTCCGCCATGATTCATTGGGTGAACGTTATGCCCTTTTTTCTCAAAGTAAGAGGTAATCTCTGCATTAGACACGATTACTGCGCCAGTATTCTTGGCAATTGCTTCTACATCTAAGATATGGTCGCCATGTGCATGGGTAAGAAGTATGTAGTCAGCTTTAAGCTGCATGATGTCTATATGTTTTGAAAGTTCATTTGCTGTAATGTAAGGGTCAACTATTATGTGCTTTCCGCCAACTTCAATCCCTAAGCTGGCGTGTCCGTAAAATGTAATTTTCATAAGTATGTTTTTTATTAATTGGAAATTCTAAATTTAAAACTGTAGCACTATACAAAGTAATACAGAAAGAAAAAATGTACCCAACGCTACTTTTTTAAGCTCCGGGTCAAGGTCGCGCGGCACAGTATTTTTAGCCACCGTTTTTATATGCAGTATAAAAGGTACGTATGCTATTAAAAATAAATACTGTACGGGTTTAAAATTTGATAAGACTGCAAAAGTGAGCATTAGACCCAAGGCTAATATAATTACCGCGTAGTGGTATATTTTGGCATTTTTTGCCCCCATTTTCACGACAATTGTATTTTTACCCGAAAGTGCATCTGACACCTGATCACGCATATTGTTAAGGTTTAGTACTGCTACACTAAGTAAGCCTACTGTTATTGCCGGCAGCACCACAAGGCTGTCTACCTTTTGGGCAAATAGGAAATAACAGCCGATAACGCTTACTAGCCCGAAAAATATAAAAACGAACAGGTCACCTAATCCTTTGTATCCATAAGCTGAATTACCAATTGTATATTTTATAGCAGCAGCAATTGCAGCAAGGCCAAGAACAAAAAAGAATACAGAATAGACGAAGTTTTCGCTCCCAAAAGATATGTATATTAAAACGATGGCTGCAATCAGTGTCAGTACCGAAGTAATTATTATGCCTTTTTTCATTTCCTGTACGGTTATTGCACCGCTTTGTATTGCACGCTGCGGACCTATACGGTTTTCATTATCAGTACCTTTCACGCCATCGCCATAGTCATTTGCAAAATTAGAAAGCACCTGTAGGCCTAATGTCGTAAGCAAAGCAAATCCAAGAATTGCATAATTACTGAATCCCTGCGAAAAGGCATAAAAGCAGCCTACAAGTATTCCTGAAACTGATAGTGGTAATGTTCTTAATCGTGCTGCCTGAAGCCAGGCTTTTGTATTTGCCATCGTATATAATAATCTAATTTTTAAATCTTATGTTGGATTTTACATCCATTGTCCTGTTCCTGTTTCCACCTGGTATAACCAATAATTTACCAGTTGCTTAAGTCTTGTGTAATTTGAAAGCCCAAATGACAGCGTGCCCCCCGCAGTATGCAGTGTTACGATACCGATATCTGAACCTTTATGCCAAAAATACTGTTTTATAGAAATCGTTTGTATTTTGTCCGGAACTATAAATTCCCTGTCAATGTCCCATGCGCCGCTTTGTTTGATAATAAAATCATCAGACACAAAAAGCCTGTAATGCCTGAACCCGAAATAAATAAGGACTCCAACAAATAAAGCATATAAAGGCAAAAATACGATGTATTCCTTTATTGACGGATAAACAAGAAAGGCAAGTAGCAAATAAACACCCAGCGGAATTACGAGGAAGATTATAGTTTCCATGATAATCTTGCGTAAACTTGGTTTCAGGGCCGTACCTTTTTCCGGAATCTTTCCTAACAGAAATTTGAGTAGCATATCTTTTTCTTCATGACTGCATCCCGGAATTTCAATTGCTGTCTTTTTCTGATCCCGGTCATTAGCCTCAACACCTGATGCCTGCCTTATTTTTAAATCGTTCATGTTGAATTTCTTCTGAAAGAAATTATTACCAACTGTAACGATCTGAACTTTGTTGGGGCGCAGTATCGTGTTCTTTGTATTTAATAACCCGTAAGATAGCAGCAGCGAATCATGTTGTTTTGTAATCCTGAAATTATAATACCTTACTATTGTGCGGACAAGATTTATAATCAGTGTTAAAACCATTATGCCTAAAATTATAAATGTTATAAAGCGCAGCAGTATTTCGGGATTTATATATTCATCCAATGGATCTTCATCATATCCGGCTGCTTCTATAAAATCTTCTATATATTGAAATGAAGTAATTATAAACGCCAGCAAAAGAGCGAAACTCCTTGTGTAGTTTGACGTAATACCTGTCTTAAATAAACTTAATAGGCTTATTTGTATGAATGGATGCACTGATTTTGCATCACTATCCTCTTTGGCATTGTTAGTATTGTCTTTAGAATATCCTGCTTCTAACAGCCTGTCTTTTAATGATAGCGCGGTTTCATGATTTATAGCCCTTATAGATACTTCCTTGCCGCTGCTGCCTGCAGTATCCACTTCAAGGGCATGCACGCCAATTATCTTTTGGATAAGCGACTGGTTAATGTTAACCTGCTGAATTTTATCAAGAGGAATTGCTATGCGGCTTTTATTCCATATTCCTTTTCGTATTACAAATTCTTCGTTTCCCTCATCAAGAAAAAAAGTGAAGTTTCGATACCTTAAATAGGCAATAATACATATTCCTAAAAGTATCGTAACGATAACAGCCCACAAAGCAGCACGGCCGAATTGGTCAATTTTGTAGACCCAAACTATTAAAAAAGGCCAAAGCGCACGCAGAGCACTTTGAAAAGTATCGGCAAACATAATAACCACACCTATAAGTGACTGGCGCTGCGGTTCGCTAAAGTTACTCTTCATTCGATACCTCATTAATTATTTTACCCATAAGCAGCAGTTTTATCTTTTCTGCCTGCTCTTTTTCTATACCCGGTATCTGAATATCACTCTTGTCGCCACCGGCAGTAAATATTTCTATTGATGCAAGCCCAAACGCCCTTGATATAAAACCTTCATGCAATGCAACGTGCTGTACCCTGTTGTAGGGAATGATAGTTGTAGTAATTGCTATAGCGCCGCTTTTATAAATAGCATCGTGAGTACGAAATGCATATCCCTTATTCCTGAAACTTAAAAGTGATACTAAAATAGATAGAATTACAACCAATGCGTACAAAATCGCAACAGGAATCCAATATTTATTCAGTTCATTAATAAAATAAAATGCTACTCCTGCGCATATCGCAATTGTGCCATATACCAATGCGTAATTAAACCATATCACTTTTAGGTAAGACGGCTGCAAACGGGTTAAACGCACATCTTCAAAACGCGGTAGTGCAGAAAGATCTATTGGTTCGTTTATGTAATTTTCCATTTTGAAGGAGTATTTAAAAGCGATATGTTCCGTGCCAAAAAGTTGAACACGGAACATATTAATTTAAGCTGTAATTATGGTATCCATTTAATATCCCTGAAGTTAGGCTTTCTCTTTTCAAGAAACGCATCGCGACCTTCCTTTGCCTCTTCGGTCATATAGGTTAATCGTGTAGCTTCTCCTGCAAATACCTGCTGCCCAACCATTCCGTCATCGGTAAGGTTAAAGGCAAATTTCAACATTTTTATAGATGTAGGGGATTTATCTAGTATCTCCTGTGCCCAGGAATACGCAGTATCTTCAAGTTCATCATGAGGAATAACTGCATTTACCATTCCCATTTCGTAAGCTTCCTGAGCCGAATAGTTGCGGCCTAAAAAGAATATTTCACGTGCACGTTTCTGCCCAACCATTTTGGCAAGATAAGCAGATCCGTAACCACCGTCAAAGCTGGTTACATCGGCATCAGTCTGTTTAAAAATAGCGTGTTCCTTACTCGCAAGCGTTAAGTCGCAGATCACGTGAAGACTATGTCCTCCGCCTACTGCCCACCCCGGAACAACAGCAATTACAACTTTTGGCATGAAGCGGATAAGACGCTGTACTTCAAGTATGTTAAGGCGGTGCATACCATCGTCTCCCACATATCCCTGGTGGCCGCGTGCTTTTTGGTCACCTCCACTGCAAAATGAATAAATTCCGTCTTTAGATGATGGCCCTTCGGCAGAAAGAAGAACAACACCTATAGAGGTATCTTCCCTCGCATCAAGAAAAGCTTCAAAAAGCTCTGCTGTGGTTTTCGGTCGGAAAGCATTTCGTACATCCGGCCTGTTAAACGCGATACGCGCTACACCATCACACTTTTTATAGGTAATATCTTCAAACTCCTTTACAGTTTTCCAGTTTATATTGCTCATGCTTGTATAATAATTTACCGTAAAAATAAGTCATTTTTTGCATTCGCCAATAAAAATATGGCATCATAAGAAGGCTCTTACAGCTTTTAAAAATCATGTATAAATTCAATTATAAGATAATTTATTTAGACTCAAAACATTAACTATTTATTGAATAATAATTCGATTTTTTTAGTGTTAACCTTATCTAAAAAGCTCTTCAAAAGTTATGGTTTAATTATATTTGCGGTTTACCCGTTACTAAAAAATGAAGTTTACACGAATACTACCCTATATATTTGCATTAACCTGTGTTTCATGCCTAAAAGAAAAGTCTGAAGTTGCAGAAAATACAAAAAAAGAAGTTAACGATACCGTATTAAGGATTGCCCCGCTTGACGTTAAGCTTAATAAAGTCAGCTTAAAATACAAATCTGCCAAGACTAATAGTATTGATAATTTTTACCACAAATTATGGAGAAAAGACGACCTGAGCGGCGGATTTCTCGTGGCTAAAAACGGAAAGATACTCTATGAAAAGTATGGCGGATTTGCCAACAGGAGCAACAAGGTTGAGATTACTTCGCAAACACCTGTCCATTTAGCATCTGTAAGCAAGGTATTTACTGCTGCGCTTGTGCTAAAATTAATTGACCGTAATAAACTACAGCTGGATCAAAAGGTAAATACGCTGCTTCCTGAATTTCCTTATGAAGATATTACAGTGAGGATGCTTTTAAATCACAGGAGCGGCCTCCCAAACTACGCCTATTTTTGTGATGATAAAGCCATTTGGGATCGCAGTATGCTGACTAATCAGGATATACTGAACCTTTTTGCACAGCATAAATTCAATCTGTACTTTTTACCCGATAAAAAGTTTGGCTATTGTAATACCAATTACGCAATGCTTGCTCTGATCATAGAAAAGGTAACCCATATGAACTACCGTGAGGCTATGAAAAAGATAGTTTTTGAACCGCTGGGCATGAAGAACACTTACGTTTTTGATTATCAAAAAGACAGGGAAACCGCATCCCGATCGTATAAAGGTAATAACGTACTTTATGGCTACGATTTTCTTGACGACGTTTATGGCGATAAGAATATCTACTCCACGCCGCGCGATATGCTCAAATTTGACCTTGCAACATACTCTAAAAAATTCCTTAACCCTGAGCTTTATAAAGAAGTGTTCCAGGGATACAGTTACGAACACAAAGGAACTAAGAACTACGGGCTTGGTATACGCCTTCACGAATGGGAAACAGGAGAAAAATTATTTTATCATAATGGATGGTGGCACGGTAATACTACATCGTACGTAACTCTAAAAAAAGACACTGTAACCATTATTGCATTGTCCAATAAATTTTCTTATAAGCCTTATAAAGTATGGAAATTAGCGCCGTTATTTGGCCACTACCCTATAAAACCTGATAAAGACGACGAACTTGAATAATTTAAAGGCCCTTATTTTTAAGGGCTTTTTCGTTTATTAACTATTTCTGTTGACAATTAGTCTACCAACTTAGTAGACTAATAACTATATTTGCGATGGAAAAAATTAGTAAAATGGAAAAACTAAATTATCTTGCCTTTGCAATGCCTGCATTCTTCCTGTTTGTTTATATGGAATATAAGCTGGCACAACACAGAAAAAAAGCACACCTGTTCAAGTATGACAGCTCTATATCAAATGTTAGCATAGGTATTGCCGAAAGACTGATAAACCTGTTTGTTTCTGCCAGTTTTTATCAAGTGTATTATTGGGTGTATGATAATTATAGATTATTTACCGTTTCCTGTAACTGGGTGGTTTGGCTTGCCCTTATACTGGCTACAGATTTTGTGTGGTATTGGTACCACAGGCTTGGGCATGAAGTGAACATTTTTTGGGCAGCACATATTGTGCATCACCAGAGTGAAGAGTTTAACCTTACGGCTTCTGCTAGGATTACGACAATCCAGGCATTGATACGAACCGTTTTCTGGTGCATATTACCTTTTATGGGCTTTCACCCTACCATGGTCATCACGATGCTGCTCGTACATGGCGCGTATTCATTCTTTACACATACACAGGTATTAAACAGGGTAAAGTGGTTGGAATACGTTTTTATAACCCCGTCGCTGCATGGTGTACATCATGCCTCAGATGAAAAATACCTGGATAAGAACTATGGTGATATGTTTGTCTTTTGGGACAAGATGTTTGGTACGTTTCAGGTCGAGGAAGAACAGCCTAAATATGGGCTTACTCATTCTTTAAAAAGCTATAGCTTCCTTTGGATGCATTTTCATTACTATTTTGAGATATATGAATCGTATAGACGTGCTAATACTTTTAAAGGTAAGTGGAGCGCTGTTTTTGGGAGCCCTGCTGTAATGGATCAGGATATACGTCCTGAACTGGAAAAGAAATTTTTGCAGGACAGGCGATTACGATTAAAGGAATTAAAATTCAAAAATTACCTGACGCTGCAAATAGGTTTATCTGTGGCAATGCTTAGCTGGTTCACTTTTTTTTACAACACCCAAACTATCGCAGACAAGCTGTTTTATCTTAGCTTTATAATGATTACCCTTATCAATTGCGGGGCATTGCTTGAGCAGCGCAAATGGATTTATTACCTTGAATACTTCAGGCTTGCAATTCTATTCAGCTACCTTCTGTATTTAGAAGGCCACGCTGAATTATTATTGCTGCCGGTATTTGCACTTATTGCAGCCGAAAAGATATTCGCGCTAAGCAAATGGTATCAGGGTTATGTATTGCAAACCAAGTAAGCGCACTATTTACTCCCGCACGAGGTAAATGCCGTCTTCCTTAATTTCGATAAGTTTTTGCTTATAAAGTGTACCGATGGCTTTTTTAAAGGTCTTTTTGCTCATTTTTAGTACTGTCTTGATATCCTCAGGATGGCTGTCATCGTTTAAACGAAGAAAACCACGATTAGCTCGAAGTTCGTCAAGCACTATCTCGGCATTAGGTTCAATGCCCTCAAAGCCCTGTTTTTGCAGGGTAACGTCAATTTTTTTATCAGGACGAATGTTTTTGATATAGCCTTTCATCCTGTCACCGGTGCGTACGTCATCATACACCTGATCTTTATACAATAAGCCTTTGTGCTGCTCATTAATGATCACATTGATACCCATCTCCGTAATATGCGAAATGATAAGATCTACTTCTTCACCGTTTTCAACGGTTAGCTCATCATTTTTAAGGAACTGATTGATCTTACTGGTACCTACAAGCCTGTTCGATTTTTCGTCAAGGTACATGTAAACAAGGTAACGCTTGCCTTTTTCCATTTCACGAGCCTGCTCACGAAAAGGCACAAACAAATCCTTCTCTAGCCCCATATCAAGGAACGCTCCGAACTTATTAGTGAAATTTACGCGAAGTAATGCGAATTCGTTTAGGTAAATATAAGGCTCAAGCGTTGTAGCTACAGGACGCTCCTCCTGATCCAGGTACACGAATACAATTAGTTCTTCGTCTATCTCAAATTCATTCGGCACATATTTATTCGGCAATAATATGTCTTCTTTTCCGTCACTAAGATAAAGTCCAACCTGTGTATCCCTTACAATCTTAAGCGTATTGTATTTTCCTATTTCGATCATTCGTATAAATTTCAGCTGCAAAGGTACGAAGAATAGGGTAATCTTTACTAAGGTTATTAAATAACAAAGCCGGCTTAAAACCGGCTTGTTATTCTATGTTAGTTCCTTAAAATACTGCAGCAATATCTTGTCATTTTCCAGCATAGGTGTAAACACTTCCAGGATTTTAGGCTGGGTTCCGTTTTGCATGAATGTTTCTAATGCTGTAGTTAATCCGTTTTCATCACGTGCTGTATCGTAACTAAACCCATACATTTTTGCAAGATGTTCAGCAGTAAGATTATGAGCCGTTTCAAAATACGTATTAAAGACCGGTGTTTCTGCATGGCCGGGCAATATCCTGAAGATACCCCCTCCTCCATTATTGATCACAATAATTTTAAAATCTTTAGGAATGTAGTTGTTCCAAAGTGCATTACTGTCGTACAGAAAACTGATATCTCCTGTTATTAGCAGTGTTTCTTTACCACTTGCCACAGCTGCTCCGACTGCCGTAGAGCTGCTGCCATCTATACCGCTTGTGCCCCTGTTGCAAAAAACCTCTACAGAATCTTTTACATTAAATAACTGAAGGTAACGTATTGCAGAACTGTTACTTATTTGCAATTGCGAATTTTCGTTAAGCGCCGGAAGTATAACTTCAAAAGCTTTGAAATCTGAGAAAGGAATCGTTGCGAGATACTCGTCATGTTTTATTTTCCTGAAGGCATTAAGCTCCTGTGCCATTTGGTTGTAACCACTTTCGACCATTATTGTTTTTGGCAGAAAATCAGAAAAGAAAGTATTGGCATCTTCTTCAAAATGTTTAGTAAGCGCGCCAAAGGTATCGTAAGCCCTTAGTGTATCAATGTGCCAATGATCAGTCGGTTTGTATTTTCTAAGCCACGCCTTAACACGTTTAGAAACTACCATTCCCCCAAAAGTTACTAATATTTCAGGGCTGTAGGCCTCAAAATTTTCAACTGTAAACGGTGTAATTATAGTATCTATACTATTCAGGAATGTCTCATGATGCAGGTTAGACGTGGTTTCTACCATCACGACTACCGATGGATCTTTAGCTAAATGTTCAATTACACCTGCGTCAATAGTATTAGGATCATTAACACCTACCAGGACCAACTTTTTCTTAGCAGTATTCCACTTATCAATATATAAAGTAAGATCTTCTTTAAAAGGCTCTTCAACGATTGTATCAAATACTTGTGACTGTACAGAAAGGGCTGTAACCGTTTCATACAATGGTTCTTCAAAAGGAGCATTAATATGTACCGGGCCCTTTTGCAATACAGCTATATTTATAGCTTCGTTTATGAGCCTGTCGTTCTCGGTAGAAGCATCCTCTAAAAGATTGGCTGTATAAGCAATGTGGTTAGCGTATACATTTTCCTGACGGATAGTCTGCCCGTCACCTATATCAATCTTATCGTGCGGCCTGTCGGCAGAGATAACAATAAGCGGAATCTGACTGTAAAAAGCCTCCGCAACGGCAGGATAATAATTAAGCAATGCTGATCCTGAGGTACAAACAACAGCAACAGGTTTCTTAAGCTGCTGCGCCATGCCTAAAGCAAAAAATGCTGCCGAACGCTCATCTGCTACGCTATAGCAGTTAAAGTTTGGGTTATTGGCAAAACCTATGGTCAGGGGAGCATTGCGCGATCCCGGAGAGATTACAATATCTGTAACTCCTTTGGCAAGGCATATTTCTAATATGCTTTGTGCCAAAGGTATTTTAGGATAGATCATTTTTAGGAGTTTAAGTAATCAGGGCCCGGGATTTTTAATTTCCGGGCCCTGAATGTATTTTGTTATGCTTTAATCCAGTTTACGATCTCAGCATCTGTAGGAAGCGTTCTTGGGCTTATTACTTTTACAAGTTCACCTTTTTCGTTGATAAGGTATTTTTGGAAATTCCATTCTACCTCGCTGTCCTGAAGTCCGTTTTTACTTTTTTGAGTAAGAAACTGATAGATTGGCGCCATATCATCTCCTTTAACTGATATCTTATCCATCATTGGAAAAGTGACACCATAATTCAGCTGGCAGAATTCAGCGATTTCTTTGTTTGTGCCGGGCTCCTGTGCAGCAAAGTTATTTGCAGGGAAACCTACAATTACAAAACCTTTGTCTTTATAGTCTTTGTACAATGCCTCTAGGTCTTTGTACTGAGGCGTAAGTCCGCATTTAGACGCAGTATTTACTATCATTACTTTTTTACCTTTAAGTGAAGCAAAATCAAATTCTTTTCCGCTAAGGTCAGTAACTTTAAACCCGTATATGTTTGATGCCGACATAGTTTTAGTTGTTTCTTTTGTGGTTTTAATTTTTTTAGTCTGAGCCTGGTTCTGGCAGCTAAATAATAAAGCTGCACCCATCACTGCAATTGCAAATTTTTTCATCGTTTAATTTTTAATGATCTAAAATTACGAAAAATTACTTCTTAAAATATTTCCTGTACTGTACATATGCGAGTGTTCCTATAATAAATACGCCAATAGCCATGTAAAGGAAATATACTGGTGTCCTTACCTCACCACTAGCATACGAATGCAGTCCTGTAAGGTAGAAATTTACCCCAAAATAAGTCATTAGTATAGAGGCAAAGGCCAAAACGCTAAAGAAGTTAAATATCCATGAACCTCTTAACGCAGGAACAAAACGCATGTGTATTACAAAGGCATATACCATAATACTTACCAGCGCCCAGGTTTCTTTAGGATCCCATCCCCAGTAGCGCCCCCAACTTTCATTAGCCCATTGCCCGCCAAGGAAGTTGCCAATAGACAACATCACAAGTCCTACGGTAAGCGTCATTTCATTTATATAAGTAAGCTCTTTTATATTGAGTTCCATTTTTACCTTGTTCTTATCGTTAGTAAATATCATAAGGATAAGAGAAACAAGACCTAAAATCATGCCTAATGTAAATGGTCCGTAACAACCTACAATAACCGCAACGTGAATCATAAGCCAGTACGAGTTAAGTACAGGCACAAGATTACCTATTTCAGGGTCAGTCCAGCTTTGATGCGCAACCCACAGTACCATAGCTGCCACAAAGGCTGTTGAAGCAACTGTAAGCTCTGATCTGTTTTCGGATGAAAAACGAAATACTGAACGAATGCCCGAAGTAAAACTGATTTGTTTGAATCCAAATCCAAAAGCAAGGCCGAAGAACGTCGTTGCCCAGGCAACATAAATAACAGATTCGTAGGCATTACTCCAGGGCGCGTGGCCAGATATATACCATCGCGCAATAAGTCCCGCAGTATGCAAAAGGAAAAGCAAGCCAACTATTATATTAAAAATTTGAACTGTTACACTAACCCATTTACGTGAGTTGAATATTTTTATAATAGCAAACAGGAACATTAAAATACCTGCTAATGCATAATAACTATAAAGCTTTTTAAAGATATCATATTTATTATATAAAATTTCCGTGTTTACTTTATCGTCACTTGGCATGATACTGGCCCCATACTTATGCTGGTATTTAGTCAGGCCTTCAAGAAGGCTGTTTGCAAGCTTGTAGTCATTATTCTGGCTTGCCTCGGCTAACGCCTGTATATAAAATGGCAAAACATTTTTAATCTTGTCAAGCTCGGGGTTTTTAACCTGAGGGATTTCAAGATAAGAAACCCATTTATTTCCTTTATCATTTGGAACAGGATATACTTTTAATATCTGCCCTGTTAATGCAGAATATAAAAGGTTTATCCTTTTATCGATATCCATGTAATCTTTCTCAAACTCATTAGCTTCTTTTACTCGGTACGCTTTTTCAAGTATTTTTGTAAGCTTGTAATTACCCTGTGCATCAAAAAAGTCAGATAGCGCAGCAAATTTTGCTTCTTTTTCAAGTCCGGCGACTATCCTTAAGCTATCGTTACCTCTTTTAAGCTGAATAATCGGCACACTAAACCACATTTGGTCCATCATGGCCATAGAAAGGAATACCTGGTCTGAATTAAGCCCTTTGTACGTATCGCTCTTGCTCACTTTTCTTAAAAGTTCTGAAGAGAATGTATTAATAGGCTTCATCCTTCCCCCTGCATCCTGAATGATCATTCGGCCAAATTTAGCAGCATGTTCTTCGCTAACCTTGTACTTCAAGATGATAGAATCCATTTGTGCCTCGGTAGGCTGATCGTGCATGTGGTTTTGAGAATACCCCGTAAACACAAATAAGAAAAATGCAATTGCAGATAGCGCGGCTTTCTTTGCCTTAACCTTATCCAGTTTGTGTTTAAGGTCGCCAAATCGCGTATTTTTATCAAATAATATTGCCATAAGACCAATGTATAATAAGAAGTACCCAATGTAGCTTATCCAGGTACCGTAAAAATCATGGCTAACAGAAAGATTAGTTCCTTTTTCATCAGGATCAAAACCTGACTGAAAGAATCTGTAACCGTTATAATCAAGTACGTGGTTCATATAGATTCGGGCATCAAAAGTCGTGTTCTGCTCTTTGTCTTCAACAGTAACCTTGCTTTCGAACGATTCGTAGCTTGACTCAGTACCCGGATATTTATTAGCAATGAAATCATTCAGCTTTATGGCAAAAGGAAGCGTATAAGTCCTGCTGCCATACATAAGCGTATATTCCAGTTTGCCTAATTTGAATGATTGCGGTACACCCATTTTGGCTTTACCGCCTAAAAGCGTTACCTCTTTTTCCTCCCCTTCTGATTTCACTACAACAGTAAGTGCCGATTCTTCTTTAGTCTTAAAATCTTTACTCGCTATATAGTCAACCTTTCCTTTGATTGGTGCATCAGGAAATACAAAACGTGCGTTTGCGACATTATATAAGGAACGGAACATCAGCGGCTGATCGGCATCTTTGACTACATCTCCAGTAGCTTTATCTGCCATTCGCATATAATCTCCTTCAAATGGGGTTTTGATGGTATATTTACCATCTTTGATAGTAATGTTTATTGCCCCTTCAGTAGGGATATTAAGCGCAAAAAGAAGGTTATGTATGTTTTGTACCTCTCCTTCTTTAAGGTAATGCTCATGGCGGCCTCCGTCTCCGGCTTCAACCAGTTTCAGGTAGTAAATTCCTTTAGGATCTTCTGCAACTGTTTCTTTTGCGCCAAGCTTAAAATCCTTGTATTCTACGTCAAACGGGATATCAGCAAACTTTTCAGAGATAGAGAAGTTATTATTTGCTACTGGAGAAAGAAGCAGGTGTTCTTCAAACGTCCTGCGACGCATTTCTCCCTCATATTCACCATCAACAAATACTGTAAGATATGTTTTATCAGAATAAAAACGGCTCTCGGCAGCACCTTCCCTTATTGGCATCATACCTTCATAGCTGATGTAACGCGTAACAAACGCACCTATGATAATGAATATAAACGAAAGGTGAAGCAGCAAAGTGGCCCACTTTTCCTTTTTATGAAGCTGGTAGCGTTTAATATTACCAAAAAAGTTAATCACAAACAGCAGCATGATGGCTTCAAACCATTTTGCGTTGTAAATGAATATACGTGCAGTATCTGTGTTATAAGCGTCTTCTATAAATGTACCAATACCCATTGCAAGTGCAAAAACGAGAAAAAGTACAGCCATTAAACGTGTTGAGGAAAAGAACGAAATAATTTTATCCATGAGCGCGGAAAGTTGTTTTTGTAAATCGTTGCAAAAGTACTTAAAACTTAAATCTCAATCCCGATTTTATTGAAAAAAATGACCAATTCACAATGTCAAATATTTTTTTTGTAATAATGATAAGTTCGGTATATTTGACGTTTGCGCTTACTTAAACAACTATTACCCAATTAACCTATACAATTAATGAGAATAAACAAATTCCTATTGTTTTTCTGCTTTAGCGGATTGGCTGCTTTTGCGCAGGAGATACTCCCTAACAATCAGTCAAAATTTGATGACGTTATGTACCGTCGAGGTAACACTTACCGTACAGCGTCGGGCGTTCCCGGACCGGAATACTGGCAAAACAGGGCAGATTATGCTATTGATGCCGAGTTTAATGATAAAGCCGGTACCCTTAAAGGAAAGCTGACCCTAACTTATCACAACAATAGCCCTGAAGATCTTAGCTATGTATGGATGTATGTGGAACAAAACCGCTTTACTGCAGATTCCCGTGGTACATTGACAACCCCTATTGACGGCAGAAACCGTTATGCAGGTGATACCGATGGTGGTTTTAAGATCACAGGACTTTCTGCTAAAGTTAAGGGAGAGGCGTCTTCAAGATTCCTGGTTACCGATACCCGTATGCAGGTGTTCTTTAATGAGCCTATTGCTTCTAAAGGTGGTGTAGCTACCGTAAGCATGGATTTTGAATTTAAGATTCCTGAGGAAGGGATGGATCGCATGGGCCAGCTGAAAACCAAAGATGGCGTTGTATATTCCATGGCACAATGGTATCCGCGTGTCGCCGTTTTTGATGATGTAACAGGATGGAATACCGAACCTTATCTTGGAGCAGGCGAATTCTATCTTGATTATGGCGACTATGATTATAAAGTAACCGTTCCTTATGATTATATTGTTGTAGGTTCAGGAGAGCTTGCAAACCCTAAAGAAGCACTATCAAAGGAACTGGTAAGCCGTTGGGAAAAAGCAGCACAAAGTGATAAGACTGTTTTCCTTATCTCTGCTAACGAAGTTGGAAACACTAAAGTAACACGACCTGTACAAAACGGAAAAGTTACATGGCATTTTAAAATGAAGAACAGCCGCGATGTTGCATTTGCAATGTCTAAAGCATTTATATGGGATGCGTCACGTATCAACCTGCCAAGCGGTAAAAAATCAGTATCACAATCGGTATATACTAAAGAAAGTGCCGGCGATAAAGCCTGGGGACGTTCTACAGAATATACTAAAGCCTCTATAGAACATTATTCTACAAAATGGTTTGAATATCCTTATCCAAATGCAGTAAACGTTGCATCAAACGTTGGCGGTATGGAGTATCCAGGCTTATCATTCTGCCACGCTTCAAGCCATGGACAGGATCTTTGGGAAGTGACCGATCACGAGTTTGGCCATAACTGGTTCCCTATGATCGTAGGTTCTAACGAACGCCGTTATGCATGGATGGATGAAGGTTTCAATACCTTTATTAACTACTACAGCACATTAGCATTTAACAATGGAGAATACCCTACCGACGCTGCCAAAGGCCGTAACGGAGTATTTTGGTTCAAATCAAAATACAGGGAGAGTATCGCTACATATCCTGACGTGGCAAGGCCCATGAACTTAGGCTATACAGCATATTCTAAACCTGCAACAGGTCTTATCCTGCTTCGTGAATACATACTTGGCCCTGAACGTTTTGATTATGCATTTAAGGCATACATTAAAAACTGGTCTTACAAACATCCACAGCCTTCAGATTTCTTTAATGCAATGGATAATGGCGCCGGAGAGAATCTTAACTGGTTTTGGAGAGGCTGGTTTATGGGCAGCGGAAACATAGATCTTGGCGTTACAAAAGTGGTTCAGAATGCTGATAACGCTATTATCACCTTTATAAACAAAGGCGATGTACCAATGCCGGTAGTGTTTAAAGTTGTTTATGATGACGATACAAAAGAAACCAAAACCCTGCCTGTAGAAATATGGCAGCGTACGAATGAATGGAACTACATGCTTAACTCCGCTAAAAAAGTGAAAGCTATAGATATTGATCCGTTGCGACTTCTTCCTGATATCGATTCCAGCGATAATTCCTGGATAAAACAATAACAAAAAAGGCGGTTTAGTAACATAAACCGCCTTTTAATGTTACGCTTTTGGTTCTCAAAACGCCGTTTTTGTGCGTAAAATTAGAGTAAGCTAAAAATCTGTAAATCAATCTTTTGTAAAATAATGTTGCGCATTTGGTTTTTCGATTTTAAGCACAAAAAGCCTGCTAAGATTTTTCAATCCGGCAGGCTTTTTTTTGGAATTACCAGTTTTTATTTTCCGCTGATACGTATCAGTTTTTTGTTCACAAATTCTTCAATTCCTAAACTTGAAAGTTCCCTTCCGTAACCTGACCTTTTTGTTCCTCCGAAAGGAAGTTCCGGACTTGAATTGGTAGGTTCGTTAATAAATACCATACCTGTTTCTATCTGCAACGCTACTTTCTCTGCACGAGCAATATCTTTACTAAATACGGCCCCACCAAGCCCAAAAGTTGAATCGTTAGCCAGCTTAATTGCTTCATTTTCATCTTTAACCCTGTAAAATGAAGCAACAGGGCCAAATAATTCTTCGCGGTAAGCCCTCATTCCCGGTTTGATATCTGTAAGGATCGTAGGCTCCATAAAGGCACCTTCCCTATCAAGTCGTTTACCGCCAATAACTGCCTTAGCACCTGCTCTTACCGTATCTTCCACCTGCTCAGCAAGCTGTTTAGCAGCGTCTTCACTGCTTAACGGACCTATTTCGGTCGATTCATCTGCAGGGTTGCCTACCTTAAGCCCAGACATTTTTTTGGTAAGCTTCTCAAGAAACTCATCTGCAACAGATTCCAAAACGATCATACGCTTGGCAGCCGTACACGACTGGCCCATGTTTTTCATACGTCCGTCAAACGCCTGTGCGACGGCGTTGTCAAGATCGGCATCATCCAGCACGATGAACGGATCGCTGCCACCAAGTTCCAGCACCGATTTTTTAAGGTTTTTACCTGCTGCCTCAGCAAGGCTTGCACCAGCTTTTTCACTGCCTGTAAGTGAAAGCCCTTTGATACGTTCATCTTCAGCCAATTTTCCAATTTTGTCACCGGCAACAAACAGATTGGTATAAATTCCTTCTTCGGCGCCTGCCTCTTTAAATATATCTTCAATAGCCTGAGCACATTGCGGTACATTACTGGCGTGTTTAATCATAATAACATTACCCACGGCAATATTAGGCGCAGCTATGCGCGCTACCTGATAGAACGGATAATTCCATGGCTCTACACCAAGGATAACTCCGATAGGGCTGTATCTTACATACGCCTTACCTTCTTTAACCTCAAATGGTTTGTCCTCAAGGAATTTTTCGGCGTTATCGGAATAGTATTTAAAGATGGCAGAGCTAATATCAATTTCGTCTTCGCTCTCCCCTATCAGTTTACCCATTTCCAGTGTAATAAGTTTTGCCAGCTCTTTCTTTTTCTCCTGAAGCAGCTGCGCTACTTTGGCAAGCAGTTTTGCCCTCTCTTCCACAGGTTTATCTCTCCATACATTATATGCCTTGTCGGCACTACTTACCTTTTCATCAATAGTGCTTTCGCTGAGCACATCAAATTTCTTTACTTCCTTATTGTTAAAGGGATTAATGGTTGCTATAGCCATAATTTTTTTGTTTTTGAATTAATACTTGTAACTGTGATAAAAAGTAGCAGTTTGTCATAATTGTTGTACTAGTTATATACCTGCTCCTGAACCGTTTTGCTTCCTGCAAAGCCTTCCAGTATGAGGCGCACACTGCTATTGTCCTTAACATAAAAGCGGGCATGGGTTTTAGCGCTGCCTACTTTTACAGTATATGCCGAAACAGGCAACTCTTCAAACATATACTCATCGGTCCAGTCGTCGCCTATCGCAAAAATGAAATCGTAAGCTGCACCGGCAAGCAGCCTGCCTGCAGCACGCCCCTTATTCACATTGCTGTTTTTGATCTCCAATACTTTATTACCTTCTAATACCGCAAGCGAATTGTTACTTATAAGGCTGTTAAGCACAAACTCAAGTTCTTTGGCACGTATATCTGCCAATTCGCCATCTGCCTTGCGGTAATGCCACGCCAGCGAATAGTTTTTCTCTTCAATAAACGATCCCGGAGTACGGTCTACAAACGTTTCCATGATGGGGCGTATGTTTTCCTTCCAATCACTTTTTACGCGTTCTATTGCCTCCCAGTCGCGGCCCTTACGCCTCAACCAGACACCATGGTCGGTAATAAGCGTGTAATTTTTATGCCCAAACCATTTCCCGAGAGTATCATGATCACGACCGCTTATAATTACAACCTCATTATTTTCATCCGCAGCAAGGCTGTCTAATAAATCAAAAAGCTTATCGTCAGGAAAGGCTTCGGCAGGAGTGTTTTTAAACCCTACGAGGGTGCCGTCATAATCTAGAAGGAAAAGCCTTTTTTGGGCTGAATCATAGTCATTGCCCATAGCTGCAAATACTTCGGTGGTAAGTTCCCGTGTAACCTGTACTTCCGGCTCCTGAGCTGATGAATACAGCGCCTTCATAAACTCTTCCGACCATTTTTCCACATTGTATCGGGAAATCCTTTCTTTCATCTGCACAATCCTGCTGGACTGTTCTTCAGGAGGCATTTCAAGAGCAAACTTTAACGTGTCGGCAATCTGCTCAAAATTGTTCGGATTGATAAGCAGCGCTTCATGCAGTTCTTTTGCCGCTCCTGCCATTTCGCTTAATACCAATACACCGTCGTTGTCTGCCCGGGATGCTACATATTCTTTGGCAACCAGATTCATACCATCGCGAATAGGCGTAACAAGTGCTACCTGCGATGAAGCGTAAAGATCAATAAGGTCTTCAAAAGGCATAGAGCGGTAAAAATACCAGATAGGCGTCCAGTTAACAGTGGCAAATTGCCCGTTTATACGCCCTACAAGCTCGTCTGTCTCGCGCTTTAGCTTCTGATACTGCGGCACATTAGATCGTGACGGTACAGCAAGCATAACGAGCCGTACTTTTTCTTTGTACTCAGGATATTTATTCAGGAAATATTCAAAAGCAAGAATCCTGTTAGGTATACCTTTGGTATAGTCCATCCTGTCTATGGAAAGGATAAGTTTATTATCGCCAAAGTGGAGGCTGTGCTCTTCGAGCTTACGCATAAGGTCAGACTTTTTATCTTCAGGCCTTGTTTTATGCTCCTGCGCAGCATTGTTGAACTGGTTGTAGTCAATCCCCATAGGGAATGAATCCACTTTTACAGTGCGCCCATCATAAACGATATCGTTAAATTTGGTTTCAAGCCCTTTAATGCGCTTAACCGAACTTAAAAAGTGCCTGACATAATCGTAGGTATGAAAACCTACCAGATTAGCGCCGAGCACTCCGTTAAGCAGTTCTTCACGCCATGGGAACGTCCTGAATATTTCGTATGACGGATAGGGAATGTGTAAAAAGAAGCCTATAGTAAGAGCAGGATTTTTATCCCGAATCATCTGCGGTACGAGCATAAGCTGATAGTCGTGTACCCAGATCATGTCGCCTTCATTGGCATACGCCAAAACTTCATTGGCAAATTTGCGGTTTACTTCTTTATAGGAGTTCCATTGTTCGAGTTCAAACTCGGTGTATTCCTGAAAGTAATGAAACATAGGCCAGAGCGTCCTGTTGCTAAAGCCAAAATAAAAATTTTCAACATCTTTTTCGGTCAGGCTTACAGTAGCGCATTTTTCTTTTTGCAGTGCTTCATCTACTTTTTCGGTAAGTTCTGCATCAAGTTGTTCTTCTGTAAGTCCGGACCACCCTATCCAGATGCCATTTCCTTCAGAATGCACAGACTTCATACCCGTTGCCAGTCCGCCTACGCTGGTTTCTACCTGCAATTGGCGGTTATCAATTTTAAGATTTACAGGCAGTCGGTTAGAAACAATAATTGTTTTATTCATGCTAAAGTATTTGCGGTTAAGGTTTGATTTTTATAAATTTAGTGAACAATGAGCCGAAAGGCTAGTAAAATAAAGACTTTATGAAAAATTTAAATTATGGCATAATCGGAAATTGCAGAAGTGCAGCGTTGATTTCAGACACCGGATCTATCGAATGGTGCTGTCTTCCAAAGTTCGATTCATCATCGGTTTTTGCGAAAATACTTGACGAGAAAATCGGGGGAAGCTTTGAGATCATAACCGATGAAAGCTATACTATACGCCAGCACTACATCGAGAATACAGCGATACTGGTTACTATCTTTAGTAATGGTACCGATGCGTTTGAGATAAACGATTTCATGCCCAGATATTACAAAGAGGATGGTTCTTACAACACACCACCGGAACTGATACGTTATATCAAACGGCTTTCAGGCAAACCGTTATTTACGGTTAAATATGACCCAAAGCTGGAATATGCTGCCGGGCATACCGTAACGTATGTTAAAAACGATTACATAGTAAGCCTCACCAACAGTGCCAAATTCAATTCATTATTTTTACACACAAGCTTTGATAAGCAGGCTGTAGCCGATGGCACACCAATAGAACTTAACGGAGACGGCTTTTTCCTGTTAGCCTATAATGAAAAAATATTCGACCAGACGGTAAACAAGATATACCTTGAATTTGAGCGTACCAAAACGTATTGGCTTAACTGGTCAGACAGCACTACGTCTTATAAAAGATACAATGCCCAGATAGCGCGAAGCGCGATAACCCTAAAGCTGCTTACCTACGATAAGACCGGGGCGGTACTTGCTGCGGCTACCACCTCTCTGCCTGAAACTATAGGTGAGGTACGTAACTGGGATTATCGCTTCTGCTGGATACGCGATGCCTCTATGGTGGTCAAGGTAATATCAGACATTGGCCATCGTAAACAGGCCAAAGACTACCTTCAATTCATTATAGATATTATGCCTAATAAGGATGAGAAACTACAGATCATGTATGGCATCAATAAAGAGAAAGACCTTAAAGAAGAAACACTGGACCATCTTAGCGGTTATATGGACTCAAAACCTGTACGCATTGGTAATGCAGCCTTTACACAGCGCCAAAATGATATATACGGCATTCTTATGGATGTAATATACCTGCAGCTCGTTAATTTTAGCAACGATATTCAAAATGCCGAAGAGCTTTGGAACATTACAAAAGGTATTGTATGGGTAGTGGGAAGCCACTGGCAGGAACCTGATAAAGGTATCTGGGAATTCCGTACTGAAGAAAGGCATTTTACGTTCTCTAAAGTATTGTGCTGGACGGCCATAGACAGAGCCATTAAAGTTGCTAAAATATTAGGCAGGACGTCTAAAATATCAAAATGGGAAACTTTGGAAGAATCTATCCGCAGGGATATAATGGATAATGCCTGGAATGAAAACGTACAGGCATTTACTCAATCATACGGTTCAGATGATCTCGATGCATCGGTGCTGCTGATGGAAAATTATGGCTTTATAAATGCAATGGATCCTAAGTATGTCGCTACAGTTCACGCTATAGAAAAAGATCTTAGCAACGACGGACTTTTATACAGATACAAAAATAAAGACGACTTTGGTTTGCCATCGTCATCATTTACTATCTGTACCTTCTGGTTCATTAACAGCCTGTATAAAATAGGCGAAACCAGAAAAGCAGAGAAAATGTTTGATCAACTACTATCTTATAGTAATCATCTAGGTTTGTTTAGCGAAGATATTGATTTTAAGACAAAAAGACTTTTAGGAAATTTTCCTCAAGCCTATTCCCACCTCGCGCTAATAGAGACAGCGATAAATATAAGTAACGTAACCCATGAGGAAGAAGTAATGGATGCAGTGAGGTAATTTATGATAAATACTCCTAATACAAAAAGCCCTTTCGTTATTTATCGAAAGGGCTTTAACTATATATAGAGGGACAATTTATGAATTAATAAAATTCACTATATCCTCGTTGAATTTTTCTTTGTGCGTATAGAATAGACCGTGCGGGGCATCATCATAAACGATGTATTGTGCATGCGGAACCATCTTAACCGTTTCTTCGGCAGATGCATCTATCGGCACCGTTTCATCTGCTTTACCGTGAAGCACAAGAAGCGGCACTTTAATATTGCGAAGGTCATCCCTGAAATCTGTTGTGGACCATGCCTGCATTGACTTGATGGTAGAATATCCGGCTGAGTTGAGCGTTAGCACCATATCTCTCTGAAGGAATTCATCGCTTACAGGTTTGCTGAATAAATGTACACCATAAAACATTTTTGCAAAACCGGCAAGGAACTTTGGCCTATCGTCCTCAAGCTGTTGTTTTATGTCAGTAAACATTTCCTGCGGAAGCCCAGTAGGATTATCATCAGTTTTAAGCAGATACGGCGTTACAGCGCTAACAAGCGCAGCTTTTTTTACCCTGCCTTTAGCATTATATTTTGAAAGGTAACGGGCCACCTCACCACCACCCATAGAAAACCCTACAAGGGTTACGTCTGTAAGATCAAGTTGTTCTAACAGCAGGTTTAAGTCTGATGCAAAATTATCGTAGTTGTACCCTTCCCAAGGGCGTGATGATTTTCCGAATCCTCTTCTGTCATAAGCTATGACACGAATATTGTGTTTAGGAAGTTCATTAAGTTGATATTCCCACATTTCATGGTTTAGCGGCCAGCCATGTATAAGTACAACGGGCTTACCCCTGCCTATGTCCTGGTAAAAGATCTTAACTTCCTCTGAGCTGCCTGAAAGGCTTACCGAATTAGTAGTAATAAAAGGCATAAATAAAATTTTTTGCGGTTAATAATAGAACTATAAATTTACTAACCACATAAAACACTACAGGCCTCGTTAAGAATTTGTTAGGTGTTAATAAAAGGCAAATTGGGAAAACATTTATATAACCCCCATCTTCTCCATAAAGAATGTAGCACTTTTATTACGACAAATGCCATCGCGCAGGCAGTAGTCAAAATAAAGCTCATTATTTTCAATCTGCGCCTCAAAACAGCGGTTGACTAATTGTGAAGGATATTCTTTTGCAAGTTCGCAAACTTCAATATCATGGGTTGCTATCGCACCGGCAGCATTAAGCGCAATCATCTTCCTTATGACTTTTACAGTCCCGGTGCGCTTATCGTCAGAATTTGTACCTCGCAGTATTTCATCAAGAAGCACAAAAGCCATTTTGTCAGCCAGCTGATCCATGATATACCTGAGGCGCTTAACCTCTGCAAAGAAATACGACTCGTTGTCTGAAAGTGAATCAGATAACCTCATAGAAACCAACACCGGCAAAGGATGAACATTAGCAGCAGAAGCGCATACAGGTGCACCCGCCCCTGCAAGCACCATATTGATACCGAGGCTTCTAAGAAATGTACTTTTACCCGACATATTAGATCCTGTGAGTATCATAAATACGGAATCGAAAGTAATATCATTCCTTACCCTGTTTTCTTTATTTAACAAGGGATGCGCAAGGCCTTTAAATTCAATTTTATAATTTGTATTTATGGTTGGGAATGTAAAATCAGGATTATTATAATACAGGTTTCCAAGGCTACCCAAGGCTTCGATTTCTGCAATAACTTCAAGCCAGCCGGCAATTGCAGCAGCGTTTTCCTTTTTCCATTTAAGCAAGCTTTTAAACGCGTAAAAATGGTATAACATTACACCATTCATGAGGGCAGCTCCAAATACGTTATCCATGCTGTCAAGCCTGGAAAAGTATATTGCAAGTTTTTTTATTTTCTTTCCGGCGCTTCCTTCGCCCGCATTCAGTTTTGCCTGTATTGCTTTTAATTTTTCAGACGAAAAGGGTTCCTTCTCGATCTGTTCAATTATGAGTCCGTAATGATGAATTATGTTGTCTATCTCTGTTGTGTCTTTCATTTCGGCTTTTATAGCCTTTACATGGAACAAAATAAATAACAGGTTAAAACCGAATAGCCACTCGGCGGCAGTGCTCCATGTACTAATTGAAGTTACAATATATGCTATTACAGAAACAACAAAAGATATAGGTAAAATGTAAGCTGTAAGATTAGATATTAAAGGCGTATTTTTTGAAACTCCATTCGTCCATAGCATCAGCTTTTGATAAACGTCTTCACTTTCTTTATTCACACGGCTCAGTGCCATAATCTCCTGCCTGAATTCGAGCTTTCCAGCTAATTCTTTTACAGCTTCCTGATTTAAAAGGATATCATCAATTGGCAACAGCTGTGTAAGGGATTCGGCCAGCTTTATACTTCCCCTGTAACTTTGGGCGCGGTTAAGGTTATGATATAATGACCTGTCACCAAAAACATCAAGATCGTGTGAGTAAGGATGAGTAAAATCTATAAAAGCTTTTCCATTATCAAAAGGTATAGATTTACCATCCAGATAATCCATTTCTTCCTGATTTATTTTCACGAGTGCTCCTGCCCTCAGCTTCCTGTTGCGAACAAGGGCATGACGGTTCATTAAAAGGACAAACTCTACTGCACAAAACAGCATAAGACAGGTAAATACCAACGGTTTTTCGGCATTAAAGGCATAGTACCCAAAAGAAAATACTCCTATTGCCATCAGCAGCCGTGAAGCGCTTATAATGTTATACCGCGTAGTAAGCTTTTTGAGTTCGAGTTCATAAACAGCTTTACGATTTTTGTAGAATTCCATATCGCGTTGTTATATAACAAATATAATACAAAAAAATCCTGCCGTAGTATTGGCAGGATGTATATTACTCTTCGTGAAATACCAGTAACGGCACTTTTGAATGGTATGCCATTTTTTTTGTTAGACTACGATGAAACAAACTCTCAAAGAAACCACGCTTATGTGTACGCATTACCAACAGGCCTACATTTTGGTTGTCTATAAAATCAAGTATAGTCTGTTCTATATCGTCTCCCGCAATATTATAAAAATCAATCTTTTCACTTCTGTAGTATATCTTCCATTCATTTATGCGTTCTTCGATATCTGCCGGGTCATCTTCATTTTTAATATAAAGGCAAAGCACCGATGCGTTAAATTTATGAGCGATATCCAGTGTTCTGGAAAGAGAATCATTATCCTTATCTTTATATTGGGTCGTAAAAGCAATACTTGTTATAGGGTGATATTCGGCCTCCGCTGGAATACCCAGTACCGGCACCTTTGCATTTGTTATTACAGATGCGGTAGAAGAACCTAAAAAGGTTTCCTTAAGACCTGTAGCACCTTTAGTTCCCATTACAATAAGGTCTATTGCTTCATCTGTACAAACCTTATTTATATTGTAAATCAAATCACCATAAAGCAATACATTACGCATCTTAACATGTCCCAGATTTCTTCTCTCTGCCATTTGGTGCAATTCAGGAAGCTGTTCCCTAAAACTCTCAAATTGGTTCATCTCTACAATATCAAATATCTCTTTTGTAGATTCCGGCAGTGGAGGTGTTTCTACAATTGGCAGATCATAGACATGCAGAACCACCAGCTCTGCGCCGTAAGAATCTGCAAACCGCAGTGCATATATAAAAGCTGTGTTTGCAGCTTCAGAAAAATCGGTAGGAAAAAGTATTTGTTTCATGGTTGACGATATTGGTACACCATAAAAATACAAAATTTACTGTGCCATACCTAAGCAAAACTGTAAGGGTTTTGTTAAAAAAGAAAGGCTGCCAATTGGCAGCCTTTGGTATATATTTTTCTAAAATTAGTTTAGTTTGTTAGAAGTATAGTTACCTGTTATGGTTACATTGCTTCCTTTAGTCACGTTACCAAAGATAGTAATTGAAGAACCTGAACCTACAAACTCAACTTTAGAATTACTGTTAAGAACAAGGTTACCATAGACAACTACTGATCCTTCAATTTTAAGAGTACCATTTACTGTAAGTGGCTGACCAAAAAGAACAGTACCCTGAGCAAGAGAGCCTTTTATGTAGAACACTCCACCGCTATTAACATTAAGCGCCTGAGATACTGAAAGTGAACCACACCATGTTAGGTTTGCATTTACATTTACAGTTGCAAGAGCAGCTGCACCCTGGTATTGTTTTGTTTCACCGGAATTTACATTTAAGTTAGCAGAAAGGCCAAGGTATAGCGGGAAAGACGTACAATCTACTGAGCTTGCTACCATCTTAACTATTTTTAGACCTCCGTTACCCATTGCGGCAAAGATGTAGTCACCTGAGCTTGTAAGGTAGTTACATGAGCTGTTTCCGCTTAGGGATATAGAACCTAAGAAGCTTAATACCTGGTTTGTATTTTTGTAGATGTACATACCTGCACCGCCGTTTGCAACAAATACATTAGTATCGTTTACAGAAACTGCGTTTGTAGTAATATCTGATGCAATTACACCTGTTACATTTGTAGGTACAGCGATAGTCTGCGATTTAACACCGGTAGAAATATTATAAACTCCAAGGCCGTTGTAACCTTCAGACACAAGTACTGAAGTTGTTCCAAGGAAATCAACAGTTCTTTTTGCGTTCTGGGCATCCTGAGATGTGTTGAATGATGCTATCTGAGTTAAACCGTCTGCATTATAAACTTTTACGCCCTGGGTACCACTTAATACAACAATTTTGTTATTATTAGCGCCTACAGCTCTAAGATCTGCAACAGGAATCGTAACTTCTATATTGTTTGATGTTTTGTTAAGCTGGTAAAGTGATCCGTTGTTACCTGATACAGCATAGTATTTAGATGAAGTAGATGTTACTGATGTACCAGTATTACCTGCTAACGATTTCTGAACGAAATTTGTACTTAAAAGTCCATTGTTAAGGGTCATAGCACCGCTAAATGCTGCTGTACCTGCTGTTGGAAAAGCATCTGTACTTCTAGCACCGGCAACATAAAGCATTCCGTTATCATATCTTACACTGCTGATATCTGTATTAGGGAATAAAGCCTGAACGACTAATGCCGGAGCTGTAGGGTTAGAAATGTTTATTACATCTATAGCGCCTCCGTAAGGTTCGCCTTCTACGTTATAAGAAACATATGCATAGTTACCGTTAATCGCTACGTGAGTTGCTTTAAGCTTTACGCCACCATATGTAGGAGGAGCTACTTCTGCAACAAGCACTAATGGAAGTGTTCCCGCAACCTGCTCTGTTCTTCCATTCTCAGCACTGTCATCTCTCATAGAAAGTACTCCTGCATTATCGTAGCTGATACGTTCGTTTAAAGATTGTGCGTCTGTGTTTAAGACAACACCGTTTTGAGTGTTGTTATCACCTGCCCTGTCGTCGTCATTCTGACATGAAACAGCAAATAAGATAGCTAGTAAGGTAGCGCCGCGTAAAAATTTAAGTTTCATTATGTAAAAAATTTAGTTTTCCAAAAATATTAATTAAGTGCCAATTCAAAAAAACATTTAACCTGTTCTTTGCATGTGCCTTTGTAAAATACCAAAACATCTATACCAATTGAGAAGAATACGTTGTTTTCCATGATCTTTTGTTTTGATGAGACAAATGTATGTTAGTAAATCTATACAATATAAAAAATGAGGTAAAGCGAATATTTTGTGCGGTAAAATAGAGTTATCTTTGCAAAAAAGGTATTTTATGATTCCTCAGGACACAATTGTTGCCCTTGCCACGCCATCAGGCTCAGGAGCAATAGCTATTATAAGACTCTCAGGCGATGATGCCATTACTATAGCTTCAAAAGTATTTGCTTCGGTAAGCGGTAAAGACATTACCCGTCAAAGAACACACACTATACATCTTGGACATATAACCGATGGGCAAAAAACATATGACCAGGTTTTACTCTCATTATTTAAAGGACCTAACTCATATACCGGAGAAAACACTGTTGAGATTTCCTGTCACGGTTCTACCTATATCCAGCAGCAAATAATACAGTTATTACTACGCAGCGGATCGCGGATGGCAAACGCAGGCGAATTTACGCTTCGCGCTTTCCTTAACGGCAAGCTCGACCTTTCTCAGGCAGAAGCTGTAGCAGATTTAATAGCATCAGATAACGAGGCATCGCATCAAATTGCAATGCAGCAAATGCGCGGTGGATTTTCAAACGAAATTGCAAAGCTGCGCGAAGAACTATTAAATTTTGCGTCGTTAATTGAACTTGAACTTGATTTTTCTGAAGAAGACGTTGAGTTTGCAGACCGCTCACAATTTACCGAATTATTACAACGAATTACTTTTGTACTTAAGCGCCTTATCGACTCATTTGCAGTAGGGAATGTTATCAAGAACGGCATACCTGTAGCTATTGTTGGCGAACCTAATGTTGGAAAATCAACGCTGCTTAATGCCCTTTTAAACGAAGAGCGTGCTATTGTTTCTGATATTGCCGGAACGACGAGAGATACTATAGAGGACGAACTGGTAATAAACGGCATTGGCTTTAGATTCATTGATACCGCAGGCATCCGTGAAACAGAAGATGTCGTAGAGAGCATTGGTATCAAAAAAACTTTTGAAAAAATAGAACAGGCACAAGTAGTTGTTTACCTGGTTGACGGATTTGAACTTACTTCAGACTCAACCCAACTTGACAGGCTTAAAATTGAATTTGAAAGGGTTAAGAACCAGTTCCCATTAAAACCGCTTATTATAATAGGGAATAAAGCCGACAAACTTAACAAAGAACAAACTGATGCTATATTAAACGCTATTCCAGAATTGTTTCTTATTTCCGCAAAAAATAATATAGGTATTGAAGAACTTAAGAATAAGCTGTTATCTTTCGTCAATACGGGTGCATTAATAAAAAACGAAACAATAGTAACTAATACAAGGCATTACGATTCACTATTTAAAGCATTAGAAGAAGTACATAAAGTTCAGTTTGGTATACAGTCAAATCTTCCCGCCGACCTGATGGCTATAGATATAAGACAGGCTTTATATTACTTTGGAGAGATTACAGGACAGGTTACCAATGACGAATTGTTAGGTAATATATTTGCTAATTTCTGCATCGGTAAATAGCAGGCACAAAGCATCGCAAATCAACACAAACAAAACCAGTTAAATTGTTATAAAACAGCAATTTAGCTGGTTTTTCATTTTTGTCCATTTTATCTTTATTTGGTGATATTTGGTAAAAGTTTGTACCCCAGTTGTACCTCATTTTGAAAACGGACACCGTGGTCAATTTTGAGGCGAAAACATGGCACACAGAGGCACACTTAGGCACATTGGGGCACAAATTATCGTATATGAGCACCAACATCAGGATCACCAGGATCTGTGATTTCTGCCTGCAGGAATTCACAGCCAAAACAACAAAGACAAAGTACTGTTCCCACAAATGCAACAGCCGGGGGTATAAAGCCGCTGTACGCAATCAGAAGATAGAGACCAGTAATATTGAAACCATTAAGGTAATCAACGCCGACCTTGAGAAAATCAAGCTGCGTGAGTTCCTAAACATAACCCAGGCGAGTACACTCTTCGGGATAAGCCGAAGGACAATCTACCGGCTTATTGACCGGGGGCACCTCAACATTGCAAAATTCGGGACACGTACCGTCATCAAAAAATGTGATCTGGAAGCGTTCTTTGCTGTGCCAATAATTGAACAGACCCTGCAGCCTGTTCAGGCTTTTCCCGGTATTGCTAATTGCTATACAATAAGCCAGGCGCAGTCGGAGTTCAACATATCTCCTGCTGCGTTGTATCATTTGATACACCGTCATGGAATTTTGAAATACAGCATAGGAAAATTTACCTATGTTCCCAAAACAGATTTGGATATAATATTTAATGCAGTGCAGATATGAAAAGGATAAGTGTAACATTGAGAAGCAAGGCTATCAGTAAAGGAAGGCAGACATTATACCTCGACTTCTTCCCTCCTATATTGAATCCGGAGACTGGAAAATACACCAGGCGTGAATTTTTGAAGTTGTACCTGTATGATAAGCCAAAAAGCTATACTGAAAAAGTGAAGAATTCGGAACACCAGCGCACGGCAGAACTCATCTGTACACGGCGCCAAAACGAAGTGAATAAGGAATTTATATACACGCCATTCGAATTGGAGCAGCTCCGCATAAAAGCAATTGGCCAGCAGTCATTTCTTGATTACTTTAAAAAACAGGGCGATAAAAGAACTGGAAGCAATTGGGATATTTGGGACACGGCCATACGCCATTTTGAAGCATTTCTGCGCGGTAAAGATATACTTTTCCAAGATCTAACCATTTCTTTTGTGGATGATTACCGTGATTATCTCCTTACGGCTAAAAACCGTCGAAACGGTGACAAGACAATTGCGCGAAATACTGCCTTATCGTATTTTAATAAACTGAAAGCGACACTCAAAAAGGCCTATAAAGAAGGATTATTGCAAAGAGATATAAACTCAGGGATTGAAGGTATTAATGAACAAGAATCGCAGAGAAACTATCTCACACTTGAGGAGGCTGCTATGCTCTTTAAGACACCCTGCAAAAAAGAAATTGTGAAGAGGGTAAGCCTCTTTGCAATTTTTACAGGTATAAGGTATTCCGATATAGCTAAGCTCAAATGGAAAGATGTGCAACATACCCTTAATGACGGTTACTACATACGCTTTACCCAAAAGAAGACGGAAAAACAGGAAACTATGCCCATATCTGAAAACGCTTTTGAAATATTAGGGGAGCCTCGAAATCCAGAGGAAAAAATCTTTCCCGGGCTAAAGAAATGGGATTTTGACCGCGTAGTGCCACTATGGGTAGCGGCAGCAGGAATAAAGAAGCATATAACCTTTCATTGCTTCCGACATACCTATGCGACGTTGCAGATTGCAGGAGGAACTAATTTATTGACGGTATCCAAAATGCTGGGGCACAAAAGCATAAAAACAACACAAATTTACGCCAAAGTAATTGACGAAACTAAAAGGGAAGCTACCAAGAAGATTAAGTTTTGGTAGTCCCCTTTCTGCATTAAAATATATGAGACATCACTTTTCTTTTATCAGTTCATCATTTGTGCTAATTCTCCCTGATTTTATCCAAGCAGTGAGTTCTGATTTGTAAAAATACAGTCGTTTTCCTTTTTTATTATAAGGCAGCTCATTTCTACTAACCTTTGAGTAGATTGTCGCCACCGAAAGTTTTAATATGTCAGAAGCTTCAGTAATGGTCAGTAGTTCATCGTTTTCTACCGTTATTCCTGAGAGTTCGTGCAAAAGTTTCTCTATATTTTCCATCTTAGCGTATAGATTGCTGATCATTTTCGGCAGCTGGTCAAAAGTATAAGGTTTCATATTTAAATATTTTAATCATTCTTATAAGAAATTAGGATGTAAAGCTATTCTACAAAGAATATTTATTTACCTCCTGATATCTAAAGGAACACTTTGACTTACAGTTTCCTCTATGATTCAACTGTGTATCCCTGAAAAATTTATCCTAAGCCTCAATTCTCATGAATACTAGAATACATTTTAGATATGAATGGTATTAATTAATTCGGTGCTGAAACTTTTACGTAAATGTTGATAGATATCGCCGCTAATTCTAAAACTTCTTCCTGTTAATGCTCTTCCGTTAGGGTGCTTTGCTTATGCTAATAAAATCCAGGCCTAACACAATAAGATGGTTATTTTTGGTTGTGGTATCGCCATGGCTGACTTCTAATAAGGTATCCTGATGGTTAAAACCCGCATAAAAAATTGCAAATGGCTTAGCAGTCCTTTACTATAATCTTTATTGACATTCGCCTTAATAAAAAACACGAACATTTTGGTGAATCTATTAAAAGAATAAAAAAATCACTAAATTTCCGATGACCAATACCAGCTGTGCTGACGATTTAACTTTAACCATATTGCATTAATTTCTTTTTTAGCGCAGATTTTTGTACAGTTTACAAGATAATGATCATGAAAAAAATAAAATTATTGAGTGCAGTTTTTATATTTCAGGGATGCTATTTAATGCAGGAGTGGCAATCATATTCAGTTAAAGAACATAATGGAAGATCTTTCCTGAAAGAGATGAAATATAAAGAAAGTTTCACACCTCAAATGTCGAATTTAATTGATCAGAACTGTCTTTATCACAGATACTATGAAAACCCATCCATAGATTATAAGCTACATTCTGGAATTAGATTTTTTAAAAATGGCCAATACATCATTTACAATAGCAGTTCCGCATTGAATTATTCAATCTTCACAACCTTTTCGCAAGGAGAGATTGGGTATTATAATTCAAATTTGAAAGATAGCATTATCATAATCGAAAAGGCGAACCATCTGTTCAGGCGAGCAGGTAAAAGATCATTGGATAGATATAAAGTAACAAGTAATGGAGATCTAATTAGCATTACAAAAGATGCTTCCGACTTAGAGGTGAGTACAAAAAAAATTACACGCCTGAATTTAAGGATAGTAAATCTGTACCAGATTGGTAATTATCATTGCTAATGATCAAAGATATAACTACTCCTAAAATTCCTCTCTTAATCAAAAGAATAAGGATAAGTCCTGCGAAGGATTATGTTTTTGTCTTTCAGATCGGGCTCATTTACTACATAATATTTGTGCAGCGCTCTGCTTTCAATCTTAAGGATTTTATAGAAGAATTTTATGTAGCCATACTTTTCTATGTCTTGAAGTGAAAGGATGCAATTTTTATATTTTTTTAAAAATTCCGACCCCTCAACTGTAACATTATTTTTAACCATATATGTTGATGGAGAATCATCCTGGGTGTTCATGCTAACTCTTCCACTTCCCAATAGATCTGTAAACGTATATTGATTTGTACCGTATTGTCTGCTTCCTATATAACTGAACTTAAAATTGCTAAAGTTCAAGGTCTGCTCTTTAAAGTCTTGATTCTGTGGTAATATAAAAATAATTGTGTCCTGTTCGCTAATATGAAGCAAATCCTGCGAAAAGGTTGAGGATGCAAATAATAAAAACACTAAACAACTTATAAACTTCATAATTAATTTTAATTAGCATTATTGTTATGGGCTAAAGTGTTGTCACACCTGCTAAGATATCCGGGCTGTTTAAGTGCTCACGAAATTTTAGACAATCATTGTGAACAAACATACCTTCGGTCGATTGATTATGCCCATCTATAGCGTTTTTATCTCCCCAGCGCAAAATGTCCCCTATGCTCAGTTACGTCAGCTCTTTTTACCACAAACCAGTAGTCGGTTGCCGGAAGCGGCTGGCCATTATACATTCCATCCCAACCTTTGTCATTATTGGATAGAGATGTAATAACTTTTCCATAACGGTCAAAAATATGTATGCTCATTCCGGGTTCCCAAGAGGATAATTTTATAGACCAAAAGTCATTAATGCCATCGCCGTTCGGAGTGAAAAATTTAGGATATGTCAGCAGCAATATCTCAGTTTCAACTGTTCCGCAACCATTCCTATCGCGAACATATACAGTATATCTGCCTGCCGCCATATTCTCGAATATATTGCTATCCTGGTAATGCTCACCATCAATTGAATATTCGTAATTTCCTGACGCAGCAGTAACAATAGTTATTGCATTATCCCTATCGGTCCAGTCATTAATCTCAATGTGGCCTATACGTGGTTTATAAGATAGTTCTACACTAAATTCTTTTGTTGATGAGCAGACTATCCCAGAATTGTCCTTATAGATGGTCACCTGGTAATTGCCCGGCTGTGTAATTACAATTGTCTGCGCGGTAGAACCGGTTGACCACTTATATGTATACCCAGGATCAGCTGTAATGCTTACTTTTCCGTCTTCGCACAAGCTATATGAATCTTTTATGGTAATTGCCGGTGATGGTATTAAATTAATCTTCAGCAGTACCACCTTATAGCATAATGAATTGTACTCAACCCTTACATATACACTATTGTTTTGCTGGCGGAGATCATAATGGCCGTAGTCAGCAATAGCTCCTGAAGAATCTTTATCTTGGGCTGTTACAGCAGATGTATAGTACTCAAAGCTATAATTTATGCTATCGGGAATGAGAAAATCACTGTACAGCGTAAGATCAATTATCTCGATGCCGTCATTAAAATCATCGCAAACATTTGCCTCATAATCTGAAGCGGGCAGCTCGTCAATAATGTTTGCAGTCAATTCAAGACGTTGGATAGATTCGCAACCCTCAATGGTCTGCGAAGCCCAGTAGATGGATCCGTCTGTTAGCACAGTAGCTAATGGTAGAACTGTACCACCTGTCTCCTGACCGTAAAATTTTATATCACTGCCATTGACGATAAAATCTGCAAGAGTTGCATTAAGGTTTTTGCAGAAATTTTGCTGCCCCTCGCCCTCTGGCTTAGGAGTGTTGCGTATTGTGATTGTCACAGGCTTTCGCTGGCTTTCACAGCTGCCTATAGTTTGAGACGCATAATATGTTGTTCCGCTCAACAGGGCGGTCGTCCCCGGTAGTACGTTGCCATCAACCTGGGCATTATACCAGGTTACGTTTTGCCCTGTAATGGGAATGTCAGCCAGGGTAAGCTGTGGCTTAAAGCAGAGGGTTATTTCAGGTGCTGCAACCGGTAGTGGCTGCTGGCTCACCAATACGGTTTGCTGTTGGTGGGAAATATTCCCATTTGTATCAGAATAGTCCCATGTTATGGTGTAGGTTCCTGAAACAGTATAAGCCAAGGGGCTTGCAGTTGTTGCCGTAATAGCTCCGGCGCAATTGTCTGTAGCCAGCGGATAGGGAACTACAAGGGAATCGCAGTTTCCGGTAATATCTGGCAATGAGGCATTGTTTGGCACAGGCGCGATAGTATCGCCGACGCTAACCTGTACATTTATAGCGCCGTCGCAATTGCCTGTTCCGGTTATAGTGCAGGTGTAGAGGCCATTATTCGCGATGTCAGCGTTGGCAATCACGGGATTCTGAAGTGTGGATGCAAATCCATCTGGCCCTGACCAGGAGTATGCCGTTCCGCCTGTAGCCGTAAGCTCAATATCTTTTCCTATGCATACTGGAGAATTGCTGCCAGCTGCCACCAGTGTTTCACAATCCTGAAATTTTACAAGGAAAGCATCCCTGTAAGTATCACCAAGTGTAGTCTGATGCGCTCCGGGCGTTGCAATACCGCTGGTACTTCCCCAGGTATCCCCAACTATGTAAATATTTTTATTAGCATCCAGGGCAACGTGGTTGCAGTAATTGCCTTCGCCATAAAAATCTTCCATAAGATTACCTCCATAATAGGTGCCCCAAACCCTTTGCCCTACAGCATCAAGCTTGATAAGATATGCCTCACCATAGCTATTAGCTTCTAAAAATGCGCCTGGTGTCGCAATGCCTGTATTTTCATCAGTTGAACCGGTAAAATAAACATAATCATTCGGGCTGACATCCAGGTCCTGTATATAATCTTTGAAATAAGTACCCCAAACCTGGCTTGAAGCATCAACATCAAATTTTACGACATACGAACTTCTGCCGTAATCCATCTCTATATCCTGGAAACCGGCATTGAATGTCCCTGTACTATTCAGGTTTGTATTATTAGTAAGCCCAAAAAAATACAGATAGTTTCCTGCCATCTTTGCATTTGTAATGCCGGTATACTGGCTTCCTCCAAAATAAGTTCCCCATACCCTCTGGCCTTCAGCCGTAATTTTGGCGATAAAGCCAGAGCTATAACCCGTCATGAGACGCTGATAACTGCCAGAAGTTGAAATACCCCCTGCGCTTCGGGTATTGCCGAGAACGTAAATATGATTATCTTCAGAGAAAAGGCAGGCTGTTATTTCATCGCTTTCGATGCCACCATAATATGTTCCCCAGGTTTGAACGCCCTCAGGAGTAAATTTGGCAAGAAATCCATCGCTGTCCAAATAGCCGTCACCATGTTCTGTCTGGTGAACCATCGGAGTTGCTACATGGTCATGGCTGTCAGTCACACCGGCAAGGAATACATTATTGTCATTATCAAAACAGATAGATTTTCCTTTTGTAGTGGATTCTCCTCCAAAAAAAGTCCCCCATTGCCTGATTCCTTCATCATTAAGCTTTACAAGGTATGCATTATCATAATAGCCAACACTTACAGGCTGGTGGCTGCCTGATGTGGTAACATTATTTACCGTGGAAGATGCGGCTCCGGTAAAATAGACATTTGAGTTTGCATCAACATTTAAAAATGCTGGTATAGCTGTATAATAGATTCCCCAAAGGCGGGTGCCATCGGTATCAAACTTAGTAATAAAGCCATTGTATAAAAAGTAAGGCTCAGGGTATGTTCCTGTAGTTGCAATATTGTTAGTACTAGATGTTTTGCCGGCCATAAAAACAGCATTGCCGGGGCCTGTTACCACATCAAGGGGGTAATCACTGCCTGTGCCACCGTAATATGTTCCCCAGAGTCGCATTGGTACAGGGTCGATTATCACTGTTTTATCCGCAGACGAATGTGATGAGAAGCCATATATATTGTTTTTAATTTTTTTATACCTGACCGAAGTTTCTTTCCTTCCGCTTTGGCCCTCCTCCCAACTTAAAGGCAAAACCTCCTCCATGGTCCCAAAACGTAGAGCCATACTGATTTTATTATCTTGAAGACTGGTTTTGGCGCCTCTAAACCTCATTTGGATATCATTGACCTTACCCTGAGGATGAATAATAAAATTATACTCTACAGGCTTTGTCAAATTTTCCGGTATAAAAAAGACCACATCTATCCCGTTATAAATGTTATAATAGGTAACTTTTTTATAACTGTGCACAAATAAGATGCCTTTAGACTCCCCGGGATTAGTGTAATAGTGGTCATAGTCAGACGACTTGCCTTCAGCCTTAATAACTGTCTTTGGATTGCATCCGATAAAATCAATGTCGATCCTTTGAAAATGGAATTGGGGTGCTTCACTTTGGAGATTTTTTATCTTTTTATCATCCGCGTCAGCAGGCTCATATACGTCATATGAAAATCCGTCCTTCCTTAGCTGGACGTTTAGGCCCTTGGTATTCAATAGATATAGAACCCTTTTGTTCACTTTTCCTGTCTCATCAAAAATCTGGCCCTTATTCTCGATGAAGCCTTTGGATTTATCCTGCCCCGAAAGGTTTATAGAAACAAAAAGAAGTAGAAGGAGAACTGAAATTTTCATCTGTAATGTATTGCGATGCAAATGTATGAAAGATTTTATTTCTCAGAATGCTAAAATTGGTTCTTATCTTCATCGGCGTTTCTAATGTCCGCGCTCAGGAAATTTATCTTAGCACATTGCAGTATCTTAATACAATTTCATTTCCATTATTCTTGATGACATTTTTTCACCTTAATCTGAAAATTTGGCATTCTTGCCTAACTGGTATTTTCTTTGTTTGGCAGCTTTAACTGCCCACGCAAATAATCCAGTGGGCAAAGAACTTAAATTGTTTATAAGAAGATATTAAAATTTAAATGTAATGGCTTCAAAGCTTATAACAGGGTTAGCTATAATGTCGCTTATTATACTGTTGCTGGTGCTTGTATTGCGCAGGCTAAATCAGCCCTATTTTGTCGCTTACATATTTGCGGGAATTCTACTCGGTCCCGAATTCCTTGCTATTTTTGATCGAAGTGACTCAATTACAGGTATTGGTGAACTTGGCGTAGTCCTACTGATGTTTTTCGTAGGAGCTGAAATAGACCTCAGTGCCCTCACCCGTAGATTTTTCCGCCCACTGGCTGCAGTTCTCATCCAAGTGGGCTTTAGCTTTCTATTTATATATCTATTGAGTTTTTATTTTGGGTGGAATACCAAACTTGTAGTACTTCTTTCATTTATTATCAGCTTAAGCAGTTCTGCAATAGTATTTCAGTATTTGGGCAAAAATAATGAAATGCATACCTCCTTAGGGCTCTTAGCCGGCAGCGTGCTGCTCCTACAGGATATTTTGGTTGTACCGATGATGCTTATATTAAATATAACAGCCGGCCACGCTATGCCCCTGCTTGAAATTCTAAAGGTGTGCTGCGGTGCTCTACTTTGCGTCGTATTCCTTTGGGCTGCGGTCGCCAGGAAAATGTTCAGAATACCACTGATGACAGAATTAGGGGAAGACCATGACCTACAAGTTTTTGTGGGCTTCTTACTTTGCTTTGGAATGGCATGGATTACCTGGTTTTTCGGGCTGTCCCCGGCTCTTGGAGCATTTATGGCGGGTATATTTATTGGCCAGGACAGATCCACACACTGGCTAGATAATGCCTTAACACCATTTCGCGTATTCTTTTTGGCCTTCTTTTTCATATCAGTAGGCCTTCAGATCAATATTAGATTTTTTGCAGGCAATCTATTGGTTATAGGCGCCCTCGCACTTGGCGTGCTTTTAATTAACAGCCTGATCAATGCGCTTGTATTTCGCATGACTGGCCAAACCTGGAGGGACAGCGTATATGCCGGGGCTCTTCTATCTCAAATCGGCGAATTTAGTTTTGTGCTGGTAACCCTGGCTAAAGAATTGGGAACGGTTAACGAGTCAGTACATCAGATAACACTTGCCGTAATTGCCCTAACCATGATGCTTAGTGCCATATGGATCAAAATAATTCAGGCCTTTATCTTTAAAAGTGCAACCATTATAAAACTGCCATTGGGAAAATAATCCGGGTCTTGATATATGGGCTGCAGGCTGCCATTACAAAAGTATGATTGATTATACCACTATCGAATTATGGAGTATAAGCAGAAATACAGAGGCAGCTCTCATTATAATTGCTGTATCAGGTCATCATAATCGTCAATTGCCAATGGCTGGTAGCTGCAGTGGACGCTAACCCCTATAAAAGTTGCATTTCCTTTAGAACCCTCACAGGTATATTTATATCGCAAGCGGCAGCCGCAGCCGTCCAGTTCTCCCAGTACGTAATAATAAATGCTTTCACTATCATCAAAATCAATATTAAATTCATTGATCATCACATGCACTTTTATGATAGTTTCATTTCCTGATATTTCAATTTCTTCACAAGGTGTGCCCGACAGATCCTCAATATCTGCTATATCATAGTGACCCAATGCCATTTCTCCTGCCTGCAAAAGCATCTGTATTTCCTTTATTATCTCATCCTCACTTGCACCCTTCTCAATGCTTTCCAGCGCGCCCATATAGTGGAATGCTACAGTATAGCGATGATGCCTTTGCAGTTCTGAGAATATAAAGATAAGCTGTTCCGAGCCGTGCACAGCATTGGAAATTTCTTCGAGATAAAAATGCCCACGCAGCATCCTGGCTTTAATTTTATTCATTATCGCCTCAGTAGACTGCAGTTCCAGGTCGTTAAGCTTTATCTTAATTTTCAGGATGACACTTTCTTCACCAAAAGGATGATGAATTGCAGCTGATGCGCTATCTGAAGCGGTCCAAGGCTCTACACTTATAAATTCAAATTCATTGTGCTGTAGATGCGGCACTAACTTCTCATGCGCCTCTATCATTGCCTGATCCTGACTCAACGAAAAATCTATTTTGCCGGCACGGTACAATATAACTAAGTAATTAGCCATAATAAGTTTTTTAACCTAAGTTACATATATCTCCCCTTTCCGGCTACCACTTTAGTGTATTGTTAACGTGCCTATAAAACAGGCCAAAACACGTTGATTTGGCAGTATTTCAAAATAGCTGCTTATTAATAATAATTGATGCCCCTTTTAAAAGCACTGTAACTAAGCTAAGTATATTCTAGGCTGCAAGCTGGCTATGTTTCAACCTGACATTCTCACAAATTTGCTTTTTGTGCAGTCTACTGCCCTTACTATAGTCAATCTATTTAAAAATGGTAAATCCATTTTCCATTACAAAACCGATAAAAAGGCAGCTAATGTAATGCGCGGAAAGTCAATAGGAAATCCAAAAGACTACGGCATAATGGCTAGCTCCTACGTCACAAGCCACCCTTTGGGACTTATTCCGTTTCCTTTTGTTTTCCCGCTTTCCGTGCACAATATACCTGCTTTCTTTTTTCCGGTTTTTCTTTTGGAAAAAATTGCGCGAAGCGAAAGCGAGCAGACGGGAAGGAAGTAAAGCTATACTGGATTGTATCAAATTAAAAAAATGAAGTATGAACATTATCGGAAGAGTGACAAAGGATGCGCAGGTGCATACCCTGTCAAATGAAAAACAGGTGGTTAATTTCTCAATTGCCACCAATGAGAATTACCGAAATAAACAAGGGGAAAGTGTTGAGCAGGCAACATTTTTTGACTGTGCCTACTGGATAAGCCCCAAGGTTGCAACATTTTTAACCAAAGGAACATTAGTGGAGCTTACAGGCAATGTGAGCGCAAGGGCATGGACAGGAAAAGATGGTGTGCAAAGGGCATCGTTGAATTTCCTAACCTCCCAAATCAAACTGCATGGCGGTGGCAAAAAAGGAGAAAACCCTACAACCGAAAGCAGACAGGACACCAACAGGGCAAAGAATATTGAGGTGACAGGAAATGAAACCATACACGACGACCTCCCATTTTAATCATCTAATCTAAAATTTAAAAATCATGGCACATAACCTAAATTTCGACGAAAAAACAGGAACATACTCTTTTTTCAGTGTTCAGCAAAAAGCATGGCATGGCTTAGGTCAAATAGTTCAGGACTATCCTACAAGCAGCGAAGCAATACAATATGCAGGGCTTAATTATGAAATTGCTAAAAAGGCAAACAGGCACGAACTGCCGAGCGGTAAAACCATAGTGTCCGACAGCAGTTTTTTTACCTACAGGACAGATAATGAAATGGTCTTGGGTTCAAGTGTAGGGAAAGATTACCATATTGTCCAAAACCATGAGGCCTTCGCATTCTTTGATGCCATAGTAGGTGGTGGCGAAGGTATACTGTATGAAACGGCAGGGGCTTTGGGTGACGGTGAGCGCATTTTCATAACAGCCAAGCTCCCTGACTATATCCGTGTGGGCAATGGTGACGATATAACTGAAAAGTATATTTTCCTGACAACCTCACATGACGGAAGCGGAAGCATTACTGCTGCTTTTACCCCTATACGTATCGTTTGCCAAAATACCTTGAACGCATCATTGCGCAGCATGACTAATACCGTTCGCATCCGTCATACATCAGGTGCGAAAGGGCGATTGGAAAGCGCACACAAGGTGATGGGGCTTGCCAACACCCTTAGCAGCCAGTTAGAAAACATCTTTAATAACTGGGCGAAAGTTAAGGTAACTGATTCAGAAGTTAAAAAACTGATACAATTAGCATTGTGCCCAAACAAAGAAACCTTTGATTTAATTAAAAAAGATGCGCAGGACGAACTTTCGACCGTATTTAAAAACACGGTGGATGATGCTTTTTCCTATGCGATGCTAAGCGAATCACAGCAAATGGATACCACCAAAGGAACATTGTTCGGAGCGTACAATGCCGTCACAGGATACTACCAAAACGTTCGGAATTACAAAGACAGCGAAGCTAAATTACAGTCCATTGTAATGGGTGGCACAGCGCAGTTAAAAGCGCAGAAAGCATTTGAGCTTTGCACTTCTTTTGAGAAAATTGGTGAAGATATCTTCAACTATAACTAACCATAAGGGGCAATTGCATTGATGCGATTGCCCATTATAACCCCTGCAACCGGAGGGATAGGTTTATCGGTGCAGGAATTCTAAACTTTTAAAATGATTTGATTATGGCAAACTTTTGCAGCAATATGATTGCATTCGAGGGCAACGCCCCGGCAATCGCAGCTATACAGACGCTCTTTACAATGATGGCTGAAAAGCAAGAGCAACATGGCAATGGACAATTGCCCCCATTTATTATTGAGCAAAAGGGCTATTTCTTCGACATCTATTGTGATGAAGAGAATGACGGGGCTTTCGGCTATGAAACAAGATGGTCGCCAAATACAACTGTAGTGCTGCAGATTGCGGAACACTTCAGGGTAAATTTTACCCTTGACTATGAAGAGTTGGGAAATTGCGTCTACGGCAAGGCAACCTATAAAGATGGTGTATTGACCGACACCTTTCTCGAAAACGAGGATTTTAATAGCTACGAGTATGACGATGATGAAGATGCCTACCACTTTGAAGGCGAAACCTTCGAGGGTGACTGGGAAATACTGGAGACACTGCTTGAACGAAAAATAGCCAAACTATGAAAGTTCCAGATTTGTTCGGCTGCACTATATGAGGCTTCTCCTGGTAACATTGCTCTGCCTTATGATATACTGGGTGGCATAGGTGGAAACTGTATAGGGATAGCTTTCAAAATTGCACGATATACTGTCGAGCTCAATACGCTGCTGCACGTTACCGGAGATAATGCGGTTATAATAGCCTTTCTCCGAGAGGTCCTTGTAATAATTAAATGCACTTTTATCAGCAAGGTCAATGTAAAAACTTTCTACTATAGTTGAAAGAAACTTGATTAAATCATATCTGACTTTAACCCAATAATGATATGCTCATTGTTGGGGGAGTGGAATTTCGGTGAATAACATTTGGGAACAGTAATTCAAGATAAAATAGTTGATCCTATAGTTAAAAAATAAAAAATATTTCTTATATTAATTACAGTATAATTTTAAATTGTGTCATTCTAAAATCAAATTGGAGAGTCTGATTTTAAATTAAAACTGACATCAATAAATTAATTACAGATCAAACAATTGTTAATTGCGATTTTTCCGTAATGTATTTAATAAATAAATTTATATATTTGCGCGAATTAACATAATTTTAAGATTTAATTATTAAGATAATTCTCTAATGAATTTTAATCCATTCAGCAAACTAATTGCTTTAACAGCATTGTTTTTCCAAATTATAACTTACGGACAGATATCAAAAACAATTCCTGAACTTACTAAACCAAGTCCCGAGGTGGCAAGCCTAGGAAGATACGGAGAATTGCCTATGAATTATTACACTGGTACCGCCAATATTGACATACCACTTTACACGATAGATTTTGACGGCTTGGATATCCCGATTAATTTGTCATATAATACAGGTGGAATCAGGGTTGATCAAGAATCAAGTTGGGTCGGTTTAGGATGGACACTTTCATGTGAGCCAATTATTACAAAAAGTACAAAAGGTTTGTGCGATATGAATACCGGTTATAATGACGGAGATGGAAAGGTAGGCTTTCCGTATACCGACCTTGCTTTACCCGAAGATGCTGCAGCATATAATGTCAATCAAACTTTTAAAGATAAAATAGAATTTTGGCGAAATGACAGGCAGCATGTTATCGGTTGGGATACTGAGCCCGATGTGTTTTCTATAAATCTTTTCGGAGAATCGGCTAAATTTATACTTACCCAAAAAGCATTAAATGCGGGCGTTATCGGAGTTAAATTAATTAACCCTGATAGCAGGATGAAAATTATTTATGACGAAAGCACAAGAACCTTTACTGTTACTAATGACAGAGGATTTGTATTTTATTTTACCAAGCAGGAATATTCGATTACAGCTTCGGGACAAGGTTATAGTTTCAGCGTGAATTCTGGGTTTAACAATCCACTTATTACAGGTTGGAAAGTTGAAAAAATTGTATCTCCGAAAGGTAATATCATATTTTACAACTATGCTGCAAATTCAAGTCTATGTAGTTCCCCTAAAGCAGCGTGGTATAGAAAATTACCGTTGTGTCCTAATTTTAATAATAATGTATTTAATCTCTATACTGATATGCCTTATTATACAAACTATGTGAATATCAGCTCCACCCCTTATTTGAAATCTTTGGTATTTAATGACGGGCGAGTCGATTTTACTATATCCGACCGTACTGACATATATAAGTTAGGTGTATCACCAATGACATTCATAAACATTAGTGGATTTAATACTAATAGCCCTAAAAAGTTAGATAATATATCTATAAAAAATTCATCAAATTTAGAAGTCAAGAATTATAATTTCGAATATACATATTTTTCGCAGAATCAAACTGCAATACATCCTGAGGAAATTCGACGTCTGAAATTGGATAAAATTAGTGTTAACAATCAGTTTTATCGCTCATTTGAATACATCGGTACTGAAGCTTTGCCTTTAAAAACAACTTGTGATTATGATTATTGGGGGTTTTTTAACGGGAAGAAAAACATGGTTAGTTTTCCGTCACATAACAAAGTACCAGGTTGCGTTCCGGCTGAGAAGCCATTGATTCAATTTTTTGGTGCAGACAGGCAACCTGATTTTAATTATGGAAAAAACGGTTTATTATCAAAAGTTATTTACCCTACCAAAGGCTATACAGTACTAAATTATGAGCCTCATTCAATACGATTAGACAATACTACCCTTAGCACTGAATATCCTTTCGAAGATTATGATAAGGTTGAAATTACGTCGACATCGGAATCACAGTCGGTGCAATCCCAGTCAGTATATCTCAACGGAACCGAAATAAATCCTTTTTTTAAGTATAAAGGCAACAATGTTGATCCGGAGCCAATATCAGGAGTTGCAACTTTAGAAATCTCCTGTGGTACTCAATTTGAGAATAACTCAGGGAGTAATGGAAGAAAGTGTACTGTTGCTACTCCTGATGTAGGAAAAATAGCTTTTCAGATGATTAATGCTGCGACTGGCCAAGTGGTTAGAACAATTAGGTTCTCAAATGATGCCACATGTAATTATGATACTAATTGTCCCCCGCTTCAAATTACAGAGGGAGAAGGAAATGTGAGAAAAGTAAATATTCCTATTACATATAATCTTCCTGCAGGGAACTATTATTTTAGGGTTACTGGTCTTAAATATCCTGGAAATTTATATGATGCCGATGAGGGTATCACCTCTGCCAATCCGGAATATATGAAGCAATATTATTTTGCAGTGCGTTTTAGATTCAGTATTCCTAAGTCGCAAAGCAATTTCTATAATAAAGAAGTAGGCGGGGCAAGAATCCAAAGTATCGTGAATTATAACCACGATGGGAACAGTATCGGTCAAACATTGTATAAATACGAAAAAACTTTTTCAGATGATGGTAAAAAGTATTCTTCAGGAATACTTATCGATCCCTTAAATTTTGGTTATATTGATGATACAGGGATGGAAGAAATAAATAATTCGTGTGGAGGAATGTCTGGATATACTGTAAGAAACGCAGTTGTTGAGACAGATAATATTCAAAGCGGAAACGCGCCATCACAAAATTATATTTCATATTCCCAGGTACAAGAAATCTACTCTGGCAGTAATTTGACTAATACTACAAACGGATCAAAAATATTATATTACAATAATCAGGCTAACGTCTTAATGCCAAATAATTATGGTCAGACAATTCATTCAAATTTTCAATCTAATGACAATTTAAGTAATGCTTTTTATCCAAGATATACATATCAGGAGTCTAATGGAAGCCTAATTAAGGAAGAGTACTATGATAATGCTGGTTCTAAAGTTAAGGAGATTGGCTACCAATATTCGTATCAGTCAGTGTTAGTCGGAAGAGGAATTAAACCCAAATATAAGGATTATTACGTAATAGGATGTGGCTCATTAGATCACTCTGAAGGTTGGCCATGGACAATGCAGATTTACACGCACAAAAATGAATCTTCACTGCTTTCTCAAAAAACCGAAACAGATTATCTAACCAACGGATTAGTAAGTAATTCATCAACATACACTTATAATTCGGAATATTCAATTCGCACAGCCAACGAAATTACTTCGACAGGAGAAACAAAATTAGTTTATAATTATTATCCTGGGGATTCTGAAGTAAGTTCATCGCCAAATGTATCGACTTTAGTTTTCAAAAATATAATTGGTTCACCACTCCAATCGAAAACGACTTTAAACGGAAATCTTATAGAACAGATTGATAAAGAATATGCGCTGTTTAATTCTAATACATTATTGGCAGAGTCAAAAATTAAGTTCTCAAAAGATGGGGCTGTAAGCAATGATTTATACCAATATGAACAATATACCGCTAAGGGTAAAGTTGCGCAATATCGAATTTCGGGAGGTACACCAAGTGTAATGATCTGGGGGTACAATGGTACACTTCCTCTGGCTAAAATTGAGAATGCAACCTACACTCAGGTTTTATCCGCATTAAGTTTAACGGAAAGTGCAGTAAATAATTTGACGGCGGCACCATCAAACATACGTACGCAGTTACCTAATGCACTTGTAACAACCTACACATATCAGGGTTTGATTGGGATTTCAGGCATCACCGACACAAAAGGAGTTACAACCTCGTTTGAGTACGACAGTCAGGGAAGGCTTATGACAGTCAGGGACGCCGGAGGAAAAATACTTTCTGAAAACGCATATAACTACAAACAATAACAACCCCAATGAAAAATATATATATAGTTATACTGATTGCTTTTTTAAGTAAAGCCACAGCCCAGGATATTCTTTGGGAGCGTTCTTACGGCGGCAAGCATGCTGATTATCTTTTAGATGCGCAGGCAACAGCCGATTACGGATTCATACTTGCTGGCGCATCGCTATCTGTAAAGTCAGGTAATAAAGAGGCGGATAATATCGGAGACCTTGACTACTGGCTATGGAAGATGGATGAGAAAGGGGATGTGGAATGGCAAAAGAGTTTTGGTGGCTCGGGAGCAGATTTGTTATATAGCATAAATGGGACTTCTGACGGTGGTTTTATCCTTGCCGGGACATCCGAATCCAATATCGGTTTTCACAAGAAAGGGGCATCGCTTGGAAAAGAAGACATTTGGGTTATAAAACTTAATGCAAAGGGAGATGAGCAATGGCAGGTTACCCTTGGCGGTGCTGGTCAAGATTTTGTAAAATCAATACTTCAGACCCCGGATGGCGGATATATTATAGGAGGTTCATCTTCCTCCCCTGCCAGTGAAAAGATACGTGAGGGTAAACCTGACCCTTTGGGTAAGAGTGAGAATGATTTTGGAGGTCTTGATTTCTGGGTTGTTAAATTAGACAATACCGGTAAGATAAAATGGCAAAGGACTATCGGGGGACAATATAATGACATATTGAAATCCATTGCCCTTACAAAGGATGAGGGATACATACTTGGAGGGTATTCTAATTCTACTGTATCCCAACATAAATCCCTTGACCCTTATGGAGAAGGAGATTACTGGATCGTAAAACTGGATAAGGACGGAAAGACGCAGTGGGAAACCATTTACGGTGGTGAAGCTGACGATAACCTTGCTGTAATAGTGCAGTCAGCTGACGGCAGTTACCTTATAGGAGGTAATTCTGCCTCTTCCACATCCGGGAACAAATCAATCAATAATAAAAAAGGGACAGATTTTTGGATACTCAGGCTTGATGAGAAGGGGCAGTCCATATGGCAGAAAACCTTCGATACCGGTAAGGTGGATATACTTACCTCTATGGTTGAAAATGCAGATGGTACCATCCTTCTTGGCGGTTATGCCCAAAGTGAAGTGATAGGCCAGGATAGCAAAAAAGACAAAAAGGAGATCAATGACTATGTGGGGCTGAAAATATCGGCCGAAGGAAAAGAGCTTTGGAGGGAAGTGGTAGGAAGCAGAGGTGAAGACCACCTCAAGAAGCTGATTGAGACCCGGGATGGCGGCTTTATACTTGCCGGCACAAGCAAAGGGGAGATTTCCCGTGACCGTAACAGTGGCCATGGGAATGAAGATTTTTGGGTTGTAAAGCTCAAGGATAAGGAAAAAGAAAAGAAAGATAAGGATAGGAAAAATATTGAAGCAATCCCTAACCCTGCAGCAGACTTTACCAATGTTATCGTCAACTTTGAGTTTGACCATGGTACAGCGACAGTATATGACCTTGCAGGCAGGCAGCTCCAAAGCTTTGAGGTGAGTAGCCGTACTATCCCTGTAGAACTTACCGGCTACCCTGAAGGCCTTTACATTGTAGAGGTGCGTACCAATAAAGGGAATGATTCTGTAAAAGTAATGAAAGGCCGCAATTAATGTTTCCCTATTAGACAACCGAAACAACTTATGAAAAAAATATTATATATATTTCTCTTACTCCCGTTTACTGTTTTAGGGCAGACGACCTCCCAAAATTATGTGCGGACATATATTTATAAAGATGACACTTTTACCTCAGATGCTTCAAAGGCCAATGCAACTGTGACGTATTATGACGGGCTTGGAAGGCCAATACAGCAGGTTGCGGGCAAGATGAGCAACACAGGCAAGGATTTAGTGATACCTTTTTATTATGACGCTTTCGGCAGGCAATCACGTGAATACCTACCCTATGAGGCTTCAATCACAGACCTTTCATTTGATGGGTCCGCTGCAACGAACGTCGTTACATTTTACAATAAGACAGCTTTCGAAAATACTGCCAACCCATATACGGAAAAATTCTTTGAGAACTCGCCACTGAACAGGATACGGAAACAGGGATTTCCTGGCACGGACTGGCTTGGTAATGCCGATAACGATAATGACCATACTATTAAATATGCTTACCTGGCCAACAGTTCAGCAACTCCAGTAAAGAAGCTGAGGGCTGTGGCACAGTGGAACCCGACAAACAAAGTGTATAATATTTCCATAGTTGATGAGGGAAATTACGGCGATGGCCAGCTGTACCAGACCATTACCCAAGATGAAAATCGTGCAATACCAGTGCAGACTGCCGCGGGATTTAAATCGGGGGTCGAAGAATTTAAGGATAAAGAAGGAAGGCTTATATTAAAAAAGAGCTATTTTCAAACTAATGATTATTATGGGATGCCCTCATCCGGAACTTCCAATATCTACTATGTTTACGACCAGTATGGAAACCTTACCTATGTAATCCCATCAGGGCCTATTACCGAAACCACCCAATCCAGCCTTGATTTGTATGGATACCAGTACAAATATGACTCAAGGAACAGGGTTGTAGAAAAGAAATTACCGGGCAGGGATTGGGAATATATTGTATATGATAATCAGGACAGGGTTGTAGCTACAGGCCCCGCCTATTCGCCTTTTGGTACAACAGGAAATACGCAAAAAGGTTGGCTTATCACAAAATATGACCCTTTTGGTCGTGTAGCTTACACAGGCTGGGTTGCTGGAAGCGCATTCACTTCTGCAGATAGGGCATCCAAACAGGCAGGTACTTTTGGAACCGAAACAAAAACTGCTTCTGCGACCATCATAGATAACATTAGCGTTTATTATACAAATACCTATCCACAGTCAGGGATGAAATTGCTGACTGTAAATTATTATGATAACTATACTTTTCCAGCAGCTGCTACTTTTCCATCATCGGGTGTGGAAGGCATCGGGGTGCTTACAGCCCCTAAAGGCATGCAGACGGGTTCATGGAACAGGATATTGACTACGGCCAGTGAGACTTTTGCAGAGGTGCATACAACATTTTATGATTCAAAAGGCAGGCCACTGCGTGTAAGGACGAGCAATTCACAACAGGGAGGATATACCCAGACAGATTCAAAGCTTAAATTCGACGGAAGTGTTTCTTATGTAATTACCAAACATAAAAGGACAAGCTCTTCCAGCGAACAGGAAGTATCGGTGCGAAATGACTACACTTATACTACCCAAGACAGGCTATTAAGCGAAACACATACTATTGGCACAGCAGCACCTGAGCTGATGTCTTATAATGCATATAATTCTATAGGCCAGCTCATCGAGAAAAAAGTGGGACGCACGCAGTCCTCTCCATTGCAGGATGTAGATTTTGCCTATAATATAAGAGGGTGGCTTAAAAGTATAAATTCAATGGCAAATCTTGCTTCCTTTGGCAACCCTCAGGATCTTTTTGCTTTTTCAATAAATTATACAACCGCAAGCACTGATCCGGTCGTGCCATTGAATTATAATGGCAATGTTACAGAAACCACCTGGAAAACATCAAGTGATAATATTTCCCGAAAATATAGCTATAAATATGATGAGCTTGCCCGCTTGAGGAATGCCTATTACCAGATACCTGCTGCTACTGTGCCTATGCGTAACTCTTATGATGAAAGCCTAAGGTACGACCCATACGGAAACATCATTGGTCTTCGTAGGAACGGGGGGCTGGATAGCGAAACGGACGTAGTTGAAATTGATAATTTAGTGTATACCTACACAGGAAACAGGCTAGATAAAGTAGTAGATAATAGTAACAGTTCGCAAGGGTTTAATGACTTGACTGCAGCAAATGTAAACGACTTTGGCTATGATTCTTTAGGTAATCTTACATCAGACCTGAACAAGGGAATTGCAGCCAACGGGATAATCTATAACCACATGAACCTGCCGGTTAAAATCACGATGAATTCAGTTAACGGAACGGGTACGATTTCTTATATTTACAACGCATCAGGTACTAAGCTCAGAAAAACGGTTGTGAATACAGGCATAAGCCCAAGTGTGACCACTGTTGTGGATTATCTTACAGGTTTCCAGTATAAAAATAATGTTCTGGACTTTATCCCAACAAATGAGGGTTATGTAAAGAACACAGTGGTAAACGGAACTAATAACTACAACTATGTGTACAATTACAAAGACCATCTAGGAAATGTGAGGTTAAGTTACGCAGTAGATCCTGTAGATGGGGTTTTAAAAATACTGGAAGAGAGCCATTATTATCCTTTTGGGATGAAACATTCCGGGTATAATAGCACGCAAAATATGATTTCTGGTTTTCAAACATTACCAGCTGTAAGGCTTACACCGGTAAATTCACCAGCGGATATGACATATAAGTACAAGTTTCAAGGACAGGAACGACAAGATGAATTGGGGCTAAGTTGGGATAGTTTCAAATGGAGAGATTATGATTATACAATTGGAAGATTTATATCAATAGATCCATTAGCTCCTGATTTTCCACAATGGTCTCCATATGTATTTAGTGGAAATTTAGTAACTATATCTAGAGAATTGGAAGGTAAGGAGCCTGAATTTTTACTCGGTTCAGACGGCAAATTGTCTTCAGGAGTTGTTACTTTAATGAATATCGCTTACGGTTATTCCGTCTCATCTTTAACAAATTCTACTTGGATTATTAATACCGATGCTAGAGTGAGATGGTGGGATTCATTAACAGGTCATCCAAATGCATCTGTAAAAGGCAAACAAGTTCTTTATAGCTCGGATCATGTTAATAGTAGTGCGGATTACTGGTTTGGTTTAATTTCACACGAACAGAGCCACAGAGATGAAATAGACAAAGAAGGAAATATAAGCTTCTATTATAAATATCTTCTTGAAGGTGCCACTAAGAAGTATAAAGATATATCTACAGAGGCAAAAGCTTATTTGATTGGTAGTGATGATGATAAAGTTGATTTAGCAGATAAGTTGTTGGCTTATAAAGATGGTGCTATAATGGATATATTTCAAAGAGGCAATCTTACAGATAATGAAAAAGCAGGAATGCTTAAAGTTGTAGGATATCAATTCAAACGAGATGTAGTACTTCAAGGAAATATAAACCGCGCCAAATTAAATATAAAAAATATAAAAAATAACCGCTGGGATTCTAAAACAAAATCCAATATGACAAATATTTTAAATGTTTTAATAAAAAGTTGGACAATTGAACAAGATGAAATAACAAATAAATATGGGGAATAGATATTTAATAGTAACACTCTTAATATCAAGTATGATTTTTTTGAGTTGCAAAGAATTTAGAGGAGAAAAATTAGAATTGAATTACAAGAAGGGCTATGTTAAAATTTTGTCTGAAGATTATATCATTGATAGCTTAGTCGTAAGAAACCATACTAATAAATATTACATAATTGGATTGGTAAATAAAAGTAAGGGTGATAATGTAATTTATTTTAATCAGATAAATTTTAATTATACAATTTACCAAGATAGTTTAAATTATTATTGTTCTAAAGTCTCAGATATAAATTTGCCAGGCTTAGATGTATATATTAGAAAAAAAGGATTTTTAGGAAGTGGTCAGATTGAAAATTGTACTAACATGGAGTATTTTAATTATAATCAAATTCCTTGTAACGTTAAAATTGTTGATACTATTGAGGCTTTGAATCCATATAAGTAGGTTTTCTGTATTATTTATTTTAATAATACTTTCATTAGGTGGCTAAGTAATTGTTTATTACTTTATACATATGTTTTAATAAATTAATCTCTTAAAATTATCCTCACTTTGTTTAGTAAATAATAATTTAATTAAAAAAAAGTAGTTGATTAGCAATGTGTTTATTATTTGCAATGGCAGTTCTTACATCGGACAGAAACAATCCGTTCTAAACGATATACTTCTAATGTCATGAATAAATTGTTGCGTGATACACTTAAATTGTTTCAGAAGAGGATATTTATGTATAATAATTTTTGACATTTTATATTAAAAACTATTTAACCACGAGATTAACTTGTTATCACCTTCCCATTGAGATTCCTGATCAGAAGTGTAAATTTCTACATACGCTTTTTCTAGAGCAATCCTTTTTTGCCGTGAATCTGCTTTTGCGTAAATTTCAGTTGTTGTTACTGATACATGCCCTAGTAAATCTCGAATGTAAATTAAAGGGAGTTCAGCTTGTAGTAGATGCATAGCTTTAGAGTGCCTTATTGAGTGACAGCTTATTTTAGAGGGCATAAGATCTGGATTTATATCTCTAGCCTTTTTAACGTACTTTGTTAATATGTAATTTACCCCTGCTCGTGTTAATTTTTGTTTTCGAGAGTTGCGAAATAGAGGTATGTGATTAAGAGAGTCATGGATAAGGTTGTTCTCATGGAGATAATCTTTCAAATGATTCATTTCTGCGTCTAAAAGTGGCACTATCCTATATTTGTTCCCCTTTCCCTTTAATTTAATTGTATATGGCTTATTGAAATTAATTGCAGATGGCGTTAAGTCTATGATTTCTTGAACACGTGCACCGGTATCATAAAGTAAGCATAGCAAAGCTAAATCTCGTCTTCCTCTTTTTGTCTGAGTATTAATCTGTTCAAGTAATAATTTTATTCCTGATAAACTCAAATATTCAAATACCTTTTTTTGAGTTTTTGCAATTGGTATTGAAGAGATTTTTTGGCGCTGAATGATGAACTCAAATTGATCGTCAGCTATGTATTTAAAAAAGGTTTGAATAGCCGCTAATCGAGCATTAATTGTGCTATGTGAAGAATTTCTAGATTCTCTGAGCCATTTCAGAAATTCTAAAACTATAGATTTGGTGATTTGATTGATTTTAATTTTATCAATCCTCAAACCTTTTTCATTTTCTAAAAATCTAATTAGTAAAACAAAAGTATCGCGATAAGCACGAACAGTATTTACAGAAAGATTTCGTTCTATAGGTAAGTATTCAGCTATGAAACTTTTTATGTATTTTGCAAAATCAGTTGTCTTCATTTATAATGGCATTTTTAGGAATAAGATCAAAGGTTAAGATATCCAACATTTTAATTACATCCGGGTATATAGCTGTAGTAAGTTTAACATATGTGTCAGTAGATTTTATAGAACTATGCCCTAAGTATTGGGACAATATTGGGAGTGAAACATATAGATCTAAGCCTGACTCAATCATTTTGATTAGCGCGTGTACTGCAAAAGTATGTCGTAAATCATGTAGACGTTTTTTATTATTTATATCGTCTCTGGCAATTCCCGCAATCTCCAAACATTTTCTGAAACGAGTATTGATGGCAGCTTTTGCAAGTTTTTCTCCGTTATGCTTTATAAAAAAGTAGCCATCTATGTTTTTGTTTTTTAGTTTATCTCTGTAATTTAGATAAGTGCTGAGTTCCACTGCGAGAGTTTCTGAAATCGGTATAACCCTCTCTTTTCCACTTTTACTATCATTAATAATGATATATTTTTCGTTTATATTTACGTTTTCATCCCGAAGAGTTAAAGCTTCTATTGAACGAACGCCTGTACAGTAAAGAAACCGTATTAAGATTGGAAAACAGAAAATATTAGCGTAAGGCATTTGCTGTTTTACTCGCATGCCATCGATGACTTCAAATATTTTACTTAATTCGCTATGGCTATAAACATGGGCAACATACTTAGATTTTGGCCATGGTAGTTTTTTGGGTATATAAGAAGAAATGCCAAGGTTGCATAAATAAATTGAAAATTCTCGAAAAATTGTAATTCTACTATACCGATAGCTATCTGTAAAATTATTATGATTTTTTATAAATTTCCTAAAGAATTTTTTTGTAAAGCCCAGTGAATATTCATTTTCGTCGTAAGCAAGTTGATCTATTTGTTTCAAAATTGCGGTTTGAGTCTGATATTTATATCCCAACTTCCACTTTAATTTTATGAAATCTTGGAGATTTTTAGAGTAGATACTTTTGTTGGGTAACTTAATCATAAAATACTCCTCCTTTCTGAGTGTAAAAATTGTTATCTGTGGTTGGAACATCAAGGCAGCAATATGTGAGTGATTTCATATCTATTCTCATATAATACATGGTAGATTCACTACTTTTATGTGCTAAAACGGAGCTAATAATTGGTAGTGTAATTTGCTTTTCCAATAACCTAGATGTCAAACTGTGTCGAAGAGAGTGTGGGCCAAATTTTCTATTTGCTACATCAATCCCAGAGTTTTTAAAGGCCCGCTGGGTGATATGAGTAACAACATTACTGGATGGAAATTCTCTAAAGGGGGATTTACCCGTTAGAAATATAAAAGGAGAAGTGACATTCGGTCTCCCATGTTTTAAATAGTCGATTATTGCATTGCCTACATCTGGAAACATAGGACATATTAATTCTTGTCCAGTTTTCATAACGTTAATTTTGATTAGCGATTTACCCCAATCTATATTTTCAAATTTTAGATTTGATATGTCCGCTGCTCTAAATCCTAATCTTATAGCAATGAGTAAGACCGCATAATTTCTTTTGCCAATTTTAGTAACTCTATCGATTGATTTCAATAATTTCTCAATTTCTTCTAATGTATACGTTGAAGGTAATTGTGGTTGACTAACACGCTTAAAAGAAGGGATTTTTATGGCAATATCAACTGATATTAATTTATTTTCAAATAGATAATTAAAAAAAATTTTCAATACGGATACCGACATCTCTACATGTCTTAGTTGATAGCTTTGTAATTGAGAAATATACGTAATTAGAAAATTGTAGTCTACACAATGAATTTTACCAATTCCATTTGCATTGCAATATTCATAAAAATTATGGAGTTTTTTGATATAAACGTTTATATGTCTAGAGCGATTTAAAAGTGTAGTTCGCTTGAATTTGATAAACTCCATAATAATAGATCCTATTTCTCCCGAAAATTCATATTTGTATTGTTGATGGGTTTGAATTCCGACAATTTGCCGTGTAAGGAAGAATTCTGATGTTTGGCGCAAACATCGCTGCAGTAGCTGCTCATAATCTTTGAGTACCCTGGATGGTCTTTCCTGAAAATAAAAATTCTCGATATCTCTATCCTGAGACGGATTGTACATTATTTGATTATTTTGATCTAAGAAAAAAACTATTTTTCTTAAAGCGTATTTAAAACGTCCAGCATATGTTTCGGTACATCCTCGATCCTTTATCAAATATGTTAGTAGCTGATTAGTAAAATCTTCAAAATTGCTAAAACCGTTGTAGTTTTCCATAATATTTGTTTTTGATATTGAGCAAGTTATTACAAAAAACTATATGCTGCAGTTAGTACAAATTTGTACAAATTTTCATCAAAATTTTTTCTAGTGCAATTTATGTCAGTGAAATTAGGGCCTTTGGCTTTTTTTTAAAAAAAAAGCCAATAATATAATTATGAAATATTTATGATATTATTAACATTTAAAATATAGTTCGTATATTTTGTAAAATATTTTAAATTATTATGCAAAGTCAATAAACTAAGAAGGCTTTGTATAGTGGAATTATTTATTAAACTTTACATAATTGTTTGCTTTGCATAATGGCCCATAACGTAAACTTTGACCACTCCTTTATCCGGCATGAGCTGGAAATGGCAGGGTTTAAATGGACTACAAAAAAACTATGCACTGTTCGGGCAGCAAGAAAAATAAAACCGAGCCTGCCATCCTATAGCCTGGGCAAGCTTTGCAGGTCACTCGGTATACCTTTATTGCAGGCACACCGCGCCGGTTGTGATGCTGATGCTACAGCCATATTGCTATCAAGGCTGCTGATATTGGATGCCGAAGGCGAGATTGCCAGGATGGTTAAAAAGAATTCCCACGACCAAAACCTGCCCCCTAACCTGCCTCCTGCAGATTTTGAGCAGCTGCCGGAAAAACCGGGTGTCTACTATTTCTATAACCAGATTGGAAAAGTAGTGTACGTAGGAAAAGCCAAGAATCTCAAAAAGCGGGTAGCCCAGCATTTTGGAGGACACAAGATAACACCCCAAAGACAGCATTTTATGCGCGATATCTATTCTATAACCTATGAGGTATGCGCTACGGAATTTATGGCACTGCTTTTGGAATGCAGTGAGATAAAGAAACTTTGGCCTGAGCATAACAGGGCACTAAAGAAGTTTGATCCCAAGTTTGGGCTCTATGAATATGAGGCGCGCAATGGTTACCGTTATCTTGCCATCGGAAAATTAAGCAAATTCCAGTCCTGCCTTGAAGTGTTTCACTCGCAGCATGATGGTATAAACACTTTGCTGGGCATGGCATCCGAATTTAAGATTGACTATAGATTCTGCCAGTACGGCACCACACTTGCCGGAGATATGGCTCCCCCACCGACAATCGCAAATTTGCCTGATCCAGACCAACATAATAATCAGGTAACACTGGCAATCGACGCCTTACTGGGAAAACGACCCAGCTTTGCCATTATGGACAAGGGGCGCCATAAAGAAGAACGTAGCTGTGTCTGGGTTGAAGACGGCCATTTTTATGGAATGGGCTATATAACTACAGAAATCGGTTTCACTGAACCGTCCCAACTGAGAGATTATGTGACCCCATATAAAAGCAACCACTATATCATGCAGTTGATTTATACCTATGCAAGTAAGTATCCGGGCAAGCTACTGTTTAAGAAGAACTTTGAAGCATAATAATTACCATAGAGTATGACACTATTTACTGATACCGAATTATTTACCTCGGGTAGCGAATGCAATAAGACTTTCAACCTTCCGGATCTGGAGCTAATGCACATTAATAATTTCATTGGCAAAGAAGAAGCTGATGCCTATTATCACGCATTGCTTCACACTACGCCGTGGAAACAATATCAAATGCCAATGTACGACAAGCTGGTTACTGCGCCCAGAATGATTGCGTGGTATGGAGAAAAGGAAGATGCCGGTGACAGCGCCCTGCCCTGGACACCTGAGCTGCTGGCATTGCGCTTTAAAATAGAAAAACAAACAGGCCTTGAATTTAATGCAGTATTGCTAAACCTATACCGGAATGGCAACGATAGCGTAGCCTGGCACTCTGATAAGGAACACAAGATTGGAAAAAACCCCAATATAGCCTCTGTTATCTTCGGCCAGACAAGACCCTTTAGGCTGCGCCATAAAACTAATAAGGCTATTCCCCAAGTAGAGATACCCCTGCATCATGGATCTTTCCTGCTTATGTCAGGTACGACCAACACCCATTGGGAGCATCACATCCCTAAATCGTCAAAAGAAATGCTGCCCAGGATAAATTTGACTTTTCGGCAGGTACGACTACAAAGCATTTAATATATACTGTCTTATGGAGTAGATGACCGCCATTTAAATATCAACATATAACAAAATTGCCTTTATTTATAAGGAATACAGGGTGAACATACCATTTGAAATAGTAATTTAGCCACCATAAAAATTAACCTGCCAGATGCCCGACAAAGATTTAGTTAGATTCTTAGAAGCACAAAACCAAATGTATCTTACCGCTCTTACAGAAATTAAGAAGGGCAGCAAGAAATCCCATTGGATGTGGTTTATATTTCCACAGCTGGAAGGTTTGGGATCAAGTGAAAATGCCCGTTACTTTGGAATCAAAGGCATGGACGAGGCCCGCCAATATCTTAAGCATCCTGTGCTGGGAAAACATCTTATTGAAATTTCAAACGCGCTTTTAGAGGTTAAGGGGAAGACAGCCCTAGAAATACTGGGAAGTCCCGACAATCTTAAGCTGCGCTCCTGTATGACGCTTTTTGCAACACTTGAAGATACAGATCCTGTTTTTAAGCAGGTATTGGAAAAGTACTTTGAGGGAATTCCAGATCGCCTTACCCTATCAATTCTATTGGATAGGCACTGAGCCTAATAGTTTAAGTAAGTGACTTGATAACTTGTAAAACGGAAAATACAAAATGTAAACATTTTTGTTTACATTTGTTCTATGGAAATCAAGTTTGAGAAATATAAAGGGATTCATCCGGGAGCAATCTTGGAGCGCGAACTCAAAAAGAGGAACATCGCCCAGCGCCCCTTTGCGCTTTCCCTTCCCGAGCATCCCCAGACTTTTAATGCGATCACCAAAGGAAAAAGAGACCTTAATACCTCTTTAGCGCTTAAGATTGATCGTGCGCTGGGCCTGAAAGAAGGAACCATGATGATCCTGCAGGTATTTCATGATATACAAAAAGAAAAACTTAAAGATGCCGCAAGCCAGCGCCCTGATTTTTCTGCGCTTCGCCCTAATCTTTTCTGGGATACCAACATCGCTTCCATTGACTGGCAGAAGATGTACAAGGCCGTTATCAAAAGGGTATTTGAACGCGGCAACAGTGATGAAAAGAAAGAAATCATTCGTTTTTACGGCCCTGCACGGGTTAAAGCCGTTATAGGCACAGAGTTTATATAACACCAATTTTATATCCCAACCAAAACATGTACTGGAATACTGTCAACGAGCTCCTGCGCGAGAGCCTGTCAATATTGATGCAAGCAAAAGAATTCGAGCCTTTTCGGCTTGTGGGAGGTACTTCCCTAAGTCTTCAGATCGGTCACCGCATATCAGTGGATATCGACCTTTTTACCGATGAGGACTATGGCTCAGTGGATTTTGACAGCATCGATGCATTCCTTACAGCCAATTTTAACTATGTAGATGCCGATTTTGGCTCTCCTGTTGGAATGGGTAGGTCTTACCTTATCGGCAGGGACAGGGAAAACAACGTAAAGCTGGACCTGTTTTACACTACTGATAAATTTATCCAGCCACCCCTTGAAGACCAGGGCGTGCGAATGGCCACCATTGAGGAAATTATCGCTATGAAAGTAGATGTGGTCTCTCGTGGGGGACGTAAGAAGGATTTTTGGGACCTGCATGAGCTGCTGCCTAAGTATACTATTAACCGAATGCTGGAACTGCATCTCCAGCGCTCCGAGCATACCCACGACAGGTTGCAGATACTTAAGAATTTCAGGGACTTTACCATGGCCGATGATGACTTCGATCCCGAATGCCTCAGGGGCAAATATTGGGAATTTATCAAGGAGGACATTGAGATAGGTCTTGCAAAAATTATATAGTCGTGAAGTTATTCTGCTTAATTCGAATGTTTATACAGATAAGGGTTTTAATTCGCGATAATTAATTTATGCTGGAATTTCAATAAATGTTAAACGTCCCGCTTAAAAGTAGCTTAGGATGAAACTAATTATTAATTGATACAATTCAGTACTCCAAAACCTGGCAGAGGAGTACTGATTGCAAACAATGATTATAGGTGGTTACTTCTTCTTATTCTTTAAATATTCCTCCACTGCCTTTGCATTCTTGCCTGCCGCCCTCACCGCTCCTGTGAGCTGTTGCGATGATACGCCGAACTTATCCTTCCAGTACTGCATTTCATAAGGTTCTTTTGTATTTATAGTTGAACGGTCCGGGTTTCCTGTTTTTTTCTTACTGTCGCTCATAATAGTAGATTTTTAGTTACTTAAAATTACGCAACGCACCCTCTTATCCGGACACTTTTAACGTACGTTTAATATTTTGGGTTTAACTTCCCCGGATCCCCATACCATGCCATAAGTAACTTTGTACAACTTATCACGCCTTGGATTACAATGCTTTAGCATAGGATTAACAGCCAAATTTATTATAAAAATTTTTCGTTCTTATCGATCATGGGTAACTTAGATATACCGTGGCAATCCATGATTCTGCGTTGTCACTACACTTTCATCTGATTAAATACTCAACCTATGGCACTCGATACGTACAAACAAAAAAGGGATCAGTCCAAAACGCCGGAGCCATTTGGAGGCGAAAGCGATAGCAAGGAGCTTCGATTTGTCATCCAGAAACATGCCGCTTCGCATCTGCATTACGATTTTCGCCTTGAAATGGAAGGCGTGCTCAAAAGCTGGGCGGTGCCCAAAGGGCCTTCAACCGACCCCAAAGTTAAGCGCCTTGCAATGATGGTGGAAGACCACCCCTATGATTATAGGACCTTTGAAGGCCTGATACCAAAAGGGGAATATGGCGGGGGAACAGTTATGGTTTGGGATGAAGGGACGTATATTGCCCTAGACGGCAAAGATTTAAGCAAAAAAGAGCAGGAAAAAGAACTACTGCATGGGCTTCATAGCGGAAAGGTAAAGTTTGTCCTTAAGGGAAAAAAACTCAAAGGGGAATTTGCCCTTGTCAAGGCTCATGGCCGGGGGGAAAACGGTTGGCTATTGATGAAGCTGGAGGACCGATACGCCTCTGAGTCAGACATTACAGCAAAGGACAAATCGGCGGTCTCGGGAAAAACCCTTGAGCAGATCGCAAAAACCGGCAAAAATAGTCACGGCATTGTTGATTCAGGGGAAAACGAAACAACGGCAAAAAAGGCAACAAAGGCTAAAACTCCAAAAAAGGCCGGCACTAACGGCAAAAAAGCATCCTCGGCTGACAAACTGTTAAAGCAGGGAGTAAAAAGCAAGATGCCTAAAAATGTTAAGCCAATGCTTGCCACACTGGTCAACGAGCCTTTTGATACCCCCGGATGGAGCTATGAGGTGAAATGGGATGGCTACAGGGCCTTGGCGTATATCTATAAGGGAAATGCAGAACTTTCTTCACGAAACAATAAATCTTTTACGGAAAAATATTATCCCCTGGTGGACGCCATGAATCAGTGGGACTTTGAAGCTGTCCTTGATGGAGAAATCCTTGTTATCGGCGAGGATGGCAAGGCAAACTTTGGTGCGTTGCAGAACTGGCGCAGCGAGGCCGACGGCCACCTTGTATATTACGCATTTGACCTGCTTTGGTACAATGGAAAAGAATATATGAGCCTGCCACTCAGCGAGCGCCAGGCTATACTGAAAAGTATACTGCCCCCGGATGATGAACGTGTGCGGCTAAGTGCAGTATTTGAATCAGGAGGCATCGAATTTTATGATGCAGCAAAAAAAATGGGGCTTGAAGGTATCATGGCCAAAAGATCCGACAGTCTTTACAGCCCCGATAGCCGTTCAAAAAACTGGCTTAAGATTAAAGTAAACCAGCGTCAGGAAGTGGTTATCGGAGGATTTACTAAAAACCACGGTTCCGCGAAATTATTCAGTTCATTATTGCTCGGCGTATACCGAAACGGCAAGTTAGACTACGTAGGAAAAGTAGGTACGGGATTTACAGAGAAAATGCAGAAAGAAATGATGGAAGCATTCACGCCGCTTATTACCTCAAAAAATCCTTTTGAAACAACTCCTGATATTAATAAGCCCTCGCGCTTCCGGCCGAACCCTCCCAAAGCGACAGCCACCTGGCTCAAGCCACAGCTGGTATGCGAGGTTAGCTTTGCCGAAGTGACTGCTGACGGGGTATTCCGTCATCCTTCTTTTGAAGGCATGCGAAGCGATAAAAAAGCTAAAGAGGTGGTATTGGAAACTGCCACTCAAACATCAGTGGTAGCCGACAGCTCCCCACGAAAAACCGAGAAGGCCCCGGCGCAGCTGGTCAAGCCACCAAAACTGGGCGAGAGACAAACACTTTTGAACCCTACCGAAGAAACACAGGTCAAGAAGCTGAACGGGCACATCCTTAAATTTACCAACCTTAGCAAAGTATATTGGCCTGAGCAAGGGTACACCAAAAGGGATATGTTCAACTACTATTATAAAGTGGCGGACTATATTCTGCCTTATCTCAAAGACAGGCCGCTCTCACTTAACCGTTTTCCCGGCGGGATAACCGGGAAAAGCTTTTACCAGAAGGATGTAAAAGGTAAAGCGCCGGACTGGGCAAAAACATTTCCCTATACTACCAGTGACGGGGAAGACAAGGAATTCCTGGTTGGCGATGATGAGGCTACACTGCTTTGGATGGCATCATTGGGTTGCATAGAGATGAATCCATGGTTTAGCCGCATACAGCAACCCGAGAACCCTGACTATTGCGTGATCGACCTCGACCCTGCCGAGAAGACCACTTTCGGGCAGGTAATTCAGGCTGCCTGCGAGGTCAAAAGCGTATTGGATGAATTGCGGATCACAGGTTATGTAAAAACCTCCGGCTCTACAGGCATACACATCTATATACCGCTTGGGGCGAAATATAATTATGACCAGTCGCAGATGTTTGCCAGGCTCCTTGTTGGAATTGTGCATAAAAGGCTGCCCAAGTTTACGAGTTTGGAACGCCAGATAAAAAACAGGAAAGGAAAAATGTACCTCGACTATTTGCAAAACCGCCCTGGGGCCACTATAGCCTGTCCCTACTCCCTTCGCCCGAAACCTGGGGCAACAGTATCCATGCCGCTTCATTGGGAAGAAGTCAAAAACGGCCTGAGCATGAAAGATTACACTATCAAAAATGCGGTAAGCCGAATCAGGGCCGAAGGTGACCTGTTCGCCGGCTCCCTGGAAAAGGGCATCGACATGCAGGCGGCACTCACCATAGCGCAGAACTTACTTGATAATTAAATAATATAACTATGAAAACAATAAAAATTTACCTGCTTTGCATCACAGCGACCATTATGGCCTCGTGTATTGACAACAACAATAAGGATAACACTACAGGTGCAAAAAATAGCGAGACGGATTATACCCAGGACGCGCCAACATACAACGAAACGCAAAATGACATGGAAGAAAAGCTCGATACGGTCAGTACCGATAAGCGGATACCTGAAGACGCCGTAGAAAGATCTTCCAAAGGAAATGCTTCGTCAAAGTAACTACATCAGAAAGTGACATTACTTTAGCTGCTAAATAAAAAACCTTCTTCATCGAAGGTTTTTGTTCTCATACGGAACCTTGATATTCTTTTTCAGCAGCTGACATGTAGAATAACTAGCCATACTTTAATTTCCACGCCTTCTTCATAAGTGCATAGCGCGGATCGGATTCGGCATCTTTCCATACTTTATAAAAAATTTCTGCGGCATGGGCTTTTTCAACTTCTCCGGTTCCCCGTTCAAGCAGCTCATAATTATTCTCTTTATCGTATTTTTTTCCGCCCCTGTAATTAGCGTAACGCCTTGCACGCGTGTAGCCCATCTGAAGGTATTTACGCGCCATATCAGCTCCCACAAAATCTTTAGTATCTAGATAATTTAAAAATAGCGCAAATATCTGCTCACTGCTTCTCCTTGCTGTTGCTTCATCTTTAAAACGCCAGTACTTACCAATCTCATCCTTGTACGGCTGGCATATCAATACGCCCTGCTCCCCTTTGCCGACTTTATAAAGCTCTGGATTATCACGGTAATCAATATCGGGCTTCCATGGGTAGCCTTTTTTGTCAAAATGCAGGTAGCTCGGTCCTTTCATATACTTTTCGTAACTATTACGCTATGGACTTGCGCATTAAAATTATACTTCATAGGCCTTTGGAATATTAATGGATACTGTAATTGGCTTGCCGGCCGGCAATGACAAATGCCTTTAATGCAACCATTTTTCCGTTCCGGAAACGCCAGAGGTCACAATAATCATAAGCAGTTGGATTGCCCTGCTTATCCTTGATTGTGATATTGCCCACAGCCGTGACATACTCGCCTTCAGCAACCAGATTCTCTACATTAAATTTCGGTGGTTCCAAATAAGTCGATTCCATATATTCCAAGATCGCCTTTTTACCCTGCAGTGTCTGTTCACCGACAAACTCCCATATTATTTCTTCCGCACAAAAGGCAAGGAAACCATTATTATCACCCCTAGATACGGCAGCATTTGCAGCCAGTAATATTTCTTTATTGTCCATCGAATTTGCAATTTTATTTATTAACTACCTGATGCATCTTATTAATGCAGTGGTGGCAGCATATATTGAAATAGGCTCAACTTATAGCCTAAGGATTTTTTGGAGCGTTGGGCCTTACAATGACCCTCATCGACTGGTCATTGCTAAAAAAGGAAATCATCCAGTTAAAGAATGTCTTGATCTTGTTACGCACATTGACCAGTGAAAAGAGATGGACAAACAGCCAGGCCACCCATGCGATAAATCCCTTAAAGAACAGTTTAGGCTTTGGAAGCTCTGCCACAGCTTTGCTTCGTCCAATAATTGCCATCGTTCCCTTATCGCGGTATGAAAAAGCTTTAAGCTTCTTGTTTTGCTGCATAGCAATAAGGTTTTGGGCCAGGTTCCTGCCCTGCTGGATGGCCACCTGCGCTAGCTGCGGGTGTCCCTTATCAAAGTTTTTGTCAGCAGTCTGCAGGCAGGTATCCCCTATCGCGTATATATTTTTGAGGCCATTAACCTGGTTAAATTCATTTACTAAAAGCCTGTTGCCTTTTCCGTAACATTCCTTCGGAATACCCTCAAATGATTTTGCTGATACGCCCGCAGTCCAAATCAGCAGCTTAGTCGCGATAGTAGTGCCATCGGCAAAGATTACCTGGTCATCCGCATAATCTTTGACCTGTTTGCCCAATACAACCTTTACCCCCATTTTCACAAGAGTGTCATAGGTGTATTGCTGCGATTTTTTGCTCATCGGTGCCAGCACCACATCCAGTGCATCAACCAGGTAAATAGTACCTTTATAGCGTGCCAGTTCCGGATATTCTTTGCCAAAGACATTTTTCTTAATCTGTGAAAGCATCCCGGCCAGCTCTACTCCGGTCGGGCCGCCACCAGCAATAACGATAGTGGTTAGCTTTTCCCTTTCAACCGGATCCTGTATGCGGGTAGCCTCTTCGGTCCTTTGAAGCACCGTATTGCGGAGGTTAACGGCATCATCGATAGTCTTCATCGGAATGCCATAGTTACGGATATTTTCTATTCCAAAGTAATTGCTCTCTGTACCCGTAGCAATAACAAGCTCATCATAGGAAAGCTGGCCATTGTCCAGTACAACAGTTTTCTGCTCAGGGATTATCCTTTCAAGGCTGCCCATGCGAAAACTTATATTCCCTTTTCCGGCAAACAGCTTGCGAAAAGGATAGGTGATGTTAGAAACCTCGAGGTAGCCCGTTGCTACCTGGTAAAGCAAGGGCGGAAAAAAATTATAATTGTTCTTGTCCACAATGGTAACATGGATATCCTTTCTGCCAACTAATTTTTCTGCCAGGTTTATCCCTGCAAAACCTCCTCCTATTACTACTATCTCTCTTGCCATGGTCAGTCATTTATTGTCGTATTTATTTTAAATGCACATTCATAAAATTACAACATAGGTACAATCATTGTTATTAAAGTATTGTTATAATCTCCCTAACATGCAAGACGGCTCCACTAATAGCTGTTAAACTTCCGCTAATTAATTTATTATTAGAATAATACTGCCTTATGATTCGTAATTTCAAGGTTGCCAATACAGCAGAATAGTTCGTTGCAAAAACGATAATAGTGTAACAAAAATCAGTGCTATGCCATGGTATGACGGGGATTATCCCCCTTCCTATAAAAATCAGCCCGAAGGGCTACGGCGAAAAGCGGTTGAAATTGCTAATGCCCTTCTGAAGGAGGGTGTTGAGGAAGGCATTGCCATTGCAATGAGGGATTTTTTACATAAATCCGTACAAGGCAACCTTTACCATTGTTATCTACGATAAGAAACCCTGCAGAATTAAATATAATTCTGTTAGTCCCTACCCCTGCCGACTTTAGCAATTCGCTTTGGTTAAAAACAGTTTCCTTACCTGCCGCACCTACTTTATAGAGAGCTTAGGCATATCCATCTGTTATATAAACATTACCTCTCCATCAAAAGCCATATCATTGGGGAAATGTTCTCCCGGAATCAATTTGGAAAGTCTGTGTTAGAAATTTTTTTTCATGATTTTAAATCAATAATTAGCAGCCTTGCCTGATTCTTTTTTGTTTCGAGCATGCTGAATTTACTTTGATTGGCATCCCCTGCACAAACAAAAAGACGCTTTCCATCAGGATGTACTTTAAGCCCATACTTAGATATAAGGCTCTTATTGGAATACAATTCAGTATATTTTCCGTCTCTGGTCACCTTACCTGCCGTGCCCAACCGTGCTGATTATACATAGAAAACATTGGCTGCCTTATCACAGACAACGCCTTCGGGATAAGAAACCGGTGCTTCAAATTCAATACGTTTTGTAGGTTCCTGAGCATAAACCGCTACGCCCGTTAAAAGTAATATAGTAAACTTTTTCATAGTTTTATTTATATCCTCTAATTTGTAGCATTTGTACAAGGAAGATCGATTTATAAATTGTCGTATGCTCTATCTATTAAGAATAATAGTGATTCTTCAATCTTTTTCCTTCCGTTTTCTTGCGTCAAGTCTATGCCACAAAACGGTACACCGTTATAAGTGGCGTGTAAGTTAAGGTAATAGCTCCCCGCAATAAGTATTGCTATAATTGAGCGAAAATCGCTTGCCTTATCCTTAAAATAGGGATCAGTTATGTGCTGGAACAACAACTCGCCACTGGCTTCCTGCTGCCACGTCAAGTTTTTTAATGCATCGCGCTGTTCTGACAACCCCCACAACAAAATTTTTTGAAACTCCGGATGATTATTTACAAATTCGTAATGATTAAGAATAGCTTCTTTTGAGAATGCCCTGCCACCGTCTAAAATGGTGGCAGGCATATTGTTTTTTTTAATATTATCCCAAAAATTTTGTGAGAGCAGATATTCTTCCAGTAATTTATCTAATCCCCCAAAATGACTATAGATCAACGTTTTGTCAAGACCAGCTACGGCTGCGATATGGTTTATTTTTAGGGTAGAAAACCCTGTTTCGGTTATGATCTTTCCGACAGCTTCCAAAAGTCGCTTTTTGCTTCTTTCTGCATTTCGTATTGTACCGGCGGCTTTTTTACGTTCCATAGACTATCTAGTTATATCAAGATCCAAATATAACATTTTAAAATTTTTAAATTAATCCACTAAACGGTGGATTAATTATTTATATTTGTTAAGAGACAGTAGAGGTTTCTGTACCTAAACACACAGAAACAAATTACAAAAAAATTCAGTAAGACCGGTAAATAAACGGTATACATAGACTATTATAATCATGAAGCTAAAATTAGTAATATTTTTTACAGGGTGGTACCTGGCTTGTTTAGGGCAAACTATTGACTTAGATGTATCAGCGCGGGTGGATACAACAAACGCTGAGATTAACAAGGTTTATCACTTATACAAACAATATATAAATTCGAAACCGGACAGCCTATCTCAAAACCCCTATTGGAACAAGATTGAAATGGAACGTTATCACAAGGCTGGACTAAAAGTTGCTGACAATTTTTCCCTCTTTGGAAACGGAAATTATGAAAATGGGAGCTTACATTATTTTGTTCCTAAAATTCTGCAGATTGATAAGGTTGAGGAGGGCCGCTATCAAATAAAAACAATTTTTATGGCACGTAACGAAGATCAGGATTACAAACAATTCTCACCACTTGCGGTCAGCAAACTCTACGCTGTTAAAGATATAGCCGGCAATTATAAACTGGAAAATGTTATTGACTACGATACGAGAAAGTGGAAAAAATATACTTACAAATTTATTACCTACTATGTCCATCCACTTTGTGATTTTAATAAAAAGAAAGCTAAAAATGCGGTATCATTCTGCATAAATATTATAAGGCAATTTAAGCTTCAGGAACCTGAAAAGATTACATATTATATCACCCCGAATTCGGATGAGCTCGGAAAAATTTTAAATTTCGACTATTGGCTTTCTTATTCAATGGGGAGGGCATTTCCAAATTTCAGGACAATATACACTGGTTTCAACGATGAAGAATTCAAGCATGAATTACTGCACCTTCTTTTCCCAACTTCAGAAAATTGCAACAGACCTTTTATTATAAACGAAGGTATAGCGACATGGCTCAGTGGCCCTGGATATGATGAGACTTTCGAGGATGCACTCCGTGTTTTTTCAGGAGAAATAAAAGATAAGGAGGTTAGCCTGGATGAAATCATTACAAGTAAGTACAGAAATACATTAGATAATAACCCTATCTATTTGTCAGGGGCTGTAATTTGTAAGCTGGTTTATGAGAGATACGGTACAACAGGTATCATTAGGCTTCTGGACTGTACGCAGCAGAAGGAAGGATTTGAGAAACTACTGGAAGACCTTTTTGAAATGTCATATAATGAGGTCGGAATTTTAGTTATAAATTATATTAAAGGATATAAATAAGCTAAGCAACTTATGAAGGATATTTTAAAAAACAAAGCCATTGGAATTGAAGTTTTTCAGGCTATCATGGGCCGCCCCAAGAAGACGATGGTAAGAAAAACAATTCTGAAAACACAAAGGGTAACCATTTTACCAACGTAGTGCTCAAAATAAGCACCAAAGCAAAAATAGATTTCACCTGTAATGAAAATGCATTACTATCGACGTTTCTACATGTGTTCAGGCGCTGTGATACGGTAAGCGTAACAGGTGACAATACCAGGCTTAATATCGACACGGATAAGTACAGGCAGGTAATCCTTCAAGGGGTCACAAGGATTTGAGGAAATACATCGAAAGGCGTTTTTAAATATGCAGGAAATATTAACGGATTTTTATAGGGCTTCCCAATCCTTCGTTAAGCAGCAGTTAATTGTTTTATAAACAGCTATTTATTAATGCACTCCATAATTAACTTTGAGGAAATTTAAAAATTACTATTATGAAAAAAATGTTTTTCTCGCTGGCTGCAATCTTAGCCTTTGGCATTGCATCAGCACAGACAGAGCCGTCTAAAACACCTCAGACGAATAAGCCAACACAAACACAGACACAAACAAGCACTTCCTCGTCAAGGACTACCACCAGCCACAACAAGAAAGATGCTACAGGCACACAGACCCAGACCACAGAGAAAAAGCGTAAGACAGCCAGCAAAACAACCACTGCTCCAACTACGGCAGCACCTGGGACGACACCTGGAACAGGGACGACCACCCCTGCTACGGGGAACACTAATACTGCACCGGGCACCGGGACTACGACCAACAGGCCGTAACCATAAATAAAATAGGCGTACTGCTTTTATAGCTCCTACGCCAATTTTTCATACAGTTATTTATCGGTTATTTTGAAATAAAGGCTGCCAGAAATTTTCTGGCAGCCTTTATCATTCTTAACAACATATATCCGAATAATAATGATTTATAACGCTCGTTAAAAAATGCCATCGCAATTTTGCACAATCAGCAGATAATACTATCAGGCATGTAAATGGCATAAAAATATGGGGGAAATTCACTTGAAGCTAATGTCACACTTCTCAATCCTGATCAGGCGGAAATAATCATTTTCGGATATAATGTCGATACTGCACGCGCCCTCAATCTGGCTTTTAATTTCAGCATTGATATTGTCCACCTCAGTTAATGGACTTGCAAAGTTAAACTGGATGAAAGTGGCGAATTGTGAGCCATGGCCAATATCGGCTATAGTAAACGAATCCTTATCGCTAAGGCATACGATTTCGTAGGCTTGCTGATCAAATGCCTGTTCCAACTCGCATAAGAGTCCTGTCAGGCTGACCCCGGAGTCCTTACCGGATTGGGTAATTATTTTTACAAGGCAGGTATTGAATTGCTTCATAGCGATGAGTTTAAATTATAGGTTCATTATTATATATTTTATGCCTTCCAGCTGACCTTGATGGTGCTATTTCCCAGCAAAGTATATTCAGAAAATTGCTTTTGGCTCTTAACAGGCTTAATCTCATTATTAAGGTCTTGCTTTGCTGCCGTTACTGCAATAGCAGGAAGATCATTGCCTTTTGCAAGAGGGACAACCACCATTCTAAACGATAGTCTCTGGTCCCCACGGGTAAAAAATGTCACTGCAGAGCGGCCAACCTTAAAGTCAGTTGCGGGATATTCGGTAAAGATCATCAAGCCTGCTTTTTCAATTTTGAAGTATTGCCTCGGCACAATGCCAAAGGCGATACCCGCGCCATATACTTCCTGGCCCACCTGTCCCGATCGTTGCCAGCCGTCCTGGAGATCCTCAAGGGCTATCCACAGGTTTGGGTCGATCTCTCCTGTCTTTACATCTTTTTGCTCTGCAATGACCTCTTTTGGCAATCGGGGAGGATAATAATAGGAAACCCTGTTAATTACATACTTCACGCACTCTGCAAGCAGTAGCCTTACTCCGGGCAGTAGCTCCTGTACCCCATCAGCCTCCCGAAGAAAACTATGCATCGCTGCAAAGACTTCCTGCTCCTCATAGGCGGCTGTATAGGGGGCATCTTTTAAAGGGTAAATGGCAAAGAATGTCGGATAATGCCTGGCATTGCCATAATCGCATTCCCACAGCTGGACGTTTTTAAGTACTGCTGCAATGAGCATATAACTAAGGTTCAGATATAGCTTATCGCCGGTTTCCTTATACAGCCTTAATAGCGCTCCGGCGGAAAAGGCCGTATTATTGGCCTGGTAGAAAATATCAAAGCCGAGGCCGTCCATTTTTCGTGCCGCCTTGATCGCTTCTTTAAAATACTTCTCCTCACCTGTAAGCTGCCATACCTGGATCATCAAATGGGAATACGCGCCCGGGACGTCCTTTTCACCTCCCTGGCCTTCCGCAGTTTCCTCTTTCAGTACCTCCAGGGTTGCCATTTTGTAAAATACCGGCCACTCGTATTTGAAGTGGTGTGCAACTTTAATTACATAATCTATGGAATCCAGTACCAGTTTTTTGGCAAGGGCATCGCCGTTGAGGGCCAGCCGCGAGAGATTCAGCAGCGGATGGTGCAGGTACCAGGAATCCATGACTTCAGGCTGTTTCTGCTCTTCGCTCCAATCAAGGTTTTTCTCTAATGCTGGAAGCCACCTGACCACGGTGCCAAGTTCCTTATCGTAAAAGTTCTCAAGGCCATTATGAATGGTCTCAATGATATCCTTGTGGCTTTCACCGCTCCACCTGTCGAAATCCATTAAAGGCAACAGTACCGCAAGCTGGACCATACTCTCCGGGGGTGTTTTGTAATCGCTGACATAGGCGTTGAGATAGCTCCTGCCATCTGCAAATTTCCAGCATCCTTGATGGCTAAAAAGGTCTTTGAGGCCTTTATCGACAATCTCTGGCCAGTCCTGATACAGTGTCTGGGGTTTTGGAAGCAGCAGATAAATAGCTGCCAAATATTCGATAAAGCGCTGGGCCATATCGTAATTATCGCCCACAATACTGTCACTTAGTAGGACAAAAGCATCAGAGATAATATAATCCTCGCCTTTTTTCAGGGGCTTATCTTCTGTGGAAGGCAGTTTTAATCCAAGTTCCGGCCATAGCCCACCTACAAGGTCGGCCCCGGATGTTTGAGTATCCTGAAAAAATTTATTTAGCGCGGTCAGGTTCTGGAAGTAAAATACCGAGCCGGTTTTTGGCTTTTCAAGCGAAAAATAAAGCAGCCCTGAACGGTTTCCCATCTGGCTGGCATGCACTGTACCGGCAGTATTCTGTGTTTTTCCGCCAGCTTTAAATAACGGCATTATATCCCTTGGCCAATATGGCAGGATTGTATCGAAGGCCGGGGTAATAGTGGTTGTATACCTGAATATCGTTTTTTCAGCAGTTGGGAATGAAAGCACCACGCTTATCTGCATGGCAGCGCTTTGCAGCAAAAATATAATTTCATCGTTATGCTCCTTCAGTTCCTTCAATGTAAGTTCAGAACCCGCAGCCTGTGCAGCCCTGAAGGCTACCCGCCCACCATTGTTATTCCATTGCACCACAAACCATAAATCATAGTCATCAAATATTATTTTTATAGTATATTCACTGATTTCCTTTTCTAAAATAAGCGTGCCGCTTTCCAATTTAATCTGCGCGGCAGCTGTCCAAGCAGAAACTGGCTTCATAGTATTTCTATTTTTAGATTATCTGAAGATGTGGCCTTATTTTTAGGTCTACCACGTCGCAGCGTTTGGGCTGCGACAGGCAATACAGAATGCTTACCGCTATATCATCAGCACTAAGCATCTCAAGTGCATTCACTTTTTCTATTTTCTCTTTGGCAGACTGTGGCTGCATATCGGTATCTACAGCACCGGGCTCGATAAGGGTTACTTTTATTCCTTTGCTATTTACCTGTTTGCGGAAGGCTTCACTGAAGCCCTGTATCCCCGATTTCGTAGCTACATACACAGAGCCTGTTTCTTCCCTTACATCTGCACTCATAGAGCCTACGTTAATAATGTGGCCTTCGCCTCCCATGCGCTTTACCGCTTCAGAACAGCATGCGATATATGCGGTAAGATTAGTATTAACAACTTCCTGCCATTCCTTGTAATTCCCTTCCTGCGTTGTCCCGGCCGCGAGTGCTGCGTTATTAATGAGCACGTCCAATCCTGAAAACTGCCTGTCCACCAGCCCGAAAACTTCCTGAATACCTTCCTCAGTGCTCAGGTCTGCAATAATACCCCAGGCACTGGATTCTTTTTGAGCTTTGCTTCTTATATCGTTCAGGGCATCGGCAAGGTGATTTTCATCCCGGCCAACAATAATTACTTTTGCTCCAACAGCACTTAATAATACCGCAGCCGCCCGGCCAATACCAGTACTGCCTCCGGTAATTAATATTTTTTTGCCACTGACCGACTGTGGCAGATATTCTTTAAGGTAATCCATAGCAATCGATTTTTTGAATTCAGCGAAGTCATTTGACTCACTGCTACTTCTTATTTTTATTTAATGTATCGCCAATCGTTGCAGATCCAGGCCCTGTCTCGTGCGAAGCAGTATCAAGGGTTGCATTATCATTTTCTGTCGGTGTGGCGTCCCTTGAGGTTTCAGTCGGCCCGTACGATTCATCATTGTTAGAGGATTTGTCTTTGCACGAATATAGCAGTGCAAGTGATCCAAGAGATACAGCTAAAATTTTGATTTTTAAATTTTTCATATTGGAAGGTTTTGATTAATACATTGTAATAAGCCAATTCAATCCATAAAGTTAAAGACCTGATAGTTAACCTTTCTATAGTAATATGTTAATATGTCACGGTACAACGTTAAAGTGCACTATTTAAATCTGGAAAAAAAAAATTAGCCTCTTGTTGACATCATAAACAGCTACACTGATTCTTCCGCCTACTTCAGTATGCTAGTCAGAGAAGGATACTAGACATGTTATGAAGATGTTAATATATAATTGATTTCACTTCTGTTTTATTTATTTTGATTACCAATCACCAAATAATATAATATGAAATCAATTGCTGCTATATGTATTCTTACAATGATAGTTGTAACATCTTGCAGCTACTGCGAAGATGACAGCGCAACGAATAACGGCATCGCCGTGCAGTACCGTATCAACGTAGACGAGCCAATTATAGCGGAAGTTCAGTACAGGAACTCACAGGATCAGATTATAGTAATTAATATATCAGGTCAAAACGATACGATGTGGCACCGTACAGAATTTGTAAGCAGCCCCTTCCAGGCCTATAAAAGCGTAAAATTTTTAAATGTCAGCAATAAGTCAATTGACTATACGCTTCGGCTATTTGTAGATGGTACCCTTGTTCACACCAAGGCGGGTAGTGTATTGCCTGAGTCGGAATCCGCTGAGCAAGTGCAGTATTCTATTTTGGATTAAGACCTTAAGCAGGTTCCACATACATAAAACAGGCCAATGTAAATTGTAAATTATGCCATCAAAAATCGTGATTGACTGCGCTGAGGCTATTGCCCTCCAAAAGTTAAACATAGCATTTGTAGAAAGCGCTACCGCAGGACGAATGTGTTCAGAATTTTCCCTTACTCCGCATTCCGGTGATATATTGCGTGGAGGTATTTCCTGTTATGAAGTATTTATAAAGGAACATATATTAAAAATCCCACCGAAATTAATCAAAGAATTTATCCCCGAATCGGCAGAAGTTACCGCTGCCCTGGCACAGCATTCTTCAAAGCTTTTTAATCAGACATTAATGTGGGGATAACAAATGAAATCTTTCTTTCCTTTAAAAAAATCAAATGAGGTGATGAATTGCCTGTCTTGCTAAACGTACTAATTGAAAAAGGCGTCAAACATTTTTGAAGTATATTGCGGTGGCATGCAGATTTAAAGACGTAACTCCTATGAAAGGAAAAGTTTGAGACAAAAAAATAGCTCAAAGCGTGTTATCGGAAAACAAGTTATTTATCGACGTAAAACTGCAATAAAGCAGCGCCAAGAAAGAGGATTAATTGGTTTAGTTTTCGAGTAAGAACAGTGCGCACAACAAATAAATAAGTTGCTGGCGGACGACCTGCAGGAACTGATAAGTAAAGGCTTGTAAACAGCGATAGTATTAGTCCTTATACTGTTTCATCTCTCAAGAGAATAAGTGTCTCATTACATAAGATTCACAATTTAATCGATGGCAGGAGCGCTTTTTATGCTTCCAGTGTTCAGGTAGATGCAATTACGAAAACATAATTGTACTCGCAGATTATCATTCGTGACATACTATATAAAATAGTTGTGTATTTTGACAGAATAGTACTGCATGATATTTACCATTTTGAATAATTTTACAACTATAACGATTTCAGTTCGACCTATTTAAAGTCATCACAATTTCTGGTGACTGTAATAAGATAGATGTCCCTGCCGTTTTCGAGCATTTATTTTAATTAAACAGCTTCGTATTTGCGAACAGTAATATTACCAATAATAAATATGGCCGTAAAGACTAACCTTAGAATCTTCATTTTTTGTTTGACTTTCCTACTGTGCTTTGTGCAGTTAAGTAACGCACAAAGTAAAAAAACTGCCTGGGATAAAACCCTTAGAGGTGCCTGGATCCAGGATGATCAGCAAGGTGTTAAAGATGTAATTCTAGCTGGGAATGGTAAAGTATGTGAAATTGTTGTAGGCAAAAATGAAAACAGTGCTGTTAGGCAAGCAGCTGAGTTTCTGGCAGGAGATCTTGAGAAGATTTGTGGTAGTAAACCAAAGATAGTCGAAAGTGCGAGCAAGAATGCAGTCAGTATCAGGCTTGTTACCCTCGGTAATAGCGACATTCCTTCAGAAGTTGAAGCAACATCATTAAAAGGTAAGTGGGAAAGTTATCAGATCATAACATCTGGCCGGAATGTATGGCTTGTAGGGTCGGATTTTCGTGGTACAGCATTTGCCGCGTATACGCTTTCGGAACAGTTAGGTATCGACCCGCTTTACATCTGGACCGGCTACCGCCCGGAATTCCATAATCCCTTAGTACTTAAACAGACAAATTTTAAAGCAGATTCTCCAACTTTTCGTTACAGGGGTTGCTTCCACGATGATGAGGACATATTGCAAAGGCCTTTCAACGATCAGGGTTATCCAAAATTAGATGGGGACATTTCACTTGATTGGTATAAGAAGTGGTTCGAAACAGAACTAAGGCTACGGATGAATATGGTAGTCCCTTATACCCGCGCGCATCGTCGTTTTGAAGTTCAAAAAATTGCCAGTGACTGGGGTTTGTTTTTCACAGGGCAACATTATGATGTCCTGGTTTCAAATCCTTTTGGTTTTGATCGTTTTAATCTTGCTAAGGAACGTGGAGTGAAGCCTGTCTGGAATTGGTTTACCAACAGAGAAGGCATGATAAAATACTGGCAAGGTGGAATAGACGAAAATCGTGACCTTAATGTAATCTGGCCCGTAGGTATGCGCGGTTTGTCCGATGAACCATTTGAATTTCCAAACGGTATGACAGATGAGCAAAAAGCAGCGATTTTTCGTGATGTAATCCGTACGCAGGTAGATCTGGTTACGAAATCTCTCCCAACAGATAAAACACCAATTTTCACATTTACCATGTATGGTGAAATGTTTGAATACTATCAGAAAAATGCCGCGGCTTTTGATTTGCCGCCAAATGTTACTATTGTATGGATTGATAATAATGATGGGATTATGAGCGGACTGCCGAAAGATTTGGGCCGTTGGAAACATGGGATTTATTATCACCTTGCCTATTGGTGGGGTCCTAACACCAAGCAGGAGGTTCATACTATCACCCCTGCAAGGATTGCACAAGAATTTGAGAAGGTTGTTAAAGCAAAAGCAACAGAATACATGCTGGTAAATGTATCAGAAATGCGGGACTACATCATGGGATTACGAATGATCTCAGATATTACCTGGAATGCACCTGCCATATTTTCTAATCCGAACCCCGCTGAAAAATTTACAGCGTGGTGGACCCGCGAGTATTTTGGTTCTAAAAATTCAAATACAAGTCAGTTGGCTGAAGAGTCCTATAATAATTACTTCTCTATAATTGATACAGCCGATAAGTTGTGGTTTTCTTCAAATTGTGTAGAACAATTGCTTGGGAAGCTATACGAGAAAATAGGAAACAGAAATTTTACACCCATTAATCCGGACACGTTAAAAATACTTCAAACCAGGATCGAAAAGCAGGATAAAGCGTATAGAGTATATAATAGCGCTCAAAAGGCATTGTCCCTTTCACAGCAACGATTTTTTAGTGTTGATGTGGGCATTGGAATGCTTATAGATTACAGGCACAGCCAGGCTGCACTCAAACTTAACGAGGCATTAAATGCTCCAAATGCAACCCTAATGTGGCAGGCTGTTTTTGAAGCGCGTTCGGCACTCGAACAACTCGAAGTGGAACTGGCCCGTGGCGAATATCCTCCGTTCGAGAGGTGGTACCATGAGACATGGCTTCGGGAACCCCTTTTTGTCACTAATCCGCACCGCCCGTTTAATCAAATTCGTTCCTTCATTTCAAACGAAGGTTTGGGAAGTTTGCCGAGGTCAAAACAACGGTGGGAATAGTCATGCGTGGATCTTATTTTAGATTTTAATATAAAAGATTAATAATTAGCTTAAGAAAATGATGGAGTGATGAGTAAACGGTTTAAAGATATTTCATGCATTATCACCACAGACTGTAGTCTTGCAAAAGTGGACATGCTATCCAAAGGTCACAATCTATGTGAAAAATTAGATGGATTTCCCGTCCGGCCCGGATGCTAAAAATTATCCTCCTTGTATGGAGCGTCTAAAACTACCCAGCATTCAATCGAATCGATTAAGAATATCCAAGAAGAACTTACTCCAAAGTACATCAAAATTGATACGGTTTAATCAGGAGCGTATGGTAACTGATTTAGCGATACTGCGAAGGAGGAATCTAATTCCTAACATGGTCACTTTGAAATTTATGTGAATTATTACTCACCGAATATCTTTTTGCGATGATTAATTCCCCAGTCCTTCATTGCATAAATAATTGGTGTTAACGTAGCTGCATAGGGTTCGTGAGTGTATATAATTTTTACTGGATAATCCTGAATTATGGATCTTTTAATGAGTTGGTGCTGTTCCAGTTCTTTTAGCTCTTTAGCCAAAACCTTGGGCGTAATGCCGGGTATACTTTCCTGGATGTCGACAAATCTGTCATTGCCTACACCGATTGAGACAATTATCGGCAATTTCCATTTGCCATTCATTACGTCTAAAAAATCCCGCACTGGTTTGATTGTGCTTATACAGTCGTTATAACCCCTTTTTACTGCCATATTAATCTTTTAAAATTACAATAATCACTTTCCTTTAGGAAAGCACTATACAAAGTAAAGTAATTTTTCCCGAACTTGCAGTAGTATTTTAGATAAATACAATTATGCAAATATGACAACACAAAATACAGCATACTCCATTCTGGAACTGTCCATCGTTTCACAGGGACAAACTTTCAAAGAAACTTTGAATAATTCCCTTGCCTTAGCAAAGGAAGCTGAAAAACAGAACTACAAACGGTATTGGTTTGCAGAACACCACAATTCAGACAATGTTGCAAGTAGCGCCACATCGGTACTAATTGGCTATGTTGCCGAAAACACAGAAAAAATAAGGGTTGGTTCTGGCGGTATCATGTTGCCCAACCACGCCCCGCTCATTATAGCCGAACAATTCGGGACTCTGGCTCATCTGTATCCATATCAGGAACGTCATTTTAACCTGGCAAAAACCCAATACGAAGCATTTGGCGTCAAACGCGAAGATAAAGTGGGCCGGAAAGAAATTTCCGATATGAATTATAAATTTTTTAATGCACCACATATTGCAATCCCTTTTATGCCTTCGTTTGGTGATAATGTACGTGTAGGTGGAGATATTGGGATGTACGGACAAAACTTTCTGTTATCACTAACCGCCCACGGACTTGCCGGAATACCGCAAACAGCATTAGGTTTCTTCGCTGGTACCATAAGAGAAGTATTGAATGTGTCCGACGAGCTTAAAATGCTATTTGGAATTTCTTTCGGTAAGATTAGTAAAGGAAGGGCTTCGCTTAATGCAATCACCTCTAACCCGGGCGGGATGGTCAATTTTAGCCGTGGCCATTTAGGAAAGGAAGACCAATACCCTATGAATAAAGAATTTATCGAAATCGTGATTGGCTTATGGGACAATTATGAGGATGACGCATTTATAAGAGATAAGGAAAATGGGGTTTTTCTTACCGCCCGTAAAATGCACAATGTTAATTATAGGGGTGACTATTTTTCCGTTGATGGCCCTTTGAATTTAAGCCGTTCCATCCAAGGCAGGCCCGTATTGTACACCGCCGGTGTATCAGACAAATTTATGGAACACGCCACAAGTTACACAGATGGTGCTTTTACACACGGCGATAGTCTGGAGGCTATGGTTGATATTTCAAACAGAATGCGTGAAAAACTAATAAAAAAAGGACGCAGGCCAGAAGATTTCATCATTTCAATGTCTCAAAATCCTATTGTAGGAAAAACGGATAAGGAAGCGGTTGAGAAATACAGGGAGCTGATGGAATTGTACCCATACAACAGTTTACCCAGACCTTTATTTTTTGGTTCTGCAGAACGGGTTGCTAACCAAATTCAGCAATGGTATGAAGCTGGCGCAATGGATATGTTTATGATCCGTCAAGATCATCCTCACGGTATACGTGATTTTACAGCACTGGTAATACCGATTTTACAGGATCGTGGCATTTTCAGAACGGAATATGAAGCAGATACCTTGAGGGGAAACCTGGAAATTCCAAAACCACCATTCCGAAAGGTATTTGCGGAAAAGGATTCTGTAATGTTTTAAAATAGTTGAGGATGAATATAGGAATTATCGGTGCGGGCCTATTCGGGAAAACATTAGCAAGGAAGTTAAAGAAAGCAGGACACGAAATTCGGATTTCCAATTCCCGAGGTCCGGAAACGCTTCAGGAATTTTCAAAAGAAACCGGTGCAAGTGCCGTTACTACCGAAGATACAGTAAAAGAGGTAGAAGTGGTAATCATCATTATTCCGTTCAATAAAATTTCAACCTTAAGCGCTATTTTTAAAGACGTACCAAAAAGCACCATTGTGATGGATGCGATGAATTACTATCCGGTACTGGACGGTAGGATTGAAGCCATTGAACGTGGAATTACGGACTCGGAATATGTACAGGCAATAATCGGACGGCCGGTTATAAAGGCGGTTAACAGCCTGGAAGTTTTCACCTTGATTATCAGACTCATGGCGCTTACAGCCTGGCGCACCGGTTTACTGCACAGATTTGAAGTTGGATGAAATTGCTGCAGAAATTGCCAAAGCCGAAAAGGAACGTATTCCAAAACGCCGGGATTTAGCTGGTGCAGTACTTCAGGAAAGATTTGGAGGTTCATACGAAGACCTTACAGTAGACTATCTGGTTAATTTGAACCGTGTGCTGTATATGTAATTATTATAACAGTCAACAGGGATAAACGCAACTTTTTGCGGAGGATAGTAAATTGAGAAAAAGTATTTGCAATTGGATAATATAACCACGTTGACCTCTCCCACCTATTGCTGATGCTGCTACTACTTATTTGTAAACCAATAGAGTTCGTCAATTTTAAATGCAAAAAAGCAATGTACACGTTAGAATTCAGAGGGCTATAGAATTAAGTGTTGAATTAAACAGTCTGTTGCACGTTGCTTAAAAGTTAATACAAGCCCTGAAAATATAAGGAGATGGGGAAAAAGAGCTTATTCCTGAAAACCTACATACCAGAGCATAGACCTGTGAAGAATTTATTTGTGAGTTAAGTAATTACAAAGCAATTTCCAGAAGCATGTCAAGAATAGGAAACTGTTGGACAATACAGTTTCGGAAATTTTTTTCAAAAGATTGAAAGTAGAATTGATTTATCAAAATTATTAACCAAATAAACAAGTAGCTTAATTATCCATTTCCGAGTATCATGAAACATTCTACAATACCAGGAGGCGGCATAGTCATTTAGCCAATTCGACAATAGAAAGAGTTGGCAAAATCTATAGACGGTAAATCCTTTGTAATTATATTATTATAATAGTTTGATTCTCGCTAAACAAAGACCAAACATATTCATTATAAAGGAAATTTTATTTACGACAAGAAAACTGCTACTACTTATTAAGATTAGAAGTGCAAGTAAAAATCAGAAATTTGGCAGTTAACATTCCTAAAGTTTCTATAATGTAAAATCTTTTATCAGTAAGATAACCTAACTTTAATAGGCTAAAACACCTTACATGAAAACTTTTATTAAAAACAACGGCTTATCATTAAGCTTTTTTGTGCTGTTTGTGATAACCATCGCCTGTCAGACCTACTTCGGGCTGCAGGAACATAACAGAGAGATAATCGAAGGTGGTGTCGCTGTCAACTTAAGTGGCTATCTGCAATCAGGGCACTTTTTGCAGTCCACTTTTGAGAACTGGGAATCGGAATTTCTCCAAATGGCCTTATTTGTGGTACTGACCATTTTCCTTCAGCAAAAAGGCTCATCAGAATCCAAGGATTTCGATAAGGATGAAGAGGTGGACCGCGAACCGGACTCAAACCGAAAAGATACGCCCTGGCCCGTAAAAAAAGGTGGCCTTATACTGTTTTTATACAAACATTCTCTGACCATCACCTTACTCACACTTTTCATACTTTCATTTGCGCTTCATTTTTACGGCAGCTTAAAAGACGAGAATGAACTGGCATTATTAAAAGGCCAGCCTTTAGCTACTACAGGCAGCTATATATCAGATTCGCGTTTTTGGTTCGAATCTTTCCAAAACTGGCAAAGTGAATTCCTGTCCGTGTTTGCCATCATAATTTTGTCAATCTTCCTGCGCCAAAAGGGTTCACCCCAATCAAAACCTGTAGACGCACCACACATGGAAACAGGTGAATAACAAAACATAATATTATGCCATCAAAAATTGTGATAGACTGCGCCAGGACTATTGCCCGGCAAAAACTAAATATAGCATTCGTGGAAAGTGCTACTGCGGGACGAATGTGTTCCGAGTTTTCGCTTACTCCGCATTCCGGTGATATATTACGTGGAGGCATTTCTTGCTACGAGGTTTTCATCAAGGAGCATATCCTAAAAGTCCCTCCGAAACTAATAAAAGATTTTACACCTGAATCAGCAGAGGTAACCGCCGCCCTGGCAGAGCACTCCTCAAAACTTTTTAAATCTGATATTACCGTAGCCGTGACCGGTCTAACTGCCCCGGGTGGAAGCGAGACAGCAGAAAAACCAGTGGGAACAATGTTTTTGCACATCCTGTTGCCAAAAGGATTTATAGTGCATGCCGAGGTATACTCGGGGACGTCCGAGCAGATAGTATTAAAAACTGTAGACAAGGCTGCAGAATTGATTCGTGGTCATCTAAATAAAAACTGATCTTCAGATTTGTAATATTTATAGTGTAGGCTCCGTTTCACGTGTGCCGTCAAAGCATCTACATTTTACAATGGCGGTTTTTCAATATACTTTGTTAAAGTAGAACTAATTAGTAATTTTTTAGTATTAGAAGATCATTTTTGCAAGTATCTTACATTTGATAAATCACTGATAATAAATAAACAATTATGGCAAATTCAACAGACCGAAAGACAGATGGAAGGGGCCAACGAATTGTCCCTGCGAAATCAAGCGCAGCCGAAGGGCTGAGAGAACTTTTTGTAGATGAGCTAAAGGATATTATCTACGCTGAAAGAGCACTTGTAAAAGCGCTCCCTAAAATGGCCAATAATGCTTTCGATGCCAACCTTAAGGCAGCTATCGAGGACCACGTAGCCGTTACTGAAGGACAGGTACAGCGCCTTGTCCAGGCTTTTGAGATTCTTGGGGAATCTGACAGGGGCAAAAAATGTGATGCGATGGAGGGGCTTATTAAGGAGGGCGAAAGCATACTGGAAGAAACCGAACCCGGGCCTGTGCGTGATGCAGGAATAATTTCTGCCTCGCAGAAAATTGAGCATTATGAAATTGCCTCCTATGGTACCCTGGTTGCATTTGCAAAAATACTTGGAGAAGATGATGTGGCAGCACTACTGGAACAAACCCTTGCCGAGGAAAAAGATGCCGACCTCAAATTAACCGATGCAGCCTATAACAGCATCAATCTGGAGGCAGCCGGTGAAGAAGCGCAGGATGATGACCAAAGGAGCGACAGCCTGTAATTTATAATCCCCAACCGATGTTGGGGATTTTTTATTACGTGAATTAGATGATAATCGAAATTCATTTTCCGTCATCTAAGAAAAAGAAAAGGAAGATACTTAATTGATGACACAGTTTGTAAATTTGCTAAAAAAGGCGATAGATGGCAAGAGATCCTAAGAAAGGTACTACAGAATTCACCGGTTTTGTAAAGGTCAAAGGTGCAAGGGAACACAACCTGAAAAATATTGACGTAAGCATTCCGCGGGATGCCTTAGTAGTTTTTACCGGTATCTCCGGATCGGGAAAGTCCTCACTGGCATTTGGTACCTTGTATGCCGAAGCGCAGCGTAGGTATTTGGATTCGGTATCGCCATACGCGCGAAGGCTGTTTAACCAGATGGCTATTCCTGAAGTAGATGAAATTGAAGGGTTGCCCCCGGCGGTTGCTTTGCAGCAGCAGCGCGGGTCAGTCAGTACCCGCTCCTCGGTTGGCAGTGTAACTACAATATCCAACCTGCTCCGGATGCTATATTCCAGAGCGGGTGAATATCCTGCAGGGCAATCCATAATCTACGCAGAGGCATTTTCTCCCAATACGCCCGAGGGTGCTTGCCCGCAGTGCCACGGCCTTGGAAAAGTATATGAGGTAACAGAAAAATCCATGGTCCCGGATGATTCCTTAACCATCCGTGAACGTGCGGTCGCCGCCTGGCCATCGGCATGGCAGGGGCAGAATCAGCGTGACATCCTTACTACACTAGGACACGACGTGGATATTCCATGGAAAGACCTTCCGAAAGCTACCCGTGACTGGATACTCTTTACTGAGGAACAGCCAGTAGTACCAGTATATGCGAATTATACAATGGAAGCTGTGAAGGATGCCCTTAAGAAAAAACTAGCCCCTGACTATATGGGAACCTTTACTGGCGTTAAGCGCTATGTAATGCACACATTTGCCAATACGCAAAGCCCGCTTATGAAAAAACGGGTAGCACAATATATGTTAAGCAGTGAATGCCCATTATGCAAAGGTAAAAGGCTTCGCAAGGAATCACTGTCGGTTAAATTTGCGGGCCACGACATTGCTGATATGAGTCGTGTACCGCTGGAAGAAATGGCAAATATCTTTTCGAAATTTGCAACGCCACTGTCGGATCAGCTCTCACAATCGGACAAAGAGCACCCAGAAAAAACCATTGTTGCTTACCGTATTGCAGAAGACCTGTTGGCAAGGCTCGCCGTTATTCTTGATCTAGGGCTTGGCTATCTTACCCTTGAGAGAAGTACCCCTACCCTGTCACCAGGCGAGCTCCAAAGGCTACGGCTTGCCACCCAGGTCCGCTCCAACTTATTTGGTGTCGTATACGTCTTGGATGAGCCTTCTGCAGGTCTTCATCCTGCTGATACAAAGGCATTATTGCGTTCCCTGGACAGGCTTAAGGTTTCAGGGAACTCACTCTTTGTCGTGGAACACGAAATTGATGTAATCCATCATGCCGACTGGATCGTGGACGTTGGCCCGGCAGCCGGTGAGCGCGGCGGACGAATAATTTACAGCGGCCCGCCTGAAGGGCTAAATGTTATAGAAGAATCAATAACAAGGCGGTATATTTTTGGAAATAAATCCAAGATATTTAATGACCACCACGTGCCTAAAGGATGGCTGAAGTTAGCCGGCGTAACACGGAACAACCTCTATAAGCTTTCGGTAGACTTCCCATTAGGTGTTTTTACCAGTGTTACCGGTGTATCCGGTTCAGGCAAAAGCACCTTAGTGAGCCAGGTATTAGTAGAGCTTGTCGCCGATTATCTTGGGACTTCCATAGGCACTATCATAACTGAGGAAGAAGAAAACCCTTTAGAGCAAACTACAGTCGAAACTCTTGGCGGCAACATTCTTGAAGGGATGGAATTCATCAAGCGCCTTGTAGTGGTAGACCAAAAGCCGATAGGCCGGACGCCTAGGTCCAACCTCGCTACCTACACAGGCCTGTTTGATAACATACGTAAATTATTTGCTTCAGCGAAACTTGCCAAATCAAGAAAATATGATGCTGGGAGGTTTTCTTTCAATGTCGCCAAAGGGCGTTGCCCACACTGTCAGGGAGAAGGTTTTGTTATGGTAGAGCTTTTGTTTCTTCCAAGTGTGTATTCGCCCTGCCCCACCTGCGGGGGCAGCCGTTACAACCCGCAAACATTAGAAGTGAAATATAAGGATAAAAACATTGCAGAAGTGCTGGGTATGACCGTGGATCAGGCCCATGAATTCTTTGCGGATGAAAAATCGGTAGCGCATTCGCTTGACGTTATAAGCCAGGTTGGTTTAGGTTACTTACGATTGGGTCAGCCAGCCACAGAGCTTTCCGGCGGTGAGGCACAGCGTATAAAATTAGCAACAGAACTGCAAAGGCAGCAGCACGGCAACTCACTGTATATTTTGGATGAGCCCACTACCGGGCTGCACCCATCGGATGTTGAGCGTCTTATGATACAGCTAAAAGGATTGGTTGCCGCCGGCAATACGGTAATTGTAGTAGAGCATGATATGGAGGTAATCGCAGCAAGTGACTGGGTAATAGACATAGGTCCTGGTGCCGGAACCAAAGGCGGTACCATTGTTGCTCAGGGAACGCCGAAGGATGTATCAAAAAACAAAGCCAGTATAACAGCGCCTTACTTAGCAAATCATATTTAATCCTCCATAGGATTAACGTGCGATGTAAAATGCCTGCACATATATCATGGGCAGGGAAGATCCCCTGCAAATGTATAGTGGCACCTCTTAAAATTGTGGCTATCATTTTCTTTCGCGCCATCGCTTGATTTAATGTCTACAAATAAGGCTCAATTTTAGATACGGGGTCATATTTAAAAATCTTAAATGCAATAACCACCACGCAGGCAAAAATTATGTGCCCAAAGAAAAGCTGTATGTAATACGATCTTCGCGCTACATCATCATGTATCGCTGTGCTATAAATGGCATGCCAACATATAATCCCAAGGATTCCGCTTATAATGCCCATCGCTATTCCCGACAAAAAGCCAAAGTGCACGCCCGTATAGCGCCAGATTGCCTCATAGCAGAATACTAATGCCAATCCAATGATATAGTGCGCAATCCAGCCGCCAACTTTATGCCACCTGCCACTAAGTTTAATTCCAACTCCTTTGAGAATATAATCCAGCATAACCGGTTCCCTGAAAAGGCGTTTATAGCTTGCCGAAAGCAGATAACTAAAGGTAGTCATCATGTTCGTAGCTGAAAAAGCTGCTATAAAAATTTTTAAAAGATTCAATACAGACAGATTAATGTTTGCTAATTCACCGAACACTACTTATAAACATAAACAGCGTGAAAGCTTTGCCATATTAAGTTAAAACGGTCCTGTTAGCCATTACGACTGAAAAAACAATTTCTTGGTTCTAACAATTTCACGTAAGGATCACAATAATTCATACGAAAGCCATTGCCCAATTCTTCCGGAAGCCTCTTCACAAAAGTCAAGCCCTGAGTAGTCTGGATTATATCCACCGATGTACGGTACGGCCATTATAAAAATGCGTTCATTATAAGCACCGTAACTGTCAGTGACCTGGAAATTATCATTAATAGCAATTCCGGACACTTTAAGCCTGTAGCCGTCAGCGTGCTTTTCTACCCTTTCAGGAATGTCCTGCATCTGCTTTTCACCAACAATACTACACTTAAATCGTATGGCTGCACTACTGATTGTTTTATTTTCAAGCAAACTCCTAAATGGAAAATCTTCATAATTTAGGTGAGGCTGACCAATACAATCCACATATGTCTTATAATGCGACGATTTCGTTTCATTTGAATCGGTTGTGTAGCTTACTGTAACACCACCCTTCTGCTCGTCCACCTGCTCGTCACTTTGGTTTCCAACCGCCTCAAGCTCAAGCCTACCGGCAGCATGTAAGGCCAGTAATTCCCTGCATGAGGTCTGCGGGATAAATGCTATCACAAGGGAAATAAGTGGCAATAATGTTTTTTGCAGTCTCAATGTATCCTCGGCAGAGAGGTATTTTGCAGGGTAATTTAATGCAAAGCTTAGAATAGCAAGCATCTCCTTCCAGTACACCGACTCACGCCTTTTAATCGACTTCTCTGCCTGGATATATTCCGCCCTTAAGAGTTGGAAAGGGTCAAGCTCTTCACGCAACTCCATCATAGAGGCTACAAACTCTTCCACTACCATATCCTTTATCTTAAAATAGAAGTCAGGATCTTTGTCTTTAAATTGCTCTTTGAAATTTTTTTTAAATATATAGTCTAAAGAAAGAAAACCGCCATTTTCTTTTCTGTGTGCTGACAATTCTTCCTCGGTTAGAAGTGAATTGCTCTTAAGGTGAGGGTCTTCCAGATGAAAGCGTACAGCCGGCAGAAAGCCATGTCGGGTATGCATTATTACCTTAAAGTCAGGAGAATCTTCAGAGGCCTGAAATGTAAGTTCCCCTGCATCATTCGTTATAAAGGTACCATTATGCCTGGCCATTGTCCGGATAGCGTCAATTGCAGTAAGTGAGGCACCCTTAATGCCAACCGTATGGTTGAAATTCCTCTTCAGTTTGGAAGGCGGATACGGACTCCCATAATATCCCGGCACTTTGCCCTCATGGCGCTTGGGCCAGTTATGTCCCGTACAAATAATTACTTTGTCGAAAGTGTACATCTCGCTGCCATTAACCTCTACATTTACTTCTAAAGTGTCGGGATTGTCCGTTATATCGGTTACCTCGCTACCCGTTTTAAGCGTTACGTTAATTCCTTTTTCTTTTGCCAGGTCATGGAGCAGATCAAACTGCCCACTTAAATAATATCCAAAAAACAGCCTGGGCAGAACTTTGTATTCATTGAAACGTTCGGATTCAATCGAAAACAGATCAAGTATATCTGACGATATGGTTTTGACCCACTCTTTAATGGGTGTTACGATATGCGGTATCTCGTTTGCAGATACATTAGTAATATGTTCCTCATTCGCCCCGTCCCTGCTGTAGGGCATGCCGGCCCCGAACTGCTCTTTTTTCTCGAATATCGTAATATCGATATCCTTACTATCTAAGTTCAGCAATCGCTTAAACATGAATAGAGCAGCAGGCCCACCGCCTACAGTTGCAATTCTGATATTTTTATTTTTCATAAGCCTTTCCTTAGGTTGGGATTAGAGTATAAATGTAGGTTCTTATAAATCACGACATTCCCGATTAATTCATAAATATTAGTGAAGATTTTATTAATAAAACCGGATTACAACTATGTGATGATTTATACAGCTCACTTTTCTGCAAATTGTCATAGGTTGTATTCGCTAAACTGTTGCTTACATTTTTTACCAAAAATTTATAACTATTCTATTTTGTGGTGAGTAATTTAGATAACCTAGAATTTACCTTACCATGGAAACAATGTCATCAGCAGTTTTAGCACCAAAAAGAAAAACATATAGTTATCAGCAAACTGACATTCAAACGCTTTTATCAAAAATAGAAACTGCGTCCCATGGAAGCAGGCTACTGTACCAGTTACCAACGGGCGGCGGCAAAACAGTAATATTTTCTGAGATTGCAAAATATTATATCCAAAAATACAGCCGTCAGGTCGTGGTGCTAACCCACCGTATCGAACTCTGCCGGCAAACAACTTCCATCCTTAAAAAAAGTGGCATCAACAGCCAGGCCTATACCAGCGATGTAAAAAGAAAATCAAGGGTACAGCCTGATTGTTATGTGGCCATGATCGAAACACTCAAAAACAGGATTCGGGACAAAGTATTTAACCCCGATGCCGTAGGCCTGGTCATAATCGATGAAGCGCACCATAACTCCTTTCAAAAGCTGCTGGATAAATTTAAAAACGCGATTGTCATTGGTGTAACCGCTACCCCCCTTAGTTCTGATATCACCATGCCGCTGCATAAGAATTACAGTGAGCTTATAGTTGGTGAAGCTATCCAATCATTAATAGCTCAGGGATACCTGGCAAAACCAAAGGCTTATAAATATACTGTAGAGCTAAATTCATTGGTCACGGCACCACATGGCGATTACACTGTAGCAAGCTCTGACTTGCTATATGCATCAGATCCAATGCTTGAATTGCTTCATACGGCGTATAAAAGCCACTGTCAGGGTAAGAAGACATTAATTTTTAACAATGGGATATTTACCTCTAAAAGGGTTTTCCAAATGTTCTCCAACGCCGGTTACCCTGTGAGGCACCTTGATAATAAAACACCCAAAGAAGAAAGAACAGCTATATTAAAATGGTTCAAGGAGACCAAAGATGCCATTTTAACATCAGTTTCGATATTGACTACGGGCTTTGATGAGCCATCGGTCCAGGCTGTTATCCTTTACAGGGCAACCAATTCCCTGACACTTTACCATCAGATGGTCGGCAGAGGATCCCGCAGGACTGGAAACAAAAAAACATTTACCATTGTAGACCTTGGAAACAATATAGAGCGTTTTGGGGAATGGGATGCACCTCTTGACTGGAAATTGGTATTTGAGAATCCTGAAGGCTTTATAAATAAAGAAAGTAAGGGCTCCGATTATGAATCTCACAGCATCAGCAGTGAATTGCGTTCAAAATTTCCAAAAACACTGGAATTGTCCTTTGATATCGAATCTGCATACCTTGCAGCCCTACAGAATAATGAAAAGCCTAAAACTGTCATAAGGGACGCGATCAGGCAGCATGCGCTGATGTGCATTGAAAATGCAGAGACTATTACCGAAGCCCTGCATCTTTCCGATGAGCTCGAAAGTGAAATAGCATGGAGGGTCAGGCAATATTGTAAATGCCTCGAAAATACGACCAAAAATTACAGTTCCTGGCTTCAGCAAGACTATAGGTCTAAACTTAGGACAATCATCCAAAAACTAATGCACCGTATCATAACAGCATGAAACAGTTTTTTAATCCCGACAAAGCATGAGGTCAAAGAAAAATACCGGCATTTTTAAACATTTCAAGGGCACAACTTCTAAGGAAGACCGATATGCCTATGGCAATTCACTTCGCGAAATGTGCCCTATTGGATCACATGCCGTAGTGGATATCGGCGATAGGATAAATCCTGTAGACCTTCATATGGAAAGTGATAAGGGGCGCATGGCTACATTGCTTCCTATCCGCTATGAGCGTATGATGGAATCCCCATTTACCTTTTATCGTGGCAGTGCCGGATTAATGGCTTCTGACTTATCACAGCTCCCTTCTACCAAGATGTATCTACAGGCGTGTGGTGATTGCCACCTGCTGAACTTTGGGGGGTTTGCAACACCGGAGCGCAAACTGGTATTTGATATCAATGATTTTGATGAAACTTCAGTAGCGCCATTTGAATGGGACCTAAAAAGGCTCGCCGCTAGTTTTGCAATTGCAGGAGCAGATAAAGCCTATTCTGAAACAGAATGCAGTGAAGCCGCTTATATTGTGGCAAACAGTTACCGCATACACATGCAGGAATATTCAGAGATGTCTGCCCTGCAAATATGGTACTCTCAAATTAACTTAAAAGACCTTATAAAATCAGGGAAGATCCGAAATGCAAAGCAGTTCGACCCTATTAAAATAAAAAAAGCAATAAGAAGGGAACCCCATCAAAGGGATTTCTTAAAGCTTGCCTATTCCAAGCATGGCCACCCTAAAATTAAGGATATTCCTCCCCTGATCTATCATTTTGAAAAGGAGAAACAGGCCGAATTCTTCCGTCAGGCTGAAGGTGCCTATCATCGATATCTGAGGACGCTATCCAACGATAGAAGAACCCTGCTGGAGCGTTACAGCATATACGACGCCGCTATAAAGGTCGTTGGCGTAGGCAGCGTTGGAACCAGATGCGGCATCATGCTGCTGCTATCCGCTACTGGCGACCCGCTCTTTTTGCAGTTCAAAGAAGCAAAACAAAGCGTACTGGAGCCCTACATCGGAAAAAACAAATTTACCAATCATGGACAGCGTGTGGTCGAAGGACAGAAACTCATGCAATCCGCCTCGGATATTTTCCTGGGATGGACACATGATGACACCGGGCAGCAATTCTATGTGCGCCAGTTACGGGATGCCAAAGTAAAGCCGATTCTGGAGAATATGGGCCACGCTACTTTCCGTACATATGCACATTCCTGCGGTTGGGCACTCGCAAGGGCTCACGCACGCACGGGAGATCCAGCCGTTATTAGCGGATATCTTGGTATGGATGATAGCATGGATCAGGCTATGGCCGATTTCTCCATTGCTTACATGAAGCAAAACGAAAAAGACTTTATACGGATGCAGAAAGCCGTAAATAATGGCAGTATCCCAAATATTGAAATAAAATAATTTATCAGATAACTATGGATGAAATTACGCAAGCGCTCTTTGCAGCATCACGCCAGGGAAATGTTCCTGTGCTAAAGGAAATATTTGCACTACAAAATAATCTTGATGTTCAGGATGAAAAGGGCTTTACGCCATTAATCATTGCCGCTTACAATAACCAGCCCGATGCTGTTGCGGCATTGCTTGACGCCGGGGCTGCTATAGACAAAGCAGACCATAGCGGAAATACTGCTCTTATGGGTGCCAGCTTCAAAGGCTATGCCGAGGTCGTTAGGTTACTGATCGACCGTGGGGCATCGATAAACGCACAGCACGGCAACGGCGGTACAGCGCTTATGTTTGCAGCAATGTTCGGGCGCAATGAAATTGTAAATCTGTTACTGGAAAACGGTGCTGATGGCTCTATTAAAGATAGTCGGGGGATGACAGCACTTGATCTTGCACATCAGCAGGGAAATATTGAAGCTGTTACGATGTTTCAAAGATAAGGCTTGCAACTACAACTTCGTTAATTATATTGTAAGGCTATTGTATCGGCTCTTTTTATCAGTTAACTTTAAATGAAAGATAGTTCGTACACAAAAACAGCATTAAAAAATAATTTATGAGAACAGTAGACATCGTAATACGTCTGAGTAGCCATCAGCGCGAATCCCAACTTGAAATAGGTACAAACAATAACCATGATACCTTTTACAATGCATTACAAAAGGAAGTAGATAGCCAGTCGGCGACAATAGTCCACAAAGGCGATTATTTCAGGTACGACCAGCACCTATTGCCAAAAGATGATAATGAATTTAATACCTATGTGCTTTTCAGGGATATTACCCTTAATGATACCGATGATGAGCAACTGTTATGGAATACTTTAAGCCGACAATTGCAATATCAGAGATTTCCTGAAATAAGGGAGAAAAATGCACATCATCAATTGATAGAGTTATCATCTCTTGAGGAAGATCTTGCTGGCACGGAAGCGCCGGTTGAAAATTTTGAAGATATATTGATAAGAATACCCGGTACACGAGAAGAACTTGAATATGACCCGGCGGGGGCTGAAGCTAACAAAATATTATACGATAAATTGGCAAAACTAATATACGACAAAGAGGCAGAAGTGATGTATAAAGGGCCAAGACTGATTTTTGCGGAAAACAGGGACCTGTTTATCAATCCGGATGACTTTTCTATGTATGTCCTTTTCAGGACTAGGCGCGATTATAATTATGAAAGCAAGGAACAGCTTTGGGAGAACCTTGCCGGAGACTTAAAAATATTGTCATTGATTACGTTATACAAGTCGGAAAAAAATTATCAGGTAATGCTCTTAACACACGAAGCATAATTATCATAAATTAAAAAGCCTGCCAGAAAATGGCAGGCTTTTTAATTTAGAGTAAGTCTTATGGTTGTCCGTCACCGCCAGCTGCCCCGTAGATCTGGCCATTAGCATAACTTGCATCATTTGCAGCGAGCTGCACATATATCGATGCAAGCTCGGCAGGCTGTCCGGGCCTTCCAAGTGGCGTATCGCCTCCAAATTGGGTAAGCTTTTCCATGGTTGCACCACCGCTGACCTGTAGCGGAGTCCAGATCGGGCCGGGGGCAACACCATTAACCCTGATGCCTTTAGGACCAAGCTGCCTGGCAAGTGATTTAATGTAATTTGTTGTTGCCGCCTTAGTTTGTGCGTAATCATACAGGTCTTCGCTGGGATCAGTTGCCTGCACTGAAGTGGTACCTATTATGGAGGCACCCGGTTTTAGATGCGGCAGCGCTGCTTTGGTTACCCAGAAAGGAGCGTAAATGTTCGTCTTCATTGTAGCGTCGAAATCCTCTGTCGTAATGTCCAATATTGATTTTCGGGTTTGTTGCCTGGCCGCATTGTTGACAAGTATATCAAGGCCTCCAAGTGCTTTTACAGCTTCTTCTACAAGCTTCTTGCAAAATGCTTCTTCGCGAAGGTCTCCCGGAATTGCGATAGCCTTTCGGCCTTCAGCTTTTATCAAGGCAATTACTTCTTTGGCATCCTCTTCTTCAGCCGGTAAGTAATTGATAGCAACATCCGCTCCTTCCCTTGCATAGGCAATGGCCGCTGCCCTGCCCATTCCGGAGTCTCCACCCGTTATTAATGCTTTACGCCCTTTGAGGCGGCCTGAACCCTTGTAGCTTTTCTCGCCATGGTCGGGCTTGGGATCCATTTTGCTTGCCAGCCCCGGCCAGGGTTGATTTTGGGCTTTGAAGGGCGGCCTGACATATTTTGTAGTAGGGTCTTCAAGTCCCGCATCTGCCCCAAAGCTTTTATCTTCCAGACCTTCTGCCAGCGCAGGTGAAACAATCGTGGTTGCCAAAATCGCACCAAGGCCACCTAATGCCTGGCGGCGGCTCATTGTATTATCTTTTTTCATAATTGTCTTTTTATATTTTCAAATGATTAAGAGTCTATCGTAATAGTCTATCAGGAAATTCCTGATAACTACGCCCACGGATCCAACACCACTTTTACACATCCATCTTCCTTCTTGTTAAAGATGTCATAGCCATGGGCAATTTCAGTAAGGGGTAATCTATGGGTAATGATATCATCAAGGGTTACTTTACCTTCCTGTACATAACCCAGTAACTTATCAATATGCTTGTGCGCAGGAGCCTGCCCTCCTCTCATGATAATGCCTTTATCGAAGAATTGACCCACAGGGAAATTATCATAAGTTGTAGGATATACCCCGAGTACCGATACAATACCGCCTCTGCGGACAGCACTCATACAGGCCTCCAGCACTTTTACCGATCCTTTTTCAAGATTGACAACGGCTTTTGCTTTATCAAGAAAGCTTCTTTCAGGCTCAAAGCCTACGGCATCTACACAAACATCGGCACCACGTCCCTGCGTAATAGCACGTATCTGCTCCACTACACCTTTAGGGCCATCCTCCCACAGTATTGTCTCGCAATGGGCAGTAGCTCTGGCCTTATCCAGTCGGTATTGAAGTGTATCAATCACAACAACCCTCGCAGCACCTCTGAGCCATGCGCTTTTTGCGGCCATAATGCCCACCGGTCCCGATCCGAAAATTGCGACGGTCTCACCTCCTTTTACCTCTCCCCAGTCGATACCGGTATATCCTGTAGGAAAAATATCTGTCAGGAAAAGCACCTGTTCATCCGTAAGGTTATCAGGTACTACACGTGGGCCAAAGTTGGCATAAGGCACACGTACATACTGCGCCTGGCCACCGTCATACCCCCCGTAAAGATCGGTATAGCCAAAAAGAGCACCTCCCTTTTCAGTCAGCAAACCGCCTTCAGGCCCATAATGCTCCGGATTGCTGTTCTCGCAATGCCCCGGTAACTCATGGTTACAGAAAAAGCAGGAACCACAGGCAATAGGAAAAGGAACCACTACCCTGTCACCGCGTTTTAAATGCGTTACTCCTTTGCCCACGTCTTCAATGATCCCCATGAATTCATGTCCAAGGACCATTGGCCTGGGCTGTGGAATACCTCCGGAGAAGATATGCAGGTCAGACCCGCAAATGGCTGTTGATGTTACTTTTAAAATGATGTCATCCGGATTTAGTATCGACGGATCATCGATGTTGTCACAGGTTATCTTACCCGGACCGTGTATTACTGCTGCTTTCATAGAATACTGGTTTGGTTATAGAATTAAATAATTTTCTTTAGATCGGTAATCGCGGGCCCGTTTATTACAGTTCCGTAAGCGGTGAACCTGGAACCATGCAACGGACAATCAAATGATTTTTCATCATCATTCCATTGCAGGACGCCACCCAAATGCGGACATACCGCACTACAGGTATGGAAACTTCCGTCTGCATCCTTATACACCGCAACTTTCTCAAGTCCTCTGGATATGATAGCTCCTTTGTTTGGTCCGAGCTCTGCAACTTCTTTTATATCGCCCGATACGATCCAGTCTTTTGCCATGGTGTAAGCCATATTGCCTACTTCTTTGAGGAAATCAACTCCTGTTCGCAGCGTTATCCTCGCAGGATCATATAACTCGATATAGGGGTTAGGATTGCCCATAATAATATCATTAATGATAAGTCCGCCAAGCGTGCAATGTGTCATCCCGTTACCGGAATCTCCCGTGATAATGTAAATATTCTCATCACCCGGGTTTTTACCGATAAAGGCTAAAGAGTCCACGGGCTCCATAACCTGTCCTGACCATTTATAAGCGATATCCGAAAAATAAGGAAAATGCTGTTTTGTCCAGGAAATAAGGTTGTTGTAACGTTCTTCTTCTGATACATTCTCCTGGTCGGCCATACCCGTTTTATGATCTTCTCCACCCGATATCAGTAGATCAAAATTATCGTCCAGTGGCTCTAAGCGGACATAATGATAGGGTTTTGCGACCCATTTTGAATCCTGGTTTCCTGTATCCCACCACATAGCATAAGGCAAAATGCCTTTGGGGATTTTAGCAGCGATAACGTAGGTGCGATAAGCAAACTGCTTGGTATGCATGGTAAGGATATCGTTTACCGGTGAATTTGTCGCAACCACAATATGGTTCGCCTTTACAGAAAAGCCTTTTGCTTTGGCTCCGTTTTTATCTATACTATCCACATGCGTATCGGTATATATCTCTCCCCCCATGGCTATAACGGCATCGGCCAGCCCTTTCAGGTATCTGGTGATATGGAACTGTCCCTGTCCCGGAAACTTAATAGCCCGGAGGTGTTTGCCCGATGGCATTCCGGGAATTTGGGTGACCATCTCGGTAGGCAGCCCTGCCCTGCGAGTTGCTTCCAGCTCTTTATCGAGGTTTATTTCCTTGTCTGAAGGATCGGTGAACAGGTAACCATCTACCGTCTTAAAGTTGCAGTCAATATTCTCGATAGCTACGACACCCTGGATCCAGTCCAGCGCCTGCCTGTGACTTTCGGCTACAAGTTTTGCTTTTTCCTGCCCGAAGAACTTCTCGAGGTCATAATAGCGGTCATCCAGGGCATAGGTAATCTGGGCTGTTGTCCTTCCGGTTTCACCGCTACCCAAATAACCATCTTCCAACAACACTACCGTTTTACCTGATTTGCTTAAGCAATAAGCCGTTGTAAGCCCTGCTATGCCTCCACCAACGATCAGCACATCGGCAATGGCATCCGATTCCAGCGTCTTATAAACAAGCGGGGGTTGGGAATCATTCCAATACGAATGGTGGTGTCCGCTTGTGAGTTTATCATTGATGGGATCCTGATTATCCATAGCTTTAAGGTTTTAAAGATTAATAATCGCCATTAACGCCTTCTCTTTTGGCATTAATACTGCTTCGCTCGCGCTTTGAAGCAGGATGGGAACTTTCCAGTCGTCCGTCTTCCTTCATGCTGGATTCCATTTGCTTCTCCATCGTTGAAGCAATAGCGCTATCCGGCAGCATGGTATTCATGGCTTTTTGTGCTTTGTTCATAAAGCCAGGAGACACTACTGTCGTTCCGCTCATAAGCGCTTCATATCCTGCTTTGGCCACTTCTTCAGCCGTGTACAGATCACTTTCCTTATAGGTAACAGTGTTCTCGGCTTTTGCCTTATGGAAGAAATCAGTATCTGTTGCACCCGGCTGCAGGGCAGTAATGCTGACTTCAGTTTCCTTAAGCTCATCTGCCAGGGCCTCGGTAAACGAAAGCACAAAGGCTTTTGTTGCAGCATATACCGAAAGGTATGGCGAAGGTATTTTTGACGCCGATGATGCCAGCTGAAGTATCCTGCCTTCGTTTCTTGCTACCATTTCTTTTAGATAGAATTTGGTTAGGCTCAATAATGAAATGATATTTAACTGGACGATATCAATTTCTCGCTCCAGGTCGGTTTTAGTAAACCTTCCCCATTCGCCTTGCCCTGCATCATTAACCAATACGTTTACGGTGATGCCAAGTTCAGTCGTTTTATCATATACCTTTTGTGCAGCGTCGCTTTCAAATAAGTCTGCAGGTATAATATGTGTATGGATGCCGCTGTTAAGCTGTTCCATTTCGGAAGCTGTCTGCTTCAGGTTATCTTCGTTGCGGGCAACCAGTATAAGGTTATAGCCATCTTTTGCCAGAAGCTTTGCCAGTTCATAACCAATACCGCTTGTTGCGCCCGTAATCAGTGCGTGTTTTTTCGTTTCCATAATGTTATAGCTTGTTTTAGATATTTCCTTCAGGTTCTGCAAAATCGCTTATTGGGTGTAGTTCAGTTGGCGAAGGAGAAGAAGATTGTGAAGCTTGCTTGCTTTTTTTATCACTTCCTTCAACCTTTACTATTTTATTATAAATACCTAACAATAAAAAAGGCGCAGCCCATTGCCCAACAAACAACGCTGTCTTATCTTTTCGAAAAATCTTAAGGGTCGCAGATGCGGCCATACTTCCAAATGCTGCCCACAAGAAAAGGTCTGACGGAAGTTTTGAAGTTTGTCTTTCGATTGCCTTTGCAACAGGCCCTTCTGAATGGTCGTTTTGAATAATTGACATAGTATAATTTTTTTAGTTTGAATTAGTTTTCGAACTCTTGTAAAGTTAACTGCACTGTTGTTAAGCATTTTAAATCGTAATGTTAATAAGTGGTAAGATTGCGTTAAACTATAAATGATTAATTATGAAGGCGTTAATACCGCGTTAATTTCTGATTGTACTCGGATTCTGGTAAGTAACTTTATAAGGAATAGAACAAAACTAAAAGCATACTTTGATGAAAAAAAATCACACACCTTCTGCAAGTCCTATAGACAATGCCAAGCTGCAGGACCTGGAAAAGAACAGGGAATATGGCGAAGGCCAGTTCATAACTACCGATCATGGCGTACGCATAAACAATGACCATAATAGCCTGAAGGCCGGTGAGCGTGGTCCTTCCCTACTGGAAGATTTCATTATGCGTGAGAAGATTACCCACTTTGACCACGAACGCATCCCGGAACGTATAGTCCATGCAAGAGGGTCCGGTGCCCACGGTTACTTTGAAGCCTATGGCAATGTAAGCCAGTACACCAAAGCAGTATTTTTAAATGACACATCGGTAAAAACACCAGTATTTGTCAGATTCTCAACCGTTGCGGGTTTTAAGGGATCAACAGACCTTGCCAGAGATGTACGCGGGTTCGCGGTAAAATTCTACACACAGGAAGGTAATTTTGACCTTGTAGGCAATAACATACCTGTATTCTTTATACAGGATGCCATGAAGTTTCCTGACCTTATACATGCTGTCAAGCCTGAGCCTCATAACGAGATACCTCAGGCTGCCTCTGCCCATGACACTTTTTGGGATTTTATATCCTTAATGCCCGAATCGATGCACATGGTCATGTGGGCCATGAGCGACCGTGCTATCCCAAGAAGCCTACGTATGATGGAAGGCTTTGGTATCCATACTTTCCGTTTGGTAAATGAAAATAATGAATCGGTGTTTGTAAAATTCCATTGGAAACCGAAATTGGGGACACATGCCGTAGTTTGGGACGAAGCCCTGAAAATTTCAGGTAATGATCCTGATTTTCACAGGCGCGATTTGTGGGAAGCCATTGAAAATGGGAATTTCCCCGAATGGGAATTGGGCGTACAGATTGTTCCGGAAGCCGACGAGCACAAATATAACTTCGACCTTCTGGATCCAACGAAGCTCATCCCTGAAGAACTGGTTCCGGTAACTAAAATAGGCCGTATGGTACTCAACCGTAATCCTGACAACTTTTTTGCCGAAACCGAACAGGTCGCATTTCATCCCGGCCATGTAGTACCGGGAATAGATTTCTCTAATGATCCGCTATTACAGGGAAGATTATTCTCTTATACCGATACACAGTTGTCCCGCTTAGGCAGCCCTAATTTTCATGAGATCCCTATCAACAGGACCATAGCCCCTATGCACAACAACCAGCGCGACGGGCACATGAGACAGGAAATAAATGTAGGGCGTGTCAGCTATAGCCCTAACTCCCTGAACAATGGCTACCCTGCACAAGCGAAAGAATCAGAAGGTGGATTTGTCAGCGTTTATGAGCGCGTTGAAGCACACAAGGTTCGTGAACGAAGCGAAAGTTTTGCCGACCATTTCAGCCATGCGGCTTTGTTCTTTAAAAGCCAGACACCGGTGGAGCAAAACCATATCATTAGTGCGCTCCGTTTTGAACTGAGCAAAGTAGAGACTATTGCGATCAGGCAGCGTATGCTCGGGCTGTTATCGCAGGTAGATAACGCCCTTGCCAATAAGGTAGCCGAAGGCCTTGGCCTGGCTGTTCCTGCACAGCCGGAAAAACCGATGAACCATGGTATCGGTGCCGATGCCGATCCGCAAAAACATGAACCAAAGCCACTTGATAAAAGCTATCAGCCCTCTGATGCTCTGAGCATGCTGAAAAACCCAACAGTAACGGATACGATAGAGACCAGACAGGTTGCTTTTCTATGTGCTGATGGCGTAAGTGAAGCTTCTGTAAATGCTTTAAAAAAAGCTTTGGAAGCAAAAGGGGCGTCTGCAAAAATTATAGGCCCACATGCGGGTAACATCAAGACAGATACAGGCAAGGAATTAAAAACTGATTTTACGTTTTTCTCTTCCTCATCAGTAGTATTTGATGCAGTCTACATTCCGGGCGCTGCAAATATGGCTCCGTTGGAAAGCAACGATAATGTTATCGAATTTATTAATGACGCCTATAGGCATTGCAAAGTGATTGGTGCTGATGACGGAACTGATAAACTTTTATCGAAAACGACAATTGGTAATAAACTTGCCGACAAAAAAGAGAAGACATTGCCAGGGATAGTAATGGGCAGCAGTAAAGCCTTTGCCGATGAATTTATCTCCGAACTCGGGAAACACCGAATCTGGGAAAGGGAATCAAAAATAGTAGAGTAATAACTGGGAGGAAAGCGCTGCTTTCCTCCCCTTCTAATATAAGGTACCATGAAAACTGTTGAAAAAATAATTATTGCAGGAATTGTAGGGACTACATTCATGACACTTTACAGCTATCTGAAAGCAAAAAAAGAAGAACAGCAATATGTAGAGCCCATAATGATCAATGGGCTTATAGATAATTCGAAAAACCTGCCGGAGCTCAGTGACGAGGAAATTCATCCTGCCGGATGGCTTATCCACTATGCCACCGGAATAGGCTTCGTATTTGCCTATAGATTAATTTGGAAAAACGCATTGCACAAACCAACGTTAGGGAAAATGCTAATTATAGGTTCGCTAAGCGGATTAACGGGCATAATGGTCTGGAAAATGCTTTTCAGACAACATGACCAGCCCCCACAAAATTATCGCTATGGTTATTACAGGCAACTTTTCGTGGCACATATCGTTTTTGCCTTAGCTGCCTTACCCACGTATAGCGCCCTTAACGATAAATAATAAAGTATGGCAAAGCGCAATTACAGGCAAATGGCATTATTTGGCGAGCTGTATGCATATCTTGTGGTTCTCTCACCACCGGAAACGGTGAAAGCTGATATTGCTAAGATTAAGAAGAAACTAAATGATATTGCCTATATAAGCGATAGGAATCTTCATTCCATCGCTCATATTACGCTGGTTGATAAGCTTACCGATGATGCTGATTTTGCCGAAACGATTGCTAAACTGATAACACCTGCTAACCCTTTTAAAGTAATTGTAGAGGGCTGGAGTATATTTGACCATGGACATAGTGTCACTGTCTATTTAAGCATAAAAAATCCTGAACCGATTGTTAGCCTTATGACACTGGTAAAGTCCACTTCCAAAACGCCTCACATAAGCCTGGCAAAGAAAATATCCTATGAGAACTTTGATATGCTGAAGCCCTATTTGGAAAGTCTGAATTATTCAGCAGAATGGCTCTGTGATGAAGTAAATGTGCTGCGTAAGCTTATGTCTGAAAAACATTTAGGATTCAGGGAATCCATCAAAATAAAAATAATGTGATTTTTCTGATTTTGAACCGGTTCTAACAGCCTTATAGCATAGTATCAGGCATCCTTTATTTCAGGCTCTACTAACCCGATGAGTTTATCCAGCGAATCCTGCCAACCCAAATAGCACATTTCAACAGGTATAGCCGCAGGTATACCTTCGTGTACTATGCGTAGATCTGTCCCGGTTGATATTTTCTGGAGCCAAATGCTATACATCATTTCCCCGGGCAAGTTAGGGCCGTCAAACCTGTCAACATACTTTAAAAACTCATTCGGCTTAATTTCAATATATTCCCCGCCGAAAGACTGTGTGCTGCCGGTTGAGAAATTTTGAAATGACATTCTGTAGGTACCCCCAACCTCAACATTCATTTCATGTACAGTACATACAAAACCGTACGGAGGCAACCATGAAGCTATAGCAGCAGCTTCGGTAAAGGCACGAAATACTTTTTCAGGAGATGCCTTGATAACTCTATGCAGTGAAACCTTGTCGTTTGACATAGCATATATTTTTATTGTTATTTAGTAAAAATCAGTCCATTGAATAGCTAATATAGCAACAATTTGGATCTGAAGATATGAATAATTTTGTAATTTTTAGTTAACCACTAAAGTTCCCTATCTAACTAACCATATCGCTTGCGGCTTTTTTATCGATATCATAGTCAAGTCTAATAAATAGTATATCAAAAATTTGTTAATGACTGTAAAAAAATTAGGTAAGTATACTTTAATTACACCAAATCGGCATAATATTTTTTAATTTGAGATTCAAAGCTTACCTGAATTAAATTAAGGTTATCTTCCTGAACTTTTAACTTACCAGTATATTCATCAATTTGAAATTTTGAAAGCTTGGCTTTTTTAAGTGCGTTAAGTTGCACATCTGAATATTCAACTTCATAGGTCTGTTTAAGTTGAGTATAAAAGTCGAGATAAGTGTGATTGGAATCTGTAAAAGCTTTTGCATCCCATCCATTTATAGAAGATGCAAATTGATAAATAGTATCTTGAAGTTTTAAATTCTTAGATTTATTATCTAACCATTTAGATAAAAGATACTTCTTGGCACTTTGAGTACTTCCGTTTATAATCTTATCCGCAAAATAAAATGTTACAGTAATTCCAATTGCGACTATCGAGAGTATGACTTCCAAGCTCATTATTTTACAAATTTATTTACGAATATAATCAAAAAGCCTCTACTATAAGAGGCTTAATTTTTTACATATCGGAAAGTTTTAAGACTTTCTTTTTTCGAGTGATTAATTAACAAGCCACTTTTGAAAAAGGAGTGGCTTTCAATCTAATATTTTATGACTGTACCTCTCCCGATTGATTTTGTTGGTTTTGTCCATAATGAGAAATCCAAAGATTGTGCATTTTTGTACCACTCTCAAAAAATGAACGCATCAAAGTATTGTGTTCCTGTACCGAAGTATCATAATCCAAATGAGCTTGAGGGCTATTTGTCCGCAGAATTGTTGTTTGTTTCAGTTTCTGATATCCTAAATGTTGAGCCATCGCAGAAAGCATGTCAGTCCTTAACATATTAGATTTTCAATCGTATTGCCAGTACGATTATTCAATGATTCAAGTAGTTTCTCCCATGCAGATAAGACTTCAGAGGAGTCTTCAAAAACGATGTCAATTTGATTCAAACCATTTACGAAGTCGCGATGTGTGGGATTACCTCGCAGAGAAAAAAGCAAAAGGAATAAGTCCATTTTACTATTGTGTTTATTTTGCTGGTTATCTAATTCGCGACCTGTTTTTACAGCCTCTATTGGGGACATTTTTATCCAATAGATTGTCACACCTAAGATACAAACGCTAATAGCCCAATAAATAATTTCAAAGTAATCTTTTATTATCATAATAATGTTAGTTAATTGGTTACAGCTAATATAAAAATTTTGTTAATGTGTTTTTACAAATTTGACAATCATTTTATTTTTGGTGCACGTTCTTTTACCCCGATTCATTTCAATTCAATATGTAATTTTAAGGCTTGAAGCCCCTCTTTATTATTTAAGGAGGGGCTTTTTTATTATGCAGATATTTAGTAACTTAACGGTTCAAATATTTCTGTAAAAATTTAGCAATGCAGATTAATTTCAGTAAAAAATCGAGCAAAGCAGGAGATGGAAGTGACAATAGGGAATGGAGTTTTAATTTTAGGCTCAGTTTAATTCCTTTGCTTCGTCTTTTCTTATTTAAGATTTGAGTATTTGTAGCCCGCCTTTTCAGGCGGGTTTTTCTTTTGGGATTAATTCTCCCAATACTGTATTCATTTTGTGATTACATTTGTCCTATGATACTCGCCACTGAAAATAGCATAAAAGCAGAATCCTGTACACTCTATGAACTAAAGTGTTTCATAAAACACGTAAAGCTTTCCGCGCAACACGTCAATATAAAATTGAGTTGGGAGTTTAAAGAGGGTGTGTATTGGGCTTATATGAAACGTGACGGAGAAACTCTATATAAAAAGCCGTATACAAAATCTACGCTTTTAGATGTGATTATACAGATGCATTTAGACTTTAAACAAGTAATGGAAAGTACTGCATTGAGTAATAAATAAATGTCCCTCATAGTGAAGGCATTATCAGGATATACTTAAAAAATAGATTTACCATTCAACGACTATAATTGCATGAAGCCGAATTTGAACTTTATGTATTGTATTATTCATTACCTTTAGAATCACTTTACTCACTATAGTTATTCTCAACTATAAGCTACGTTAGACGAATGATGCGGAGTTTATTAACAACTACATGATGGATAATAGAGAGCGCATAGAGGTATTACAATTCCTTAAAAATGAAAAAATTAGAGAATACAGGAAAGCTGTAGCAGAGTACGTTCAGCCGTTCCAGACTGTTATTTCACGTGAAGAAATCCAAGCTTTAAGGGAGGAACTTGATGAGCTCTATGCAATGATTGACGCCATTGAAATTGAGACTATTTTGCGTTAAAAATTGGCGATTTATAATAAAAAAGCCCTTCCGAACTACCAGAAGGGCATAATTAATCGCATCTCTTTCCAATCACAGAAAGAAAGTGCTAAGGTAAATATTTTTCTAAATGTATGCCGTGTTTGAATGGTAGATTTCCAACAATCTCATTATTCTCCTGATTGTAATGTATCTCTACAAAGAAGTTATTAATTGCATATAGTTGGTATATAATACCATCTTTTTCTTTAGTATCAATATGCTTACCGTTGTGCCAAATAGCCTCATATCTATTTCTTCGGGAAGACTTAAGAATTCATATATTTTCATTAATCGAATGAGTAGGGATGAGTCTGTCTGAGAATGATAGTCTTTTTCTTTAGGTCACCTTCATATATAACATAGTACTTATGAAGCTTCCTGTTTTGTACTTTCAGGGTTTCATAGAATAATTTCCTGTATCCATATTTTTCTATTTCCTTTAGCGTAATAATGTTATTCTTATGTGTTTTAAGAAATTTTGAGCCTTTCACAGTGATATTATTCTTAACCATATAGGGTGATGATGAATCATCCTGAGTGTTGAGGCTAATTTTTCCATTGCTGGCGAGATCATTAAATGAATACTGAATGGAACCGTAAGTTTTAGTTCCCATATAGCTTAGTTTAAAGTCTTTAAAATTGAGTTCTATATTTTTAAACTCATTGTTTTGCGGTAGTACCAAAAAAATGGTGTCATATTCAGCTATGTTTGACAAGCCTTGCGAAAATGCATTTAAAGCAAACAATAAAAAGAAGAGATAGCTAACATACTTCATTGCAAGGAAATTTTGACTTAATGGTTAATAAGAGATGCCATAAAAATACGACAGTATACAAAATTACTTTTTCTCATTACTAGAGATACAAATTTAATCAAAAAATAAGCCCGCTGTGATGCGGGCATTTTTATTATGGAAACTATTTTTACACTAGAGGCCATCTGGATTATGCTTCAAATACTTTTAGTGAGTGTAATTATTCTTGTTCTGCTTGAACTTCTTTTGTACTTGATGCGGAAGTATTTGTAGCGGGTTTATTGTAGTTCAATATTTGAAAAGTTGTATTGACTAAAAATGTGATAAATGCTAAAATCCAAAAGAATTTCTGAAGCACATCTTTAACCCTTTCATTATTCCTTTGTTTTAAAATTCCGCCATTCTCAATTAATTCCAAGCCTTTATAACTTATCAAATAATCAGGGTTTAGAGGATTTTTATCCTGCCTCATTATAAGACCGAGCTCAACTAAATAGATAGTCGCAGTTCTAAAAAACAAACGTTCTTTGTCGACGGGGATATTAGCCTTAGTGACACTAATCTCGCCAAATACTTTGTGTTTTATTTTTTCAAATGTGACTTTGGGAGCAACATCATCTTCGCTAACAAAACTCCCTGAGTTTTTTGCAAGTTCTTTCATAATATCGTCAAGATAAGAAAGTCTTGCATTCTCCATTAATTTCATATTATACTTGGTTTTAAAATGGTTGCTTGATTGTTTCATCTCTTCTTGCCTCTGAGTATGTGTAAGTCTTTTGATACTTACCATCTTTCAATTCAGCAAAGAACATTACAAATCTAAAATTTTTATCAATCATGATTTGCTGTCCATAATTATCGGCGAACAGATAATAATCTCTTGAATTTTCAGATAAAGTGAGACTATTAAATTTCCACTCTGGATTACCCTTTCTTAGAAAACCAAGACTCCCTCTGGAAAAGTAAAGTTGTGCACCGCTCCAGTCACTTCCAATTGTATCGTATTTCCCAGTTTGAGGATTGTATACAGCTTCAATAATACCCATAACAGAATACCCACCAAAAAGTTTTGATAGTGCAATTTCTAATTGTGACTTTTCAACAATCAATTCTGTATTATACCTGTTGATTTCTTCTTTGGTTATATTATTAGTGGTGTCATAAAGCCATTTGATAATTTGGTTAGTTGTTGAAGCATTTGAGATATCGTAATTTTTACCGTTCAAATAGTTTACACCTTCTTTTAATGAATTGATACATTTTTGAAACAAGGTATTATACTTATTTGTGTTAAAATCTAACCTTAAAAGAAAAAAGAATGTATCTCGGCAATAAACGGTAAGAAGTTGATGAATAACCATAATCTGAAATGGTATATGATGAAAAAGTTTTGACGTTGAGCAAATTCCTTGCATCAAGGCTTATTATATATTTTTTATCATTAAAAAAATAACTGCTCTCTATGTCATTAAAAAAGTAATTATTATATTTATCGAGACCCCCGAAATTATAATGCTCTGTACGTATTTTCAACGTAAAGTAGTCCTCCTGTTTATACATTAAATCCAGAAAGCTGTTTTTTGTGCTATTGCGAAATGTTTGCTCGGAATCAGTCTGGTAAAAATTCCAGTCTGCTCCAATATTAAAATTAAATGCTCCTTTAAAATTACTTCGCCAGCTTAAATTGTAATTCTGGTTGTCAGCAGTGTTTCTACGAAGTCCCGAATCATTTATAATATTGTAGTATACAGACTTTCCTGCCATAGCCTCCAGCATAATACTGCCCCTTAATTTTTTGACAACAAAATGTGATTTAAAATTTGCGTTAACCCTGTCACCACCTTTCATTACAAATGCTTCTGAGAGGGCATTGTTTTGTTCAAGAGTGTTCCGATATCTTATTGCATCGATCTGTTGAGAATAATCTAGTCCCCATGAGAAACTGTAACGGTTAAGGTAATGCTTGGTGTTATACTCAATTCCTGCCATTGTATTCTGCAACTGATTAAAATCACCAAGGCCCTTAACGAAACTACGTGATGAGGTAAGCAAATAGGCATCGTTTATTTGTAATATGCTATTGTTATTAACTCGATAATTGTAGTGTGCTGAAATGAAATTTTTAGAATTAATTGAATATAAAGCATCCAGAATTATATTTACGAAAAAAGGATTTTGATCCCTGTGTGTATTAGATTTGCTTTCAAACTTATTGAAAAATTGATGGGCAGTTAAATTGGCGGTTACAGAGAACTTATCTACTTTCAAAGTATATGCAGTGTTAGCATAAAGATCACCTGTATTAAGTTGCGAATCGGATTGAAAATCCTGCGGTAAATTGTTTCCTGAATCTGAAAATAACGTAAATGCTGTTTTTAGAAAATCAATGTTATTATCATATCCAAAAGTAAAGGCTATCAGGTTGTTGTTTTTTTGTCTTATTCTAAAGTCAGACTGAAAACCTACGTATTGTCTTTTACTTCTCACATTGGTTCCTACAGAAGCAATATTTTCATCCAAAAATAAATCGCCCAATAAATAATCATTTATCTGATATTGCTGTGGCATTTTATCCGTTAAAAAACGTCCTTTTAGCAGCAACGCCGTGTTCTTGTTCCATTGTTGTGTGTATGTCAACTTCTGATCAAAGTAGTTGTCCGAAGTTCCAAGATCTTCTCGTGTATTAATGCCATTAAAAGTTAAATCGTTCCTGAAATCATTAGTTCCCTTATTCAAGGTTGAGGATGACTGAATCATCATCGTCTTTGAGATATCAAAATTTACAAATGCATTAATGTAACCTTTTCTAATTTTGTTGACCGATTTGTTTACATCGGTGTTTTCAAAGTGGGTATCTGGGAGATCTACAACAGAATAAGAGCTATTCCAGGCAGAGAGTTTATCCGAACCTAAGAAACCTTTTAACTGAAGTTTTAATTTGGTAGTTACCGGCACGATAGAGCTTAGGGTAACCATTTTTGCATTATTGAACGACGAACGTTTTTGGTCTAACCTGGTTATGCCCGTTCCCAAGTTCATTACCGTAACTGCACTATAACCTCTGCCTATAGATTCAATCTCATTAGAATCAAAAATCATTTCATTTATATCCCCTACCTTATCGTAGCCGGCATTATTAGCATTGCACGTGAGAAATAGTTTGTATGCATTACTGAAATTCATAAGATTACTACCGAAATTGTAGCGATCATAACTACCAAAGCCTGCAGTTAAGTCACCAAACCATATATTTTTATATTTTTCATCTATGGTAAGGTTAAGGGCGACCTTACCGGAGTCTTCGATGCCTTTAAGTAATTTATTGTTGGAATAATTCTGCAAAATTTCAATTTTATCCAACGGTTGTGTTGGCATGTTTTTAGTGAGAAGCGAATAACCTTTGCTAAAGAAATCGTCACCGTCAACCATAACTTTTTCAATTTCAGTCTTTCCATAAAAAATTCTTCCATCGTTGGATACTGTAAGTCCCGGGATATTTTTCAATAAATCCTGAACAACTACTTCGTGCCCTGTTGCAAGTTTTTTTGCATCATAGACCAATGTATCACCGCGTAATTTTACAGGCTGTTCATATTCTATTACGATTTCATTCAAAACTTCTTTGGATTCTTCCAATAAAAAGTTAATGCCAACTGAGTCCTTTGATATTTTTATTGTTTGTTTTTGCTTGGTAAATCCCATGTATATGGCCTCCACTGTATAGGTGCCAGACTGATTAATGTCAATAAGATAAGTGCCGTCTGCCTCCGAAATTGCATAGGCAATAAGTTTATCCTCATCACTTTTTACCATTATAGAGGCACCTGGCAATGCTGCTCCCGATGCGGTGGTCACTCTTCCTGAAATGTGATGTTGTGCCATTGTCCTCAAAGAAATCATAGACAACATAGAAAAAATTAAAAATTTGAGCACTTGTTAGTAATAATTATTTGGTCTCCCATTCATATTTTAGTTCATAACCTGTTCTGGTATGTATAGGTGTTCCCATGTCGGGCATAAGTTGCTTCATTTGCGCTTCAAGATTAGCTTGATATTCATCCATATCGTCTAGAAGCTTTCTTTTGGTTACTGGAGTTTTGTTTTTAACCTTGACCAAGGTATTGAAATCCATATCAAAGACCGGATCTTTTCTGAATTCTATTTTTTCAACTGCCCAACTAAATGTGTTAGTAGAATCTGTTGCTTCAACGATCAAGCCCGGCAAGCCATGAAGCTTCCAAGGCCCATAGTTTAACGGAATCTCAGGAGTGAACCACACTAACCAATCTTTGCCACGATAAGTAGTGGTCGCTTTGATACATTTATATTTTCCTATAACTTTCTCTTCTTGCGATATATCCCATTTAAGGTTAGGATATTCATCTTTAACAAGTATATAATCAGCCTCAAATGGTTCTATTGAAAGTGATTCTTTGTTTTTATGATCAATTTTTAAGTAATCGGTATCTTGTGTTTTTCTGTTTGGCCGATCAGCTTCCTCCTTTGGGTTGTTGAATTTTTGAGTACTAAATTTCGCAAGGAAAATTGTACTAGAATTGTGTACAGATAGGGTCGAAGTTAAAGTGTTTGGAGTTTCAGTATTATTATATTCTTTATAATCTATAACGGCATTGCTTGTATTCTGCTGGGAAAATATGCTAAGTGTAAAAAAATTTATAATAAGTAAAAAAAATAATTTCATAGTTTGTGCTTTATATGAACCAGATGAGAACATGTTGTCCCACCTGGTTGTATTAATACATAGGAATTAATTTTACGCCACCCTATTAGTTAGAATGGCGAACCACTAAATAGAGCAGTCCATGTCAGATTCTGCCGTATAGCCCGGAGAATTGGCATATTGTGCTTTCCAAATTTTAACATTATTCGCTGCCCAATCACAACAATCTCTAACTGTTGGAGTTGAACCATTATATGGAATCGTCCTAACAACCTGTCCTCTGACGTTTTTAATTAGTATGTTATAAGTACATGGAGGTGCTAGTGTATTTTCAGATGTATTTTTAACCTCTGTTTTTGTATCAGTCACAGTTTTAGAATTTTTTGCGAAACCTGTCGCACTAATTGCTACCAATAAGCATGTCGTAATAAAAGCTTTTTTCATAAAAGTAAATTAATTGGTTAAAAGACGCCCTAAACATTACTGATATTAACGCCTCCTTTATTTGTTTTTATTTGGTCAAATAGATATTAACCAGGGTTGTTTATTAGAGAACAGGTGCGGTCAATAGACCACACCTGTTTAATGCAATTGCGATTAATACAAATCGTGTTCAGCAGTATATCCCGGAGAATGAGCATATTGCGCAGTCCAAATCTTAACATTACTTGCTGCCCAATTGAAACAATCTGTCCAATTAGCTGTAGTTCCGTTATAAGGAATAGTGTTAACTACCTGTCCTCTCGAATTTTTAATCAAAATATTGTATACACATGGCATTACCTCATCTTCTGAAGTATTTTTGTCATCTTTTGAAGTGTTTTTGTCTGATGATTTAACATCTACGATAGTCTCAGAATTTTTGGCAAAGCCAGTCGCTGTTAATGTAAGGATAAGTCCTGCTGTTAAAAAAACTTTTTTCATATTAATAATTAAAATTGGTTGAAATATCCCTTAAACGCGTATGGGTTGAGCGTTTCTTTTATTCATTTTTTCTTTGGTCCAATAAAAGAAGACCGCAATTTATCGCGACTAAATATTTTGATTATCCTGATTTGATAATATGATACTAACTCTTTAAACCTGTATACATTAACTTAAATGTAACTTGATATGACTCGTCATATTAAAGTTAATTATGCTAGAATGATTTTTATAATTGTCTTTTTTGAAATCTATTATAAAATGTTGAAAACTAATAATTTTTATTCTTTTGTGTAATAAAATTCTGTTCTTTTCATTTAGTAAAGCTAATAGATATTTATATAAGTTGTTTACGGAAAACCACATCTTTATCATAATTTTTTGTTAAATTTAATATTACATGAAATTATAAGGTAATTTTTAGCAAAAATTTTGGCAGTACATATTTTATCAAATACCAATTTTCTTGGCAATATGCTCCAAATTATACAAGTTTAACCATATTTACATTCTCAGTAATCGGAGAGCTGTAGTAGAATATATTGTCATAAATTTGACAGTACACAGGCTGAGATTTTAGGTATTGATTAATTTTGACAAGGCCGTAGTTCTAGTTTGGAAAATATCAATAAGATTTCCTTTCCGAACCATCAGAGGATATTAATCAACTTTTCCTTCAACCACGGAAGAAAGCGCTAAGGTAGGATACGTATAATATTCAATATTTAGGGGTGAAATGTAAAATTACCTAAAAATGAAACAGTTAGAAGATATATTTATGGGAAGTTATTCACATTAAAAACACGCTTAAAGGCGGTTTTTATTTTGAAGGATAATAATAGATTTCATAAATTTCTGAGGGATATAGAGAAGATGTAAATTTACCTCATAAAAGTAAAACTTAAATATTTGATATAGTAGGAGGTAAAACTATAGACAAATCATATTAAGTATTGATTTAATGTGTTAGATTTAATGTACTTTTTTTGTGCAATGCTACTTTTCCCCCTTCCTTAACCTCTATGTCATCCTTTTAATTTCCTTTGGATCAACTACCGCTGTTTTCCCATCCTTAATTACCGTAACTTTATCCGGCCTGATATCCAGCAAAGCCTTAATACTTCTTTTCGCCTTATCCACTGCTGCACCCTGAAACCATTCCCCTATTGAATAAAACACCATGACCGCTAATTAATCTTATTTGTTATACTGTTGGTTACTGTATTATAAAATAAAGTAAAAAGATTAACGCTTTTCTGCTTCAAAAAGAAAGTTAATTTTAATAACAATTTGAAAAGGAAAATATTTAGAAATGGAATATTATTACAAGGACGAAACAAATTGAAACTTTGTTTGATTAAATTTTTAAGACTTCATATCTTACAATTTGTTTGATTTTTTTCTGTTGAGGTTCCCGAATTGACAATATTGATCCAGTACAAAAATTCGCAAAATCGAAATTAATTTTTGAAAAATATTATATATTTGCGGTATAACTAGTCCCAAAGTTCTTATACATCTCTGATATAAAACTATTGGTTTGTTTGTGATGTTTGCGTTATTATGCTCAAAATTGTACCTCATTTGTACCTCGCCATTCGGAAAGGCCTGCAAATGCTGGATAGTTAATTTCTGCATCGGAAAATAACCCTGCAAAAGTCAGATAATCTTAAAATTAGCTAAAAAAAATATAACGTAAAACTTCCTATTATTCCGAAAAAAACTGGTTTGATTCTGTCGCATCTTAATTAGAGGATGAAAGTTTATTATAGCCTTGATAGCCATAGTATCGGAACCACTTTGTCAATGAAAATTACTTTTAGCTTACAATTATTAGCAATTGCTTAGTAATGGACTTTGGATAACAATTAACCTTTAAACACCAAATGTGTAGATACTACAGATCTCGACGTTAAAAGCCAATAATAGAAACTATATTTTAACCAGGTTAACCATAATAACATCATTTTCGCGAAGGTCAATTTCTCTAGAGAACTTGCCGTCGTCGTTAATTGTAATTGTTTCGTTGGAAAAAGGTTTGCCATCATTTTTGCTCTTAATCTCGGTAAGCTGTTTTCTGGTAAGTTGAGTTGGTTTTCCAAGTTCCATGTAAGTAGCATAAGCATCGTTAGCTTTATAGCCTATTTTATAAAGTTCCATACGATATTTGCCTTTTGGCATACCCGTAACTGATACTGTGGTTTTTCCTTTGTCCTTAGCGGGCAAATCGCGTATATAATACTGCTGGTTATTTACCCCCTCGCCTCCATCGGTATAAGTGAAATCCCAAAATAATAGCTGAACGTCGCCCTTACTGTTCTTAGCAGCCCAGGAGCGGGTATCTGTATTGGTAAGTTCAATTTCACCTAGCCTGTTTAAAAACTGATATGAATAAAAAGCCGGCTTGTTAATACCTTGTGTATTCAATAGCCCAAAACCACCGTGAAAAGGTGTAAACCGCGGACCTGCTTCTTCAAAAATGTCGGTAAATACCCAATACGACATTGAATTGGGTGCAGTTCCTACCTGTTTTAATTTTTCAAGTATATATGCCGCCTGATGATAGCTGTCATGCATTGGGTCGGCCGGAGTGTAGGATGAACTCCACTCGGTGTAATGTAATTCGATATTTGGATTTGTTGAACTTTGGATTTGCTTACGTGAACTGATTACATCGCTGCTTACCGCCATAGGGTCTTTGCTAAGTACCGTACCCGAATTACCAAATTCATCCAGGAATCCTTGATTTACACCATAGGAGTGTGTACTGGCAAAATCTATGGGCACATTATTCTTGTGGCAGAACTCTAAAGTTTCAGGAATCCAGGCAGCACCTGCTGTTGCCGGCCCTCCTACCTTATAATTTTTATTTACACTTTTTATTGCCTTGGCAGCAGAAGCATAAAGCTTAAAATATTCATCTTGTGTCCCTGCCCAAAAGCCGTCGAGGTTGGGTTCGTTCCAAACTTCAAAATACCAGGTCTTTACCTCTTCAGCACCATAACGATCTGTAAAATGGGCTGTCAGATTTTTAATAAGTGCCTCCCATTTTGCATAATCTTTGGGAGGTGTAACATTACCCCTCCACCAAAAAATGGTTTTATCTCCACTTGCAAGTGCACTCGGCATAAAACCCAACTCTACAAATGGTTTTATCCCGATGCTTAGTAAATAATCATAGAGGGCATCAACATACATGTAGTTGTATTCTGGTTTGCCTTTGTTGTCTTCCTTGTACACAGCCATCTCATCAGTCAGTAGTCCATGCATACGGATGTATTTAAAATCGCACTCCTTTTTTACATAAGCCAGCTGCTGCTGCCAGTCGGCACGCAGGCCTTCATTAGCTCTCCCCGCGCCTATACATTCTTTAAACATTGTATTCAGTTTTCCTGAGGATTTAGTATAATCAACCGAAATAACACGATTTGTTTGTGCTTCTATAGAGTTGGAAAGAGCAATGATACTGATTAATAAAAACAGAAGACTTTTTGCTTTAATTTTGAATAATTTAAAATTAAATAGAGATAAAATTATTGACATATGATATTTATTATCTATTAAAAGACAAATATACATTTTTTTTTGAACTTATAGTCTTTTAAACCATAAGGTAGAGATTTTATATTTTAATGATACCTGGATTTTTAAATTATGGCAAATGCAATAACTAATCGTAACTTTGCTTAATGAAAATTTTTAAAGACTTCATATCATATAACACCTATTTAGGGCTCCCAGCTCCGCTGGATAATAACATTGATGTCGGCTACTATGATCCGCCTAATATGTTGCTAAAGTCGGAACCTGTAGCTGTAGACTTTTACAGAATTTCTTTTAAGGTAAATTTTAAAAGCAAAATACTACCTGATAATGATCCAATAACTGCGGTATTTTTCAACAGTCCAAATATTGTACTATCCGAGGGGTGGGATATAGAACCAACCTATACTGGAATGTATTTGCAGCTCTCTAAAAAAATAATTGAAGAGAACCGTTTCCTCTTTAAAACATATCTCGACTATGGGCAGCACGAGGCACTTTATTTAACTGAGGAAGAAATAAAAGAAATTAGCTCAGTTTTTGAATTGATGATGAAATATTACAAAAATAGCACACGAAATTTTAATGTGTTGATTTCTTATGTCAATGTGTTAGTTTCTTTAGTCGAAGCTTACTATAAGAGACAGTTTTCTACAGACCCTAAACTATACAGCCGTATCGTTTCTGATTTTCAGCAAAGCCTGATTCAATATTATGATCAGCCCGTATCGCAGCTCCCATCTGTGCAATATTTTGCAGAAAAACTAGGCCTGACTCCAAATTATTTGGGCGACATAGTTAAACACTACACACAAAAATCAGCTTTGGAAAATATTCATGATTTTGTAACCAAAAAAGCAAAAGAACTGCTGGAGCAAAACAGCAACATGAATAATTCTGAAATAGCATATGAACTCGGCTTTGAATATCCCAACTACTTCTCAAAATTCTTTAAAAAACAAGTCGGCTTAAGTCCCAAAGAATACAGGTCACAGGTCATTACCAAACTTCAAAATCAATAATTGTAACGCCCCCGAGGGCGTTTTTAAGTATCAGTAATTTGTTTCTTTTTTACAGGTAGTCTGTTTCCAGCCGTTCGTTTTTAACCGGGTAATTTTGAATACTATTTAAACAGAAAGTCAAATGGTAACAAATACACCACAAAGTAACGAAGAGCATCCAAGGCGAAAATTCATTCGGCAAACTACAATTGCAGGGATGGGTTTATTGCTCGCGCCAAACCTTTTATCAGCAACCGTCGGCCCGAATGAAAATAGACCTGATGAAAATAAAAAAGAAAAAAATACGAACATCCGGAAATTAGGAAAATTAGAAGTATCTCAAATAGGAGCCGGATGTATGAGCATTAGTGCTAATTATGGTGCTGCTGCAGATAAGCAACAAGGCATTAAAACCATGCGTACCACCTTTGAAAAAGGGGTAACTTTTTTCGACACTGCCGAAGTATATGGCCCGTATACCAGCGAGCAACTCGTAGGTGAAGCATTGGCACCATTAAGGAATCAGGTAGCTATTGCTACTAAATTTGGCTTTGACATTGAAAAAGGCGGATTGAACAGTAAGCCAGAGCATATCAAAAGAGTGGTTGAAGCATCATTAAAAAGACTTAAAACCGACCGTATAGACCTTTTATATCAACATCGTGTTGATCCAAATGTACCAATTGAAGATGTAGCGGGCACTGTTAAGGATTTAATCGGGCAAGGTAAAGTTTTACATTTCGGATTGTCTGAGGCAAATACAGACACTATCAGGAAGGCGCATACTGTTCAACCTCTATCGGCTATACAGACAGAATATTCATTCATGGAACGAAGTGTCGAAAAAAATGGAGTCCTGGAAATCTGCGAAGAACTAGGAATTGGTTTTGTCCCTTGGGGGCCGCTAGGCATGGGGTATTTAACCGGTAAATTAAATGCGCAGACGAAATTTGAAGAGAAGCTGGATCTGCGTTTAACCTTTGACCGATTCAGTCCTGAGAATTTAGCGGCTAATATGTCAATTGTAAATCTATTAAACCGGTTTGCTTCCAGTAGAAATACAACAGCCTCTCAAATAGCCCTGGCATGGTTAATGGCTCAGAAACCTTTTATAGTTTCGATTCCCGGCACACGTAATATTCTGCATCTTACAGAAAATTTAGGCGCGACAACTATTCAGATAACAACTGCCGATCTAAACGAACTTGAAACAGAATTTTTAAAATTAAACGTTTCGGGTGGAAGGATGAATGCAATGCAAATGGCATTTTGCCAATAAATAATTTTTAAAAAGTATTTAAACTCAATGAAAAAAGTTTTGCTAATAAATACGCATTTAACATATCCGAACTGGTCAGAAGGAACGCTGAATAATGCTTTCTTTAAGAAAGCTAAAGACTTCTTTACAATTAAAGATTATGAAGTTTTAGAAACTCTGGTTGAAGCCGGATACGATGCAGAGGAAGAAGTGGAAAAGCACCTGCAGGCCGATATTATTATTTTACAAACGCCTGTAAATTGGTTTGGTGCACCGTGGATTTATAAAAAATATGTAGATGAAGTTTTCAATAGTGGGCTTCAATCCCAAAAGTTCCTTACCGGTGATGGGAGAACCCGGGAAGATGCAGGCAGACAATATGGAACAGGTGGAAAATTGCAAGGTAAAAAATTTATGGTATGCGCAACTTTCAACGCTCCGGCAGAAAGTTTTGATAATCCCTCCCAACAATTAATGCAAGGCAAAGGTACATCTGAATTATTCCTGAATATAACAAGTAACTATCGTTTCTGTGGTGTTGAAATCCTGCCTGGCTATAACTGTTTTGATATTTTCAAGGATGGAGATACTATCGCTGACTTAGAAAATTATCCTGCACATCTTTTGAAGGTCATTATATAATTATCAAATTGTGCATTATATAAAAAGGGGCTGTCTCAAACTGACAGCCCGCTTTAACCCTAGCTATACCATTCCTTCTTTAACTGTACATACCCGGTAATATGTGTTACGGTAAAACCGGAATCTAAAAGCGAATCCATCTCAATGATGTTTATCAATCATCATTCTGGATAGTTCCCTCACGGCGGCAAGGATTGTTCTTTATTTTCGGAATACACATTGTTCGATTTTAAAGTAAATTTCAGTTTTATGAGACTGCAAATTGTATATATATTACAGTTTCCCTTACCATTTTTACTGATTACGACGACCCGTTTAACTATCTGAATAAAAAAGCCTTAATTTTGAATGTAATTAAATGAAATGACATATGGAAAGGATTGTAAACTTTGAAAGCATTAATGATTATAATGTTTTTAATAACCACAAAACGCTGCATCCGTTAGTAAGCATAGTAGATTTATCTAAGGCCAGCCCAAGGCTGCCCTACAAGATGAATTTTGGCATCTACACCGTTATCCTAAAAGATGTTAAGTGTGGTGATCTTAAATACGGAAAGCAATATTACGATTACCAGGAAGGGACTCTTGTATTTTTTAGTCCGGGTCAAACGGTGGAAATTGAAGATACAGGTATTGCTTACCAACCGTACGGTCACGCTCTTATATTTCATCCTGACCTGCTTGCAGGAACATCACTGGGCAAGCTTATGGACGATTACAGCTTTTTTTCGTACAGTACCAGTGAAGCGCTGCATTTGTCTGAGAAAGAACGACAGATTATACTTGACTGTTTCGACAAGATTGCTACAGAACTTGAGCGTGGTGTTGACAAACACAGTAAAAAACTAATTGCAAGCAATATAGAACTGCTCTTAAACTATTGCGATCGCTTTTATGATCGTCAGTTTATTACCCGTGACAACGCAAACAAAGGCATTATAGAACGTTTTGAAAATCTTTTAAGCGAGTTTTTCCTGGAAAACAAAGCACAACAAATGGGCTTACCAACTGTTTCTTATTGTGCCGATCAGTTACACCTTTCGTCCAATTATTTTGGCGACCTTATAAAGAAAGAAACCGGACGCACCGCACAGGACTATATACAGACAAAAATAATAGCCATTGCTAAAGACCGTGTTTACGACCTCACAAAATCGGTTAGCGAAATTGCATACGAACTAGGCTTTAAATACCCACAGCATTTTACAAGATTATTTAAACAAAAGGTAGGCTGTACTCCTCTGGAATACCGTAAAGTAACCGACATGATACAGGCATCTGATAATTAAACTAATTAAAATATTTATAAACAGCAATTGGAGAATCTGATTGCTGTTTCATTGTTAAATAAAATCTGGTATAGGCACTAATAAACATTTATGAAACAAAGCTACCTTTTACTACTTTTATCATTTACCGGGCTATCTGCACAAACAAAGCCCAATGATTCTATAAAACGTCTTGATACACTGTCTGACCATTATCTCGAAGAGGTAGTTGTATCCGCTTCACGTACGCCGGAGAGCATCTTAAAATCTCCGGTTACAATAGAAAATATAAGTAATAAGGAAATTAAAAATATGGCTGCACCATCCTTTTTTGATGGGCTTGAAAACATAAAAGGCGTTCAGATGCTTACACCTAGTTTAGGTTTTAAGATTATTAATACACGCGGTTTTGCTAATACTACGAACGTGCGCTTTACCCAAATGGTAGATGGTTTTGATAACCAGGCACCGCATATAGGCGCACCCATAGGCAACGCTATGGGGCCTACAGACCTGGATATAGACCGGGTTGAAATTATTCCGGGTACTACTTCTGCACTTTATGGGCTGAACGCTATTAACGGCTTGGCAAATTTTATTACTAAAGACCCTTTTTCCTCAACAGGCATTACCCTGCAGCAAAAGACAGGGGTAAATCACTTGGGAGACACTAATTCAGGTGCTACGCTATACACTGAAAGTGTTTTCCGTATCGCAGAAAAACTAAGTGACCGCTTTGCATTCAAGGTAAATTTTTCCCTTACAAATGGACAGGACTGGATTGCCGACGACCGTACAGACCTAAATGCAAATGCAAATACGGGCATAGGGATTGCAGGAGGTGTAAACAATCCGGCTTATGATCCTGCAAACGGCTATGGTAACGAATCATCTAACAGACGCACACTTACTTTAAACGGTACGCGTTATGTAGTGGCACGTACAGGTTATGCCGAAAAAGATGTTGCGGATTATGACATTAAAAACATCAAATCTGATATCGGGCTTTATTATAAACTTAGTCCCAAAACCACTATATCCTACAACTACCGATTTGCTGACCTCAATAATGTATACCAGCGTGCCAATCGTTTTACGCTAAAGGACTATAGATTACAACAGCACACTCTCGAACTAAAAAATGACATTTTTCAGATTCGGGCTTTTGCTACTGGCGAAGATACCGGTAATTCCTATAACCTTCGGTCTGCCTCAGAAAACCTTGACCGTCGATTTAAAACGGATAATGACTGGTACGCCGATTTTACCAATGCCTTTACGAATGCCACCGGTCAGCCGGGTATGAGTACACAGCAGGCTCTAACCCTGGCACGCAACGCGGCCGACTTGGGAAGGCTGCAACCCGGCACGGCCGAGTTTAAACAGGCTCTAAATGAACTGGCCGATATAAACAACTGGGATGAAGGCGCTGCCCTGCGCGTTAAAGACTGGCTGGTGCATGGCGAGGCGCAGGTCAATATTTCTAAAGCCATTAGTGCTGACTTTGAAAACAATACTGGATTACAATTGCTTGCCGGAGCCGATTACCAATCCTATATCATAAAGCCTGATGGAAATTATTTTGTTAACCCTACAGCAGCAAATCAATTTTCCACGCTAAGCTATGGCAAAACGGGAGGCTTTATACAAGCTGGTAAAAACCTGTTTGAAGGTCTTCTGAAGCTATCGGCTACATTAAGGGTAGATAAGAATGACTATTTTGACGTAAAATACAATCCAAGGTTTTCAGCCGTGCTTACACCTGCACAGGGACAGAGTATCCGCTTTTCATTTCAGAGCGGGTCTCGTTTTCCAAGCATATTCGAAGCCTTTAGTAATGTAAACAGCGGCGGTGTCAGGAGGGTTGGCGGCCTGCGGGTAATGTCAGACGGTGTATTTGAGAATGGTTACCTGCGCAGTTCTATAGATCGTTTTCAATCGGCCGTAACAAACGATTTCAACAACGGCGCTACACTTGATGATGCAATACAAAGCAACAAGGATTTACTTCAAAAAAACACTTACACTTACCTGAAACCAGAGAAAATCAATTCGTTTGAGGCGGGTTACAAAGGGCTGTTCTTTAACCGGGCGTTGAAAGTAGATGCCGATTTTTACTTTAACCGCTATAATAACTTTATAGCCCAGATTGAAATGAATGTACCCCAAACCACCGATGCTGCTCAGATACCCTACTACCTTAATGACCGTGCCCTGCAAGACCGTTACCGTATTTATACCAACTCACAGAGTGTAGTATACAACTATGGTGCAAGCCTTGGGCTTAGCTACGCAATAACACAGCAATATGCTGTAAGCGGTAATGTATCATACGCCAAGCTAAGCCGTACTGATAATGGCGATGGGTTTGAAGACGGTTTTAATACGCCGGAATGGATAGGCAATGTATCTTTCGCTGGAGAAAATGTCTGGAGGACTCTTAGCTTTAATGTGACCTATAAACGTCAAAGCAGCTTTTACTGGAAATCATTCCTGGTAAATGGAGATGTAAAGGCTTATGGGACGCTTGACGCGCAGGTTAGTTACGCGTTACCTGAATCGAAGCTGGGGATAAAAATCGGAGCCACAAATCTTACCAATACCTACTACAATTCATTTCTGGGAGGCCCGGCAGTAGGTGGCTTGTACTATACAACACTTACTTACCAATTGCAGTAACTGTATTACAATAAATAAACCGTATATTTATTATAGAAGATATTTAAGTATGCCTGTAATTTACCTCGATAATAATGCAACTACCCGTTTAGACGATAGGGTACTTACTGCTATGCTGCCTTTTTTTACAGAGCAATATGCTAACGCCGTAAGCAGCCATTTATTTGGCCTCACTATAAAAGAGGCTGTTGAAAATGCCCAGCAGCAGATTGCAGATTTAATTGGCGCACGCCCAACAGAAATTATCTTTACCTCCGGAGCTACAGAATCTATCAACTTTGCCATAAAAGGGCTTGGTAATAACAGCCGAAAACATATTGTTGCCGTTACTACGGAACATAAAGCTGTACTTGATACCTGTCCCTATATGGAAAAAGATGGATTTACTGTAACATACCTTACGGTAAATAAAAACGGGTTGATTGACCTTGATGAACTGAAAGCTAACATAACTGACGATACACTCCTTGTTTGTATTATGCTTGCCAATAACGAAACCGGTGTAATACAGCCAATTACAGAAGTTGTAAATATAGCTCATACAAAGGGCGCACTTTTATTATGTGATGCTACACAGGCAGTTGGTAAAATCCCCGTTAATGTAAAAAATTTAGGTATTGACCTAATGCCGTTTTCGGCACACAAGTTTTATGGACCGAAAGGCGTGGGAGGATTATTTGTGTCATCTAAAATTAGTAAACTGCTATCACCCCAAATACACGGCGGAGGCCAGCAACGCAACCTTCGCAGTGGCACACTCAACGTTACGGGAATTATCGGACTTGGTAAAGCCAGTGAAATAGCCCTTACAGATATGCAGGATGATGTTTTAAGGATTAGGGATTTGCGAAACAGTCTGGAGAAGGAGCTATTAAAAATTAAAGGCAGCTCTATAAATGGTGATACTGACTCACGCCTGCCCAATACCACAAACATCTGCTTTCCTGGTGTTAATTCTGAAAAACTGATCATCGGGCTGCAAAATATTGCAGTATCCAGTGGATCTGCCTGCTCGGCTGTAACTACCGAGCCCAGTCATGTACTTAAGGCAATGGGACTAAGTGATGCAGATGCACTCGCATCTATACGCTTTAGCCTCGGTCGATTCACTACTGCTGAAGAAATCGAAACCGCTATTTCAAAAGTTACCGAACTGGTAGTTAAAATGAGGCAGCAGGTTATTTAAAATCAGGCAGGTAAAAAATAATCGTCAAAGTCAATGTTTAATAACTCATTTAAATTTTCCTCATTTTCCTGTAAGCAATAAACCCCAAAAGCCAATTGTTTTTGGTAGTCAAAAAGGCGTTCAAGTTTTATATTTGTAAATTTTCCCCTTAGTTTTTCAACAACAGGATAATGGGTCAGTTTATCTTTGCCTGCCGCATTATACGCTATGAAATATACAAATCGATAATCATACGGAATGTCCTTAAATATATTTTGCCAATCCGGTTCAATGCCTTCAAGAAAATAGTAATAAGGGTCTACATTAAAACTGTGGTATACTAAATTGCCAAGTCCCATCCCTCCATAACGCATACAATTAATTTCGATAGGTACTAAAGCGTCCCCACACATCTTAAACTCGCTATGCATGGCAAAATCAGTTACCTGTAATTGCTTGTTTAACTGATTAAAAAACGTTTTTGCCTTCTGATATACCGCCTCATGCACACCTCTGGATGAATAATATATCATGTGCAGGTATTCTTCATGCTTTGGTAACGGATGATGATATATATTTACAATACAGGCTGCACCCTCGCTATTGTAAAACATATCTACGGCATATTCCTCTCCATCAATAAAATCCTCAACTATAAAGTCCTTTGTACTAAGTACGGCATCTCCAAACATACTACCATTTCTGGCAAGTTCAGCGATAATAGTTTCATATACATCTCGCATATCAGTGTTACTGTCCACAATTTTTACCGCAGTACCAAAACAACCTTTAAGTGGTTTAACCACTGATTTTCTATCAATATTTAAATTGGTTAACTCATCTAAAGCTACTTTCTTAATTTGGTAATGGGCATCTTTAACCAATTCCCTAAAGCAGTATTTATCCTTTAAAACCTCAATAGCCTTTCTTTTATTGGTATCATTTGGCAGGCATCCCAAAACTTTTTCAATAGACGATTCTGAAATAAGCAATACTTTTTCGTTACCCGATAACACACCCGTAAGTTTAAGTGTATCTGAGTCTGATATTATTTGTAGATTATGGTTTTCAGGCAATGTTTGTAGTGTACCCGATTCTGAGTTATCTGAGTTAATCAAAAAAATATTCACTGGCTGGTTTTCCATGGTCAATAGTTAATTGTGTCGATTTCCTTCCCTTACGCTAAATACATGCAGCACTTGCGGAAAGATTGCCTGCAGGCTCTCCTCTACCCCTTTTTTAGACCCAGGCAGCGTTATAACTAATGTATCGCCCGCAAAACCTGCAACACCACGGCTTAGCATTGCGGTTTTTACCCTGTCCTGCCCATAGGCACGGGCAGCTTCCATAATACCGGCAATCTCTGTATCTATAAACGGTCGTACAGCCTCCGGGGTTACATCACGTTGCGATAATCCTGTACCTCCTGTAAAGAGAACTAAGTCGGTTTTAGTTTCAATAAGTCCACGTAATACCTGTTGTATCGTTTCAATTTCGTCAGGTACAATCTGATAATCGATTTCATCATATCCCTGGGAGCCAAGAATTTTCATAATCACCTTACCGGAACTATCTTCTTTTTCACCTTTAGACACTGTATCACTGCAAACCACGACTGCACATTTCAGGTTTTGAGGAAAATTGTTTTTATCCGATTTACCGCCATGTTTTTCATTTAGACGGATATTTTGTATTTCAACATTCTTGTCTATCGGCTTTAGCATATCATACATTACCAGTGCCGCGACAGAAGCACCATGCATGGCCTCTACCTCTACCCCGGTTTTATAAATAGTATGCACTTCTACAGATATTATCACAGCCAGGCCTTCAATGGCATAGGTAATACTGGCGTACTCTACCGGAAGCGGATGGCAGTCCGGTATTACATCGCTGGTTTTTTTAATCCCGAAAAGTGCTGCCGCACGTGCAAATTCAAAGATATCGCCTTTAGGTACTTTTCGCTGTTCTACAGCATCAATGGTTTCCTGCTTTGAAGTCAGCACTATCGCAGTAGCGATAGCCTTGCGCAGTGTATTAGTTTTATGTGTAATATTTACCATATTATTTATTTACTTTCCACTGGTGGGTGGCATCTTCAAAAATTTCTCTTCCCCATACAGGTAGTTCTGCTTTAATACGTTCTACTACCTCATTGGAGGCTTCGGTAGCTGCTTTACGGTGTTTAGATGATGCGAATACAAAAAGGCATATTTCGCCTGTATTTATTGTGCCAAGACTATGGTGGATATGCATGCACGTCAGCTCATATTTGTCAAATATTTCTTCGCGGATTTCGTGCATTTTTTCAAGGGCCATATTCTCATGTGATGTGTACTCTATAGCACTGACTATTTTACCATCAATTTCATCAGCACGCACCTGTCCCAAAAAAATGGCATGTGCTCCAATATTTGTCTTCGCCGAATGCTTTGCAATACTGTCGGCTATAAATGTGGGACTGATAGCACCCTGCGTAAATATATTTTTAATGCTCTTATCCATAATCATGTTCTTGTAATGCTAAAATGCCGCCTGTAAGGTGGCTAATTTTCTTCTGTTTTCTGTATCTATTTAAAAAAAGCTGTCCGGCTTTCAAACTGCGCTTACCGCTTTGGCAAAACAAGATGATATTGTTTTCTTTAATTTCCGGCAAATTATCTGTCAAACCCGATAGTGGTAACGAAATGCATTGAAACAGCGCTTTCGGCAATTCATTGTGCTCCCGCACGTCTATAATAATTGTGTCAGACTTATCCAATACAGATAAAAATTTCTGGGGGGACAGTTCATTTATGCCTTTTTCCTTCATACCGCAAAGCCATTCATAATCAGTTGCTTTAAAAACAGCCATATCTTTTGGTATCAATTTAAACACAGAATCATCTGCTGAAAGCTCAAAGATATGCGTTGCATAATTTAGTAAATTGAACGTCATCAGCGTTCCTGCCTGCACTTCGCCAATTCCGGTTATGACTTTTATCGCCTCAGTAGCTTGCAGTGTACCTATAATTCCCGGCAATACGCCAAGTACTCCTGCCTCATTACAATCCTGGACTTCAAGAGAGTTAGGTGGCGTAGGAAACAAATGTCTGTAATTCAACTTATTACCAGTAACATCTGCTACATTGAATACAGAAACCTGCCCTTCATATTCCGAAATCGCTCCAAAAATTAATGGTTTATCCAAAAGTACACATGCATCGTTGATAAGGTAACGCGTTGCAAAATTGTCGGTACAGTCAATTGTTACATCGTGTTCTGCAATCAGCTCAAGCGCATTTAATGTAGATATAGATTCGCTTTTAAAAGTTATAGTAATTTCAGGATTTAAGGATTTCAGCCTTCTTGAAGCAACTTCCGCTTTAGGCTTGCCAATATCTTCGGTCGTAAACAATACCTGGCGTTGCAGGTTACTTAACGAAACCATATCATGGTCAACAATAGTAATTGTCCCAACGCCGGCAGCAGTAAGGTACTGCAAAGCCGGACAGCCCAGGCCACCGGCACCGACAACCAATACTTTTGCCGCAGCAAGCTTTTTCTGCCCCTGCAATCCAAATCCTTTCAGGCTGTAATGCCTGGCATATCGTTGGTTAACTTCTTTCATTTTATCCTCCCGAATAAGGCGGCATTAACGCCACCACATCATTTTCTGATAAGCCTTTAGTATCAGTTATTACTTTATTATTAACTGCGATTGCATATTTCTTATCCGCTAAAGCGGGAAACTCTATTTGTAAAGCCGCTTTTAAAACGGCAGTGTCTATCGCTTCCATATACAGTTGGCTTCCTGTAATCTCAGCTATTTGCCCAAAGGCTAGAACTTTAATTTTCATATTATTTAATCTGTTGAATGCTAACCTTCGAAAAGTTTTTCACATAACGCCTGCCCGTTGCCCTGTCTGTGGGTGTAAGTAACATAATACCTTCCTTTTGATTTATGGAAGGTGTTTTATTAACCTCTGTAACAATGAGGGTTTGATCACCAGTGGAGCTGTTAAACAGCTCATTCCAGGAATACACCACCTTATAGCCGTCATCAGCAATACACACTATGTAAAACTCGCTTAACACTTTTGGAGAATTCACGCTAAATTCAGCCTTCGACAATACGTCTTTAAGCAACACGCCTTTAATGCCTTTAAGCGTGCTCTTGTATTCATGTTTGTGGTTTAATATTTGCAGGCTGTCAATGGTTTTACTTTTGAAAGACTTAAGGTTATCAAAGCTAACGACTAATGGTTTGGCAATTGCTCCCTCTATGGTAATTGTTTTAGTAACCTGACCATTAGCAGAAAGGCAAAATACCAACCATAGCAAAAAAACATAAATATATCGCATAACTAAGCTGTCGTAAATAATAGTTTATATGATGCAAGCAGTAGTACTGTGGCAAGTGTGTATTTTAAAACATTCTGATCAAATTTCTTAGAACCAAAATACGCTCCCAGCAATCCTCCCGCAAAAGCTACCACCACATACATAAACATGTTTGAATTAAACACAATACCCTGAGTAAACTGGCCCATAAGACCAGCTACCGAATTTACAAAAATAAATAACGCACTTATAGCTGCCGTTTGTTTTTGGTTTGTCCATTTGAGCAGCAGTAATATCGGTGAAAGGATAATTCCACCGCCAATGCCTATCATACCCGAAAGTAATCCTACAACACCTCCGGTACCAGCAGCGACATAAGTATTGTGCGGTTTTAGTTCCTCATCAGGCACATTTTTAAAAAAGAAAAAACGTATTACAGGAAACAGCAGCAGAACTCCCAGAACAGTCTTGTACAGACGGTCTTCAACGGTAACCATTCCACCTAAAAATGCCATTGGCACCGAAGCTAAAGCGACAGGAATAAACAATTTCCATTTGAAATGCCCTCCCCTGTAATATTGAATAAAAGAGGTTAGCGATACAAAAAGGTTAAGCATTAAAGCAGTGGGCTTCATCTCTTCCGGGGCTGCACCATACAGCGCCATAAGTGCCAGATAGCCACTCGCTCCGCCGTGTCCTACAGCAGCATATAAAAACGCAACAAAAAAAAGTATAATGTAAAAGAGTTCTAAAGACATGTATCAAATTTATATTTATAAGGGCAAAAGGTGTACTTCAACACTGTCCCCGCCTTTGCATCCTTCAGAATCTTCAGGCAGCACCAGAAAACAATTGGCCTGAGCAAACGAATGAAGCCTGTATGACTCCTGTGCGTGGAGTGGAGTTACATTGCCATTATTATGGTAAGCTTTTAGGAAATGGGTAAGGCCTTGTGGTTTTATATAATCGTGGGTAGCAATTGCTGCGGTTTTTGTCACAGAACCAGGTAGATTCATCATCTTTTCAAGAGCTGGCAGCACATATTCATAAAAGCAGGTAAGTGAAGACGACGGGTTACCCGGAAGCCCAAATATTGTAGTAGTACCTTTTATTCCAAAAAAGAGTGGCTTGCCTGGTTTTTGTTTTATTTTATGAAATTTTTGTTCAATATCACAAGCCTCAGCAGCTGCCGGAACATAGTCATAATCACCTACGCTGACACCTCCTGTAAGCAATACCACCTTACTTGTAGCAAGTGCATATTTTAAACACTTTTTAAGTGACTCAGGGTCGTCTTCAGCATGCATTACACCGATGTTTTTTATTCCTGCTTTTTGCAGCGCCGCTTTCAGCTGAAAAGAGCTTGCTTCATATACCTGGCCAAATTTTAATGGCTTACCCTGTTCCTGCAATTCATTTCCTGTGAGAATAATACTCACATCGGGAGGACTGTATACGGAAACTTCTGCACAGCCAATACCCGCTAAAAAACCAATGGCAGCAGCCGAAAGGTATGTCCCTTTTTGCATGGCAACTTGTCCTTCGGTAACTTCTGATCCTTTAGGCCTCACGTTAAGGCCAAGAATTATCTTATCATCCAGTATTTTTATCATCCCGTTTTCAACAGCTACTTTCTCTTGCATCACTACTGTATCAGCACCTTCGGGTAATGGTGCACCGGTAAATATTCTTGCTGCCTGTCCATTTCTTATAAGTATCGACTCTGTAGTTCCGGCAGCCATCTCACCGATTATCTGTAGATCATTATCCTTATCGGCAAACTTAATTGCATAACCGTCCATGGAAGACTGCACAAAATTAGGTATGCTTACCGTAGCGATTATATCGTTTGCCGTTACAAGGCCAAAAGCCTGTAATAAAGGGAGGATTTGTATGTTTGTATAGCTTACAGATTCATTAATAAACTGCTTTGCCTGTTGTACATTTATCATTTATTAATGAGGTTATTATAATCTTCAATAGTATCAATGTCAATTGCTCCTTTTTCAAAGGAAATTACAGCCATATCGTCTTTATATTTTGCAATAAGCTTGCGTGCGCCTTCCTGCCCTTTAAGATGCAGCAATGCATCAAAATACTGCCTTTCAAAAAGCGCTGGCACACCTGTAACTTCTGCATACTGAGAGGCAACAATACCTGTACCTGATTTTTGTTGTTGAAGAACCAGCTGTTGGAATACTTCCGCATTAAGATGAGGCTGGTCACAAACACTTATAATACAGCTTTTTAGTTTAGGGTAAACAAGAAGTAAATGCTTAAGTCCCGTCTTTATAGAAGAAGCCATGCCATCTTTCCAGTTGGGGTTATGACAGGTTATTATGCTTAGGCCGGCTATATCGGCTTCAATAGTATCGTGCGCTGAACCTGTCACTACAATTACAGCATCACCTGCAAATAACGTTGCTTCACGCGTTACGCGGTTTATAAGGCTTGTGTCTTCGTAGTATAAAAGCTGCTTGGGCTGCCCAAGCCTTGAAGAATTCCCGGCAGCAAGGATAATAACACCTATACTCATCCTCCTATAGTTATCATGCTGCGGTTTTGCAATTTGCCCGCATCAAGATCTTCAAATTTTTGATCCATCTGTCCACCCAATGCTTTTGCCTTAGCTTTTACAGCACCTATAATAAGTGGTAACACATCCTCACCACGCCTTAAGCTCCCTAGAAGGTCGGTTTCTGTTTTAGAGAACAGGCAGTTTTTAAGTTTGCCATCTGCAGTAAGTCGCATACGATTACAACCTTCACAAAAAGGTGAACTCATAGTGCTTATTACTGCAAAAGTTCCTATATGACCGGGTATCATAAAATGTTTTGCGGTATCATTAGGGCCTGCTTCTACCGGCAGGGTCTCATATTCTTCGGAAATTTTGCTCAACACATCCTTTAAGGTAAAAACCTGATTACTAGTCCACTGATTACCAGCAAAAGGCATGAACTCTATAAAGCGGATCTCAAGCGGATAGTGTTTAGTCAGGGCAATAAAGTCGTTTATCTCATTATCATTAAGCCCTTTCATTACCACCACATTAATTTTTGTACGTATATTATGCTGCAAAAGCAGTTCTATATTGCTTCGCACACGGTGATATAAATCCCTGCGCGTAATTTTAAGGAACTTATCGGGTTGCAGGGTGTCAAGGCTTATGTTAATGGTACTGATATTGGCGGCCATAAGCTCTGGCAGCATTTCGTGCAAACGAACGCCATTTGTCGTGATAGCTAATTCAATACCTAACTTTCCCAATGCCTCGATGATCTTTGGAGCATCCTTACGTACTAAAGGTTCGCCACCGGTAAGGCGTATCTTTTTTACGCCATTGTCTACAAACAATTTTGCCAGCTGCTCTATCTCATTCACCTGCATTAGCTTTGATGCCGGAGCAAAGGCATACTTCTCTTCTGGCATACAGTAAAAGCAGCGCAGGTTGCAGTTATCGGTAAGCGATATCCTGAGGTAATCGTGCACTCGTCCAAAGGTGTCTGTTATCATATTATTGTATCACGATAGTGGTATCGTGTATTTTTTGGGTTTTGAACTTTAGAGATGCACCTGTTTTTCCGCTTATCACTGCTTTAATTTCAGCAACAACCGAAATAGCGATCTCTTCTGATGTTTCTGCGCCTATATCCAGGCCTATGGGCCCATAGATCCTGTCAAGCTGCGCATCATTTATAATAATGCCTTCCTGTTGTAAATCGTCAAACATACGGTTAAGTTTCGTCTTTGGCCCGAGGATACCTATGTAAGGTACTTCAGTTTCCAGCAACATTTTCAATAAAGCGAGGTCATATTTGTAATTGTGAGTCATTAATACAAAACAGGTTGACACATTAATTTTAATTTGTGCTATGAGCTCATCCGGTTTAGCCAGAAATACCTGTTTGGCATCGGGAAATCGTTGTGGCAATGCATGTGTTGCACGACCATCGCCCACTACAACATCCCAGCCTATTAACGACGCCGCTTTTACAACTGGTTGTATATCATTACCTGCGCCGGCTATTACTAATTGCAGTGATGGAGAAATATATTCAATTAGGGCTTCATGATTTTGTTCCTCAATTGATACCTGTTTAATCAACGAAATATGGTTTTTCAATACAGTTTCTGCATCAGGTAATAATTGAAATGCCGTATTATTGTTGCAAATGGTAACACCTTCCCTGTAAAATAGTGATGTCCCAATCTGTTCTTGATTCCTCTTCAGGCTGTAAATTGTTACCAATACAGCATCGCTAAGCTCTTCCTCTAGTTTTTTAAGTAGGGAGATAGGATTATCCTGTTTAGTTTCATCTATATATTCAAAAAGGATATGCACAATACCATTACAGCCTAACTGTACACCAAACTCTACATCATCTTCATTATTAGTATCATAAGTAATAAGCTTATTTTGCTGCTGGTTAATACACAAAAGCGCTTTACGAAGGGCATCACCCTCAAGGCATCCTCCGCTTATCGCTCCGGTTAGTAAGCCTTCATCAGTAACCAGCATTCTGGCACCTGGCTGCCGATACGAAGATCCCTCGACCTTAACTACAGTAGCAAGGGCAGTTTTTATACCAAGGCTATGTGCAGCATCATAAGCTTTTATGATATTTGAAATTTCCTTCATACTATAAATATAAGCTGTGGGCAGAAATTAATGCCATTTTTAATGATGAGTTTAATTCAGCATTTTTATACTTCTTCCATTTTAAATGGTAATGTCCTCACACGTTTGCCGGTGAGGTCAAAAATAGCATTGGTTAGTGCAGGCGCAAAAGACGGTAATCCCGGTTCACCTACACCGCCTGCATCTTCGCCATTCTCCATGATATGTACTTCAATAGGCGGAATATCATAGATACGAGGCATTTGGTACGAGTGAAAATTTCTTTGATCAACCAGTCCATCAGTAAAGGTAATTTCGTGCATGGTAGCAGCGCCAAGGCCCATTACGATAGCACCTTCTACCTGTGCCCTAACAATGTCAGGATTTACATACCAGCCACAATCCATGACGGCCCAAACCTTGTCAATCTTTACTTTTCCATCTGTTTTACGTGAAACCTTAACCACCTGAGCTACGGTCGCTTCAAAACATTCTGTGATAGCGACACCAAAGCCTTCGTTCTTTTTGCGGTTTTTCCATCCTGATACCTCTTCCATTTTGTCCAGAAGTTTTTGGCTGCGCTCATCGGTCAGGTACTGCCTGCGCAGTTGCATAGGGTCCTTGCCAGCAGCGTGTGCCACCTCGTCAAGAAAACTCTCGTAGGCAAATCCGTTAGTAGAGGCATAAACCGATCGCCACCACATACTTGGCATTGGCATTTCGAAAATCACCTCGGCGAAGCTTATATTTTTAATTGAATCATAATACGGTTTCAAGAATCCTTCGCTCGTACTGCGGTTAGCTTTTTCTTTGTTTTTAGGGTCGCGCCAGTGGTCATTATTCTGACCTGACATACGGAACTTCAGTGCATCGATATTTCCATTATCAATCGATGCTTCACAACGATAGGTAATACCTGGGCGATAAGGGCCTTGCGTCATCTCGTCTTCACGTGTCCAAACCACCTGGACAGGCGCATTAATTTCTTTTGAAATTACAGCAGCCTCATGCGGATAGTCCATAAATGCCTTACGCCCAAAGCCGCCACCAAGGAAGGTCATGTTTACAATTACATTTTCTCTTTTAAGCCCCATTTCTTCACTCAGCGCATCCTGAATCCAGTCCGGTGCCTGTATAGGACCCCAAATCTCTACCTTATCGCCTTGATAGTGTGCCACACAGTTTAGCGGCTCAATGGGCGAATGCGACTGAAAAGGCGTTTGATATATTACATCCAGCTTTTGTGATGACTTTGTAAGTGCAGCGTCAGGATCTCCCTGTTTTTTAAAGGATAATCCTTCTTTAGTTTGTACATTTTCAAGCTGGCGTTTATAAATATCGGCAGTATTAATATGTTCAAATCCGCTATCATCCCATTCTATTTTAAGGGCTTTTTTTCCCTTAAGTGCGGCATAAGTACTGTTAGCTACTACAGCTACACCTTCACGATAGGTTTTAAAGACCAGCATTTTTATTTTGAAAACTTTTTGTACACCCGGTACTTTTAAAGCTTCCGAGGCATCAAAACTTTTTACTTTACCCCTTAGTCGCGGATTGCGCTCTACAGCAGCGAAGAGCATTCCCGGCACACGCTTGTCAAGGCCAAAAATGGCAGTACCGTTAGTTTTCATTGGTGTGTCGAGGCGCTTAAGAGGTTTTCCGATTAATCTGTATTCAGAACGTTTTTTAAGCTTCACGTCCGTCGGAGGGGTTAGCTTTGACGCAGCAACTACGAGTTCGCCATAATGTGCTTTTCTATCCGATTTTTTATGAATAACATGTCCATGTTCTGCATGGCATTCTTTGTGGGGTACAGCCCATTGTGCAGCCGCCGCCGCAATTAACATTTCGCGCGCTGTTGCCGTTAATTTTAAAAAGTTCTTATAATTTGAGCGTATCGTGGAACTACCACCAGTCACCTGACTGCCATATTTTTTATCCCCTTTACCAAAGATGATATTTACATTATTAAGGTCTACCTCAAGCTCTTCAGCGAGTATTTGTGAAACCGATTGGTAAGACCCCTGACCCATTTCAGCACGGTGGTCTACAAGTGTTACCTTACCCGAGGTATCTATTATAACCCAGGCATTAAGTTCAACACTTTGGTTAGCGGCATTTCCTGCATTTATAACCGTAGCACCTGCCTCCGTACCTGAACTGAAAAGACCAAGGTATAAGGCTGTGCTGCCAAGACCTGCAATTTTAAGAAAGCCTCTTCTTGATATATCTGTTGTTGATGACATAATCTTATATTTAGTTTGTTAAGGAGCAGGTGCATAAGCACCTTTTTCAATCCACTCGATCCACGCTTTTTTGAATTCTTTGTGGCTTAATGGCGGTTTTTTAAGCCCTTCGCCAGGATTCCATCCTGTTTTTACAAGACCATCGTCGGCGTGTTCTATAAGTTTCTTTAAGTCCTTATGTCCATTTTGGCTTGGATCTATCAACTGCTTAGCCAACTCATGAGCTGTTTTTCCTTCAAAAACCATTTTCATATCAGCTGGTGGTAAATGCCAGTCCGGATGACCTGGTGGCATATGTAGACCCGGCGTATTTTCGGGCTGGTGGCAGTTAGTACATTTCATTGCATAAATTCCTTTTCCGTCCTTACCTCTTTGCGGCATCATTTGATGGATATGGCTGTCCTCTCCCTGCAATGGCACGTCACCGATAGGATGACAATTCATGCAGCGTGGGCTCATTAATACCGTATATACTTTTTGAAAAGCCTTTACAGACGCTACACTGTCTTTCTTAACTTCTTTTATAGGAGAATATTCACTTACCTTTGTTTTATCGTTATTAAAGGAAAATGCCATAGCAAGCGCAGAAACAGACAGCAATGCCACAATTGTCACTCTTGAAGCAATCTTATTATTCGTATTTTTCATGGCATCTATTTTAGTGTTTTTTGTTGGAGCTCTGCTGCTGCATGTATCGCTTTACGTATACGCGGATAAGTGCCACAACGGCAAATGTTTCCAGCCATAGCCACATCTATATCGGCGTCGCTAGGATTTGGGTTATCACGCAGTAGTACTGCCGCTGCCATGATTTGTCCAGAATGGCAATAGCCGCATTGCGGCACATCAATTTCTGCCCACGCCTGCTGCACCGGATGGTTATTGTTTTGCGAAAGGCCTTCTATAGTAATTACCTGTTTGCCTACAGCACGATTTACCTTAGTTACGCATGAACGCACAGCATCACCATCAAGGTGTACCATACATGCACCGCATTGTGCCACGCCGCAACCAAATTTAGTTCCTGTCAATCCTGCCAAATCACGGATTGCCCATAATAATGGCATTTCCGGATCGGCATCGAGACTATGCTCTTTTCCGTTAATAGTCAGTTTTATCATATTAGTTTTTGTTTTATTTTTGTAAAGAGAAGTAAATTTCGCAATTTTTAACTGATATCTATTTATCATTATTCCTGTTTTACTTACCAATATTACGGATTAACAATAATTTAAGAAAAAACCGGAAAAACAAAACCGGCTTCAAATAAAGAAAAGGCTTTACATAATCTCATAATAATATCGGATTAACTCAATGAAGCCACGTCAATTACAAATCGATATTTAACCTTTTTGAGCTTTCTCATAGCCTATATCTTTAATTCAAAGTTTAGTGGGAACAAAAAAATTTCTTTTCTTGAGATGCCACGTTTTTGGACAGCCCTGACCAGAGCTTCTTCATTTCATAAGCAGAAGCCATGTGATCTGCTAGTTAAATAAAAAAATAGTAAGGCTACCAATATGAAGTAACTTTAATCTTCATCCTAAATGTTTTTAATGACAAACTTCACAACTTATATGTAAATAGCCTGTAGACAGATTACGGTATTGCCTACCAATATTACTGATGGGGAGTTGAAATGGTTTAAATTCGTTTTTGAAGATTACTCAAAGCCAGAGTTCGTAAAACTTAAACCTAGATTTGGCACGTTTAATAGTGGCAAATCCTATACTTATACCTTTAAAAAACAGGTAAAAAAAAAGCCTGTAGTTACCTACAGGCTTTTGCAAGTGATATAAGTTCAATACATCTGCCTGCTGGAAAAAAAGGATATTTTAAGGCTGTTTAAGGCCTGTTTGTAGTTGTACCCGTTCCGTTTGTTCCGCTTTTACGCGTTTCATTTGTAGCAGGTTGGGCTGTACCCTGTGATGTTGTCGTTGTACCTGATGTATTATTTGCAACTTTCTTCTTAGCATTCTTTTTATGCTGCTTTTGAGTACCCGTTTGCTGAGCAGTGGTAGTCTTCCCAGATGTTGATGAACGGCTTGTTGAAGTGCTGTCGGTCTGGGCTGAAGCTATACCAAAAGCCAGCATAGCGCCAAGTGTTAAAAATACTTTTTTCATGATATTATAGTTATATTAAATTTAAAAGAGTACATGTTAATTAGTAAGAGCTTGATCTGACAGATTATCAGCAGCCTTAAAATTGATTGAACTATAAGCCGCATCACTAAGGATCATATCTGCTTCTTTCTCTTCCGCGAGAGTCTGGCTAAGCAATTTTGCAGCGTCGTTTTCACCCAGGGTTTTAGCGAAGGCGCAAAGTGTGCCGTAAGTAGCTATTTCATAATGTTCAATTTTTTGAGAGGCAGCAATGATGCCTGCATCACGCACAGGGCCGGGTACTGTTTCCTCAAGAATACTATCGCCCTCTTTAAGCAGGCCTGCCATAGCCTCACATTTTTTTCCTTCTGCTTTTTCACCAAGAAGCTCAAAAACACTTTCAAGTCGTACTACCTGATTTTTAGTAACCTCAAGATGTTCTCTTATAGCTGATGCCAACAATGGCGATGTTGCATTTTGAGCCATGTTAGGTAAAGCAGAAACTAAGGCATTTTCTGCCCAGTATATATCCTTTAATGAATCGATAAAGAAGTCTTTTAGCTCAACAGCTGCATTAGCTGCAGGTGAAACCACACTATTATCATTGTTTGATTTTTCTTTTGCAGGCATATCTGAATTTTTCATAATCTATTTTTTATTAATTGTTTGATAGTGTAGCTTCACGTGCCCAAAAACGATGGCCGGCCATGGCAATGATAAAATTTGCGGCAAATTCAGGGCTATTGTTGTCTTCTTCCGCTACAATGCCCTCGTCGCCATTATCAATCTTATCTGCAAATGCAGTTCCTGACAATAATTCTATCCCCTGCCCCTGCACTCCTATTATTTTACAATGCCTGTAAGCATCGTTCAAAAAGTCCATAACATCGGCGTCCTGTGAGAGCTCATTAAGTCCCTGCCCTCCAGGTACGTAAACAGCGTCAAATAATACCGATGAACAGGTAAGAAATGTAAAGTCAACCGCCATCTCTCCACCTTTGTCTGTTTTTACTATACCGTGATACGGCGCTATAATACAGCCCTTAGCGTCTTCTTTTAAAAGTGCCATCTTTAAATTCAGTACGACCTGTTCGTCAACACCGTCAGCACATACAATGGCAACCTTACGCGAAGCTATCGTTGGCGTTACTGTAGGATTATTGATCATACTCAATGCCTGCGAAGATTCTACCGAAGAGGGCACTGTTTTAGGTTCCTGCTCACCACCTAAATTTTCAGGTGACACACCATGGTTCATTGGCTGCTCAGGAGATGCCGGAACTACTAAACGTAATCCTTGTGCTACACTTTGGGCCAGACCGGTATCAACCTGAGATAATATCCCAAGCATACGCACCCTGATAGCTGTAGTTTCTACTTTTGTCAATTCAAAACGCAGGGCTCTTATAATGTGATCCTTTTCAGTCTGCGTCTGGCTGTTGAAGAACAACTTAGCCTGCCCAAAATGATCTGAAAAGCTCTCGCTTCTTGCACGTACTTTGTGCGCATCTACACGTTCATTAAAACTTGAGAAACCACCCTCAGCTATTTTTGCCTGATAAGGGCATCCGCCACCTAATGAATTTGGCGAATAACTTACACGGCCCATATTTATTTCCTGACGCATATGGCCGTCACGCTGATTGTTATGCACTGGCGCAATACTCCTGTTAATAGGAATTTCATGGAAGTTAGGGCTTCCTAAACGCGATAATTGAGTATCGGTATAAGAGAACAATCTTCCCTGTAATAATGGGTCATTTGTAAAATCAATTCCCGGCACTACATGCCCAGGGTGAAAAGCTATCTGTTCTGTCTCTGCAAAAAAGTTGTCGGGGTTCCTATTCAAAACCATTTTTCCAATAATGGTAACAGGAACAAGTTCTTCCGGAATTATTTTGGTAGGATCCAGAAGGTCAAATTCATATTTATGCTCATCAGCTTCCGGTACTATCTGTACACCAAGTTCCCATTCGGGAAAGTTGCCTGTATCGATAGCTTCCCAAAGGTCACGCCTGTGAAAATCAGGATCTTTACCTGAAATTTTTTGTGCTTCGTCCCAAACAACAGCATGTGTGCCTAATTTTGGTTTCCAATGTATTTTTACAAAATGAGATTCGTTTAGCTCATTAATGAAGCGGAATGTGTGTACCCCAAAACCTTCCATCATACGATAACTACGGGGAATAGCCCTATCTGACATAAGCCACATAATCATATGGGTAGATTCAGGCATTAGTGAAATAAAGTCCCAAAATGTATCGTGGGCTGAAGACGCCTGTGGAATTTCGTTGTGCGGCTCAGGTTTAACAGCATGTACCAAATCAGGAAATTTTGTTGCATCCTGTATAAAGAAAACCGGAATGTTGTTACCTACAAAATCATATATACCTTCCTGAGTGTAAAACTTTACCGAGAAACCACGCACGTCACGGGCGAGATCTGTAGATCCGCGTGAGCCGGCTACAGTAGAAAAACGTGCAAAAACCGGCGTCTTTTGTCCTGCTTCCTGTAAAAATCCAGCCTTTGTAAATTGAGGTATAGGGTTAGTAACCTCAAAATAGCCATGAGCGCCAGATCCACGGGCGTGGACAATTCTTTCAGGAATGCGTTCATGGTCAAAATGAGTGATTTTTTCCCTTAAGATGAAATCTTCCAACAAGGAAGGCCCACGATCTCCTGCCTTTAATGAATTGTTGTCGTCGTTTATTTTTATTCCCTGGTTTGTTGTCAGGAATTTGTTTGTTGCATCAGACTTGTCTTTAGAAAGATCCATCTGCTTAGCCTCCTGATTGTTTGGAAGTGGTTTGTTGTTTTGTTTCATATTATAACTGTAATGGTTGATTATGGAAATACCCGGCTACTTTTCTTTTGTCTTTAAGATAACTTTTTAACGTCTTTTGCTTTTGTGCGCCAATTTTGATGATTTTTGATTTGAATTGTTGTACACTGCGTAGCGCCATATTATCCTGCTGATTTTGAGGGAAAAATCGAATAAAACAAAACCTGTAAAGAACTTGATATCGCAGCAGCAGCTTACTCAAAGTAACAACACTTAATGCAGCGCAGAATTACATCATTTTAAATAATCATTACATCATTTGGTATGGTAAAACTATACACCATAAAAAAAGTCCTGCTGATTAGCAGGACTCTATATAATAAATTGATTTAGGTATTGTAGTAATTAATCATGTAATTTTCGCGGTTCATGCCATCTGTAACATATTGCCAGTTGATATACATTACCTCTTTTAGTATTTTTCTAAGCTCATCAAACTCATTAGGCTTTTTTATAAAAACATTCGCGCCACTTATAAAAGCATCTTCAATTGTTTCCCGGGACGACAGACTGGAATACATTGCAACGGTAGTTTCCCGTAATTTAGTACTTGACCTTATAGCTTTTAAACACTCCATTCCTGATCTACCCGGCATATTGACATCAAGAAATATGATGTGCGGTAAAATGTTAGAATCGTCAAGATAAGCCATGAGTTCATCGCCGTCTTCACACATATCCAGCGTGTGTTTAATCTTTAAACTATCAAAAACCTTCTTAAAGAAAAGGCGGTCGTCCTGGTCATCTTCTGCAAGCAAAATGTAAAGTTTTTCCGGATCCATAATTTAAGATTTAGTTTATGTTAATTGTTAACGTACGTTTGTTCTGGACTACCTTTTGAAAGACTGTAGGAGTAAATCCGGTAATTTTTTTGAATTGGTTTGATAGGTGCGCAACGCTGCTGTAATTCATACGAAATGATATTTCTGTTAACGAAAGGTTCTCAGTGATGAGCAGCTGTTTTACACGTTCTATTTTTTGGATTATAATGAAGCTTTCAATAGAAATATGGCATACTTCTGTAAAGACATTAGACAGTGTCCTGTAATTCTCATCAAGTTTCTCTGAAAGATAGGTTGATATCTTGATTAGCGGCATATTGTCCTGTTCAAGCATAGCCATTATAGCTGCCTTTATCTTTTGGACAAGTATAGCTTTTTGGTTATCCACTATTTCTATTCCATAGTGCATAAGCCGTTGTTGCAGCGAAACATATTGTTCCATAGAAATATTTTCCTCAAAACTTATGGTTCCCGTTTCTGCAATTGCATATTTAAAATCGAACTTATCAAGCTGTTCTTGCAGGACGACGCGGCAGGTCCTGTCAAAATTGTATTTTAAATATAGGTTCATGGTAAGGTAAGGTTTCTATAAATGTAGCTTAAATGCTCTTGCACATACCATAAAAAGAGTTAATTAATACTATTATAACAGTTGTTTACATATTATCAGAAATAATTAGCTCCTAAATCTCCCCAATAGACAAGTGATAACCATAGTTGGCATTAAATGAGCCTTTTACTTTAAATACCTATCCTTGATTATGATATCAAAATTTTTGGACATTTCGTCTATTTCTGTGGCAAGTGAATTATATATCAGCGATCGGGAGATTGCCTCTTGCGATTCCAATATAGCGATTACCGTAGGCAGGTGTGCCATACGGTTTTTTTGTAAATCCAGATCATATATGCCACAATCACTATAACTGCTTAAATCATCCCAATCAGGCCTGTCGGTAACAGGATAAATGCACATTCCTTGTAACGGAATGCCCTCACTGAGTGCTATGATACAACCTTCTGTGATTTCCTCTATCCATTGTGCCCTGCCGGTACCAAAGTGGCCGGTTTCAGACAAGAAAATAGGTTTAGAGTACCTAAGATATGCCATCTTTAGTAAATCTGCTATTCTTGTTCTCCTTTTGTAATCTTCCGGCCACGGCAGTGTACCAGTATTATGATCCCATTGACTGTTCCAATAATAATTAAACCCTAATATGTCCAGATAGACCTCACTCCCACCCAACTCAGGACACATTCGCCCTGCAATAATATCCATTGCCTGGAACTGATGCTCGTTAAGGTTATAAATATGGAACGGATCATCTGATAATCCGCCATGAATGCTAATAAGGGGTTCAACCAATACGATACGGCATTCAGGTAAAACAGATTTAAGTGCCCTGATGCCTTCTATGGCAGCTTTGCATAGATGGTACTTGATATCAAAGCCGCAATTTACCGCAAAAGGTACAGTCCCCCTTACATCTCCTGAATGCCAGGAGAGAAAACTAATTTCGTTTACAGGCACTACAAAAAAAGGCTGGCTTGTTGTTTTGTCATAAAAGCTGGCAAAGGCGCAGCACAGCGCCACGAATCTCTGGCAAAAATGGGGGTGCGTAGGATATATGCCATCCGGGTAACCAAAATGGCATAAATCCCAAATCACCTGTATTCCTTTTTCTTCAGCAAGGCGTATCCTGTTTTCTACTTCGGTAAAGTCAAATACATAGGGTGCTACCTCTACTGCACTCCAGCAAATGCCTTCGCGTGCTACTTTGATGCCCAGGTCTGCAAGATCCTGATAGTCGTCTCCTGCCCTTATATCATGTTCGGTCTCCTTTAGCAGATTTACGCGTTCACCGGAACGGTTAATGTGGTCCGCACATTCATAACCACCCATAAAAAAAGATTTAAATAAACTCATATAATAGCTTTTGCAGACGCAGCGCTTTCTACTTTTTCAAGCGACTTAAAAAGATCCAGCGCATTTTTGAAAGCCTGGTCCATATTAAAATATTTATAATTGGCAAGCCTCCCTACAAAATAAACATCGGGTACAGTTGTAGCTTCGTTTTTATACATTTCATAAATCTCCTGATTCCTCGCATTTGGCACCGGATAATACGGCTCGCCTTCGTCCATTGTATACTCTCGTACTATAGTCGTTTTTGCCGATTCCTGATTGCCAAAATGTTTGTATTCAATAATTCTTGTAAAGTCTACCTCACGCCCGGGATAATTAATTACCGAATTATTCTGGAAAAATTCAGCATCTACCGTTTCGCTAACAAAGTTGATAGACCTGTATTCCAGTTTTTCGTCAAGGCTATACTTAAAGTCAAAGAAGCGATCAATGGGACCTGTATAAAACAGTTTTTCATACCCATCCAACTGATCTCTGATGTCAAAAAAATCTGTATTAAGCATTACCTCTATATTAGAATGATTTAATATACTATCAAAAAGCTGAGTATATCCACCCTTTGGCAGTGCCTGATAGGTGTCCGAAAAGTAACGATCATCATAATTTGTGCGAACAGGGATACGATCAAGGACTGAAGCGTCAAGTTCTTCAGGATATTTATCCCATTGCTTTTTGGTATAATGCCTGAACATTTTTTCGTATAGTACCGGGCCTACTTTACTTAATGCGGCTTCCCTCCCATCTGCGGGTTGAGAAATAGATGGCGCATTATCTTCAAACCACTTTTTCATTTCTGATTCCGTTTTTATATCGGTACCGAAAAGTGTGTTGACAGTGGTTATGTTAACCGGTATAGGAACTAATGAACCGTCTACATTTGCAAGCACCTTATGCTCCCATGGATACCATTCTGAAAAGCTGTTTACATATTTCCATACTGTTTCATCATTAGTATGAAAAAGGTGTGCGCCATATTTAGAGACTAATATTCCGTTTTCATCAATGTAGTCATAGCAGTTACCTGCAATATGGTTACGTTTTTCAATAATTAGCACCCTTTTACCCGCATTAGCATACTGTTCTGCCAGTACTGCGCCAGAAATGCCTGCTCCTATGATTACAATTTCTGCGTTTGTCATGATGTTACGGTATCTAATAATAATTGTTTCATTTTACTAACGGTGCTATCCCATGATGTATTCTTAAGTATCTCGTTATAATCATACTTCATAAATGGATCGGGAATATCTGATATCGCCTGGTCAATTGAAGCCGAAAATTCTTCTGCTGTAGCTACAATCTTGACGATATTTTTATAGTCTCGTAATACATCTTTTATCGCTGTAGAAATTATAGGCTTTCCTGCTGCCATATATTCAAGAGTCTTGGTTGGGCTTATATATTTGGTAGCATCGTTAAGGGCAAAGGGCATCATAGCCACTGTAAACGCTTTTAGATAGCCGGGTAGCTCAATGTAGTCTTTCATGCCCAAATAGTGAATGTTTCCAAGTCGTGGCAGCTCATGTTCTCCTATCTTCGCCAATGGGCCAATCATTACAAATGATACCTCAGGTTTCAACGCTGCAGTATCCCTTAAAAGTTCAAGATCTATACGTTCATCAATCACACCAAAATATCCGGTTATAGGATACGGGATATTGACAATATCATCATGGAGGACAATTCCGTTCAGCGCCTTTGCAAAATGTGCCTGGTCTACTGAGCTTGGAAAACAGTGTACATTATCATGAAGTAAAGCCTTTGATTCATAAAGCGACTTGCCTCCGGTAAAAACGATATTAGCATTAGCGACCAGGTATTTTTCCTGCTCTATAAGCTTTTCAGGAGCACCCTTAAAGAGTGACAGTTCGTCCATACAGTCATAGGCAATGGTGTCAAAATTGAAATATGGTAGTAAAGGGACAAATGCTGCAGAATAAAACCATCCCAATGATATTTTGTTATTAATATACTGGGGTAATACATCTGCAATCTGCTCAATTGAATCTACATTAGGCTGAAGTATATGAAGGGTGTCACTAATTTTTTGCAGGTTACTCCCTGACACATCATGTCTGCGCCATGGTTCTTCTATCAGTAATATTTTTCTGTCCTTAGCAAACCGGCTTATAATATGCTGGGGTCTTTGATAAACGAAATCCCATCTTAAATGACAAAATACGACCATGTCGTAAGTTTGCTGTTCATTTAGGTCTACATCAGACGGGTTTACCCCGTGCGTTATCTTATTTTTTAGTGGATGCATTTTAGAAGTTTTTAGATATTATTGATAAGCGTTATCATCTTCTTATGATTATAAAGACCCCGATACAGTTAAACAAGCCAGCCGGCGTTTCGGATTTGGCTATCGCAGCTATATCGGGATTTAATTTTTCCGGTACATCGTGTTACCCGGATATTACCTTTTCTCCTGAACTGAGTCGTCATCACTTTGCTCGCCAGCTGCCTCAAAATTAATGTCATTGTATGCTGCATCGCTAAGAACGGCATCGGCTTCTTTTTCTTCATTAAGAGTTTCTTCAAGAAGGCTTGCAACTTCTTCTTCGCCAAGCGTTCTAGCAAAAGCGCACAATGTGCCATAGGTAGCGATCTCATAATGTTCAATTTTTTGCGAGGCTGCAATAATTCCAGCATCACGCACAGGACCCGGCTCAGTGCTTTCCATAATTTCCTGCCCTTCTTTTATAAGACCATCCATGGCTTCACATTTTTTGGCTACTGCCTTTTCGTTAAGAAGCTCAAAAACGCTTTCAAGTCGTTGCACCTGTGCCTCTGTAACGGTAGTGTGCTCTTCTATCGCATCAACAAGGCTAAGTGTTGTAGCATTTTTTCTCATCTTAGGCAACGCCTTGGTCAAAGCCTTTTCTGCCCAGTAAATATCTTTAAGGCTATCTACAAACAACTTCCTCAATCCGTCAGCAGCATCGCCGTTTGCTTTTACCTTGTCCTTACTGTCTCCTTTAGTCGTTGAAGTTTTTGCCGTAGTCGTTTTCGCTGTAGCCGTTTTTTTGGCAGCGGCGCCATCTAGTTTACCTGGTGTACTTTTCATAATTGTAATTGTTTATTTTTATGTTTTACAAATTACCCTGTTTATAGGGATTATAGGCTTACACAATTTTTCTGTAAGCTTGCATAATGTTGCTGATTAAGAAAAGTTTATGAAGCAAAAATCCCCGGAAGACATAACCTTGGACTAACCAAAGTAATAATTAAAATCAACCATAAACCATCTAAGGTTCATTGCGTTTATATTCTATTGCATTCTTTGTTTACATTGCAAACTGCATTCGTTAATGTTACAGCCCAGATCCTTTAGCAGTGCTATTTCCATTATTAGTGGTTGTTGTAGTATCCATCTTTGCAGCACCTTCTGATTGTTGTGCAGGTTCTGTTTGTGCGCCTGCCGCATCACCATTTGATGTCTCATCGTATTCGGAACTACTATCACTTGCTTCGGTAGTATTATCAGTACCCTGCCCGGTGCTCTCCCCTTGTTTGCAAGATGTGGTTAACATAAAGTTTACTCCCAACATTAAACACAAAAAACCATTAATCAATTTTCTATTTTTCATATACTATATTTAGTAAAGCAAAGGTCGATTGTAACATACAGAGTAACTTACATGATATTGTATAATCGTTACATAATTATGGTTCAGGCATATTATAACAAAAATTGGGGATATTATGCAAGGTAGATGCCTTCTGTTTAGTTATATTTGTGAGACAACTTTAGCTACCAACAGCAATATATAAATGCTTTAATCAAAACAATACGTATGTCAAAATCCGGTGTAATTGTAATCGTAGAAGAAGATGTTGATGACCGAAAATTTTTAAGCGATATCATAGAGGAGCTTGAAATTCAAAATGAGCTTAAGTGGTTTGAAACTTCTGAAGATGCAATGGAATATTTGTCTACAACTTTTCAATCTATATTTGTTATTCTTTCAGATGTAAAACTTCCCGGCAAAAGCGGACTGGAGTTTAAAAAAACTCTCGATGAAAATCCTGAGTTACGCCGCAAAAGCATTCCGTTTATATTCTATTCAACAGTTGCTAGTCAGGAAGACGTTAACGATGCTTTCCTGAATATGACAACTCAGGGATTCTTTAAAAAAGGGCCTGATTACGAGAGTTCTAAAACTACTATGAAGGCAATTTTCGATTATTGGAGACTTTGCAGGCATCCTAACACACAATAAATTCTTGTATCACTATTCAATTTAAACCTATGCGACAACTTGCCGGGCTTTATTCTGCATCTATTGTTGAAACGATACGGGAGCCTTTAATTGTATTAGATACCGACTTGCGAATTAAAAGCGCAAACACATCATTTTACAGTTATTTTAAAACTACAGAGCGTGACACTGAAGATAAAATACTTCTTGACCTGGCAGATGGCAGATGGCAAAACGAAAATTTTAAAAATGAGCTTTTAAAAGTACAGTATACAGGAATAAATGTTGACGAGTTTCAAATTGAAATGTTCTTACCGGAAATTGGTGAAAGAATCTTGTTATTAAATATACGGCCAATGCTTCATGCAAACCTAAAAGAACAGCTTATACTAATTACCATCAATGATATTAGTGAAATTCATATTGCTAACAACATACTCGAAACGAAAAATAATGCCCTTGAAGATATCAACAAAGAATTAACTTCTTTCAATTATATATTAAGTCACGACCTTCAGGAACCGTTACGTAAAATACATACATTCAGCAAATTAATTGCAGACGATTATAAATCTAAACTATCAGTAGAAAGCACTGAACATATAAACAGGATACTGGTGTCTACCAGGCGTATGCAACAGCTAACAGAAGATCTACTGAATTATTCACAAATAGGCAGTTCTGATAATTACCAATTGTTTGACACTGACATGAATATAATAATTCAGGAAGGTATTGATGAATTAAGAGACAGCATTACTTCAAAAGCAGCCACCGTTAAAGTTTCTAAATTTCCTGTGTTAAGAGCCATTCCTATATTAGTTCGCCAACTGTTTATAAACCTTATTGGTAACGCAATTAAATATTCAGATAAAAACCTGGAGCCTGTTATAACAATAGAAGGAAAGGAGATTGAAGATAACGAAATGCTTTCAGCTCATGGAAAATATTATAAGATTATAGTAGCCGATAATGGCATAGGATTCCCGAATGAGCAGGCCGTGAAAATATTTGATCCTTTTTACAGGCTTCATGGTAAAGATAAATATGATGGTACAGGCATAGGGCTGGCAATATGTAAAAAGATAATGGCAAAGCATCAGGGATTTATTACTGCCGAAAGTTTGCCGGGAAATGGCGCCACTTTTACCCTCTACTTCCCTTTACAGCGAAAACGCTAGTCATAAATTTCGTGGATACATCTTGCCGGTTAACATGATGGTTAGCATTGCAAAATAGTGTAAGAAAACTTAAATGTTGTGTAAGCTATACTCGCGATTTCGCTATTAAATTTGTGTTGATTTTCTTTAACCTTAGATGTAAGTTATGCAATTTCATATAAGTAAAGGATAGAAAATATAATTGTAACTATTAAGCTAAACGATATGAATACAGCGGGAAAAATTTTGGTTGCGGGTATTATAGGAACTACGTTTATGACAATGTTCAGCTATCTTATAGCAGATAAGGAAGATGAACAGTACAGGGAACCCGAACTACTTAACGCACTTATAGATAGATCAAAATACCTGCCTGCGATTTCCAATAAAAAAACGCATCCTGCTGGATGGTGTGCGCATTATCTCATCGGAATATTGTTTATGATATCCTACAGGATACTTTGGTATAACGCATTAAAAAGACCTTCTACAGTGAGATCAATTATAATTGGCGCTGCAAGTGGCGGAATAGGTATTCTATCATGGAAAATTTTCTTTTCGCAGCATGATAACCCGCCCCACAACTACAGGTACGGTTATTACAGGCAATTGTTCTTTGCCCATATTGTATTTTCGAGTTTTGCAATTATGTCCTATAAACAGTTATCACCGACAAGCCCCACTTCGAACAAAGACTTCAGAAACTTAATCAAAAGAGTTAAAGCCGAAAAAAAATACTAATATAAATTTATTGTAACGAACAACGCGTTGTTTTATGTCAATATTATAATCCTATCTTATAAAACCCGCCACGGTAAACACGCGTAGAAATTAAAGTGACCCTAAAAAAATTGGAATAAAAAAACCTGCTCCATTTAAGGAACAGGTTTACTATATTTAATTAAAATAAAGGGTCAACCTTTTAGGGCTACCTTTAATTAAAATTGATTAATTTTTAATAATTTTTTTTACTGCTATTCCATTGTCAGAAGAAATTGTCATCATATAAATGCCGGATGCAAGACCAGAAAAATCTATAGCTGCGTTAGATATATTATCGTACTTGGATGTCATTATCATCCTTCCGTTAATATCTGTCACATTGATGTTATTTATAAGGATATTTTCGCTGCTCGATATATTTACAATTCCACTGGTTGGGTTTGGGGTTGCAGCTAATTTAGAAATTAAACCCTGGTTAAGGCCTGCACTAACATCCACTAAAAAATTGTCAAGAGCCAGCAATCCATAATTATCTTCAGCGTGAGCAGGTGCTGTATAGTTGAATCCTATATAATAGACACCTGAAGCAGGAACAGTAAAGCTATGAGATTGTAGTACATAGCCATTTTCGGAATAATTATCAAATGATTGTAGACTGGTTGTCTGAGCCTCAACTGTCGCCTCAGTACCGATAGTTACATCAAAATTATTTACATTTCCGGCTCCCTCTAATGCTGATCTCATCAAATAGTAACTTAGCGTATAAGTTGTACCTTCATTAAGGCTCAATCCACGAGAAAATAACCACGAGTCTGATGGATTAGGATAAGCACCGGCTGCGGCATAGTAGTCTCCTGCGTATGCTGCTACAAACTCATCTCCTTCTTCAATCGACCAAGGGCTGCCATCAGCGTCATTGAGTACAGACCAACCACCAACATCACCTTCAAAGTCCTGTGAATATGGAATCGTTGCAGGGCCAAAAGGCGTTGTAAAGCTGACAGGACCCACCAAGCTGCTTGTTTCATCTTCTCCACAAACGGTTCTCACATAAAAATCATAATCTGCATTAGATGTAAGTCCCGATATAGTAACTTGAGGTGTCAAAAGACCGGCAATCAAAGTTCCGGCTGTTTCAGGATCAAACCCTGTTTCACCCCAAATAACTTCATAACCGGTAGGGTTATTAATTGCAGGAGTCCACTCTATAGTTACCTCCTCAGCTGTTGGAGTACCCACAAAAGCATATCCGCCTGTAATAGGATAGCATGAAAAAGCCTCAAAAGAAACTTCCACCTGAAATCCTAATTCATCCCAGCGGTCATCAAAAGCGATGTAATATGTTTGACCCGCTACAAGTTGTACCTGAAAATCAGTTAAGTATTCTCCGTTTTCAAGACTAACATCATCAGAAAAAGTATAACACGTAAGATTATCACATGCGCCTGTATAGACCGAAACCCTGGTGTCGCCGCTATTCAACTCACCGTCATTTACTTCTAAGTTTGTATTAATTCGAAGTCCACCGTTTTCTGTTGCAGTGTAGGAATACCAATTCGCTGCAGTGCCTGCAGACGTAAAACAGCTTCCTGCATATGTCCCCGAAATAGTAGAAACTGTAGTTGTCCCAATTGGGAGTGGTAGTGCTGTAGCACATGAAGATTGTGCTTTAACCGAAAGAAAGGAACCAAATATAAAAGCCCCTAAGAGTAATTTTTGTTTCATGATTCTGTGATTTAAGGTTGTTTCTACTCAAAGCTACCTATAACACACTAAAAAACAATATATTTTAACATAAAAAAAGCAGGCCGTTAGGCCTGCTTCAAATATTTCATTTAAAAACTAATTAGTTTTTGATGATTTTTTTAGTTGTAGCACCTTTATCAGATGAAATAGTCATCATGTAGATACCAGAAGCAAGATCAGAAACATTTACCTGAGCTTCAGAAACACCTGCAAATTTTACAGTTTTAACTGTACGACCGTTAAGATCAGTTACAACTACACCATTAACCAGTGCATTTTCGTTGTTAGTGATTGTGACAAAATCATTAGCTGGATTTGGAGAAACAGTTAAGCTAGTGATAGCATTATCTTTAACACCTGCTGTAGATTCTGTTACGTTAATATTATCGAAGTAAAAGCTAGTTGTATAATCGTCAAAAGCATAACCTAGAACGTTTACAGATTCCCCTGCGTAAAAAGGTCCTGTAAAAAGAGCAGTACCATCTAAAGAATAAGAAACAGTTGATGCATCTGTGTTATAAGTAACAGATAACGTATGCCATTCACCAGCTGTATAAGTACCAAATGAGTCATATGCTAAAACTGTATTACCCTGTTCATCTAATTCAGTCCCAGTCGCAATAACTACATCTCCAGTGTAAGAAAGAATAACCCTAGAAGTAATATCCAAACCAGCAGTTTCATCATAAGAGAAAGCCTGAACATAAGCATCAGATCCATTCGCATCAAGAGCAGGAAGATAGAAATCCTGATTTACAGTATAAACTGTAGGTGTAACATCAAATAATGGGCTGTACGCACCTAGAAGTGTTTGAGAGCCAGTACTTCCTGATTGAAGTTTTAAAGAATTTGTTCCTTCGCTAGCAAAATCTGCAGAAACTACAGCCTGATCTCCTACAGACCCAACTCTCTGCCAAGTATTTTGACCATGAATAGCTCCGGCAGTATAACCTTCAGAAGCTTCAAATGAGATAGGAAATAATGCGGTCTGCGCGTTAGCAGCAAAAAAAGAAGCCAAAACGAAGGCTCCAGCAAGTAATTGTTTTTTCATGATGATAAATAGTTTATAATTTTTCTCAAAAATAGGAAAAATTTTCCCGTCTACACAAATTTTATTTTATTTTTTTCAATAAAATGTAGACGTTAAACCTTGTTGTATCTTAATATATTGAAAATTAATATATTTACAAATTAATATGTTTTGTTAAAAATAGTTAAGAAATGTTTATTTTTATAATATTAGAGTATAAAATCTGCTAGCACCAATGCCGCCATCGCCTCGACTATAGGAACAGCCCTTGGCACTACACAAGGGTCATGCCTGCCTTTACCCTGCATTTCGACAATATTCCCTTTCTTATCAATTGTTTCTTGTTTTTGCATGATGGTAGCAACCGGCTTGAATGCAACCCTGAAATAAATATCCATACCATTGCTTATCCCTCCCTGTATACCTCCTGATAAATTTGATTTTGTTGTACCGTCAATATTAAATAAATCGTTATGTTCACTCCCTTTCATTTTAGCGCCACAAAATCCGCTGCCATATTCAAATCCCTTTACTGCATTTATTGAAAGCATGGCTTTTCCCAGTTCAGCATGTAATTTATCAAATACCGGTTCACCTAACCCTGCGGGCACATTTTGCAGCACACATGTAATAGTTCCACCTATTGTATCGCCCTCTTTACGAATTTGCTTTATGTAATCTATCATCTTTTCCGCCGTTGCAAGATCAGGACAGCGGACATCATTTGACTCCGTCAGAGAGAAGTCCAGCGCCTGATACGGCTTATCTATAAAAACATCACCTACTGAGGATACAAAAGCATTTATTTTTATTTCTGGCATTATCTGTTTTGCTATTGCACCGCCCACTACCCTGCTTACGGTTTCTCTCGCAGAACTACGCCCGCCGCCTCTATAATCTCTAATGCCATATTTTTTGTCATAAGTATAATCAGCGTGAGATGGCCTGTAAACATCTTTTATATGTGAGTAATCGTCAGACTTCTGATTTGTGTTTTTAATTATAAATCCTATCGGGGTTCCCGTTGTTTTTCCTTCAAAGATGCCCGAAAGAAATTCAACTTTATCGGATTCTTTCCTTTGGGTAACAATAGCCGACTGACCCGGCCTCCTTCTGTCAAGCTCTTTTTGTATAAACTCAAAATCAAGCTCTATACCTGGAGGGCATCCATCTATTATACCCCCTAAAGCTTCTCCATGCGATTCACCGAAAGTAGTCAACTTGAAATTTTTTCCAAATGTATTGCCTGCCATTGCTGTCTTGTTTTTAACAAATGTAACCTGTTCTTCCCTATTATTAAAATATTTCAATAGATACGTAATCTAAACAATTTAGTAATGATAACATAAACACATCATTATATATATGTTAGTAATTTGCAGAAGAAAAAACACCCTGAATGAAAAAAAGGAATGTTGACCTCGTAGTATTGTCTGATATCCACCTGGGCACTTATGGCTGCCATGCAAAAGAAGTATTTAATTATCTCTCTTCAATAAAGCCAAAGACATTAATACTTAATGGTGATATTATAGATATCTGGCAGTTCAGAAAATCGTATTTCCCCAAAACACATCTTAAAGTAGTAAAAAAACTGCTTGATTTTGCTTCAAAAGGCACTAAGGTCTACTACATTACCGGTAATCATGATGAAATGCTAAGAAAGTTTAGCGGCACATCTATGGGAAACTTTTCTATTGCCGATAAAGTCGTACTTGAGCTCGACGGCAAAAAGGCCTGGTTTTTTCATGGGGATGTTTTTGACAGTTCTGTACAGCATGCGAAATGGATAGCGAAGCTTGGAGGTCTCGGCTATGATTATTTAATCCTTTTAAATCGTTTTGTAAACTGGATGCTTAAAAAGATGGGTAAGGAACCATATTCCCTTTCTAAAAAAATAAAGGCCAGTGTGAAAAAGGCGGTTAAATTCATTTCAGATTTTGAAGAAACGGCGTCAGACCTTGCCATCGAAAACAATTATGACTATGTAATTTGCGGACACATCCACGAGCCGGTCATCACTACAAAAGAAAATAAAAAAGGAAGTGTGATGTATCTCAATTCCGGAGACTGGATTGAAAACCTGACCGCTTTAGAATATAATAAAAAACGATGGAAACTATACCGTCATGCAGAAAGCGAAACCATAACAGAAGAGGATTACTTTGAACAGGAAACAGAATTAGGACATCAGCTCATTGCAACCATGCTCTTTACAAATAAATAAGACATTTAAAAGTGTTGGTTATTTAGCTATATTAGCGTCAAAATCAACTAACATGAAAAAAACATACCTTTTAATTGTACTTGGCGCTTTTTTAGTTTCGTGCTCAAGTGATGATGACAGTACAAACGGAAACAATAATCCTGATCAATCCTATTTTCCTTCGGAACAAGGTAAATATTGGGTTTACGATGTAAATAGTAATGTTATGAACGGAAGAGATTCGCTGTTTGTAACAAATGACACTCTAATAAATAGTACTACCTACAAAAAATTAAAAACTAAGGAAGAATTTCCATTCGGTTTTTTTTCTAACTCTCTACGAAATAACGCAATCAGGCAATCTGATGGAAAAACATATCTTTCAGGGGCGGTCGGCTTCAACATTTCGGAAGATTTGCCATTAAGCCTTCCAATTAATGACTTTGTAATCTTTGACGAAAACGCAACTGAAAACCAACAGTTGGGTTCAATTAATGGAACTTTACAACAAGAAGTTCAGGGCTACAATCTGGGACTTACCTATACTTTAAGCGCAAAGGCAAAAGCCCCTATCAGCTCTTTTACTTCAGGCCCACAAACATATACAAATGTAAAGCCTGTAGAGATCACTCTTAACCTCGGAATCAATGTTACGACAGAAATTGCAGGTTTTCCTATAACTTTTCCATTAATGAGCCAGCAGAATGTAGTAGTTTCTACACAGTATTACGCACAGGGAATCGGAGTTGTAAAAACATCCACAAATCTGTCATATCAATTATCTGAAATACCTGTCGTGCAGTTACCTATCCCTACTACTGGTTCTGAGCAGCAAGATGAAGTACTTGTAAAGTATAGCACCGAGTAATTTCTTTAACATAATGATAACTGTTAAAACTTTAACAACGGCATATTCTTACCAGTTTAGTCGTGTTAAATTTGACTCATAAATAACCTAATAAATCATTTATGAAAAAAGTATTGTTATCAGCTTTCTTGCTAATCGGTTTAGCATTTAGCTCGCAAGCACAGGAAAAAAATGCAATTGGTCTTCGTTTGGGAGATAATGACGGTTTTGGAGCAGAAGTGTCATATCAAAGAAAATTTAGCTCAGACAACAGGCTGGAACTTGACCTTGGATGGCGTGATTCAAGTTATTATGATGCAGTAAAGCTTGCCGCTTTATACCAATGGGTATGGAACATAGAAGGCGGATTTAACTGGTATGCAGGTGTAGGTGGTGGCGTAGGTACATGGGATTTTAATGACAGAGTTCCTAACTATTACCATGGTAACGATGACAGCGGAACATTTATTTTTGTAGCTGGAGATATAGGTATTGAGTACAACTTCGATTTCCCACTTCAATTATCACTTGATTTCAGACCGGAGATATACTTTGGAGATGATGATTACCGTGAAAACAATTTTGGGCCGGATATTGCGCTTGGAGCAAGATTTAGATTCTAGAAATAATTTATATAAAAACCCTGTAGTGATACAGGGTTTTTTCTTACCTTTAAAAGAAAACCATGGATCAGCGCGACCATCAGCTACTTGCCTTTCGTGGCGGAGCAATAGGAGATATTCTGCCTCAGTCTTCTAAAGAAGAAATATTCCAGAACCAAACCTTACGACCAATATTAAAATTGCAGAATGAATTATTTTTGGAATCGTTTATTAATTACATAAATAAGTCTAAGAGTGATTTTTATTCGTTCTCAACAGAGAAGAAGATGACGTTTATAGACAATGCTATCCATAAGGATATCAAATTCAGGAATGCGTTAAAAGGTATGGTGATGGGGCTTTTTACTATTGAAGAATTCAGGGATTATATTCAAAATTCATCGAGCCTCAATAAGCGGATGATGAATTTGCTAATAGAACGTTTAAAGGATCAGGTACAGCTACTAATAAAAAGAGAGGAATAATTTCCTCTCTTTTATTCTATAACACTTTCGCCGTTAAGGTTAGTGGTGAGCACATCACTCATATAGTCAAAAAAAGGGCGCATTGCCGTAAATGTCGCCAATACTTCTTTTTTAAAATTTTTACCCAGCACCTCTTTATCTGTAAACCTGCGCACTACCAAAAATTGCTTTTTACGTATAAGATCGATTGCCTTGTGCGATTTATCAAAATCTTTTGGTGCAGATTTTAATTCTTCACCCCCAATTCCATTAAAATACTTGACAAAGTCAGGTGCCTGCATAATATCTCTGATTTCAGAATCGTCGAGCTCAAATTCCTTCCTGATACGTTTTAGATCCGGAGCCTCCGGATTCCAGAAACCTCCCTCTACAAAGCTATTCCCCGGTTCTAAATGCAGATAATAGCTTCCTCTGAAGAATGGCTTCGTGCGGGAATACCAGGCACCTAGATATTTTTTATAAGGAGACTTATCTTTTGAAAAACGTACGTCGCGATATATCCTATACACCTGTATATTTTCAATAGAGTCTTGTTTTTTGAGCTCCTCTCCCACTTCATTAAAATAAGAACGTGAAATACCCTCAATTCTCTGGAACTCCGTTTTATTTTCGGCAAACCATTCCCTGTTATTGTTTTTTTCCAGCTTAACTAAAAAATCAAGCGTAGGTTGTAATCCCATTTGGTTTTATTTCTTAGGTTTAAACACCAAAAGTTCATCAGTTCCATTTAACAGGACCAGGTTACCATTGCTAATCTTCGCTGTATTGACCTGCCCTATTGCCTTCATATACTCCTCTTCTCCTCCACCTGGACAAAACATCTTTGTAGCCATCATAGGCCCAAATGCAAGTTTTCCATCGTCATTCAAAGAATAGGAGCCACTGTATCTGTTGCAGCCGCCATTACCGCCAACCCTGCCATCAGCTCCAAATACAGCATCGGGAATTCCTTTGGCATAATTTGCAGAAGATATTTCTTTACCCATCAGGGTAGATAGTTCCCAGCTTGTGCCTGAAAGCGATTTTTGCGAAAGGACTGCTGTTTTGGTTGTTTTACAACTAATCGTAAGAACTATTAGTAGAGTGATACTAAAAGTAATGATAGACTTTTTCATAAGATGGTGATGTTTGTTATTGATCAAATTTAAAGCTTATTAGATCTTTAAATAAGATTTTTATAATTTCTTTGGCTAAAGTAAACCGTTGTATTTACGTACAAACCATTCGGCTGCGAGTGTTACAGAAAGCATAACCAATAACCATACCCAGTCTATAAGCGGAGATTTCTTAGTAATCTCCTTTTGCACCGCCTTATAGTTGTCGTTATTGATAAGTGCATCAATAAGCTTGTCAGCGTTATCAGGATAATAAACAACACCTGAAGTATTTGCAGCAACCTGTTGAAGCCGTGTGAGGTCGGGGTTTACAAATTGTTTTTCAATCTCAAAGTCAAGAACTTCAAATGAGCCGGAATAACTTGTTTTAGAGGTGTTTTCGTTTACTGTAAAACTATAAACACCTGCATCAAGTCCATCAAGATTAACTTTATATTCACCTGTTCCTTTAAGAAAATCGTACGTTTTTGAAGAATTTGTCTTTTTGTTTTTAAGCTGTATTGTAAGCCTAGCATTTTCGTCAAATTCATAGTTCTTGTTAAAATATTGGGCAGAAACCGAGATTACCTCTCCCGAATTGTAAAAACTCTCGTGATTAACCACAAGCGACTTACGCTTAGAATTTGAAGCAAGGTATTGGATCGTCTTATCTATAAAGATATCAAACTGCTCAAATGATTTGGAATTAAGATAAGTCTCCATTCTCCACTTCCAAATATTTTCACCTAAAATGAAAGCATTTCTTGAAGCGCCACTCTCAGAAAAAAACATTAATGGGTTATCCGTTTTCACATTCCTTATGCGCGCCTGAAGCAGTGTCGTAGCATTAGATTTCAATGTTGCTGTTCCAAAAGCGTTCTGTAAAGGCGGAAACTGCTCAAAACCTATATTGTCAACACTAAAAGAATTAAATCCACTTTCAAGATCTGCCAGATAATCTTCTTTTTGAGATGTCATTTTAAAGCTGACAATATTTTGGGCTTGGTTCAGCAGATTAAAATCAGTGCTTAAACCAGTGATGGTTAATGTATTCAGTCCCGCATTTTTATTTAGCTCCAATAATTGTTTAAAGGAAGCATCCGGCTGATACAAAATCAAGACATTATAATCCTGAAGCGATTTCACTTCTGTAGGTTTTAATATGGTGACTTTTCGCTGTTGGTTCGTTTCTATAGAGCGTTTTAAAGCACTAAGGTCAGGATGGTTTATAGATGAAATCAAGGCTACCTCAGAACGCTGATCTATTACTTCTACAGCAAAATTCTTAACATTGTTGTATTTGTTTTTCTCAGTTTCCGAAGATGATAACACTGCCCGGTATGTCTGAACTCCTACTCTGCCGGCATCAAGCAAAATATTTACTGAGGCTGCTTTTTTGTCTTTGGTAAACGTGATATTCTGCTTGTGCAGCACCGTATTTCCCTGCATGATATTGAATACAGCATTTACTGTTTTATTTCCATTGTATTGCAGGAATACTTCGGCAGGAAATTTATTTTTTAAGAAGGCATACTTATTCACATTTACCTGGCTAACCCTTAGGTCCAGAAATGTAGTTGTATCGCCTAATACTAATGGGTAAACCGCGGTGTTTTCCCTAAAACTGTAAATATAATCGTTACCTATGGTCTGATTGCCATCTGTAAGCATTACGACTGGATAACTCGAGTTTCTGTAAAGCTGCTTAAGGTTTTGCGCAACCTGATCGATATGCGTTTGCTTTCCTTTAAAGTTCAGCGAATCTCCGGTTTCAAATCCATCTGAAAAAGTGTAGAACTGAACATCATACTTATCTTTAAGTCCTTTGTTTGACAAAAACTTTTCGGTAAGCTCCTGAGTAACCTTATCAGCCCCTAATTCTTTAATTGACTGCGAGTTGTCTACGACTACCGGAAGCGGAGTTTTAACGATCTTTAAATCTTTCGTGGTAATAACCGGATTTATCAGAAGGATAAAAATCGCAAACAATGTAGTAAAACGAAGAAAAGCCAAAAAGAAGAACAATCTGCCCTTCTTTTTAGCTTTAAAAAGATATTGATAAAACGACAATCCAAAAGCTGCAAATGCAGATAATACTAACAATAAAATTGTAGATGCAGTCATGTAAATTACCGGTTATATCTAATAATTATTTATTTAATATAGTCACTCTTAAGTAAGCATACCTCCGTCTACGTTAAGGGTCTGGCCTGTAACATAAGCGGACATATCAGAAGCAAGGTAAAGACAAGCATTAGCAACGTCTTCAGTTGTACCTCCTCTTTTTAGAGGAATAGCATCTGCCCATCCTTTTACAACATCTTCAGGTAGCTTTGCTGTCATTTCTGTTTCAATGAAACCTGGAGCAATAGCGTTGCAGCGGATATTTCTCGAGCCAAGTTCAAGAGCTATAGACTTCGTAAACCCAAGTACACCTGCCTTAGAAGCAGCATAGTTAGATTGTCCTGCATTTCCTTTAACACCTACCACAGAACTCATGTTTATGATAGATCCGTGACGCTGCTTAAGCATTGGCCTTTGCACCGCTTTCGTCATATTGAAAACCGACTTAAGGTTTACTTCAATTACCTTGTCGAAATCTTCTTCAGAAATACGCATTAACAGGTTATCTTTAGTGATACCTGCATTGTTGATAAGGATATCTATACCGCCAAACTCAGTTAATACATCATCCACAAGCTTTTGCGCCTCGTCAAACTTAGCAGCATCAGACTGGTAGCCCTTAGCCTGGATTCCGTAAGCTTTAAGTTCTTCTTCTAAAGACTTAGCTGCTTCTGCTGAAGCGCTGTAAGTAAAAGCAACGTTAGCGCCATGCTTGGCAAAAACAATGGCAATACCTCGACCAATGCCCCTGCTTGCGCCGGTAATTATTGCCGTTTTTCCTTCTAATAGTTTCATAAATTGTTTCAGTTTGTTTCTTTACAAAGTGACAAATATAGTAAAATGTTTGAGCTTGCCCGCCCTTTTATGCATCCTGTTTTTCAGGAAACATAACCGATGCCAGTACAGATACTATAAGGACTCCGGCAACAACAAGGAGCGAATGGATAGACTCAATGTGATATAGTGGAGATATAACCATCTTAACCCCTATGAACGCCAATATGATAGCTAAACCATATTTAAGCTTACTAAACAAATGGATAAAATTAGCCAATAAAAAGTATAATGCCCTAAGCCCTAATATTGCAAAAATATTTGACGTATAAAGGATAAAAGGATCATCAGGAGCAATGGCAAAAATTGCCGGAATTGAGTCAACTGCAAACAGCAAATCGGTAAATTCAATAACACCTACTACAACCAGCAATGGTGTGGCAAGCTTTTTTCCATTTTCTATCGTAAAGAACTTATCCTTGTCATAGTTTTTACTTACGCTAAAAAATTTATGCACAACCCTTGCACCCGGACTCTTATTAAAGTCTTTGTCTTCATCTTCATCATCCTCGGCAAACCATGATTTGATACCTGCGTAAATAAGGAATATACCAAATAACGTAAGCAGGACATTAATCTTCATATTGTAACCAAATATTTCCATTTCAGGGAGGTATGTAAGCTTGATAAGGCCTACGCCACTAAATATAAAGACAGCCCTTAATAAAAGTGCTCCTATGATACCCCAAAACAAGACCTTGTGATGATTTTCCTTTGGTACGTTAAAGAACCCGAAAACCAGAATAAAGACAAAAAGATTATCTACTGAAAGCGCCTTTTCTATCCAATAGGCCGACTGGAACTGAGAAAACTTCTCAACTCCCATGTAGTAATAAATAAATCCGCTAAAAATCATAGAAAGACTTATCCACACTATAGACCACACAATAGCTTCTTTGTTTGAAACAACATGGCTGTTCTTATTAAAAACACCAAGATCCAGTAAAAGCATTACCACGATAACAACCGAAAATACAGCTATAAGTCCCGGATGATTAATTAAATTGTCCATAATTTTATATTTATAAGTTAATGGACTATAAGTAATTTTTCACAATTCTCTGGATAGTCTGGCCAAGGAAAGTATCTTCTGTTGGGTCACCAATTGCGCTGAACTTCCATTCGCCTTCCCTTTTATACAGCTTACCCATAATAATTGAACGCTTGTTTGCATACTGCCCTTCAGCAGATACATTATACGATGCAAATTCAGAAACTACCTTTGTAGGCGTTCCTTCGTACATCCTGATCTTAGAATATGGAATCTGTGAAAAATCTTCTTTGCCCGCATTATTAAGGAAAAAGAAAATCTGGCTTACTTTAGGATTAATCTTTGAAAGATCTATAGTAATAATTTCATTATCAAGTCCGTCATCTCCTCCGGTATCACCGGCAAGGTCGTCACCGGAATGTTTCATTGCCCTGTCAGATGTTTCCAGCTTACCTTTCTGAAGCCCAAACTGCCTAAGCACTTCTTCTTTGTATAAAGGAGAATACAGGTGATCTGCAATCTTATTCTGATCATCTATCAGCACACAGCTAAGGTCAAGGTCAATACTTTGCACTTTTTTAGAAAGTCCTAAAACACCTCCTTTACTTTCTATTGCGCCCCAGTTTACACCTACACAAAAATTGGTTAGTGATTCACCACTGCTCTTTTTAAGGTCAATCTTCTGACCTTTACTTAGGTTAATTGCCATTGTGATATGTTTTTAGTTGTATTTGTTTAGGAAATCCTGAAGTCCGCCTTTCATGCCTGCCCCTACTGCTTCAAACTTCCAGTCATCATTTCTCTTGTAAATCCTGCCAAACTCTACAGCTGTTTCTATAGAGAAATCTTCGTCAAGTTCATATTTTACAAGCTCTGTGTTATTTGTATCTACAACCCTTATAAACGAATTGCGTATCTGTCCAAAATTTTGTCTCTTTGTATCTGCATGGTGAATGGTAACTACAAAACATATTTCTGTAACATCAGATGCAACTTTTGAAAGGTCAACAATAATTTTCTCATCGTCGCCATCTCCGGCGCCTGTTAGGTTGTCGCCTGTGTGTTCTACAGCTCCATCAGGAGATGTAAGGTTATTGTAGAATACGAAGTAATTTTCATTTACAAGCTTGCCATTACTGCCAAGCACAAAAATTGACACATCAAGATCAAACGGTTCACCTGTATTGCTTGCGTTTGTATCCCAGCCAAGGCCCACTGTAAATTTTGGAGCCGCTATATTTTGTCTTTGTCCTTTTTCTAAATTAATTGCCATTGCTTATTTTGAATTAATATTGATATTTAGCATTGCCCTTAAAATATTTGTCTGTTCGTCAACATTTTGCAGTTCATCCAGAAAATCTACGCCCGATATCTTTTCAAGATAGCCCGAAAGCACGTCTTCAACATCAGGTGCTATTGATGATTTTATGGTTGCCTGCCTTTCTCTCAAAGCGTCAGACTTGATTTTAAGATCAATTATTATACTTGTTTTATTAGATTCATTTTTAGATAAATCGATTCCCTGGGACATTTTTTCATCTAAAAAATAAAATGATTTAGAGCTATTTATAAAAACAAACTTATCGTTTGAATCTACAAAATCAAACACTTCTGCAACTTCATCATCACAAACAAAAGCACAGGAAAATTTTATCCTGAAATTATGAATATTAAGCCTCCCTAATAGTTTGCGCTCGATCGTTACAAATTCGTTCTTGTAGCAGTTCCGCCCCTCAGTTTTTGTAAGCTGTGCAAATTGTTCACTTTCCAGCGGCCTGAAAAACTCGGCACGCATTAATTGCGAAAACGCCATAGTGTCTCCCCAGCTAAAAGCTGACAACGCTCCTCCTGCAAGCATTTCATATAGCTGTTTTATTTTTGCAGCCATCGCTTTGGCGTGCTTTCGGGAAATATCTGTAAAATTTACGGATACAGTTTCTCCCTCTAATTTTCGCACGAGATCCTGATTGATGTAAATTTCATCAGAAAGCAAAAGATACTGCTGTTCTTTGGCTTTTTTTAGCTTTTGGAATAAATCAATCAGACTGCTGGTATATTGTACATGAAACAAGTCCAGCTTATTAGGGTCAAGATTTTTGTTTGACTCAAACAGATTATGAATAACCTGCGTGCGAACAAAAACAGCAAAAAGGTCCTTATGGCTAAAAAAGTTTGACAACGTTTTTAAAACCACCAGCCTTTTGCTACTCTCCTTAATTATCTGAGCATATATTTTTTCCTGCTCCTGCGTCATTTATACTTTCCTCCCTTATCTCTTAGCTAACAACACCTTTTTTAAGTTCTGCCTCAAGACTCTGTAGTCCCGCATCGAGTTCCCTTCTTGTCTGGGTTCCCTGCTCATGGATCTGTTTTACCTCTGTAAGCGTATCTATAAGTGATTTGGTCGTCATTTTTAATGTATCCAGCGACACGATAGTGTTTTCGTTCTCTTTGGCAACTTCAATACTGTTCATTTTTAGCATTTCTGCATTTTTCTGGAGTATTGTGTTTGTAGTTTCAGATACTTTACGCTGTACTTCTATATTCTGTTTTTGCCTTTGAAGCGCTACCGCAAGTGTAAGCTGGTTTTTCCAAACCGGCATTGTAGTAGTAAGTATAGACTGTGCTTTTTCTGCAAGGGAAGTGTTATTGTTTTGAACAACTCTTATTTGTGCTAATGACTGCAGTAATATAAAACGAACCACCTTCATATCAGCCAGTCTTTTGTCAAGCCTGTTAATGAAAGTCCTTTTATCTGAAATTTCATAATCCTGATAATTAGCAGGATTACCTTCCATCACTGCAAGTTCTTCGCTAAGTTCTTTGAATCGTATCTGCCCCGCAACGATGTATTTTTCAATTTCTTTGATAAGGTTCACATTACCTTCAAACATAGTCTGAAGCGAGGTGTTATCCTTAACCGAATTAATCATTCCAGCTTTAACCTTATTACTGATCCTGTCAACATTAGCAGTGATCTTATCATACTTTTGGAATATCTTTTTTACATCGATAACCAGTTTATTAAGCAATGGTACTTTAGATAAAAACTTTTGGAAACCAGTTTTGTTAAGCTCATCTACATCTATGTAGTTTAATTCAGCAAGCAACTCGTTGATAAGATTACCAACTTCTCCACCCTGCTGTGCCCTTACGTTTGAAAGAAACGTATCACTCTGCCTGGAAATCGTATTCTGGATCTCTGCACCGTAATTTAGTATCGAATTTACATCTCCTTCATTTAGCTGATTGGCAATCGGCCTGTAGGTAGTATCCAGATCTGCCTGAGTTACATTAGCCAGGTTAACATTGCCTTCCTTATCCATAGGCCCGGTAATACCGGAAACCGTGATTTCTTTATTTTCCATAACTTAAATTTACAGATGATTTTGTTGAATCGTTACAACTGTCTGTTCCAGTTTTTTGTCTGCTGTAGGTGTTCCAACTGCGTTAAATTTCCATTCACCGTTTTTTTTATAGAATACACCCAATATCATTGACACACTGCCTTCAAAAGCTTTTTCGTTAGCAATATCATATTTGGCGAATACTTCCTGCACACGTGTTGGTGTACCTTCATATATCCTTATTGATGCAAACGGGATATCTTTAAAATCCTGTCCACGGAAACTGTTGATAAAAAATCCTAAATAGGTAGCGTTAGGGCTAAGCTTGGTGAGATCTACAGTAATTACTTCGTTATCAAGGCCATCATCGCCATTTAAGTCGCCTGTAAGGTCGTCTCCGCTATGCTTAATAGCCTGGTCGTTACTTTTTAATTGCCTGAAGCTTACTGTATCAATGTGTTTTTTGTTCTCGTCATAAACAGCACAGCTTGCATCAAGATCTACAGCCTCTTTTTTAGTCCCGAAGAATCCTTTTTTCTCCATTGCACCCCAGTTGATGCCTACACAAATATTTTGCAGTTTAGCGCCATTGCTTTTCTCAAGGTTAATGCGCTGTCCTTTTTCCAGATTGATTGCCATTGGTTATATTGGTTTGATTGATTTAGTTGTATTTATTTAGGTAATCCTGAAGGCCGCCACGCATTCCTGCGCCCACAGCTTCAAATTTCCATTCATTATTTCTTTTATAGATCCTGCCAAATTCTACTGCAGTCTCTATAGAGAAATCTTCCTCAAGTTCATATTTAAGAAGCTCCGTTCCGTTAGCATCTACAATGCGTACGAAAGAATTTCTTACCTGCCCAAAGTTTTGTTTCCTAGTATCTGCGTCGTGAATCGTAACAATAATGCTAAGTTCTGAAACCCTTAGATCCACTTTAGATAGATCCACTACTATTTGTTCATCATCACCATCTCCGTCTCCCGTAAGATTATCTCCCGTGTGCTCTACGGCATCGTCTGGTGATTTTAGATTGTTGTAAAATACAAAAAATTCATCGGCAAGCAGTTTTTTATTATCCCCCATTATGAAAACAGATGCATCTAAGTCAAACTGGGCTCCTGTAGATGTTGTATTTACATCCCATCCAAGGCCTATAGTAAACTTAGGAGCATTCAGTACTTCACGTTGCCCTTTCTGTAAATTGATAGCCATAATTTAATTTTTTATTGGTTAAACTGTTGTTTATGTAATTAAGGTTTGATTTATATTCGTCTATAGTATGGTAGTTGTTGCTTACCGCCAGATCAAACAATTTCTGCATGATCGATCCCGGTATTTTACCCAAAAGCCTAAAGAAATCATTTTCTTCCAGCTTAAGTATATATTTTACCACACGTGTATTAAATGTAAATGTAGCAGAATTGATAACAGAGCTAAGACTTTCTATATCTTTTACATAGAAATAATTATAGTAGTTCTCTATGTTAGGATGGATATTCCTATTCTTTAGTTCAGCAAAATATAAAAAGGCAAACTCACCCTTCACCTCATACTGGTCAAGTATCTTGGTAATAATATGCTCGTGACTGCCTGTTATTTTTATATCATCTATAAAGAGGCATAGTTTACCGCTTATATAGTTTCTGTCAATATAATAGGTATCGTTAGAAATAAGTTTAACCCTGTCGTCATAGCTAAGATTTCCGTAATCTGTCGTATACGTTTGATTCCTGTATATTTTAGACTCTGCCAATGCTTTTTTTCCATAATCAAATAAGAATTTGTTCATCCTGAGCTTAAAATAATAGCATAGGTAGTTTGATGCAGTAGGTATAGATAAATAAGGACTTGGTAGTATCACGATCTCATCATGAGAAAGGATAAGTTCTTTATGTGTCGTAATAAACCCTTCAAAAAGTTCTTCTGCAAACTTTTCGGCGTACGAATTCACACCAAATTTGAATTTGCTGTATTCGGCTTCAGAAAAAGGGCAATCGTTTTTATTGGTTATTTTATGCTGGCTGTAAGTTATGTTCATTATGGTTGTTGGTAATTAAAAAGGCATTAAATCCAAAATTCTTCGCTCCATTATAATCAGACACGAGGTTGTCACCCACGTGCAATATCTCATTTTTTTGTATATCTCCTATTTTAAGTATATTATCATAAGCATAATTATACATTTCGGTTCCGGGTTTAGAGAAACCTGTTTCATCAGAATAAGCCTGGAAAGAAAATAAATCTTCCATGCCATAATGCGAAATTATGCCACGAAGTGTGCTTCCTTTTATAAAGGCCGTATTGCTGAGTATATTCAAGGTAATACCTTCTCCGTATATTTTAGAGAGGCTGTCAGGAATGCTATCTGAAAGGAGGATAGGCTTGTATTCATTAAAAAGCAACTCTGTCTCTTTATAAAATACCGGTAACTTGTCAGCAGATATAGTTTCTATATCAACATCAAGTGCATTAAGTATTAAATAGTAGATTTCGTAAGTGTCAAAATTGCGGCAGACTTTTTCGTTGATGCTATTCGTAAGTACATCAAACTTTCTGATAACCGCCGATACTTCATCTATGGATTTATCTATAGAAAAGAAATCTTTAAATAAGATATCCCTTTTACTTTTAAATTGTGGATTAGATTTAATGAGCGTAAGCCATAAATCAAAAGAAACGTGTCTGTATTTATATAATTCCGGTATCCGCTCCATCGTAAATTTAGTAACATAAAAATATAAACATGGTAAATATATACTTTATAATTTTTTAAAACAATTAATTTATCATTAACAATATAGGTATTTAATAAATCTTGTCGTGTGATTTACGTAAATAATAAGCCACATAAGCTTTATATTTGTACTAGATGTAATGTATCATCAAGATTATAAACCTAATACAAAAAATCTTACACTATGGCTTTAAAAATTTTAGGTCTTCGCACAGTTTGTTATAAAGTTTCAGATATTGATCTAGCAAAAGAATGGTATGCCAAAGCTTTCGGTACGGCTCCCTATTTTGACGAGCCGTTTTATGTTGGTTTCAACATCAGTGGATATGAATTAGGCCTGCAACCGGATGAATCGATAAAAGGTGATAATGTTGTTACATATTGGGGCGTGGACGATATCCAGAATCAATATGAGCATTTCATCAGCCTTGGCGCTACAGAACATGAAGCACCGCAAAATGTAGGCGGAGAAATCATTGTAGCATCAGTAAAAGACTTATGGGGAAATATTATTGGACTTATATACAATCCTGAATTTAAATTGCCATAAAATGAAAACAAATCCTTTAATCCGCTTCACAAAGGATGGTAAGGAAATTATTATCCGTGAAGCTAACGAAGACGATGCGCTAAACCTTATTGAACTTAAGAAAAGTTACATTAAGAACACCACTTCCATCCCAATGTATGAGTTTGAATACAAAAACGATATTCAGGCAGAGAAGGAATTAATCAATAAATTCTGTACCGAGCAAAACAGCCTGTTATTGGTCGCTGAACACGCAAATACACTTATAGGTAACATTGACCTCCATGGTAACCAGCGTAAAAAAATGTATCATACTGCTATGCTTGGAATGGGAATAGCTAACGAATGGCACAACCGAAAAATTGGGAGTTTCCTAATGCAGTGTACTCTTGAATGGGCTATGAAAAAATCTTCGCTGGAAATTATATGGCTTGACGTATATAGTACAAATACCGCAGGGATTAAACTGTATGACAAATTTGGGTTTGAGCAATGCGGCATAATTAAAAACTTCTTCGAAAAAGAAAATCCTGCAGATAAGATTACCATGGTAAAACATCTTTATAAGATCTAACCGTTTGCACTCTGAAATTTTCATTACACGAAACTTCCTTTTCGTTGCAAATTAAGGTCTTGTCTATTAAAATTTTGCCAACATCTATAGGCAGAAACATGAACATTTTGTAATTTCAGCCTATCAATCAGGTAAAAAATTATTAAAAGCCATGAAAAAAGACATTAACCTTAAAAAAGCTGACGACATGAAACTAATTAAATTTCTCTTAGCAGGACTGGCAGGATTTGGTCTTGTAAAATTATTCGGTTACATTACCGAAGCTGAATTTGACGAAGAAGGAGATTTTGATTTATATGACGAAGACGAATATCCTCTTTTTGTGTAATCATATTCAAAATACCTAACTATAATATAAGCGACCGATACAGTTGCCACGATTTTCTGTGCCCATGCTGATGCATGGGCTTTTTTATTCCGATACTCTTTGATGTGCACTTGCCATAATTCTTAATTGCTTTAACACAAAACACCTGAATTACAGGTTTTTATTTAATTAAAAGTTAAATGAAGTAACTTTAAGAGAACCTTAGGAAAGCTTCCTTTTTACAATGTTTACCTTAGTGTTATAATTACAAAACAAGGAAATATATCCTGATTTAAAATTAAAATGTCATGAAAAATCCAGATCAAAACCACGAAAACTCAATTCCGGGTAATGAGGATATGCAGGCTAAGCCTCACAATCCAAATCCGGAGAGGGACACGACGGGAAACTGGGATGAAACTGCCCATATGAGCCGAAATATTCAAAGCAACATTTCGCATAATGAAAGGAGAAATCTTAATCCTGACCGTGAAAAACGCACAGGGAGCAATTTAAATCCTGACAGAAATGGCGGAGACAGATAGTATATGTATTATAAATATTCAATAATTACAACCATTAAAAACTAGAGCTATGAGTAACAAAAAAATGATTTTAGGGATTGCAGCAGGAGTTGCAGCCTTAGCAGTAGTAGGAATTATTCTTAAAAGAAGAGGTCATCTTGACGGTATTATCGCTAAAGCTGAAGAACTTGGCGGAGATATCGCAGACAAATACTCTAACATTAAAGATTCTGCTAAAAAGAAGTTTGATGAAGTAGTGGAAAAAGGCGGAGAAATCGCAGAAAAGCTTTCATCTCATGCTGATAATACAGCTTCAAAATCAATAGCGGGCACTACCCCTACGGCAAAAGCATAATTTAATGCCTAATCCTTTAGCAATTTAGGATTTAAAATAGATTTAAAAGTAAGCAGGTTAACGCCTGCTTACTTTTTTTTGATTAAACAATATAAAATATGCAGATAAAAATACCGTTGAGATTAAAGAATCGTATTTTTACTAAGTTTGCTTTACAATAATATTTTATGAAACCTTTCTTCCTATTTACATTTCTATATCTTGCCTTTTCTTCTAATGCCCAGACTAAAATTTATGAATACAACAACTATGTAGCCTTCAATTTAAAATACGCAAAAGACACTACAACGGTAGATGGAATTGACTGGGAAAAAGAAAAGCTATTTTCTGAATTCACTCTTAAAGGAAAGAAAGACATAAAATACGCTATCAGTATAAAAAATCAACATTCTGCTTCATTATTATTTTTAAATAAGGGTAAGTGGGAAATACAGGAAAAAATAAACATTACAGGATTAACCTTACGGCGTATTGCTAATAAAGTTATTATTTCTGAATTCCATATTACAGATTTTAATAATGATGGAAATGAAGATATTGTCTGCTGGGCAGATACAAATATAAACAGCAATAAATGGTCACTCATTTATCTTAACGATAATGAAAACCAAAAATTAGTCAAACTCTGGAACGATGCCGATAAAACAGATATTTGGGCAAGGTCTTTATATGATACAGAAACATCAACAGTAAGAACCCAGCGTGATGGCAGTGTAAATGGAACATCTGATGAATGCCTCTTTATTCTTGACGGGATTGATGCATTGCCGGTAAGTAAGCATTATCAGGATCGCACAGGCGATAGAGCTATAGATTACTATTATTCTGGCAACAATGATAAGTGGGAATTACAGCAGACTTTTCAGGATAATACGCGAAACGTTGTTTTTAATTTTCCAAAAGGAATTAATAATATTGAAGATATAAACTGAAAAAGGGAAAATTTATCTTCGGAATTTATTTTAAACGGAAATTCTCAATTAAAAATGAAAATCGCCCTTATGAGCGATTCAGAAGCAATTCTTTATGAATTTAAGGACAATCAATGGATAAAACGCGAAGATTTGTATTGGTTTGAATGGCCGGATGGATATGATCAGAAAGAAGGCTTTACGTATTCCTTTAAAATAACTGATTTTGACCGTGATGGCAACGAAGATCTTGTATGCTGGACGCATACAAATGTAAATGGCAATGAGTGGACTAATATCTATCTTAACGACCCTAAAACGAAGTCTTTGGTCAAGCTTGAAAACGCCGATGAAGATGTGTGGGCATCACCAGAATTTGACAAGCTTACAAACACAATCATGTGCAATACAGTTTCAGGTGCTTTTGGAAAATCATACATAAGCACTTATACTCTTGAAGGATTAATAGCTGCACCCATATCAAAAAAAGAAACTGATTTTTCTCAAATAGCAAATAATCCATCTGATACAGCTTTTTTGAGGACTTATAAAGGAGAAAACGGCTTATGGAAATTAGTTTCTGAAGAAAAAGTAAAACCGGAGATTGAAAATAACAATTAAACTTATAACATCTCCCCACTACTTTGTTATTTACATTTTATCAAATCAATAATTTTATTTCTATATCGTTATAGTATTAGCAATTTATCTACATTTGCAGGCGGTAAATAAACTATCTTTATAAGAATTACCGTAAGTTGCTATGAACGAATGTATTTCAGTTTTTGATATGCTCAAAATTGGTGTAGGGCCTTCCAGCTCTCACACTCTGGGGCCTTGGCGTGGTGCCGAACGTTTTTTAAGAGAGCTTCGTGAAGAAGGCATTTTTGAAAAAGTAAACCGCATTAAGGTTGATTTGTATGGTTCACTATCCCTGACAGGAAAAGGCCATGCTACAGATCTTGCCGTTATGCTTGGCCTAAGCGGCGCAGATCCCGAATATGTCCCTATAGAGAGCATATCTTCTATTATTGACACTATTAGTGTATCGTATCAGCTTAATCTGGGAGGTGAACGAATTATTCCTTTCTTTATTAAAACAGATATTGTTTTCAATAAAAACTTCCTTCCCTTTCATGCAAACGGTTTTATGTTTACGGCATATACTGGTGATGACAGGCTATATGAATCGACTTTTTATTCTATAGGAGGTGGTTTTGTAGTAAAAGAACAACGTACAGTAGCAAAAGAAAAGGAACTTATCAAATGCGCCTTCCCCTACCCTATAGACAAGGCAGATGAACTTTTAGCATACACCAGGGAACACGGTAAAAAGATTTCTGAAATCGTGTATAAGAACGAAAAATCGATACGAAGCGAAGAAAATATCAATAAAGAACTGATGCGTATTTGGAACACCATGTTAGAATGCATGTATACCGGATGCCATACTTCAGGCATATTGCCAGGCGGACTGAATGTGCGTCGCAGAGCATTTGATATGCACGCTAACCTGATTGGTGAGATGCCATATAACAACCCAACAGAATGGCTGCAGGTAATCAGAGGAACTGAAGTTAAATTCCGCCAGATATTAAAATGGGTAAGCTGTTTCGCATTGGCTGTAAATGAGGTTAATGCGGCACTAGGCCGTGTTGTTACTGCTCCTACCAACGGCAGTGCGGGCGTTATTCCTGCAGTACTTATGTATTATCTGGTAATTGAAAATCATGATGCTGACGAAAGCCACATCAAACAATTCCTAATGGTTGCCGGCGAAGTAGGCAGTATCTTCAAGAAAGGCGCTACTATTTCTGCGGCAATGGGCGGATGCCAGGCTGAAATTGGAGTTTCATCTGCAATGGCTGCTGCCGCGCTATGTGAACTTATGGGAGGCACACCTGAACAGTGCCTTATGGCTGCAGAAATAGCAATGGAGCACCACTTAGGAATGACCTGCGACCCTATAGGCGGATTGGTGCAAATACCTTGTATTGAGCGCAATACTATGGGCGCGATTAAGGCCATAAATGCTGCGGAGTTAGCATTAGAAACTGACCCAAAAAATGCAAAGGTCCCTTTAGATAAAGTAGTTGACACTATGTGGAAGACTGCTCAGGATATGAACAACAAATATAAAGAAACATCTGAAGGCGGACTCGCTGTAACAGTTAACAATGCCGACTGTTAGTCAAATAAAGTATCAAAAAAAAGCCTCAATTCATTGTAAGAAATTGAGGCTTTTTCTTTTTTACATCCATCCGGTTATAAACTGTTTATTGGTACGCGATTACCTAACTTATGATAACTATCTGCACGAGGGAGCGCTAATAAAAAACACAATAAAAGCCTTGTTTTAGACACAATTTACTACATTTACCCCTCAAAATTTTAATGTCATGTCAGTAGCAAAAAAAGATTATAAAAGAATTACAACTAAATCTTTAATCGAAATGAAAGCCAATGGTGAAAAAATATCAATGCTAACTGCATATGATTACACTATGGCGAAACTTGTTGACACTGCCGGAATGGATGTTATCCTTGTGGGTGATTCTGCTTCAAATGTTATGGCAGGACATGAGACTACCCTGCCAATTACCCTTGACCAGATGATATATCATGCATCATCTGTAGTAAGAGGTGTCACAAGGGCTCTGGTTGTAGTAGATCTTCCTTTTGGGAGTTACCAGTCTGACCCTAAAGAAGCGCTTCGCTCTTCCATACGTATTATGAAAGAAAGCGGCGGCCATGCTGTTAAGCTTGAAGGCGGAAGCGAAATAAAAGATTCTATCAAAAAAATACTTAATGCGGGGATTCCTGTTATGGGCCACCTTGGATTAACACCTCAGTCAATTTATAAATTCGGAACATATACTGTGCGTGCTAAGGAGGAAGAAGAAGCCGACAAATTAATTGAAGACGCTAAAATGCTGGAACGCATCGGCTGTTTTGCCGTGGTACTTGAAAAAATACCTGCACATTTGGCCAAAAAAGTAGCCGAAAGCATTTCGATTCCTGTAATAGGTATTGGTGCTGGAGGCGGTGTAGACGGGCAAGTGCTTGTAATACACGACATGCTGGGAATGAATAATGAGTTCAGCCCACGTTTCCTTCGCAGATATATGGATCTTTATGAAGGAATGACAAAGGCTATTGGGCAGTACGTTGCCGATGTAAAGTCTAGTGATTTCCCTAACGCTAACGAGCAATATTAATTTTCTAATTTGAAAATGTAATAATTTGAAAATTAGCTAATGAAGATTCTTTCAAATAAACAAAATCTTGAAGTTCTTTACGAAGACAATCATATCATTGCTGTCAACAAACGCGTAGGCGATATTGTTCAGGGTGATAAAACAGGAGATAAACCTTTAAGTGATATCGTTAAGGAATACATTAAAGACAAATACGATAAACCGGGAGAAGTTTTCTTGGGTGTCGTCCACAGACTCGATAGGCCAACAACCGGTATCGTAATTTTTGCCCGTACCTCTAAAGCCCTTACCCGGTTGAATGACCTTTTTAAAAATCGCGAAACAAAAAAGACATATTGGGCTGTGGTTAAAAATAAGCCTCAGAAGAATAATGACACACTAGTGCATTACCTAAAGCGTAACGAAAAGTCCAACACATCTAAAGCGCATATAAAAGAGGTTCCTGAAAGCAAATTAGCAAGCCTTGATTATACGATTATAAAAGAATTGCATAATTATTTTGCTTTAGAGATAAATCTTCATACTGGCAGGCACCACCAGATACGTTCCCAACTATCGGCTATTGGCTCTCCCATAAAAGGCGATCTTAAATATGGCTTTGACCGCAGTAACCCAGATGGCGGCATACATCTTCATGCACGAAAATTATTTTTTGTACATCCGGTAACCAAAGAAAACGTAACAATTGTTGCTCCTGTTCCTGATGAAGTGGTTTGGAGAGCTATCTAAAGTTATGATAGTGATATGATTATGTAAAAGTGTTAAAATACCTATAGATAGGTATACGATTTTAGGGGTTGTTTTAAGATATTTGTACTGTAAATCTGCCTTAGGGTAAATTACGTATAAGATGTTATAATGTTAATATCTTATAATATTAATTTATTTTAGTAAATTTAAGTACATAAACAATCACCAAATCTATGAAAAAACCATTACTTATCATTTTTGCCCTTTGGGGTACGGGCATGTTTGCCCAGGAACATTTCTCCGGTATAAATACTTCCCGAAGAACAGGCATAATTAATGCTTACACAAATCCTTCTGAACTTGTAAATATTAAAAGTGACTATGAAGTAAATGTATTTACTTTTAGTGCAAACCTTTCAAATAACAAGGTGAGTTTTGGAGATCTTGTTGGCGGAAATTCAGATTTTGAAGACATGATATTTTCGGGTAACGAAGCTCTGAACATGAAACTCGATGTTCAGATACTGGGTCCGTCGTTTGCTATGAAAATAGATAAGTGGGCCTTTGCCGTTACCACAGCTGCAAAAATAAATGCAACCGCGACAGAAGTGGACACAAGCTTGGGTAGGGCATTAACTACAGGTGCGGATGGGTTAACAATTCTGGGAGATTTTATAACGGCAGGATCAAACCAAAAAGTTACCGGTACATCTTGGGGTGAAATTGGTTTTTCAGGAGCAAGGGACATCTTTGAAAATGAGAGCCATAAATTTTCGGGAGGGGTAACTTTCAAATTAATATTTCCAGGATCATATGCTAACATAGCTGCAGGACAATTTAGCGGAAATATTGGCCTTGGAACAGGTATTAATACAGGAGATGTAGTTTTAAGAAATGCAAGTACAAATATAAATATAGCATATTCAGGATCTCTTGCAGACGGATTTACGGACGCGAGTAACTTTACCGATTTTTTTGCTGGAGGTCTCAATGGTTTTGCAGCTGACCTTGGTGTAAACTACCGCTGGAAAGATCCTAATGATGACAAAGGATACAGGATAAATGCAGGTTTATCTGTACGTAACCTTGGCAGCATGACGTTTAAAGATGATAATAACGAATCATCAAACTATGCACTAAACGTGTCAGGTACACAGGAATTTAATTTAAGCCAGTTTGAAGGCGTTGATGATCTGAAAGAAATTCAGGCAATTCTTGATAACGATCCCCTTGTAACAAAAGGTACTCCACAAAAAGATTTTAAAGTTAAGCAGCCGGCAGTGCTGTCTACTTATGCTGATGTTAAGGTATACAACAACTGGTATGTAACCGGTTTTCTACAGCAAAGGCTTAGCGATGATGAAAAAAATGATCAGATTGTTTCTCAAAACGTGTTTACTGTGACGCCTCGTTATTCAGGAGAATGGTTTGAAGCATATATGCCGATATCAACAAACGAAATTTCAGGGTTTACGGCAGGAATAGGTGTACGCCTTGGTGGATTTTATATTGGTTCCGGATCTATATTATCTGCCGCTGTTAGCGATACAGATCAGGCAGATGCTTACTTAGGTTTCCGTTTTGCATTCTAATTCAGGACTATACACTATTCTATAAATACAAGCCGCATTAATAATGCGGCTTTTTTATTAAATTCTAATTAAAGTTTATTCCGCACAGATTAATTTAAGTAACTTCAATACAAATTAGCAGTATATGAAATGGTCAGGCAGAAGGCAAAGTGATAATGTAGACGATCGCCGCGGAATTTCCGGAGGCAAAGTTGCGGTGGGTGGTGGTATTATTGGTGTTATAATACTTTTAGTCAATATGTTTATGGGCGGCGACAGCTCCACAATCATAAATGATATTAATAACCAGATACAGCAAAGCAGTCCCCAGGAAAACGTTGAACTTAGTGCGCGTGATAAAGAAATGGGTGAGTTTGTAGCGACTGTATTAGCTGACACAGAAGACGTATGGACAAAAATATTTGCAGAAAATGGCATGACCTATGAAAAACCTAAGCTAGTTTTATTTAGAGACGGAGTGCAAACTGCCTGCGGCGGAGCTACTTCTGCATCTGGGCCATTTTACTGTCCGTTAGATAAAAAAGTTTACATGGATCTATCTTTCTTTGACGAACTTCAATCGCGTTTTGGCGCAAAAGGTGGCGATTTTGCCATTGCCTATGTAATTGCACACGAAATTGGTCATCACGTTCAGACCCTGATCGGTACTTCAACAAAAGTAAGAGAACAACAATCAGAGACTGATGAAGCCGGAGCCAATAAATTATCTGTAGGCTTAGAACTTCAGGCAGATTTCTATGCGGGTCTATGGGCACACTATGATCAGAAAATGAATAATATTTTAGAGCAAGGCGATATAGAGGAAGCTTTGAGTGCTGCTAATGCTGTAGGTGATGATGCCATACAGAAAAAAGCACAAGGGCATACCGTTCCAGATTCTTTTACACACGGTACATCTGCCCAACGAATGTATTGGTTTAAAAAGGGGTTTGAAACTGGAAATATTAAAGATGGGGATACATTTAGTACTATAAAATAATACTGTCCTGATTTAACAGTCTTAATTTATTTTCTTATTTTCGACTGACCAATTATAACTGAGAATTACCCATGAAAAATATATTCAAGTGGCTGACGATCTTTGCGATAGTATTTACTTGCCATTTCGCATCTGCACAGCAAAAAACCGTACAGACAGCTGTAATCAAAACTGCAATATACTGTGACCATTGTAAAGCCTGCGAATCTTGCGGAGACAGGCTCCAAAATACATTGCTAAAAGAAAAAGGTGTACAGATGATTACGCTAGATGACAAGGCAATGACAATCAAAGTCGTTTATAATTCTAAAAAGACAGACCTAACTAAGATAAGAACAGCCATAAGTAAACTTGGCTACGATGCTGATGATATAAAAGCAGATGTAGCAGCTTATGAAAGCCTGGACGGATGCTGCAAAAAATAAAGCCTTTAAAATTTTATACACGCCACACAAAAAAATTATATGCTGATAAAAGTCTTTGGTAGTGCCGTTTTTGGCGTAGAAGCTACCACTATTACCGTAGAGGTAAATATTGATAAAGGTGTAGGATACCATTTGGTAGGCCTCCCTGATAATGCAATTAAAGAAAGTAGCTATCGTATCGCTGCAGCTTTAAAAAACAACGGTTATCAATTACCAGTAAAAAAGATTACCATTAATATGGCTCCTGCCGATTTAAGAAAGGAAGGATCGGCTTACGATCTTACGCTTGCAGTAGGCATATTAGCTGCTTCAGGGCAAATAAATGCTGATGAAGTTGACAAGTATGTCATTATGGGTGAACTTTCGCTTGACGGAAGCCTTCAGCCCATCAGAGGTGCGTTGCCTATTGCAATAAAAGCACGTGAAGAGGGTTTTAAAGGTTTCTTTCTGCCAAAACAAAATGCAAAAGAAGCCGCTATTGTTGATGGGCTTGAGGTTTATGGTGTGGAAAATGTCCTCGAAGTAATCGAATTTCTTGAAGGGAAAGGCGATTTAAAACCAACCGTTTTTAATACAAGGGAAGAATTTTACAAAACGATCGATTTTCCGGAATTTGATTTTAGCGATGTTAAAGGACAGGAATCTATAAAACGCTGTATGGAAATTGCAGCAGCGGGTGGACATAATATTATTCTCATTGGACCGCCGGGAGCCGGAAAGACTATGCTTGCCAAACGTTTGCCCAGCATTCTCCCTCCTATGACGCTAAAAGAAGCACTGGAAACAACTAAAATACATAGTGTGGCAGGTAAAATGAAAGAAGTTGGACTTATGAACCAAAGACCTTTCAGAAGTCCGCATCACACAATTTCAAATGTAGCTTTGGTTGGAGGCGGAAGTTTTCCGCAACCCGGAGAAATATCTATGGCTCATAATGGAGTTTTGTTCCTTGATGAACTGCCAGAATTTAAGCGTGACGTTCTAGAAGTAATGCGACAGCCGCTTGAAGATCGTGAGGTTACGATATCAAGAGCGAAATTTACAATAACCTACCCATCTTCGTTTATGCTTGTTGCAAGTATGAACCCAAGTCCTGGAGGGTATTTTAATGACCCTGACGCTCCGGTTAGTTCATCACCACATGAAATGCAGCGTTATTTAAGCAAAATATCGGGACCGTTGCTCGATCGTATTGACATACATATAGAAGTTACGCCTGTTCCATTTGAAAAACTATCGGAAAAACAAAAAGCCGAAAGCAGTGTAGAGATACGCCAAAGAGTGACAGCTGCGAGAGAAATTCAAACCGCGCGTTTCGCTCATCTGGAAAATGTGCATTATAATGCACAAATGAATACAAAACAGTTACGTGAATACTGCGAACTTGACGAACCTTCGTTACAGCTCCTTAAAACGGCTATGGAAAGACTTAATCTTTCAGCAAGGGCCTACGACAGGATATTAAAAGTATCAAGAACAATAGCCGACCTTGATGCTGCAGAAAATGTTGGTCAGCATCATATCGCCGAAGCTATACAGTATAGAAGCCTCGACCGGGAGGGTTGGTTAGGATAATAAATGTAAAAAAGAAATTATGAAGAAAGAACTTGAAGACCTGTTTAACGGCATGCCGCCCATAGTAAAGGAAAAATTGAATCCGGTAATGGAAAATTTACTTGAAAGAGCACAAATACTTGACGATATGGGTGAGGCTGACCCTGATTATGACGAAGAATATGAACTTATAAGAAAAGAAGTAAACAAGGTAAAATACCTTAACGATCAGTGGCATATAATGAACTCTAAAAAGAATAATTAATTGCTAAAATTAATTTGTACAATATATAATTCCTTACATTTAATATAACTCAAACATCAATTACACATTTTATGGGACTATTTAACGCCATTATGGGCAACGCTTCCGAAGTTAACATTGAGAAGATTCAGAATGAATTTCAGCCAATGCTTATTCCTGGAGAAACTATTGAGAAAGCATACAAGCTTATAAGGGATATGTTTGTGTTTACGAATAAAAGACTTATCCTGGTTGACAAACAGGGATTAACAGGTTCCAAGGTTGACTATCAATCTATTCCTTACCATAGTATTACAAAGTTTTCTAAAGAGAGTGCAGGTCTTTTGGACCTTGATGCAGAATTAAAAATATGGGTAAGAGGCGAAGCACTTCCTATTAAAAAACAATTTGGTAAAGACAATAACATCAACGAAGTGTATGTTATCCTGAGCCAGCATATTCTATAAAGAACAACCACCTAAACCTAATTTATATTACTTTGGCCAAAACACGCAACGTTTTGGCTATTTTTTTAAACACAGCAAGTATGGGTAACAGTACATTAGTGATTATTGGCGGAGATGCAGCCGGAATGAGTGCCGCATCAAAAGTGAGGCGTGAACAATCTGATAGGGAGATAATTGTTTTTGAAAAGTCAAATTACACCTCCTACTCTGCTTGTGGTATTCCTTACTTTATATCTGAAACGGTAAAGTCAGCTGACGAACTAGTGGTGAGAAGTCCGGAAATATTTCGCAATAAATTCAATATTGATGTACGAACAATGCATCTTGTCAAATCTGTAGATACAACGGCTAAGCGCATTAAAGTTCTTGATAAAATTAAAAACGAAGAATTTTGGCAGCCTTATGATCAACTGCTGATAGCTACAGGAGGTAAACCTTACTGTCCGTCTAATATACATGGTCATAATGCGGCAAATGCTTTTGGTGTATCAACATTAAAAAGCGGCATTAACATAGAAAACTTCATTGAGGAAAAGAAGCCCAAAAAAGCGGTGATTATTGGTGCAGGATATATCGGGCTCGAAATGGCAGAAGCGTTACTTATCCGTGGGCTTAAAGTTACGATGATCAACAGGGCAAAACAAGTTATGACAACTCTTGATCCGGATATGGGTGAGCTAATTTCTGTTGCAGTGCGTAACCTTGGCGTCAAACTCTATTGCGAGGAAGAATTAAAATCTTTTGAAATTAAAGGCAGCCTAATTACGGCTGTAGTTACAGATAAACAAGAAATTGCCACTGATATGGTTGTGTTTGGAATGGGTACGACTCCAAATACAGAATTTTTAAAGGATTCCGGGATTGAACTGGGAGTCAGGAATGCCATAAGGGTTAATAGCCAAATGCAGACTAACATAAAGGATGTGTGGGCCGCCGGAGATTGTACTGAAACGTTAAATCTTGTTAGTCATAAACATATACATATAGCGCTTGGTACTGTGGCTAATAAAACCGGACTGGTAGCCGGGGCCAGTATTGCCGGCGAAAAAGCAGCATTTCCTGGAGCAGTGGGCACTGCCGTTTGTAAAATATGCAGCTATGAGGTGGCACGCACCGGATTACTCGAAAAGGAGTTAAAGGAGTTGGGCATAGACTATGTGACTACATCTACAAAGAGTAAAACAAGGGCGCATTATTATCCAAACGCAAAAGACATTACCGTAAAGTTAATCGCCGAAAAAAATAGTGGACGCCTGCTGGGTGGGCAGATTATTGGCGAAGAGGGCGCTGCAAAACGTATTGACGTTTTAGCTACAGCCCTGACACATAATCTTACCATACAGAATATAATCGACCTTGATTTATCTTACGCACCTCCATTCTCTCCTGTTTGGGATCCTGTACAAACAGCTGCACGAAAATTGTTAAAAGACATTTAAATAACAATAGGCTGCCTAAATTTTAGACAGCCTACTTTTTTATAAACTTTGCAATTGATGTATTAGATATGTATTGGCCTGTTATCAGTTGCTGCAAGAGCCGCTTCTTTAACTGCCTCAGCATAAGTAGGGTGAGCATGAGACATTCTTGAAATATCTTCGGCAGATGCTTTGAATTCCATTGCAGTTACAGCTTCAGCAATAAGGTCGGCTGTACGTGCACCAATCATATGTATACCAAGAACTTCATCAGTTTTAGCGTCAGCAAGAATCTTAACGAAACCATCCGTATCCATACTAGCACGCGAGCGTCCAAGCGCTTTGAATGGGAAGCTACCTGATTTATAAGCTACACCGGCTTCTTTAAGCTGCTCTTCTGTTTTACCAACAGCAGCAACCTCAGGCCAGGTATAGACTACGCCAGGGATAAGGTTATAATCAATGTGGGGTTTTTGTCCTGCTAGCGTTTCAGCAACGAATACACCTTCTTCTTCTGCTTTGTGGGCAAGCATTGCGCCTTTAATAACATCACCAATAGCATAGATGTTAGAAGCACTTGTTTGTAGATGATCGTTTACTTCAATTTGACCTCTTTCAGTCACTTTTACTCCGGCAGCTTCTGCGTTTAGGCCATCTGTATAAGGACGGCGTCCAACAGATACTAACGAATAATCACCATCAAGAGTAATAGTTTCACCTTTAGCATTTTCAGCCTGAACCTGAACACCTTCACCACTTCTTTCCACAGATTTCACCTTGTGGGAAGTGTAGAATTTCATGCCCTGCTTCTTAAGTACCTTAGTAAGCTCTTTAGAAAGTCCAGCATCCATACCAGGAATGATCCTGTCAAGATATTCAACTACAGATACCTGTGCACCAAGGCGAAGGTACACCTGACCTAACTCAAGACCAATAACACCACCACCAATAACTATAAGGTGTTTAGGTACTTCTTTAAGATTAAGCGCCTCAGTAGAAGTTATAATTTTTTCTTTGTCAATTTTTATGAATGGCAGCGATGATGGCTTAGAACCTGTAGCTATAATTGTATTTTTAGCTTCGATAGTCTCTTCAGAACCGTCGTTTTTAGCCACTTTAATATGTGTAGCATCTACAAAAGAACCGAGACCTTCAAAAACAGTGATTTTGTTTTTATCCATAAGGTATTTAATACCCGATACGTTTTGATCTACAACTCCCTGCTTACGGGCAATCATCTGCTCAATATTTATTTTTATTTCGCCGGCTATATCAATACCGTGCTCTTTAAAATGAGATGTAGCGTCGTGGTAATGGTGAGAAGAATCTAATAAAGCTTTTGACGGAATACAACCTACGTTAAGGCAAGTACCACCAAGCGTTGGATATTTTTCAATAATTGCAGTATTAAAACCCAGTTGCGCACAACGAATTGCCGCTACATATCCGCCGGGTCCAGAACCTATAACGACTACGTCAAATGAACTCATAATATATTTTTTTGTGTAAATTTTTATTTTGTAAGGCAAATTTAGTCATTAAGATTTATATGATATAAATAAAAAAGAGGAAATTACATTCCTCTTTAATTATCTAACATTTTACTGTGTAATCATTACTATTTCTTAGTGGTAAAATAATTATCCAGCAACAAGTAACGCTCCCTGTTTTGTTCAGGTCCTGCTTTGCTGGTAACATTAATTTCCATAATATTTAAAGCATTACTATATTCACAAGGAAGCCATTCCGGCAGATTCTTTCCGTTAGGATTTCCCGTTTTTATAAAGTTTGCAAAATAGTCTTCCATTGCCGCAGATGTTTTATAATCATCTGCACTCCATTCATAAGAAGTATTCGATGCTAAATTCCCCAAAGCATATTCAATATCAGAGGCATGATTTGCACCTTTTACCCCTTCCGGCATTTTAGTCTCTTCTTTTTTATTCTCATCTTTAGACAATCCTCCTGCAAGTCCTTCTTTCATATTGCCAAGTTCTGACTTTAAAGAAGGTCGTTGTCTAGAAAAAACATAGGTGTAAACTGGTTTTTTCGTGTAACTTTTATGTAATTCCGCCCACTTCCATGTGCTGTAAACTATAAATCCATCGCTTCCTAAGGCAGTGGCCGACTCGATAACCTCTCTCTCATTCTTACCTGAATATTTTTTTAATATTTCAGCAGCCCAGTCTTTATACGTTTCCTGAACTCTTTTTTTGTAGTTCTCGGGATTTGGGTATTGACCCTGCATAAATGCCTGATAAGGTATCTCGGCCGAAGTCCACCCTACCAGCAAGGGAATCTGCGAATGATAACCTCCCTGATAAGCCTGTATAGGATCCATTGTTAAAAAGTATCCGTCTAATGTGGCTCTGGTTATAAAAGCACCCGGTTTAGATGCTTCTTCTAACAATTGCTCAGCAGGTATTGACCGTAATTTTGACAATTCTGTAACGTTGATTTTTTCTGCGAAGGCAACTCCGTTTCTTTCAGCATCAGCCAATGGAACAGCTGCTAATGTTGGATTTATCATAGCGCCACTCTGCCCTATCGCTCCGGCAATTAACCTGCTAGACAACGGCGAAACCATTTGAGCCGACACAGATATTGAACCAGCCGATTCTCCTGCAATTGTAATTTTATTTGGGTCACCGCCAAAAGCGGCTATGTTTTTCTGGACCCATAATAATGCAGCATTTTGATCCAGGAGTCCATAATTTCCTGATGCATGATTTGGTGATTCTTTGGTAAGCTCGGGATGAGAGAAAAAACCAAAAATACCAAGGCGATAATTAAGCGTAACAGTTACAATACCTTTTTCTGCAAGGCTCTCACCATCGTAGCGGTTTTCAGATCCATCTCCTGCAATAAAACCGCCACCGTAAAAATATACCAATACAGGTAGTTTATCCGTTGACTTTTTTGCCGGAGTCCATACATTAAGATACAAACAATCTTCATTCATAGATGGGGCACGAAAACTCATATCGCCAAACACAGGTTTCTGCATTGCGTTACTTCCAAACTCAACAGCTTTTCGTACACCTGACCATTTTTTTGCCGGTTGGGGCGCTTTCCATCGCAGCTCACCTACAGGCGGCTCTGCAAAAGGTATACCTCTATAATTTTGTATTCCTGATTTTAATACCATTCCTTCAACTGTGCCTTGCTCCACTTTCGCCTGAGGCGCTTTTTGAGCAAGAACACAAAAGGCTGACTGTATTATTAATAAGAGTACTAGACATTTTTTATTCATTGTGAGAACATTTTTATTTATCCAAATATAATCAAAAACAAAAATTAATGCTTCGTTACAAAACAATAACATTTGTATTCTTTACCTCACTTATCATAAAGGTACTGTGGGTACTGCCTATGTGCTGAAGTGTTGTGAGTTTCGTAACCATGAATTCTCTGTAAGCTTCCATATCTTTAACATATATCTTTAGGATGTAATCATAATCGCCGCTTACATGGTAGCACTCTAAAACTTCTTCCAGTTTTGTAACCTCCTGTTCAAATCTGGTAAGGTATTCTTTAGTATGCTGAATCAGTTTTAAATGGCAAAACACCACAAATGTCTTCTCCACTTTTTTTTGGTCGAGTATCGCGACATATTTTTTTATGATACCTTCGCGCTCTAATTTTTTTACACGCTCGTAAATTGCCGTAACCGACAAATTGAGTTTCAATGATAATTCTTTTGTTGTTTTTGTGCTGTCCTGCTGTAGCAGCATAAGCAGTTTTCTATCGGTTGTATCCATACTGTGCCGTAAAATTTTCTTTTATCGCAAGGAAATTAAATCAGGTTATCGTAATATTTTTTAAAAAAAGTCAAATGTATAGATTAAAAATCTAAACAATATAAATTGTATTGATTTTTAATTTAAAAAATATTCTATTTGTAAATATATATTCTATAAAATTTAAGTCGATAATTTTAAAATTTTAGTTATGGAATTCAATCCGGCAGATAAAATACAGGATTTACAATATTTTGGAGAATTTGGTGGCGTTAACCCATCAATATCCGATTCATCTACTTATACTTTCTTATCGGCGAAAACAATGTTCGATACTTTTGAAGGTAATGCAGAAGGATGTTACTTATACTCACGTCATTCTTCACCAAGTAATCTTTACTTAGGCCAGGCACTTGCTGCAATGGAAGGAACAGAATCGGCTAATGTAGCTGCGTCTGGTATGGGGGCGATCACACCTGTATTATTACAATTATGTGCTGCGGGCGATCATATTGTATCCAGCCGTACTATTTATGGAGGTACTTATGCTTTCATGAAAAACTTTTTACCAAAATTAAACATCAAAACGTCTTTTATAGATATCACTAAACTCGATGTTGTTGAAGCAGCAATTACACCTTCAACCAAAATATTGTATTGCGAAACAGTAAGCAATCCGCTTTTAGAGGTCGCCGATATTGAGGGCCTTGCCAAAATTGCTAAAAAAAACAATCTTAAGCTAGTAGTTGACAATACATTTTCTCCCTTGTCTGTTGCTCCCGCTAAAATGGGTGCTGATGTTGTAATCCACAGCCTTACCAAATTTATTAACGGAAGCAGCGATACTGTAGGTGGCGTTAACTGTGGTACCCAGGAATTCATTGACAGCCTTAAAAATGTGAATGATGGTGCAAGTATGCTGCTAGGCCCAACCATGGACAGCCTTCGCGCAGCAAGTGTACTTAAGAACCTTCGTACATTACACATTAGAATGAAGCAACACAGTCATAATGCATTATACCTTGCTGAGCGTTTTGAAAAAGACGGACTTAAAGTAGTATATCCAGGCCTTGAAAGCCACCCAAGCCATAGGTTGTACAAAGGAATGATTAATCCTGAATACGGCTTTGGAGGTATGATGACCCTTGATGTTGGCACGCTGGATAAAGCAAATGAACTGATGGAACTTATGCAAAACCGTAACCTTGGTTACCTTGCCGTGAGCCTTGGTTTCTATAAAACATTGTTCAGTGCACCGGGAACATCTACCTCGAGCGAAATCCCTATGGATGAACAGATTGAAATGGGATTAACCGATGGCCTGATCCGTTTCTCTATAGGCCTCGATAATGATATTGAAAGAACATACCAGATGATGAAAAAATGCATGGCAGATGTTGGCGTACTAAGAGCCGAAGCAGCTATTTAATATCAAATAACAACAATTAAATCCGTTTCCCCTGAGGAACGGATTTTTTATTTGTAACAAATTGGGGGCTGCGTACTACTAATTAACATACTAATATTTCGCGGAAATTTATAGTTTAATTAAATTCGCCACTCTAACAACAAACACATGAAAAAACTAGTATGGCTATTCCTGGTTTCGGGTATGGCCGCCACAGCACAAAAAAACCTTACCGTTCAGGAAGCTACCTTTGGGCAATACCAAATGTATGCCCCAAAAAATCTTGTTGCTCCTGCATGGAGAAAAGATGCTAAAACAATAACGTATCTGGATAACACCTACGCCAATCTTATGGCGCGTAGTGAAGATGGAAAATGGTCAGAAACAACCCTGATATCTAAAGCAGAGCTAGCCGCTGCACTTAAAGCGAAATTTCCGTCGGAGACTTTTGAGCTACAAATGTTCCCGTACACTTACAAGTGGAAAGATAAAAGCACGCTTTTATTAGAAGTTGAAGGCAAAGATAAAGTATACTTAGTGCTTTTTGATGCTGATAAAAAAGCCGTTAAAAGTGCTGTTGCTATTGCATCTGATGCAGCACAGCAAACACTTTCTCCCAATGGCACTGCTGCTGCATGGCTGAAAGAAAACAATATAATTATCTCTTCTAACGGTAAAGAGATTAATGTTACCAATGATACCGATAAAGGCATTGTCAACGGTAGTGACTATGTACACCGCCAGGAATTTGGTATTAACAAAGGTATGTGGTGGAGCCCAAACAGTGATAAACTGTTGTTTTACCGCAAAGATGAAACTATGGTGGCAAACTATCCGCTTACCAACTGGGATGCGCGAATAGCAGCAACTAAAGATATTAAATACCCAATGGCAGGTATGAAAAGTGAAGAAGTTACCCTTGTGGTTTATGATGTTGCTTCTGGTAAATCGGTTACATTAAAAACCGAAGGCCCTAAAGAGCAGTTTCTTACATGCGTTACCTGGTCACCCGATGGTAAAAAAGTATATGTAGGTGTGTTGAACAGGGAACAAAACGACCTGAAACTTAACCGATATGATGCAGCGACAGGAAACTTCGAAAAGACCTTATTTGAAGAAAAAGCACCTACCTATGTAGAGCCGCTTCATGACTTAACTTTTATTCCCGGTAAAAATGACCAGTTCTTATACCGTACTGAAAAAGACGGATATGAGCAGCTTTACCTTTATACTACAGACGGACAACAGCTTAAGAAATTAGGTTACAAAGACGTAGTTATTACAGAACTTTTAAACTTTGATAGCGGAGCTAAAAATGTATTTTACATTGGTACCGCAAACAACGGCCTTGACAGACAACTGTATAAAGTTGAGCTTTCTTCAGGTAAGACAACGCAACTAACAACAGTATCAGGTACGCACACCGCTGTTGTATGTACTGATGGAACTTTAGCATTAGATGCTTTCGCTAATACTGCTACCCCTAACGATGTAAACATCGTTGACCTTAAAAATAACAAGGCGACTTCAGTACTAAAAGCTGATAACCCGTATACTGGCAAAACAGTGCTTCCTAAAATGGAACTGATAACAATTACCTCTGCCGATGGCAAAACGCCGCTTAACGGAAGGATCATTTATCCTGCAAATTTTGATGCAGCTAAAAAATATCCGGTTATTGTTTATATCTACGGAGGTCCTCACGCGCAATTAGTTAACAACGAATGGTTAGGTGGTGCCTCTCTATTCGATTACTATCTTGCCCAACAGGGATATGTGGTTTTTACAATGGATAACCGCGGAAGTGATGCTCGCGGACGTGATTTTGAACACGTGGTGCACCGTAATCTTGGAATAAATGAAATGGCCGACCAGATGAAAGGGGTCGAATTCCTTAAATCGAAAGCATTTGTAGACCAGGACAGGATTGGTGTTTCAGGATGGAGCTTTGGTGGATTTATGACCTCTTCGCTAATGCTTGATCACGCCGATGTTTTTAAAGTTGGTGTTGCCGGCGGACCTGTGTGCGACTGGAAATACTATGAAGTGATGTATGGCGAGCGCTATATGGATATGCCACAGGAAAACCCTAAAGGCTATGCTAAGACAAACATTATAGACAAAGCAAAGCAGCTTAAAGGCAGACTGCTTATTATACACGGCGCTCAGGACAATGTTGTTGTACAGCAACACAGCATGGAGTTCATCAATGCATGTATTGCAGCAGGTAAACAGGTTGATTATTTCTTATACCCAACACACGAGCATAATGTTCGCGGTAAAGACAGGATTCACCTGAATCAGAAAATTGCTGATTATTTTGATACTTACCTTAAAAAGTAATAATATTGACGGAGGCTTAGGCCTCCGTTTTTATTTGAATACATTTACATTATGGATATGCAGATCTCAAACTTAAACCGCTATACTACCCTTCCAATCTTATTGGATATGCTGGAAAGGAAGAAACTTACCTTGCTTAATCCTAAGCTGTGGGAAGACAAGAATGATTCGGAAATCATTTTAGATTACAAGAACCGTAAAGGTATTGTCAATCTTTTTGCTTTGTGTTTTTCGCACAATGATGAAACCATCCATCATTGGAAAACCTATTCTAACGGTCCGAGTGGATGTGTAATTGATTTTGATGCCAATAAACTTTTTTCCATACTTGATAAAATTCCGGGACTAAAACACGGAATTGTAGATTATAAAAAACTGCCGGAAATTGAAAAAACAAAGGTGGAAGTTGATGCCATGCCTTTTACAAAACGCTGGCCCTACCGCGTTGAGGAAGAATACCGGGTAATTTATGAAACGAATGAAAAAATGGACTTTTTTGAAATTGATATTCCTCTAAGCGTTATAAGGAAAGTAACCATAAGCCAGCAAATGCCTGAGCAAATATACAATACGATCAAAAAGCATCTTAAAGGAACCTCTAAAGATCCTGACAGCAGAATAAGCAGATCTACTTTATACGCAAACCAACGTTGGATAAACGGGTTTAAAAAAATGTAATAGCGGCTTAAGCAGCAACAGAAATCAACATAAAAAAATATAAAAAAAAGAACCGTCTAAAAATTACTTTCAGACGGTTCTTTAGTTCTATAAAAATTTAGGATTACCCTAAAACTTCTTTTACTTTTTTACCGATTTCAGCAGGAGAGTCAACAACGTGGATACCGTTTTCTCTCATGATGCGCTTTTTAGCTTCAGCCGTGTCATCAGCACCACCTACAATTGCACCTGCGTGGCCCATTGTACGTCCTTTAGGAGCCGTCTCACCAGCGATAAATCCGATTACAGGTTTTCTGTTACCGTCTTCTTTAATCCATTTAGCAGCATCAGCTTCTAATTGGCCACCAATTTCACCTATCATGATGATAACTTCAGTTTCAGGATCATTCATTAAAAGTTCAACAGCTTCTTTAGTAGTTGTACCGATGATTGGGTCACCACCGATACCAATAGCTGTAGTAATACCTAAACCTTGTTTTACAACCTGGTCAGCAGCTTCGTAAGTAAGAGTTCCTGATTTAGAAACAATACCAACAGTACCTTTTTTGAAAACAAAACCTGGCATGATACCAACTTTAGCCTCTCCCGGAGTAATAACACCAGGACAGTTAGGACCTACTAAACGGCAATCTTTACCTTGAATATAGTCATAAGCTTTAATCATATCTGCAACAGGAATACCTTCTGTAATCGTGATGATTACTTTGATACCTGCTTCAGCAGCTTCCATAATTGCATCAGCAGCAAAAGCTGGCGGAACAAAAATGATAGTTGTATCAGCACCTGCGATATCTACAGCATCTTTTACTGTATTAAATACAGGACGGTCTAAGTGAGTAGTACCACCTTTACCAGGCGTAACACCACCTACTACGTTAGTACCATATTCTATCATTTGAGTAGCATGGAAAGTACCTTCGCTACCTGTAAATCCCTGAACAATTATCTTGGAATCTTTATTTACTAAAACACTCATGATATATTTTTTAAATTATTTTTTAAATCGTGATGCAAAAATAGGGTTTTGTGAAATATAATTAAAGCTTTGGCCGATTTTTATAAAGATATTTTTATTAAAATAATATTCTATTAACCCAGCTGGCTCATTAAATATCCCTTGTAAAATTTGTTGTCTTTAACTTCCCAAATAACCACAAAGTGAGCGAGCACCATTTCTTCGTTAGGGCTTTCTATTGGGTTTACATAATGTGTGTATCTAACCGTAACGGAATTATCTTCTGTCAGAAGATGGGATATATCAACTCGCGAAGAAGAATAAGATTTATCAAGCTCTGCAGCGAGTGCAAGAAGATCCTCTTTTTCGAGTTCAAGATATCCTTTAGAACTGTGCCATTGCACTAAAAGCTCATCGTGAAGATATTGCTCCATCGTTTCTTTAGTCCTGAAAGCCTCTGTTCTGTAATACTCCGTTACAAGTTCCTTTGCACTCATATTATTTCAGTTTTTCTAATATTTCGGGAATACGTTTTATGTGAGCCATTTGTTTTAGTTTTTCCCTAACTTCTTCAGCAGGTGAACCAAAATAAACTTTTCCGCCTTCAAGCGATTTGCTGACACCTGATTGCGCCTGGATAACCGCCTTAGTGCCAATCGTAATACCACTGGTCGTTCCTGCCTGCCCCCAAAGCGTAACTTCGTCTTCAATAATTACACAGCCTGCAATACCGGTTTGTGCCGCAATTAGGCATTTTTTGCCTATTACAGTATCGTGGCCTATATGCACCTGGTTATCAATTTTTGTGCCTTCGCCAATTGTTGTATCTCCGGTAACGCCTTTATCAATTGTACACAGCGCTCCAAGCCCTACATTATCCTTAATTACAACACGTCCTCCCGATATAAGCTGGTCAAACCCTTCAGGACGTTTCTTATAATAAAAAGCATCTCCGCCAAGAACTGTACCGGCATGAATAATAACATTATCACCTATAATGGTGTTGTCATAAATACTTACATTAGAGTGTATAAGACAATTTTTACCTATCTCAACATTGTTACCAACAAAAGTATTGGGCTGAATAACAGTTCCCTCTCCTATTTGTGCAGTAGCCGAAATAGTGACATTGGAAGACTGAAATGGCCTGAAATGGCGTGTTAGGAAATTGAAATCCCTGAATGGATCGTCAGAAATCAGTAAAGCTTTTCCGTCAGGACAAACAACTTCTTTATTAATAAGAACGATAGTTGCGGCAGACTGAAGGGCTTTATCGTAATATTTGGGATGGTCTACAAATACAATATCCCCGGGCTCGACAACATGAATCTCATTCATGCCGTGCACAGGGAAATCATCATCACCTACATACTCACAGCCTATTATAGCTGCAACCTCTTTAAGAGGATAAACGTTAGGGAATTTCATTTTTATTTTGATTTATTTTTTGCGATCCGGTTATTTGCTTTGCCAATTTACAAATAATCAAATAACCAGACCTGCAAAATAAACTATTCTTTTACACGCTCCATATAGTGGCCTGTAGCAGTATCAATTTTAATTTTGTCGCCCTCGTTAATAAATAATGGAACGTTAACATTTGCGCCTGTTTCAACTTTGGCAGGTTTAGTTGCGTTTGTTGCAGTGTTACCTTTAACACCCGGTTCAGCATAAGTAACCTCAAGTACTACAGATGCAGGCATATCTACAGATAGAGGCGCATCGGTTTCTGCATTCCATATTACCATTACATTCTCACCTTCTTTTAAAAGATCAGGTGCATCAAGGATGTCTTTGTGCAATGATATTTGTTCATACGTTTCAACATGCATAAAGTGGTATTGATCACCTTCCGGATATAAGAATTGGAACTTGTGGGTTTCTACCCTTACATCATCAATTTTATGTCCGGCAGAAAAAGTATTATCCAATACTTTACCGTTAGTAAGACTTTTCAGTTTAGTCCTTACAAAAGCTGGTCCCTTACCAGGCTTAACGTGAAGAAACTCTATAATTTTATAAATATCGTGGTTAAACTTAATGCATAATCCGTTTCTGATATCTGATGTACTTGCCATTTATTAGTTTATTTGTTTGATTTGTATATCTTTTTAATCTGTCGAACTTGAGTTGGATTATTCGCTAATGATCCGAATAATCGCATCCACAAATAACCAAATCAACTTTAATATATTCCTGTATACCCTTTCATAACACCTCTTGAAGAGTTCCTTATGAAAAGGATTATTTCGTCACGTTCCGGTGTAGCTTCCATCTCAGCTTCGATAATGCTCAACGCCTGGGTAGTGTTATAATTTTTTTGGTATAATATCCTGTAAATATCCTGTATTTCCCTTATTTTTTCAGGTGTGAATCCCCTTCTCCTAAGGCCAATTGAATTGATCCCTACGTAAGAAAGAGGTTCTTTAGCCGCTTTAGTAAATGGAGGTACATCTTTACGCACAAGCGATCCGCCGGAAATCATTGCATGGTCTCCAATGCTAATGAACTGGTGAATTGCTGCAAGTCCGCCAATGATAGCATAATTACCTACAGTAACATGACCGGCCAGTGCAACGCCATTCACTATAATTGCATTATCTCCGATATGGCAGTCGTGTGCAATGTGTGCCGTGGCCATAACAAGACAGTTTTTACCAAGTCTCGTCTGCCCTGAAGCAATAGTTCCTCTATTAATTGTAACACACTCTCTTATAGTGCAGTTATCTCCAATTATTGCAAGTGAATCTTCACCTCCAAATTTAAGATCCTGAGGTACAGCTGAAATTACTGCCCCCGGAAATATATTACAGTTTTTACCTATTCTGGCACCCTCCATAATTGTCACATTAGAACCTATCCAGGTTCCTTCACCTATTTCCACATTATTGTGGATAGTGGTAAAAGGCTCAATCACTACATTTTTAGCGATCTTAGCGCCCGGATGTACATATGCTAACGGTTGATTCATAAATTTCTTTTTAACTGTTTTTTACTACTTGTGCCATTAGTTCAGCTTCAGCTACAAGTTTACCGTTTGCATAAGCATTTGCCTGCATGTGGCATATTCCTCTGCGTATAGGTGATATAAGATCGCATTTAAATACAAGTGTATCGCCCGGAAGCACTTTATGCTTGAATTTAACATTATCAATCTTCATAAAGTATGTAAGATAGTTTTCAGGATCAGGTACAGAGCTTAATATAAGTATACCTCCGCACTGTGCCATGGCTTCAACTATAAGTACACCCGGCATAACCGGTGCACCCGGGAAGTGGCCCACGAAGAAACTTTCGTTCATCGTTACATTTTTAAGGCCTACAACATGAGTAGCACTCATCTCTAAGATCTTATCTACCAATAAGAATGGCGGACGATGAGGCAGCATGCTCATTATCTTGTTAACATCCATTAGAGGCTCCTTGTGCAGGTCATAAACCGGTACCTGGTTACGCTCTTCGATTTTGATGATCTTAGACATTTTTTTAGCAAACTGCGTGTTTACAAAATGCCCTGGTTTATTTGCTATAACTTTACCTTTTATCCTTGTACCAATTAAAGCAAGGTCTCCTATCACGTCAAGCAATTTATGGCGCGCCGCTTCGTTAGGATGGTGAAGCGTAAGGTTATCAAGGATACCATTTGGCTTAACAGTAATATTGTCTTTACCAAAAGCAACTTTAAGGCTCTCCATTGTCTCAGGAGATATTTCTTTATCTACATAAACAATTGCATTATTAAGGTCACCGCCTTTAATAAGACCATTATTCAAGAGTGCTTCAAGCTCATGCAGAAAACTAAATGTACGTGACGATGCAATTTCTTGCTTGAAATCGCTCATTGTTTTTAGGTTTGCATTTTGTGTGCCTAATACTTTAGTTCCAAAATCTACCATTGCAGTTACCTGGTAATCATCAGATGGCATAACGATAATTTCACTACCAGTAGCTTCGTCAGTATAAGAAATAACTTCTTTTACAACATACACTTTACGCTCTGCTTCAAGTTCAGTTACGCCTACTTTTTCAATAGCCTCTACAAAAAACTTAGAAGAACCATCCATAATTGGAGGTTCAGAAGCATCCAGTTCGATAATGACATTATCCACATCACACCCTACAAAAGCTGCAAGAACATGCTCAGACGTTTGTATTTTAACACCCTTTTTTTCAAGGTTAGTCCCCCTTTGGGTATTGACTACATAGTTAGCGTCTGCTTCAACAACAGGCTGTCCTTCTAAATCTACCCTTACAAAAGTGTATCCGTTGTTAGCAGGAGCAGGTTTAAAAGTCATAGTAACTTCTTTACCTGTATGCAATCCAACCCCTTTTAATGAAATATCACCTTTGATTGTGGTTTGTTTAACCATTATCTGTATTTTTATTGTTTGATTTGTTGTTTAAGTTCGTCTATATCAGATACTATTTTAGGGAAATTCCTAAAATGAACATACGATTTATTGAAGTCATTATAAGCCAGCGCAGGACTTCCCTGAATGATATCTCCATCAGAAATGCTTTTACCCACACCCGACTGCGCCTGAATCCGTACCCCGTTACCAATTGTAATATGTCCGACGATTCCAACCTGCCCGCCTATGACACAATTACTTCCTATTTTGGTAGATCCTGCAACACCTGTTTGAGAAGCTATAACCGTATTCTCGCCAATTACGACATTATGGGCTATCTGGATCTGATTATCAAGTTTTACTCCTTTTTTTATAATTGTAGAGCCTAAAGTAGCTCTATCTATTGTCGTACAAGACCCAATATCTACGTTATCTTCAATAATAACATTCCCTATTTGTGGTATCTTACTGTAAATACCTTCTTCGTTTGGCACAAAGCCGAAACCGTCAGAACCTATAATTGATCCCGAATGAATGGTACATCCGTTACCAATCTCTGTTTCAGAATAGACTCGTACTCCGGCAAAAAGTATTGTATCGTCGCCTATAATTACATTATCACCTACAAATGTATTAGGGTATATCTTTACATTATTACCTATCCTTACATTCTTGCCTATATAGCAAAAACTTCCCAGATACAGATTTTCGCCATAAGTAACATTTTCTGATACAACCGACGGCTGCTCAATACCAGACTTCATCAATTTTACCTGATTGTAATATTCTAAAAGCTTAGAAAATGACTTGTAAGCATCGTCTACCTTTATAAGCGTGGTAAAAATATCTGCTTCAGGCTCAAAAGTCCTGTTAACTATTGTAATGGTAGCCTGGGTAGAATATATGTATTGCTGATATTTAGGATTAGCTAAGAAAGTAAGAGAACCGCTTGTCCCCTCCTCAATTTTAGCTAGTTTAAAGACTTCGGCCTGTGGATTACCCACGACCTCACCTTCCAGTATACCTGCTATTTGTTCTGCTGTGAATTTCATCCCGACAAAAATATAAAATTAAATTAAAATGATGCTTTTTCCAAAAGCACTTTTGGAAAACACAGGTAATACTTGGTTACCGGCTTAGACAATGCCTTTAAATTCAACTGGTCAGAGGCCTCAACCACATCTTCAATTGTACGGTCTTTCTTTAATATATGTATTGGTTCGCCCGTTTTATTGTAGGCCTGATTTTTAATTTTACCCTTAAACACAAAATAATCTGCGTCTTTTTCCGTTAATCCTGACACTTCGATGAAGCGGCTTTTAAGGTCTTCTACTTCCGCTTTATCAACCTTTTCAGATCTCATTTTGATTTTTAGAAGGTCTCGGTTAATAATCATTTTACTCAATTCACTCAGAACGTAATCATCATTAAATTGCCAAGACTTTACGGCACTTATAATATCAAAATCGTCCAGATAAGAGAATTTAGTCAGCACATCGTCATTAAAATCGTTAAGAGTAACTTTGTTCTGCATAAAGTACTGAAGCGGTTCGCTGGCAGGAAGTAATACACCCGATTGTGTAAGCTCCTTAGCTCTCTTAAGTATTTTTGTTATGATAAGTTCTGCGGCTACGCTTGTTTTGTGCAGGTAAGCCTGCCAATACATTAATCGTCTTGCTACAAGGAACATCTCTACAGAATAAATGCCCTTTTCTTCTATTACGAGCTTATCATCTTCAACATCAAACATCTGAATAAGCCTTTCAGAATTTATATTGCCCTCTGCAACACCTGAATAGAAGCTGTCACGTTTTAAATAATCCATCCTATCCATATCCAGCTGGCTCGAAATAAGCTGAAGCATAAAATGACGGTGGTATTCGCCTTTAAATATCTGTATTGCCAGACTAAGTTTACCATCAAATATTTCATTAAGCTTATCCATAAATAAAAGAGAGATAGCTTCATGGTGAACATCTTCTGCAATGCTGTGTTCCATTGCGTGCGAAAAAGGTCCGTGGCCTATATCGTGAAGAAGGATAGCTATATTTAACGCTGTTTCTTCTTCCTGGCTGATTTCGGTACCTTTAAATTTTAGAACCTGAATGGTTTTTTGCATAATATGCATACATCCAAGTGCGTGGTGAAAACGTGTATGATGCGCTCCCGGATACACAAGATAAGACATACCCATTTGGGAAATTCTACGTAGTCGTTGAAAATAAGGGTGCTGTATAAGGTCGTATATCAGCGGATTAGTTATGGTAATGAACCCATAAATAGGGTCGTTTAATATTTTTAGCTTGTTTATTTGGCCCACAGGTCGATAAATTTTACACAAATATACTAATTATGGTACAGGCAAAAGCGGGAAACAAGTGTTTTTTACCCCTAAGAACGCCTGCTCAACTTAACTTAATTTAGCAAAAAGCGTTAAACATTGGTTAATGAATTATTTCATAGCACTGAATAAGAACATAATACCTAAATTTATATTCGTAACCAATCTATTTAAAGTCATGAAGACCATATTTTTAATAGTTACATTATTTTTTGCGCTGACATTGACGGCGCAGGAAAATGAAAGGTCTGACAAACAACCGCCACCCATAACGCAGGCTCAGGTAGAAAAAGATGCTGCAATGGCACAGCAGGAGCGCCAAAAACATGAACAGGAAAAAATCAACGCAGCCAAAGACAAAAAACAAAAAATTGAAACAAAACAGACAACTCCCGTTTTGAATAGTACTAGCCCCTCTAAAAAGACTTCAACAAGGCCGGGAAAACAATAATAACGTTATTTTTTGTTACTTAGGTTATTGAAGGAAAGCTCTGCAGAATTATATCTGCAGGGCTTTTTTGTTGATTATAAGCTTAATAATAAAAGCCTTCGGAATAAGTTTAAATAGCCTGTATTTTTATAAAAATATTGGGATTAAATTCCTTACTTTACGCTAAATTGCAGGATTAATTTAAGAACGAAACCAGACTCATAACTATGAATGAGATTAAGATACTTTGGGTAGACGATGAAATTGACATGCTGAAACCCCATATTCTTTTCCTTGAAAAGAAAAACTATAAGGTTACCACAGCAAATAATGGGCAGGATGGATTAGACTTGTTTGATCAGGAAAATTTTGATGTCGTTTTTCTTGATGAAAATATGCCTGGCCTCAGCGGCCTCGAGACATTGACAATGATTAAAGAAAAAAAATCTTCGGTACCGGTAATAATGATTACTAAAAGTGAAGAAGAATATATAATGGAAGATGCCATTGGCTCAAAAATTGCCGATTATCTTATTAAGCCGGTTAACCCTAACCAGATATTACTTTCTCTGAAAAAAAATCTTGATAATTCCCGTCTTGTATCCTCGAAAACCACTTTGGATTACCAAAAGGAATTCCGCAAGATAGCTATGGACATGGGCATGGTAAATTCATGGGAAGAGTGGATTGACATGTACAAAAGGCTTATATTCTGGGAACTTGAACTGGAAAACATCGAGGACCAAAGTATGGTTGAGATACTCGAGTCTCAAAAAGTTGAAGCTAATTCGCAGTTTGGCAAATTCATTGAAAAAAATTACGAAGACTGGTTTGATCCTAAAGAGAAAGATAAACCAGTCCTTTCGCACAATTTATTCAGAGAGCTTGTAGTACCTGAATTAAAAAAGAAAGAGCCAATATTATTTGTAGTAATCGACAACCTTCGTTATGACCAATGGAAAGCTTTTGAGAGTGTAATAAACAACCATTACAAGCTTGAAAAGGAAGCTCCTTTCTACTCTATCCTGCCTACGGCTACTCAATATGCACGTAATGCAATATTCTCAGGTCTTACGCCACTTGAGATGGAGAAAAAATATCCGCAATACTGGAAGAACGACGTTGAAGAAGGTGGTAAAAATCTCTTTGAAGCCGAATTCCTGACAGAACAATTACGCCGATTAGGCCTTTCGGACCTAAAGCAAGAGTATTACAAAATAACAAACTTTAGAGATGGTAAAAAACTTGTAGATAACTTTAAAGGTTTAAAGGATAACGACCTTACTACAATAGTTTATAATTTTGTCGATATGCTATCGCATGCCAAAACAGAGATGGACGTTGTAAAAGAACTTGCATCTAATGATAAGGCTTACCGTTCCCTTACCTTAAGCTGGTTTCGCAATTCACCGTTGCTTGAAATGATACAACAGGCACAGCAAATGGGCATGAAGCTTATACTTACCACAGATCACGGTACGATAAACGTTAAGAATCCTAGTAAAGTTATTGGTGATAAAAATACCAGTCTAAACCTTAGGTATAAAACAGGCAGAAGCCTTACTTACGAAGACAGGGACGTTTATCATGTAAAAGATCCTAAAGCAGTCCAGTTACCTACAATAAATATGAGTAGCTCTTTTATATTTGCAAAAAACGACTATTTCTTAGCTTACGTTAATAACTATAACCATTATGTTAGCTATTACAGAAACAGTTATCAGCATGGAGGAATTTCTCTTGAAGAAATGATTATTCCTTTCTTAGTTTTCAATCCTAAATAATTGTCTCATACATTTATGGAAATCACATTTTCTTTAGAAGAAATTGATACCGTAGCCGAAAAGGTACTGGCTCAAAATATAAAAAAAACTATTCTTTTTCATGCCGGCATGGGCGTAGGAAAAACTACATTCATAAAAGCTATTGCGAGAAAATTAGGTGTCAAGGATATGACTTCCAGCCCAACGTTTTCTCTTGTAAATGAGTATGAAACCGAAAATGGCGAAGTATTATACCATTTTGACCTTTACCGTATAAACACTGAAGAAGAAGGTTATGATATGGGTTTAGACGAATACTTTTACTCAGGTAATCTATGTCTGATAGAATGGCCGGAAAAAACACCAAACCTTATTCCTATAGATCATACGTCTATTACTATAAGGCAGCTTGCCGACGGAAGGCGCCATCTTACCGTAAAATAATTTATTTTAGAGTTTTTTTTGTAAATTAGAAAATTATATCCAACCTGAACCATGTCATTGTCATTAACACCTTTTACAAAGCAGCAGTTGCTGCCGCAGGAAGAGAAGCTAGAAGTTGAGCGTCAAAAGAGTGAACTTTTTATAGGTATCCCGAAGGAAACATCCTATCAGGAAAGGCGTATATGCCTAACACCTGATGCTGTCAATTCGTTAACAGCACATGGACACAGGGTTATGATTGAGGCCGGTGCCGGATTAAGTTCCAGCTACACAGATAAAGAGTATAGCGATGCCGGTGCCGAAATCACACAGGATACTAAGAAAGTATTTGGCTGCCCTGTTATTTTAAAAGTGGAACCGCCAAGTGTTGCAGAAATCGAAATGATGAATCATCAAACATTAGTAATTTCTGCATTACAATTAAAAACACAGAAGAAAGAATATTTTACTGCCCTGGCAGCAAAAAAAATAACGGCATTGGCCTTCGAATTCATTAAAGATGAAGATGGCTCCTACCCTGCTGTAAAATCTTTGAGTGAAATTGCAGGAACGGCATCAGTGCTAATTGCAGCCGAACTTATGATAAATCAAAAAATCGGTAAAGGACTGCTGATGGGGAATATTACTGGTGTACCGCCTACTGAAGTAGTTATTCTAGGCGCCGGCACTGTGGCAGAATTTGCTGCAAAAACTGCCTTAGGACTTGGTGCAAGCGTAAAAGTCTTTGATAACTCGATCAACAAACTACGAAGACTGCAAAACAATATAAACCAGCGCATCTTTACCTCTACCATCCAGGAAAAATCGTTGCTTAAAGCGTTAATGCGATGTGATGTTGCCATAGGTGCTATGCGAGGTAAAAACCGCACACCTATCGTAGTTACAGAAACGATGGTGGAACACATGAAAAAAGGCGCCGTTATCATAGATGTCTGTATCGATACGGGAGGATGTTTTGAAACATCTGAAGTTACCACGCATGAAAAGCCAACATTTGTAAAGAACAATGTTATACATTACTGCGTACCAAATATTCCATCAAGGTATTCAAAAACAGCTTCAATATCGATTAGTAATATAATTAGTCCATTTTTACTGCAAATGGCTGAAGACGGTGGTATCGAAAGTTCTATACGCTGCAATCCCGGTCTTAAACACGGAGTTTATTTTTATCATGGCGTATTAACTAACAGATCGATAGGAGAATGGTTTTCTTTAGACTACAGGGATGTTAATTTGTTTTTATTATAATCTAAATTTCAATCACTTTATAAGCATACTGTTTTTAAATAAGCCCTACTCTGCCTCTTATAATTGAAGTAAAAAAGCTTTTGACCAATCGTCAAAATTCTCGATTTGAAAACCAAAATAAAATATCTGGAAGCCAGGCCCAAAATATTCAATAGAAATGGTCTCCCCATCACTTATAGACTTTACTGAACGATGCGCATAAACAATTACAGCAAAGTTTCTGTCAGCTTTTTACCAAGTCAGTTTTTTGTATAATAAATCAGGGAAAAATTTAATCTAAATGCTCATAACGTTGCTGAGGGGTAAGCGTCACTTACACCATGCACAATCAGCCCATATCCCTTTGATACGAATAAATTAATGCTTTTCGCCTAAAACAACGAGTATTGCATAGGAAAAATTGTCATGAAACAAATTCACATTTTTTTATTGCCATCAATCAGCCAGTCCATAATTTGGTTCTTAATCATTAACCAATTAAATTTTCCGTCTTAGCCAAAAAATCATCTACTGCCTGTTTAATATCTATCCCTGATCTTTCGGCCAATACTATAAGCCACCATATATTTTCTCCCAGCTTATGTTCCAGTTCTGCTTTAGAATCATTTTTAGGCCAGCGCTTTTGTTCAGACATGATAGTACGCCCTATTAACCCTGCATCTGTAAGATATGCAAGGGCATCTTCTTCTACAGTCCATTCGCTGCCGTGATGAAGTAACTCCAACTTATGGTACTTTTTTCTAAGTTCTATTGATCTGGTAACTATATTATCAAAATTATCTTTGCTCATAATAATAAAAATTTAAAGTATTAAGTCAGCTTTAATATATGCTATTTTTCCGTCCTTAAAAGTAATATCAAAAGTACCTCCTATATTTCCTTCAGAAAAACTGCCACTGAATTCAACTTCAAGATATGCATTGTTTCGATCTTCTGAAATTTCAAGTTTTACAATTTCGGTGTGTGTATCGTATCCAATAAAATAGCTTTCAAAATAGTTCTTGATACCTACGTGCCCATCAAATTTACTGCCTACAGAAGGATCATCAAGAACTGCATCTGCTAAATAAAAATCCAGGTATTTTTTTGTGTTGAAAGAATTGCTTGTTGCAATCCAGTCGCTAATAAATGTGTGTAAATCCATTATATGGCTAAACTTTAATTTTTAATGATGTACTACTGTATGTCGTTAAGTAAATACTATCTAATTTAAGAGACTTTTCTTGTATTCTAATGGTGAGAAAGATGTTTTACTTTTAAAAAGTTTATTAAATGATTGTGGATGTTCAAACCCTAAATTATAAGCTATTTCTGCAACAGTCAATTCATCTTTAGCCAAATGCTCTTTAGCTTTTTCAATCACTTTTTCGTGTATAAACTGTTGCGTATTTAAGCCTATAAGGTTTCGCAGCATATCGCTAAGGTAGCGCGAAGTTACATTTAGTTTTTCTGCAACAGAATTTACAGAAGGTAATACTGCAGCTTTGTTTATCTCGTCATTAAAACAGTCTTCCAAATGCTTTTCAAGTCGTACAAGGAGTTCATTATTTACTGATTTACGGGTAATAAACTGGCGGTCATAAAAACGATTGGCATAATTAAGGAGTACTTCAATCTGGGAAATAATTACATCCTGGCTAAACTTGTCAATTCTCTGAGCCAATTCATCCTGTATAAACTTGTATATGCTTAGTACGGTTATTTTTTCTTTTTCTGAAAGGTATAAGGCTTCTGCTGCAGAATAGGTAAAATACCCATATTGCTTAATTGACGAACCCAGAGCATAATTGCGAATAAAATCAGGATGGATATGAAGTGTCATTCCGTCATAATTGGCTTCTTCATCCTGCATTTTTAAAAGTTGTCCCGGAGCTATGAACGACATTCCGCCTTCCTCAAAATCGTAGAATCCCTGTCCGTATTTCAGTTTCCCGGAAAAATATGTTTTAAACGATATTTTATAAAAATTAAGAATAATACCTTCCTCATAATCTTTCGGATTAAATTGCGCCTCACCGTAATTTATAATGCCTATAAGCGGATGTAGCGGCGCAGGCTGGCCCATTGCTTTATGCAATTGTGTCAACGAATTGAATACTACAGGTTGTCTTTTCATTAAAAACAAATTTAATCAATTAATAATTGAGGGATAAACACTAAAAGACAAACTGATATCTTATTTTTTGAAATTGCACTTCGGGCGTAGATTCAATACGATCCTTGTATAAGGCGATAGCATCATGGCCGGCAATATACCTCAATTGATTGGTGCCGTCTGTAGCAGCATTATAGATGATTTGCGCAACGTCTTCTGCCTTTGTGTAATTGGCAATTTGTTCTTCACTATAACCTTCGCTTACTTTATCAATCAAACGTCTGTAAGCGTTGTGTGTCCCGCTGGCCATGGATCTGCCTGTAAAATCAGTTTGCATACCGCCGGGTGCCACTATTTTTACTTTAATATCAAACTGGGCGAGCTCATAAGCGATACCTTCTGAAAAACCATCTACGGCAAATTTGGTAGCATTATAAATTGAGCATGTAGGATAACCTACCAAACCGAACGTAGAAGTAATATTAATGAATGTCCCTGCCTGCCTATTTCTAAAATGAGATAGAAATGATTTAGTGACATTAATCACACCCGAGAGGTTGGTCGCAATTTGTTTCTGTATTTGCTCAGCACTAAATGACTCAAGTGGTCCAATTAGCCCATACCCTGCGTTGTTAAGCACTACGTCTACGTTATAATTTTCCAGAACATCACTAATTACACTCTCAATCTGATCTGTAAGTGTTACATCCATGGAGACCACGGTTACATTTTTCATTTTTGTAAGTTCGGTCTCATTGTGAGGATTTCGCATTGTCGCAATTACATGCCAACCTTTCGCAACAAATAATTTAGCTGCCGCTTTTCCAAGTCCTGATGATGCTCCTGTAATAAAAATTGTCTTTTGCATAATAAATAAGTTAAATATTTAATGCAAAGTTCTTTTAATAACCTACGGTATATGTATCCAAATTGGTTTGATTATAAGCCTAATTGACAGAGTCCCTGTAAAACTCAGCTAACATTTTGGATGATTATGCTGATGTGAGAATAGTTTAAAGCAAAAAAACTCTTCAGTTTCCTGAAGAGTTTTAATCTGTGGGCGATGAGGGATTCGAACCCCCGACCCTCTCGGTGTAAACGAGATGCTCTGAACCAACTGAGCTAATCGCCCTATTTTCCTAATTGGTAACCGTTATTTAGTTCCTTATTACGGGTGCAAATATACGCTTAGTATTTGTATTTGCAAGTCTTTTCCAAAAAAAATTACTGTTTTTTTATATCTTTTAGTACCGCCTTATCACTATGGCTTATAATTTCAAATATAACAGGTTCATTTTTAGAGGTAACAGCCTCTATAATATACAGCTTACCTCCTCCCGGATTTGGTTTATTACTTTTAGAAAAATCGACGTTTCCGTTTTCCAGACTATTTTTTACATCATCCATTGTAACCCATTTCTCATCAATAGTCGCCTGTGCCTGCTTGGATATTGTTAGCCCTTTTGCTTTGAAATCTTTTAAAACCCTGCAATTTGGCAAATAACAAAAGTCCTGTCCTCGTTTGGTAAATATAAAAGCGACAAGGAAAAAACCTAAGGTAAGTCCAAAAATATAATATGCTAATCTGTGTGTAAATTTCATTCTGTCTTGTTTTATTTAATCGTGAAGTTTCCTTCTTTTTCGCTCTGCACTTATAAGGTTAAGCTCCCTGCTCGTTTGTCCTGCAACTGAAGTATTCTCTTCTGCCCTTCTTATGAGATAAGGCATAACATCTCTTACAGGCCCAAAGGGAAGATATTTAGCAACATGGTAGCCATGTGCTGCCAGATTAAAGCTGATATTATCGCTCATGCCGTAAAGCTGTCCGAAAAATATCCTTTCATCCGTAGCAGCGATTCCTTTTTGTTTCATAAGCTCCATAAGCCTATATGAGCTGTCCTCATTATGTGTCCCTGCAAAAATTGCCATTGTATCTATGTGATCAACCATATATTTTATGGCGTCATCATAATTTATATCGGTAGCTTCTTTAGAAATACATATAGGCGATACATAACTCATTTCTTCTGCACGCTTGTTTTCTTTTTCCATATAAGCACCTCTTACAATCTTCATACCTATATAAAAACCTTCCTCTTTAGCCTGTTCGTGCAATTTTTTAAGATAATCAAGTCTGTCCCAGCGATACATTTGTAATGTATTATACACAATAGCTTTTTCCTTATTGTACTTGCGCATCATATCTGCCACAAGATCATCAGCTGCATCCTGCATCCAGCTTTCTTCAGCATCTATGAGGAGGGCAACATCATCCGTATGGGCTGCTTTACAAACAGTTTCAAAACGCTCCACTACCCTTTTCCACTCTGCGGCCTCTTCGACAGTAAATGTTTTTCCTTCACCTAATTTTACCCATAGATCAAAACGTCCAAAACCTGTTGGCTTAAATACTGCAAAAGGAATCGCATTTCTTTCTTTAGCAAATTCAATGGTCTTTAATGTCTTCTCTAATGCTTTGTCAAACTCTGATTCTTCTTCTTTAGCCTCTACCGAATAATCCAAAACAGACGATACACCTTTAGTAAACATTTTATCTACTACAGGCAGACAGTCTTCTTCGGTAGTACCACCACAAAAATGATCAAATACTGTAGCTCTTATAAGACCTTCTACGGGTAAGTGGACTTTTAATGCAAAATTGGTTACAGCTGTACCAATCCTTACCAATGGCTGCGAAGCTATCAGTTTAAACAGAAAATATGCCCTATCCAGTTCTGTATCGCTTTTTAGTGCGAAAGCATCGGCAGTATTATTGAAGATTTTTTCCATTGTCTTTAAAAAATTTGTGCAAATATAAAGACTGTTCAAGAATTTATAGTATTAATTACTTTATTTTGCTATTTCTTTAATCTGAAATCATGCAGGCACTTAAAACTACTGGCTATACCATATATTTTAATGAAGATTGCTATTCACATCTTCATCAAATTTTAATTGAGGGTAATTATTCAACTCTATTTGTTATTGTAGATTCAAATACTGCAAAATATTGCCTTCCAAATTTTCTTTCGCAAGTAGCTACAGAACTGCCTATTGAAATAATAGAAATTGAAGCAGGGGAAATAAATAAATCCATAGAGACCTGTATTGAAGTATGGCACGCATTGACTGAGTTGCATGCTGATCGTAAAAGTATTGTAATAAACCTTGGGGGCGGCGTAGTGACTGACCTTGGCGGATTTGTTTCTTCTACTTTTAAAAGAGGGATGGACTTTATAAATGTTCCCACTTCTTTATTAGCAATGGTAGATGCATCTGTAGGTGGGAAGACCGGTGTTGATCTTGGTAGACTTAAAAATCAGATTGGTGTTATAAATACTCCTGTTGCAGTTCTTGTAGACACAGCTTTTTTAGAGACACTTCCATCAAACGAAATGCGTTCAGGACTTGCAGAGATGCTGAAACACGGACTTATAGCAGACGCAGCTTACTGGAGGCAGTTCTCAGATCTCACCTCGCTTACCACAGACGATCTTGGATTACTCATATATCATTCTATAGAAATTAAGAACACATTTGCTGAAGAAGACCCTAGAGAAAAAGGAATACGAAAAGCACTTAATTTTGGGCATACTATTGGCCACGCAATAGAATCATATTGTTTAGCCAGTTCACAAAAAGAAACACTTTTGCATGGAGAAGCAATTGCTATAGGTATGATAATTGAAGCCTATCTGTCATTACAGCTCAATTTTATTTCGTCAGAAGAATATTATGAGATAAAATATATAATTACCGGTATTTTTGAAAAAGTATCATTTAACGATAAAGATGTAAATGAGATAATGAATTTACTTGTGCATGATAAAAAAAATGTATCTGGTGAGGTTCAATTTGTCCTGCTAGATAAAATAGGCAAAACCGTTATTAACAAAACCGTCGAAAACAGTTTGATTATCAAAGGATTTGAAGAGTATCAAAACTAACAATTTTTTAAGACATTTGTTTTTAAATACGAAGTAATATTTTTTACATTTGCCCTGATGAAAATGAATCACAACATGTTTTCCCTTTTCGGGACAATTAATAAAATAAGGGCTTTTGCAGACGCAGTTAAGTCGGCCTTTTTGATGCAAAAAATTGCAGACATGTCGGTAATGCATAATGAAAAATATTGCCTGGAAAAACTGCAGATAAGGTATGCAAATATAAGGGTTTGAAAATCAGATTATAATTTTAGGAAAACAATCTTATTTTTATAATCTTTTTTATCTCACTATTCTAAATGAACACAAAATATTTCGACCTAATAAACCAGACTTTTTACTTCCCTCAGGAAGAATTCACACTTAATAAAGATAACCTTCAGTTTCATAACATAGACCTTATGAAATTGGTGGAACAATATGGTACGCCATTAAAATTTACTTACCTGCCACAAATCTCTAACAATATCCGTAAAGCTAAAAGCTGGTTCAGGAATTCTATGGAGAAAAACAAGTATGACGGTAAGTACTATTACTGCTATTGTACTAAAAGCTCACATTTTGAATATATCATGAATGAGGCTTTTAAAAACAATATTCACATAGAAACATCGGCTGCTTTTGACGTTAACATAGTTGAAAAATTACTGGAAAACGGTAAAATAAATAAAAACACTTATGTTATATGTAATGGTTTTAAGAGAGAGCAGTATATAGATAATATTGCAAAACTTATAAACGGTGGGCATAACAAGACTATCCCTATTATTGATAACTTTGAAGAACTTGACCTGCTTCAGGACAAAATAGATGGAAAGTTTAAAATAGGAATCCGTATTGCAGCTGAAGAAGAACCTAAATTCGAATTTTATACTTCACGTTTAGGTATTGGTTATAAAAACATTCTTCCATTCTACAGGAAACAAATACACGAAAATAAGAATGTTGAGCTAAAAATGCTTCACTTCTTTATCAATACAGGAATTAGGGATACATCATATTACTGGAATGAACTTTCAAAATGTCTTAAGGTATATATCAGTCTTAAAAAAGAATGCCCTACCCTTGACAGCCTTAACATAGGTGGTGGTTTCCCAATCAAGAACTCTCTTGCATTTGAATACGATTACCAATACATGATCGACGAAATTCTTAACCAGATTAAGATCTCGTGTGATGATGCAGATGTTCCTGTTCCGAATATCTTTACCGAATTTGGTTCGTTTACAGTAGGTGAAAGCGGCGGTGCTATTTATCAGGTATTGTATCAAAAACAGCAGAATGACAGGGAAAAATGGAATATGATTGATTCTTCTTTCATTACAACGCTTCCTGACACGTGGGCCATCAACAAACGCTTCATTATGCTTGCTATAAACAGGTGGAATGATTCTTATGAAAGGGTTCTACTTGGAGGCCTGACATGCGATAGCGACGACTATTATAACTCAGAGCAGAATATGAATGCCATATACCTGCCTAAATACAATAAGGAAAAACCTTTGTATATTGGCTTTTTCAATACCGGTGCTTACCAGGAATCAATCGGTGGGTTTGGTGGTTTACACCACTGCCTAATCCCTCAGCCGAAGCATATATTGATAGATAGAGATGAAAATGGTATTATTGCAACTGAAGTTTTCTCAGAACAGCAACAGGCAGAAGAAGTCCTTTCGATACTAGGATATAATAAAGAAAAGAAATAAACATTTATATTTAAATATACACACAATGAGCAAAGGACCTATTAGCCAGTTTATTGAAAAGTACTATCTGCACTTTAACAGTGCTGCGCTGGTGGATGCCGCTAAGGGATACGAAAAGCAGTTGCAGGATGGTGCCCAGATGATGGTTACACTTGCAGGCGCTATGAGTACTGCAGAACTTGGAAAAATTTTCGCAGAGATGATCCGTCAGGATAAAGTACAGATTATTTCATGTACAGGTGCTAACCTTGAAGAAGATATCATGAACCTTGTTGCCCACTCTCACTACGAGCGTGTGCCAAACTACAGAGATCTTACTCCTCAGGAAGAATGGGATCTTTTAGAGCGTGGCCTTAACCGCGTAACTGATACTTGTATTCCTGAGCATGAAGCTTTCCGTCGCCTTCAAAAACATATTCATAAAATATGGAAAGATGCAGACGATAAAGGTGAGCGTTATTTACCGCATGAATTCATGTATAAAATGCTTCTGTCTGGCGTTTTAGAAGAATATTATGAAATTGATTTAAAAGACAGCTGGATGTATGCCGCAGCAGAGAAAAATTTACCTATTATTGTACCGGGATGGGAAGATAGCACAATGGGTAACATCTTTGCTTCATACGTAATTAAGGGAGAATTAAAAGCCTCTACAATGAAATCGGGTATAGAATACATGACTTTCCTTGCAGACTGGTATACAAAAAACAGCAGTAAAGGTGTTGGTTTCTTCCAGATAGGTGGAGGTATTGCAGGAGATTTCCCAATCTGTGTTGTACCGATGCTTTATCAGGATATGGAAATGCATGATGTTCCTTTCTGGAGCTATTTTTGCCAGATATCTGATTCAACAACAAGTTACGGTTCTTATTCAGGAGCTGTACCTAATGAAAAGATAACATGGGGTAAACTGGATATCAACACCCCTAAATTTATAATAGAATCTGATGCAACAATTGTTGCGCCTCTTATATTTGCTTACTTATTAGATTTATAATAGATTTATGAAAAGAGTTATAGTTGACTACGCAAAGCTAACTAATGAAATTTTAACCCTTTTGGTTGAAAAATTTCCTGACGGATATGATGATTCGAACATCGTCCGTTTTAAAAATGCAAAAAACGAAACTATTGAAGCTGTTGAAGTTAGAACTGAAGACACTATCTATCTTGTTAAAGTAAGTACTAAACTTGCAGACAGGATTGAGAACTTCGATGATGACGACATTGACGAACCGGCAGATGAAATCGACACATTAAAAGACCTGGAAATAGGTGACGATGATGATGACGATGATACTGTTGAAAAAGAAAACAGTGGTAGTGATGATTCAGCCGATGGAGAAGATGATGACGATGAAGATGATGAAGACAGAGAAGATCGTGATTACAGCGATGAAGATGATGAAGAAGACGAAGAAGACGAAGATTAATTTTTCGTAAAATTTATATAAAGAACTCTTAACAGAGTTCTTTTTTTGTTTGCAATCTTATATTTTTATAAAAAAAACAATATGAAATACTATACTCCCCTATTCGCCTTTGGATTATTATTGGCAGCTTCATGCCAAAAAAAAGAAGAAAAAACTGAATCTGAATCTGTAATAAAAGAAGTTATTACAGAAACAGCAAAAACTCCGGAGCTTCCTGAAAGTGGCAAAATGTGCTTTTTACAAATTGTATCTAAAGACACGCTTTCACTTACCATCGATAAAAATGGAGATAACGTAAAAGGGACTTATAGATCTGTACCCTATGAAAAAGACAAAAGGACAATTGTTTTTGAAGGAAATCTAAACGGAAATACTGTTACTGCAGTGGGGTCCGCTATGGGTGAAGGGCAAACACAAAAAGAAGAAATTATATTTACACTGGAAAATAACCAGGCCGGAATAAAATTTGGAGAAATGATACAGGGCGATGATGGCGTATACCGATATAAAAATAAAAACAGTGCTACACCGCTTTATATAAACAAAGTGGAATGTAACTAAAATAAAGGGCTGCAAATTGCAGCCCTTCTTGTTTCTATAAATATCGTTCTTTAAATATTTTGATGTGATGGTTTTGATGCCCTATCAACAAGAATCCAAAAGCGCGTACAGATACTGTATAACCAGATGCTGTACCCTTTTTTGAAAGATCATCTTCATTAAACGATTTAAACATCATTATCGTAGCGTGTCTCAATGCCGACATTTCAGTAAGCAAATCATTTATACTTCTGGCATCACCGTGGGCAACATTACCATATGAAGTTTCATCAAATCCCGGAAGTTCAGTTTCATCTGCCCTTGCAAAACGCAATGCTCTATAAACAAAAATCCTCTCGGTATCTATAAGATGCTGGATAATATCTTTTATAGTCCACTTCCCTTCAGCGTAACGATAATCATACTTATCCATAGGAATTTCGCGTACGAAATGTATTAGGTTATGGACACTGACTTCCAACTCTTCCGTTAGCGAGTACGTAGGATCAACCAAGTTAATGTAAGCTGATTGATACGGCGCATACTCATCAGGAGTAATATCTGTAATTTTCATTCTTTAAGCAGAATTTCTGCTGGCATTAATATTCCCAAACAGAGAACGGGTTACAATTTTTTCATAAACTTCCAGCTTAGATGCATCTTTACCATCATGTTTTATCTGACGTATCATATTAAGCGCATACTGCTGAATGGTAAGCAAAGGTAACACAATATGTTCTCTTAATTTAATAGAAGCCTTTCCATCAGGATAGTTTTCCATCAACTCATCGTAGCCGGATATTTTAAGCAGCAATCTTTTCGTCTCAAGGAATTCATTATAAATAATCTCCCAGAATTCCCCAAACTCGTCATCATTTTTCATGTAAGCCGTAAGCGGAAAAAATGATTTAGAAAGTGACATCATACTATTTTCAAGCAGTGTCCTAAAGAATAATGATTTATCATATAAAGCCTGAACTTCTTCCCACTTTCCGTTTTTTTCGTATTGACCCAATGCATAGCCCACACCGAAGAATCCCGGAACGTTTTGCTTAAGCTGACTCCACGAGCCTACAAAAGGAATTGCCCTTAACTCGCTAAAATCAAGCGTGGCAGATTTACTTCTTTTTGAAGGCCTGCTTCCTATATTTGTCTTAGCGTAATAATTCAACGTACTCATCTGTTCAAGATAAGGCAGGAACTTAGGGTGTTTTTTAAACGCTACATATTTTTCATAACCAAGCTTGGAAAGATCGCTCATGAGTTCGCGCTGCTCCTGGGTAAATTGCTTTTTCTCGTTATTGAATACACCATTAGTAATACCGGCGCTTAGCAGGTTTTCGAGATTGAATCTACAACTGTCCAGTGTGCCAAAATTTGAGCTTATCGTTTGCCCCTGAATGGTTATCTGGATCTCATTATTTTCTATCGTTGCTCCCTGAGATGCATAGTACTTATGAGTCTTCCCTCCTCCTCTTGCAGGCGGGCCTCCACGGCCATCAAAAAATACAACTTTAACATCATATTCCCTGGCCATACGGGTCAGGTTTTCTTTTGCAGTATAAATACTCCAATTAGCCATAAGGTAACCACCGTCTTTTGTTCCGTCAGAAAAGCCAAGCATAATAGTTTGTTTATTATTTCTAGCTTTTAGGTGTTTTGCATAAACTTCATTTATATACAACAACTCCATTATTGCGTGTGCATCTTCAAGATCGTCAACAGTTTCAAATAACGGCACTATATCTACAGGCAGGCTATCGACACCTAATAACCTGAACATTGCCAGTAATTCGAGAACATTTAATGCACTTTCATTATTACTGATTATATAACGATTACAACCCTGTTCGCCATTATTGTCCTGAATGGTTTTTATAGCCATTATCGACTCCAATGTTTTCTTCGTTTCTTCGTCTTCAAAATCAGAAGGATCAATTTTAGATTTTAATCTACTAAGTACTTTAATTTTTTCGGCTTCTTCAAGATTTTCATAGCCATCCAAGACCTTATCCTTTTTCGCAAGGTGTTCCACTACATCAGCAAAAACCTTATCATGAATCTTGCTGTTTTGACGGATATCCAATGAAGCAAAGTGATAGCCGAAAAGATTTACTTTATTAATAAGAGCATCTATCTCGTCAGAATACAATGCCTGATGCTCTTTCACGATCAAATCCCTTATAACTGACAATTCGTTTTTAAGTTCATCAAGCGAAATGTAAATTTCACCTTCAGAATAAAATACCGAACGGTATAGTCTTTCTTCTATAGCTGTCACTTTTTCGGCAACGCCGATAAAAGTAAGTTTACGTTTTAAATTTCTGATATCCTTATAGTAACACTTAAGAATTGATGTGCGTAATCTGTCTGCAACTTTCAGGGTAATTTCGGTAGTTACAAAAGGATTACCATCACGGTCTCCCCCCGGCCAAAAACCAAATGCGAGTACAGGATGTTTTAGCGCACCTTCTTTAAAAATCGCATCCTGAATATAAGAAGACATATCTCCCGCAGCATCATAAAATACATTTTCAAGATACCAGATAAGGCTTACTGCCTCATCATAAGGTGTTGGCTTCTCTTTCTTTATAAACGGCGTTTTACCCAACTGAGAAAGAAGGTTTTTCACCTCTGCGAGGTTATTATCTTTTATAGCCTTGGTAAGGTCTGTAATTATACCTAATACCGAACCAGGATAAAACTGGGTTGGATGCGCAGTAAGCACGGCGCGGACCTGAAAATCTTCAAGAAATTCACGCAGTTTATCCATTTCTCCTGAACTTTCGGCCTTATCACGGCTATAACGTAGAGAACCATTACCTTCAAGGCTATTAAGGCTTGTAAAAGCGGCGTCTTCAATTGCGTCAAAAAGTACAATCTGGCGTTCTACATATTGTATAAACCGAAACATCATACTAATCTTGTCGTCCTCATTGGCATCAGTCAGATATTTGTCTGCAAAGTCATTAAATATCTGTTCCGGGCTTTTATTATTTCTATAACCTTCATCACAAAGTTCTGAGAACAAAGGAAGTAAACTTCCTGTATTATCTATTGCCTGAAAAGGCAGTGTCATGAATATACTATTAAAAAGTTGGTATTTGAGCTGAACCTGCTCATTGAAACGTTCAATTCTTGTTGCGGGATACATAAAGTGTTTTTTGGTTGTATGAATTTAATAAAAAAACCCTCATATATTGCTATATGAGGGTTATAAAATTTTGATAAAGTCTTACAGATCTTTGAAGATCGTGTGCATAAGCCTTTTCTTATCGTTGATGCTTTCTTCAAGAGAGATCATCGTTTCAGTTCTGTAAACTCCTTCAATGTCATCTATCATGAAAATAACCTCTTTTGCATGTTTAGTATCTTTAGCCCTGATCTTACAGAAGATATTAAATTTACCTGTAGTAACATGTGCAACTGTAACAAACGGTATTTCGTTGATTCGCTCTAACACAAATTTAGTTTGTGAAGTATTATGAAGGAATACTCCAACATAAGCTATGAAAGAGTAACCTAATTTTTCATAATCCAATGTTAACGAAGATCCCATTATAATACCTGCATCTTCCATCTTTTTAACCCTTACATGGACAGTTCCTGCGGAAATTAAAAGCTTTTTTGCTATGTCAGTAAACGGAACCCTTGTGTTGTCAATCAGCATATCCAGAATCTGATGGTCAACTTCATCTAAACGAAACTTGCTCATAAATGTGTCTTTTTAAAGGTTATATTGGTTTCTTTAATTCAATTTTAAACCCTGTTATTAAAAAAAATTCATCTATAAGGATATTTTTCTACTTTATTTCCTTCCCGTTAACAAAATTTCTGTCTCCTCCGAAAGAAAAATCCGCTTTTTGTCCAATAATTGGTATTTTATTTAGCTCTTTGTCCTGGAATTCGGCGCCTGAAACGTCAAATTCTTCGTGACCACAAAGCCCTTCTAAATTACCTATTTCGCTAATTATAGCTTGAAAAATTACAGAATTCTCAAATAGCTCTTCCTTATATTGTGATGCAAAATTCGTTATTTTTTCTTTATTTTCATAATTTATTTTGACATTTTTGTACATCACGTCATAAAAAATAATCTTATTTTGAGGAATATTGAAATAATCTGTCTTTTTGTTAACAACTACAACGTTTTCGTAAATTGCATTAAATCCTGATAATAATGCAAAAAAGATATATTTCCTTGTTTGCTCCCTTTCATAATCATTTTGATAGTGCCCGGCCTCAAATAATATTGTAGGAACATTTAACGACTGAAACATATCGCCGATACAGTTTATATTAAAAGAATCGTCAAATCTGCCTACTTGCCCGGGTATGAATTGCTGTAATGTCTCATTCATGCATGCAATAACATTGATTGCCTTTTGACGAAACTCATTTATATCCCTTTCAATATTGAAGGAAGGTGCTAAAAACGAAACTGTGGCTGGCTTAGGTTTGTCACCTACTCCAAATATGGTACGCTGATCGTGCATGTTGTAGCAGTAATCAGGTTTAAACTCTTCGAAAAGCTTACGCAGCAACTGACTTTCCGGTTGGGTAAGATATAACGAATCTCTATTGAGATCAACTTCAACAGCGTTAGCCCTCGTATATAGCTTTGCTCCGTCAGGATTAAGCACAGGTAGTATTAAAAACGTAAATGCCTTTCTTAACTGATACGACAACTCTGTTTCATCATTAAGCAGGTTTAAAAAATCAAAAATAGCTTTGGTAGTAGTTGCTTCGTTGCCGTGCATCTGCGACCACATATAAATTTTAATCGGTCCGTTTCCTGCTGCTATACTATATATAGGGTCACCAAGAACAGAATTTCCTTCTACCTTAACCTTAAAGTTTTGTTTTAAATCTGCCAGTAATGGTTCAATATGTGTATTTGTAACATAGCGGCCATACAGCCTGCTCTCATTGTAATTTGAATGCAATTGCTCGAAATCCATGTGCTTATAAATTTGGTTACAAAAGTAAACATCTTAATATTTACAATTGTAAACAATGTAATTTAAATGGATGTTTACTTTTGTAAACATTAAAAAATTAAAATTAAGAAGACATCAATAACTAGTTTATTTTAATCAATTTATTATATCATATTCAATGATATAAGCTTAACAACTTAACTTTTATATTTATGTATTTTTCATTATTATTCATGTTTAATTTTTCATATATAATAATTGTTTACATTTGTAATACTACAATCTTTATAAATTAAGTTACAATGGTAAACATGGATGACTTTATAAAACGGCTCGAAACAATCTTGGAATTCTACGGATTATCTGCCTCTTTATTTGCTGATAAAATGGGAATTCAACGTTCTGGCCTTTCTCATTTGATGTCGGGGCGAAATAAGCCCAGTCTCGATTTTGTAATGAAAATTGTTGAAAATTTTCCGGATGTCGATTTCTATTGGCTGTTAAATGGCAATGGAGTATTTCCTAAATTAGAAGAAACGAATCGGAAAATTTTAGATGAAAGTAAAGCTGCTCCTCCTCTATTTTCCACAGATGCAGCTTCAATGGATTTGTTTTCATCTGAAGTGAATGAGATTGTAAAAGAAGATAAGACCGTAACAGATTTATTTTCGCAGCCGGAAATAATGAGTAATAAATCATTGGATAATGCCGAAATAACAAAGTCTAAAGGGATTGAGAGAATCGTTATCTTCTACACCAACGGTACATTTAAAGAATATACCGCCGAAAATTAAAAAACCCCGATAGCTTTATAAAAAGCTGATCGGGGCCATTAACCAATAAAACAAACACAAATTATCTTTAATGAGATAATCCCCTCTTCCCGGGGAATGATATTCAATATATACTTTATTGGTAATAAGGTATCATTCGTATTTCTCTTATTGTAAAGTTACCACTACCTAATGTTAATTACTCTAAACACTAAGTTAAACTATTCTTAATCATTCTTGTAACTATAGTTAGGATTATAACCTACAACATTTCGGGTCCTGTACTTCCTCTAGTAAGCACTCCAATAAAAAAATAAAAATTGCTAGTCTGCGGTACAACTATCATGATACCTTTCTTACTTCAGAGTATATAAAACCATTTATACACCAGCCCAATAGCTTAAAGAAAATAAATTGATATATTTTTTTCATAATCTTCTAAAACAGAGCTTTAAAAATACTATATATTTACATCACAAATATTATAGGATATGACCTTTACTGAGGCAGGTTTCCAGTTAAAAAAAAATGGTTTTACTATACTGGAAAACATATATACTAAGGAAGAAACTGAACAGATTATCAAGATCATTAATGAGGCCGACACAACTGCTGATACATTCAGAAAATCGTCTAATCTCTTTGCAATACGACAATTTTTAAAAGAAGTTCCTGAGTCGATTTCGTATATAATGAACTACAATCTGATTACCATGGTCAGGCAATTATTTGGAAATGAATATTTTGCTGTTAAATCAATTTATTTTGACAAACCTGGCGAGTCAAACTGGTTTGTAGCATATCATCAGGATCTTACCGTATCAGTTGATAAAAAACAAGAAACAGAAGGCTTTGGTCCCTGGACAGTTAAACAAAACCAGTTTGCTGTACAGCCGACATTAGACGTACTCGAAAACATCTTTACCATACGCATACATCTAGATGAGACCGATGAAAATAATGGTGCGTTAAAAGTTATTCCAGGCTCTCACAACAAACAAATCTACCGCCCGGAAACTATTGACTGGTCTAAAGAGAGCGAAGTTAATTGTAATGTTTCACAGGGTGGAATTATGATTATGAAACCTTTACTACTTCACAGTTCCGGAAAGACAACAAATAATGCCCGACGCAGGGTGATACATATTGAATTTAGTAATAAATCGTTACCGAATGACTTGCAATGGGCTGAATACATTAATGTTTTAAATACAGAAAGCCATGCTTAAAAGATTACTCAGCTTTTTTGTACCCATAAATATCTACAAGAAGAATTCCGCTTTCAGTAAAAAGCTCGAGGTTACATATAATAATGGCCAGCTTGTACTAGACTCTAAAAATACAAATTATTCGTATGGCAGCCTGCAGCGCATCCTGCGTAAGGGACTTGACTATATTGGTTTTGATAGAATAAGAGGATTTGAAAATATACTGGTATTAGGTGTGGCTGGAGGGAGTGTCATAAAAACCTTGACTGACGAAATACACTTTAAAGGAAAAATTACCGGTGTAGAGATCGATCCCGCTGCCATAGAAATCGCTAATAGATACTTCGGACTAGATAAAATTAGTAACCTGAATATTGTTGTAGAAGATGCATTTGAATTTGTATTGAAGACTAAAGAAAAGTACGATCTTATTATTATAGATATCTTTCAGGACACTGATATGCCTAACTTTTTATTTGAAGATTTCTTTATAAACAGGATTAATTTTTTACTCAATATAAATGGTTTTATTCTATTCAATACCATGACACTAAATGAAAAACACTTTGAAAGAAATATAAAATACAAAACTCGCTTTTGCGCCAATTATTCGGTAAGAATGTACCCAAAAGTAGAGGTGCATAATGAGTTGTTTACTATTAAAAAATTAGGAGAGTAATTACTCTCCTAACATCTTTTTTGCTTTCTCTAAATCTTCCGGGGTATCTATACCGATCCCTGCATGGCTGGTTTCTACCATCTTTATTTTCTTTCCATATTCCAGGTAGCGGAGCTGTTCTAGTTTCTCTGATCCTTCCAGCGATTGCATAGGCAAGTTATAAAAATCAAGTAATGCATGTTTCCTGAAAGCGTAGATGCCTATGTGACGAAAATACCTCACTCCTGCCTCCTTATCCCTTGGATACGGAATTACAGATCTTGAAAAATACAATGCAAAATTTTTCTGGTCTACGATAACTTTTACGTTGTTAGGGTTTTCGATATCATCCCAATCTGTAATGTGAATCATAACAGACGCTAAGTCAATTTCATGGGCAGTATCGCCTTTAAAAACCTGAAGCACGTCGGTCAGAGGTTCTTTATTGATAAAAGGTTCGTCGCCCTGCACATTTACTACAATATCAACATCCAGGTTTTCAATAGCTTCGGCAATACGGTCGCTGCCGCTTTCATGCTCTTTTATACTCATAATGGCTTTGCCGCCATTAGAAACGATTTCATCATAAATTATATCAGAATCGGTCACAACAAATACGTCATCAAAAAGTGCAGTATTGAGTGCCGCCTGGTACGTACGTGTAATGACAGTTTTGCCTCTCAGGTCCTGCATCAGTTTAGCAGGAAAACGGGTTGAAGCATATCTTGCGGGTATAACGGCTATGATTTTCATAATTATATATTGGTATTACTCTTCAAAATAATCATCTTTAAAACCTATGAGGTACAATCGGTCTTTGGCACGCGTTACAGCGGTGTAAAGCCATCGAATATAATCTTTTGTTATGCCATCCGGCAGGTAAGGCTGCTCTATAAATACCGTATTCCATTGCCCGCCCTGAGATTTGTGACAGGTTATGGCATAAGAGAACTTAACCTGCAAAGCATTAAAATGAGGGTTATTCTTAACCTTCATAAATTTTTTGTATTGCGCTTCGCCTTCATAATCCTTCAATACTTCCTGATACAGGCGGTTAGATTCATCATAAGTAAGTGATGGCGATTCACTTTCTATTGTATCCAGCAACAGATGTGTTTCAAACGGAGTCTGGTTAGGGTAATCTACCATTCGAATTTTAACACGCGCAAATTTAAAACCGTACAATTCTTCAATCCTGAAAATCTCCAGTATCTCGATAATATCGCCATTGGCAATAAAACCGGCTTCTGACTTTTCATTAAGCCAAAAATAGTTATTCTTGACCACCATCATATAATCACCTGTTGAAAGTTCACTTTCACGCGATAATATTCTGGTGCGTATCTGCTGGTTATATTGATTAGCACGTTTGTTAGAACGTACAATGAATGCAGTGTCTTCTATACTGTAATTACTATACGCCTGATCTATGGCGTCCTGAATATCATAACCATCTACAAGGCGTACAATATCTTTAAATCCTCTTAGCTTAAACTGAAAGGAATCAAAAAAAGCTGATTTAAGCGTTTCCCTCAATTCAGTAGCATTATAAAGTATCCCTGAATTTTCTTCCTGGCGCATTACCTCGTCCAGCTCAATATGTATTACATCTTTAAAATAATGCTTTGAAAGCGAATCAATATCAAGGGCAGGGCTTATGTCTGAATTTACAGGAGGCAGCTGTGCTGTATCTCCTATAAGTATCATTTTACAGTTCTTGCCGGAATATACAAAAGATACCAAATCATCTAACAAAGATCCATTTTCGTACATTTTCGATTCCTGTATCGAGTCCGATATCATAGATGCTTCATCTACCAGAAAAATAGTATTGGTAAGTTTGTTAGGCTGAAGTGTAAAACCAACGCTCCCCCCACTACCTTTTTTGGGGAAATAAATTCTTTTATGGATTGTAAAGGCAGGTTTGTTAGAATAGCTTGCAATTACTTTAGCGGCACGCCCTGTAGGCGCAAGCAGCACATATTTTTTATCGGCTTCCTGTAAGTGATTTACAATGGTTGAAATAATTGTAGTTTTACCTGTACCTGCATAACCTTTAAGTACAAAAATTTCATCGTTTGATGTAGACGTAATGAATTCAGCCGCCTTTTGCAAAAAGATGTCCTGTTTAACGGTTGGTTCAAACGGAAATTTTTGTCGGAGCAATTTATAAAATGGGGCAGAATTCATTAAATCAGGCAGGTATTATATTTATTAGCCCAAAGATAACATGAATTTAAAGATGTGCCCATCCTAAACCAAAAAAGAATGTAAATTTGCATTGAAACTCCGTTTTAATGAACAACACCATAACTTCAAGAAATTATAAAAAACTAGCGCTGCAGGTATCTGCCAGCGGAATGTCTTTTTGCTGTTTTGACACCCTTAATAGGGAAATAACACATATGGTTTCGGCTGCGTTCCCAAAATACAGCCCTATTGAAGAAGAATTATGGTCGGCTTTTGTAAAAAATCCACTACTTACAAATCCGTTTGACGAAATTGTTGTACTGCACAATAATAGTTATAACACTTTTGTGCCAACAGCTTTGTTTGATGCAAACTATCCGGGAAGTTACCTGCAATACAATACGAAGGTATTTGATACCGATTTTTTTGCAGTAGATGAGCTGGACAGTTACGAACTTAATAATGTTTATGTTCCTATGATGAATGTGAACAATTTCCTAATAGATCAATTTGGCGCTTTTGAATACAAAAATGCTAACAGTGTATTGGTTGCCAAATTACTGGATATTTCAAAGAATATAGATGAGAAACAGGTTTTTGTACATTTTCAGGATACTCACTTTGAAATTATAGTCGTACGAAATCAAAAACTGCTGCTATATAATTCATTCGAATATAAAACACCTGAAGACTTTTTATACTTTTTACTTTTCACGATGGAGCAGTTGTTCCTGAATCCAGAAACAGCAAGAGTATACCTGCTTGGAAAGGTTCTGGAAGACGATGCAAACTTTTCTATAGCTTACACTTACATAAGGCACCTGTCCTTATTTGACACAAAGCCATTACAACAAAAATGGAACACAGGAAGAAACGAAACATTACAACACTTTATACTATTTAACTCATGAGGATCATTTCGGGAAAATTTAAAGGGCGAAGGATAACTGCGCCAAAAAACCTGCCGGTGCGCCCCACGACAGATATGTCTAAAGAGTCGTTATTCAATATTTTAAATAATCGCTTTGATTTTGACGGCCTGAAAGTCTTGGACCTTTTTTCTGGAACGGGAAATATCAGCTATGAATTTGCATCGAGAGGCGCGGTAGCCATAACAGCTGTAGATGCTGATTTTGGCTGTATAAAATTTATAAAACAAACTAGCGCAGAATTTGAATTTAATATATCTGCGATCAAGAATGATGTGATTAAATTCTTAGGAGGCCATAAATCATCGTATGATATAATTTTTGCCGATCCTCCATATAATATGGATCAAAAGGTTTTTGAGGAAATAGTTACACTTGTTTTAGAAAACGAACTGCTTCAGCCTGATGGAATGATGATTATTGAACATTCTAAACACACTAAACTGAACCACATGATGAATTTTTCATTCCAGAAAAATTATGGCGGTTCTGTATTCTCTTTCTTTGAATTTGACGAAGAAATAGAAGATGAAAACATGGCTGACGACGAAGACAATATGTGAATTTTTATCTTAAAAAAATAGTAGAAAAACTATTATATTTGATTTTATATCTGCATTAATCAAAATGGAAGAAAATGAAACTATCATATATCGAAACGATAAATATAGTATTCTAAAGGTCATTGGTAAAGAATATATATTTACCAATAATTGGAAACATTTAATCTATTTGAAACAAAAAAATTGCGGCTGGGAACTTAATCAAGATAAGCTTTTTTTAATTTCTACTCATGCCGATATTAAATTATCAAAACCAATATTTGCAGTTTGGTTTACAGGTAAAATGGAATTCCAAATATTTAACAATGAAGATTACATTATATCTTATCAAAATTATTTAGCTTTAGAAGTGAGAAATGGATCTATAATCCATAGGTCAATTAAGAAAAAATTTAGCACTGACTTCTTAATTACTTTTGGAAAATATACAAACTGCTTATTTTCTGAAGTTTTAATTAGAAATCCAAGTTATATAAAATGGGCGATTATAAATGTAAGTAACTTTAGTATACCTCCAAATCTTCTTGAAAAAATAGAAAATTTTAATTTTAGACTAACAGAAGATATTAAATATAAGAATCTATTAAAATTTTTATCAAGATATAAGGTTGCATATCATCCAATACATCATATATATTCTCCTAATTTAAAAAATTTTGAACTATACGAAAAATACGGATACTATCTCGATGAAGACTATCCATACGAAAATGAATTTGATTAAAGAATTTCATCCATAAAAAATAGCAGGCCTGTAAGCCGGATTCTGTAACCCCGCCCTAAAGCGGGGTTTCTTATCATTTATCTAGTCCTTACATTACTGTAAGGATCAATCTGCCTACCCCCCGGCATTGGGCGGGCAGCCCTTAATTGCCGGTGTACATGGCATTTCACCACATAGAGTTTACCTGGTTTCACTACAGCATTATCTGTACATACTTTCTGTTGCACTTGTCCTCTTACGCCAAAGCGTAATGACGGGCGTTACCCGCTATGCTGCCCTACGGTGTCCGGACTTTCCTCCCTTATGCAATGCACAACGGCGATAAGACGGCCTGCGTGAGCAAAAGTAGTCTTTTAACCCAATGTGAGAAAGGATAAATCTATAAAGTATGTAAATATTATAGTTTCAGCCGCTTATGTTATGACATTTATACTGTGAGAAAATGTTTAACATTTCGTTGGCTTGCAAAAAAAGGCGAAAGCCGTAATTTTAAGTAAATAAAACAAACTAATTTAAAGGACAGCATTATGGACAGACAGATGTATCATTACGCTACAGTATCAAAAGCGTTACAGGAATTAAACGATAAAGGTTATACTACTGATTTTAACCTTGAAGAAGAACGTATAAAAACAAATTTTGAAGATTTTGAAATAGAGCATATTTACCGTTATGAGGGCGAAAGCGATCCTGGAGACGAAGCCACTGTTTACGGAATTAAGGAAAAAAGCGGAGAAAAAGGTGTTTTTGTAGTAAGCCCGGGCGCATTTAGCGAAGACGGTGCTGCGAAAGTATTACTTGATATGAGTATTAAAGGCAGGGCTGAACAGCAATAAGCCATGAACAGGTTGCAAAAAAAACTCGAAAAAATAGGGAGTGATCCTAAAATCACGGCAAAAGCCATTGGTCTGCGATATTCTTTAAAAGCTGATAAAGGTTTTTACAGAAAGCGCAAAGCCAATGGCTTTACTTATATAGATGAGACTGGTACTATAGTTAAAGATAAAGATGCGTTAGAACGAATAAAAAAACTTGTGGTTCCTCCCGCCTGGGAAAACGTATGGATATCTCCTTTTGAAAATGGACACCTACAGGTAACGGGGATTGATGTAAGAGGAAGAAAACAATACAGGTACCACCCGGACTGGAACAAAATACGCAACCAGTCAAAATTTTTCAGGCTGAGACGTTTCGCCTTAGCATTGCCCTCTATAAGAAAACAGGTAGAACAGGACCTTAACCGTAAAGGACTGCCTTATGAGAAAGTTGTTGCTCTGGTGGTAAAACTTATAGAGATGACAAACATACGTATAGGCAACGATGCCTATAAAAAATTGTATGGCTCATTTGGCCTTACAACATTAAGGGATAAACATGTAAAGTTTGAAGGCTCTACCGTGTGGTTTGAATTTGTAGGCAAAAAAGGAGTGAAACATAAAATTAAGCTGCAAAGCCGAAAAATGGCAAATCTTGTAAAAAAATGTCAGGATATTCCGGGTCAGGAGTTGTTCCAGTATTATGATGACAATAACCACAGGCACACAATAGGCTCAGCAGATGTAAATAATTACATTAAGAGCATAACAGGCGAAGACTTTACTGCAAAAGATTTTCGTGCCTGGGCAGGAAGTCTTAATGCACTATGTGCTTTTTTAGATGTTGGCGATTTTACAAGCGATACCGATTGCAAACACAAAATCGTGAATGTGATAGATTCTGTTGCCCAAAAGCTTGGCAATACGAGAACAGTATGCAAAAAATATTACATACACCCTACAGTTATCGCAACCTACGAAAAAAAACGTATTGAAAATTACAAACCCGGCAAAACCAAAAATGAGGAGTTTAACGCCAATGAAAAAGCGCTGCTCAGACTCCTTACAACCGAAGACATAGCAGAGGTCATCGCTTAATTAGACTTGAAGTAGTATTTCTAAAAGTGAATAGTATGTTTTTTTATACATTTACTTTCTTACATCATAGAAGAATGGAAAACTACAGCGTTGTATTATTTATACTGGCACTAATGCTTATACTTTCGGCAATTGCCGATAAGATAAGACTGCCCTACCCTATAATCCTTATTAGTGCTGGTATAGCCATTGGTTTTATACCTGCACTGCCCAAGGTAGAAATAAACCCGGAGATTATTTTCCTTATATTTTTACCGCCGCTTTTATATGATGCTGCCTTTAATATATCTGCAAGGCAGTTCAAAACAAACATGAGCACAATTACTGCATTGGCAATATCGTTAGTATTCTTTACAGTATTGGGTATTGCGGTATTCGCACACTATTGCATACCCGGCATGAGCTGGCCGCTAAGTTTTGTATTGGGTGCTATACTCTCGGCAACAGATGCCGTTGCCGCAATGAGCATTACTAAAGGGTTGGGGTTATCTCACAAAACAAATACTATCCTCGAAGGCGAAAGCCTTATCAACGATGCCTCTGCACTTGTGGCTTACCGATTTGCCGTAGCAGCGGTTACTGGTACTGCCTTTGTGTTTTGGCAAGCATCATTTGAATTTGCTTTACTTCTGGGAGGCGGTGTACTTATAGGAATGGTGATGGGCAAAATTTTGGCCTACATTATCGAAAAAATAAAAGACGACGCAATTGTTGTAATAAGCTTTATGCTTATAATGCCATTTGTTACCTACCTAACTGCGGAAGAATTGCACGTTTCGGGTGTAATAGCTGTGGTAACTTTAGGATTAGGCATATCAAGGTTTAGCACAAAGGTGTTTCCTGAACGTATCAAAAGCCAGTCAAAATCAATATGGGATATAATAATCTTTCTGCTAAACGGACTCATTTTTATTCTCATAGGCCTTCAGTTCCCATATTTGTTAGGTAGTATAGATAAAACTATGATCCTTCCATACATAGGCTATTCGTTCCTTATAACAATAGCGATATTAATTATCAGAATGATGCGGGTATTTATGCAGCAGGCGGGTCTGCAAAACGCATTAAAGAAAGGAAGGCGAAGAATAACAAAGCACGCTTTGCTTGACGCTAAAACAAGCCTCATCATTAGCTGGTCTGGAATGCGTGGTATAGTTTCATTGGCGATAGCTATAGGTTTACCCCATAAGTTGGGAGACGGCTCACCTTTTCCGCTACGTAACGAAGTAATCTTTATTTCTGTGGTTGTAGTACTAATTACTCTTATAGGCCAGGGGCTTACTTTACCGTGGCTGGTAAAGAAACTGACCAAAGACGAAAGCACTGAAATCTCCTAAAAAAAGATATAATTATTAAGCGGTAATAATGCTATTCCCTGCCGTAAAAATTTTATATTTGTATCTCTTTACAGCTTATGGAACAGTTTATAGTATCAGCCAGAAAATACCGCCCGCAAACCTTTAAGGATGTTGTTGGGCAGCAGGCCATTACAAATACATTACTGAATGCCATAGAAAACAATCACCTTGCACAGGCATTATTATTTACCGGTCCGCGTGGTGTGGGTAAGACAACATGCGCGCGTATTCTGGCCAGAAAAATAAACCAGGAAGGCTATGACGACCCGTATGAAGATTTTGCTTTTAACGTGTTTGAGCTGGATGCTGCATCTAACAACTCCGTAGACGACATCAGGAGCCTAATTGATCAGGTACGCATACCGCCACAAACAGGAAAATATAAAGTATACATTATAGATGAGGTGCATATGCTGTCTCAGGCTGCCTTCAACGCTTTTCTTAAAACGCTTGAAGAGCCGCCAAGACACGCCATCTTCATACTCGCTACTACAGAAAAGCATAAGATAATACCAACCATTTTATCGCGCTGCCAGATATTTGATTTTAAAAGGATTACCGTTAGGGATGCCAAAGACCACCTTGCAGAAGTGGCACGCAGCCAGGGAATTTCTTTTGAAGATGATGCCCTGCATATTATTGCCCAAAAAGCCGATGGTGCAATGCGTGATGCACTTTCTATTTTTGACAGGGTAGTTAGCTACTGCGGTACAAACCTTACCCGTCAGGCAGTTACAGAAAACCTTAATGTACTTGATTACGAGTATTATATCAAAGTCACTGAGCTTCTGCTTGAAAACAGGATACCTGAATTATTGCTAACGTATAACGAAATTTTAGCTAAAGGTTTTGATGGCCACCATTTTGTAGCAGGACTGGCATCTCATTTCCGTGACCTTTTAGTATCTAAAAATCCGGCAACACTTTCTTTGCTTGAAGCGGGTGAGGTGGCACAGAACTTATACAGGGAACAATCGCAAAAAGCAAGTCAGGACTTTTTGCTTAAAGCAATCGACCTTGCAAATGACTGCGACCTTAAATACAAATCCAGCCAAAACCAAAGGCTGCTTGTAGAACTATGCCTTATGCAGCTTGCCTCCATCACTTTTGATGGAGAAAAAAAAAAGCTGACCAATTTATAATCCCTCCTCATTACTTTAAAGATAATGCTCCGGCTGTAACAAAAGTTACTGTGCAGGAAACTATTATCCTAACGGAAAGCTCTATCACTGATGTCGTGTCAGTAACGTCCGAAACTACACCTGCAACTATTGCTCCCCTGCCTGCCGCAGAGCTGGAAGTAGAAAAACCTGAAATAGTTAAACCGCCGGTTATAAAACCTGAAGATGACGGTTCGCCTAAAGTATCGGCTTTTTCGCTGGCCGGGCTTCGCCAGAAAAAAGAACTACAGGAAACACAACGGGCAATGGTAAGGCAGACAGACGAGCTTCCGCGTGAAAAGTTTAGCGAAACAGATATGCTCCTGCAATGGAACAAATTTGCGCAGCGACTTAGCGATACCGGCCAAAAGATCATGGCAACTTACATGCAGATCAATGACCCCATTTTAGAAGGCACAACTATAAAACTTGAACTGCCTAACAAAGGCTCAAAGGTAGATTTTGACAGCAATAAGCATGAGTTACTCGGTTATCTTCGCGGCAAGCTTCATAACCATGATATTGTGATAGATGTTCATGTAAACGAAGTTATTACTTCTAAACACGCTTTTACACCAATTGAGAAATTTGAGAAATTAAAATCATTGAATCCGGCTGTGGAGACTTTAAGAAAGATGTTTGACCTTGATATATAGTATCAACTTAAAATTTTATTAAGCTTTAATTTTTACTAAAGAACATTTACTAACTTTATATTGCAACCTAAATAATGCTATATGCTAGTAGACAAACGCGTTCCCATACGCTATCTTTTAAACCTTGTCAAATATGAAATGTTGATCGTGCTGTTTCTGGGTGTGGTCATACACTTTCTAACCGAGCATTTTTACACCTACGTACCTGAGATGCCTTTAACTATAGCCACCTTTTTAGGAACGGCCATATCAGTACTTTTATCATTTAAAATGAGCCAGTCCTACGACCGTTGGTGGGAAGCGCGTAAAATATGGGGTGCAATTGTGAACGATTCAAGAAGTTTTGTATTACAGCTTCAGGGATTTCTTAAAGGCGACAATAAAAATGAGCAGACAAAGGAAATGGCTTACAGGCAGATTGCATGGTGCTATTCCCTTGGCCAGTCGCTACGCGGACTGCCGCCACTTGAAAGCTGCGATAATTTTATTTCCAAAAATGAGCTTTCTGAATTGTCATTCTTCAAGAATAAACCTTTAGGTATGCTCCAAAAAAATGTGTTGCAAATAAGCAAACTTAGAGAGAATGGGCAACTAACCGATTTTGAAAACATACAACTTAATAATACAGCTGTACGCTTTTCTGATAGCATGGGAGCTGCAGAAAGGATAAATTCAACTATATTTCCTACCACATACAGGATGTTCCTTCACTTTACTATTTATCTTTTTATCGCCATACTTTCTATTGGCCTTAAAGGTGTAATGCTGGCATATGAAATTCCACTACTACTATTGATATCGTTGGTATTTTTTATGCTCGAGAAAACAGCTTACTATTTACAGGATCCTTTCAGGAACAGACCAAGTGACACTTCGGTCACAGCCATTGCGAGAACTATAGAGATAAATATCAGGCAATTACTTCATGAAGAGGATGTACCAGACCCGATAACCAAAGATGAATTTTATATAATGTAATTAGCTAAGCAACTTTTTATATAAGTCATAATTTTCGTCATCGAAACAAACAAAAATCACTTCTGTAATACTCTCGTTTTTTGTCAAAAAATCTTGAACAGTTTCAATTGCTATTCGAGCAGCATTGTCCTTTGGAAAGTGATAAATACCTGTGCTTATGTTAGGAAAGGCAATCGTTTGGATAGAATTATTTATAGCAATCCGCAGGCTATTACGATAACAATTGGCAAGTAATTCTTCCTTTTCTGCTTTATCACCATTCCAAACCGGACCAACAGTATGAATAACATAGTTGGAGGGAAGGTTACCGGCTGTCGTAACAACAGCTTCTCCTGTACTACAGCCACCCTGACGATTGCGTATGGCAACACACTCATCTAAAATTGCTTTTCCACCCGCCCTATGAATCGCACCATCTACACCTCCGCCCCCAAGTAAGGAAGAGTTGGCCGCATTGACAATTGCATCGGCTTCAATTTTTGTAATATCTCCTTTAACCAGTTTGATTTTTTCCATAAACAAAATTATATATTGCCGTAATACATCGCTTTCACAATACCATCAGAAAGTCCGATTTTCGGAACATATATATTTCGGGCACCACTCCATTTCATGGCATTAAGATAAATTCGAACGGCATAAATAATAACATCTGCACGGTCAGGGTTAAGCCCGAGTTCAGAAATACGCTGCTCGTAACTAAGACTGTTAAGAAACTGATACTGGCTATTTACATAAAAATATGAAAGCGGCTTTTCCTGCTGCTTGCCGGACATTTTGAAAAGTTTATTGATATTACCGCCTGAACCTATAAGGGTTACGGTATCATACGCCTCAGTTACCGATTTGATCCATTTTTCAATCTCTGTCCAGACAACCTCGTTGACCATATTATTCAACAGGCGCACTGTACCGTTCTTAAATGATTTTGAGGCAACAATTTTTCCGCTATCAAATAAAGAAAACTCTGTACTTCCACCACCTACGTCTACATACAAATAAGTCTGATCTGTTTTAACAAGATGGTGTAAATCGGTAGACGCGATAATAGCAGCTTCTTTTTTACCATCTATTATTTCAATTTTAATTCCTGATTCCCTCTCAATAATTTCAGCAACCTCTTTTCCATTAAAAGCTTCTCTCATTGCTGAAGTAGCACAAGCCATATATTTTTCAACCTTATGTACTTTCATAAGGAGCTTATACGCCTTCATAGCATCAACCATGCGTTCAATATTTTCTTCTGTAATCTCGCCTACAGTAAAGGCATCCTGTCCAAGGCGGATAGGTACCCTCACTAACGAATTTTTATTAAATTGAGGCTCTTTGCCTTCCTGCTCCACGATATTAGATATAAGTAACCTCATGGCATTTGAACCAATATCTATAGCAGCATATTTTTTTATTGTAATCATTCCTAAGTACCAAAGTGCTTAAACACCATTATTTAACATGTTCGTAAATCACATCCAGTTTATCCCTATAATAATTATACGTTTCCAGCTGAGCGCGGAAAGGTTTTTCGTCGGGGCGCTTCCTGTATTTATTTTCCAGATTTTCAGAATGAAGTCTGGCTTTAACATTTGCCTTCCATCCTATTTCAAAAGTTTCGAGTAATTCTGTCTTAATTTCAGGATCATATATAGGGCAGGTAACTTCTACCCGTGCATCAAGATTCCTTGTCATAAAATCGGCCGAAGAAATAAATATTTCAGGATCACCGCAGTTTGCAAATATGTACGCTCTTGTATGTTCAAGATAATTATCGACAATACTGATAGCTTCAATATTTTCGCTCATACCGGGCACTCCGGGAATAAGACAGCATATACCCCTAATTATCAATTGTATTTTAACACCTTCCCTACTGGCTTCATACAGCTTATCGATCATTTTAATATCGGTGAGGCTGTTCATTTTCAACTTTATGTAAGCCTCCTTACCGGCAATAGCATTTAGTATCTCCCTGTCTATAAGCTTATAGAATTTACTCCTCGTGTAATGTGGCGACACAAAAAGATGCTTATACCTGTGCACACGATAGTTTACCTCAAAAAATTCAAATATTCTTTGTGTCTCTTTTAATATCTGCTGGTGGGCAGTAAAAAGTGTAACATCTGTATATACTTTCGCTGTGGATTCATTGAAGTTACCTGTAGAAATAAAACCATAGCGCCTTATGCGATTGTTTTCCCTACGCTCTATAACACATATTTTACTATGTACTTTTAAGCCTTTAACACCAAAAATAAGATTGATGCCTTCTGTCTGCATTTGTTCTGCGTACGAGATATTGCTTGCCTCATCAAAACGTGCCTGCAGCTCTATCTGCACAGTAACTTTTTTTCCGTTTTTTGCAGCATTAACAAGAGAACTAATGATTTGGGAGTTCTTTGCAAGCCTGTATAGGGTTATGCTTATAGTGGTTACCTTAGGATCTAATGCTGCTTCGCGTAAAAATTTGATCACATAAGCATACGACTGATAAGGTGAATTCTGAAGGTAATCTTTGTGTTTTATCTTTTGAAGGATACTCCCTTCAAGACTTAGACCCGGAACAGGCAGCGGGACATTTTGTTTGTACAAAAGGTCATATCTTCCAAGGTTAGGAAAATCCATGTAATCACGTCTGTTGTGATATCTTCCTCCCGGAATGATGCTATCAGAGGAATCAATTTCCATTCTGGTAAGGAAAAAGTCAAGTGTATCGCCCCCAATGGCCTGGTCGTACACAAAACGTACAGGTTCGCCAATACGTCTGTCTTTAACACTTGTGGAAATTTTTTCCATCAAACTTTTACTTTGATCACTGTCTATTTCCAATTGGGCGTCACGCGTAATTTTAATCATGTGGGCATTAATGCTCGCATAATCAAATATATTAAATATACTGTGCAGGTTAAAGCGTATAACATCGTCAAGCATAATAATATACTGCTTATCATTTTTTGATGGCAGTATAACAAACCTGTTAACTGTTTTAGGCATTTCTATCACAGCATAACGTGTTTCCTGAATAACATCACCAGCTTCCTCATGGCAGTCCTTTGGCTTCATGACAAGCTTTATAGCCAGGTAGCCCGCTGTATCCTTTAGCAACGGAAATTCATCAAGGTCGTTAAGAATGATGGTAACAAGTTCAGGACTTACTTTTTGTATAAAGAAGTCTTTAACATAGCTCTCCTGCTCTTTAGTAAGCTGGGTCTCATTTACCATGAAAATATTTTCCTTCTCCAATTCCTTTTCGATAACGCTAAGGATGCGAAGGCTTTCCGACTGCTGTTCTATAACAATATCGGTAATTTCGGTGAGGAGCTGCTGAGCAGTAATTCCTCCCAAAATCTTCTCGCCGGTCTGGCCTGTAAGGCTTAAACGGCGAATGGCTGCATAACGCACCCTGAAAAATTCGTCAAAATTGTTTGAAAATATTCCTAAGAAGCGAAGCCTGTCAAGCAAAGGCACTTTATCATCGCCTGCTTCCTGTAGTACTCTTGCGTTAAATGCCAGCCAGCTTTTTTCTCTGTCAATGTACCTGTTTACCGGTGAGTGGTGGATCATGTTTCTTTAATTCACTTGGAAATAATACTTTTTCTATCTTTCCCTTTTGGATATTTTTCCAGTCATTTTCCTGAAAGGAAAGGGATACAAAACCAGCGGTAGGTACGTTTTCTACAGCTCGGTTCCCAAAGGTATTAACAAAATTAGTAATAGCGTCGTTATGTCCAAAAAGAATTAGGTTATCAAATTGATTATTGCAGCTTTTAATTACACTTTCCAGGCTTTTTTCATCAAATGTATATAAGTCATCCTTAAATATTATCGTATCTATGGGAATAGAAAGGTTCTCGGCAAATATGTAAGCTGTGTTTTTAGCACGTTTGGCTGTGCTGCTCCATACAATGTAAGATTTAGGTAAAAGGGCTTCCACTTGAGATGCCATTAGGTGCGCATCATTAATTCCTCTCTGTGATAAGGGGCGGTCTTTATCTACCAATGGAGCTTCCCAACTCGACTTGGCATGTCTAATAAGGATTAAATTTTTCATACGCTGGTTTTAATAGTTATGTATCAACTTACTAAATATCCAAAAAAATCTAAAGCCCTATTCTTTAAATTTTGTTAAATTAAAAGTCTTATGGGGCCAACCGATCTGTTTTCCACGAAAAATCGTCTAATTGCATATATCGTATCCGGTCATGTAAGCGGTTCGGCCTTCCTTGCCAAAACTCAACTTCTACAGGTTTTACAATATACCCTCCCCAATGTTTAGGCCTTGGTATTTCTTTACCTTCAAATTCCTGCTTAAGCTGTTTTAAATTATCCTCTAAATAATTACGTGAAGGTATAACCTGGCTTTGTGGCGAAACAATAGCTCCTAATCTGCTACCTTCAGGCCTGGTTTCAAAATAGCCGTCAGATGTATTTTGGGATACCTTTTCTGCTTTACCTTTTATTATGACCTGACGCTCCATACCCTCCCAAAAAAATGACAGGCATACATTAGGATTAGAAGCTATTGCTTTACCCTTCTCAGAACCATAGTTTGTAAAGAAAATAAAACCTTCGTAAGTATATTGCTTAAGCAATACGATACGCGATTTGGGAAAACCGTCGAGGCCGAGAGTTGAAACCGTCATTGCATTTACCTCGCCCGGACCGTCAAACTCTTCCATCTCTATGAACCATTTTTTGAAAAGGTTTATAGGATCTTCCGGAAGATGGTCTTCAGCCAATTCACTTTTTTCGTATGATTTTCGGTAATTGCTTAAATCAGTCATTTTAATATCGGATTATTAAGATTTAAAAATACGTACTTTTAATGATTCTAAAAATCAATTAAAACTCAAAAACCTTTCCGTCATCTGCCAGTTCAACATTAGAAAATATTGTTTCAGCTTCTTCTTTAAAAGGTTCTATAGAACCATAGCGAGTAGAAAAATGACCCAGTATGAGTTTTTTCACATTTGCTTTTACAGCTATAGCAGCTGCCTGTTTAGAGGTAGAATGCATCGTTTTTTCGCAAAGATGTTCTTCCGAATCAAGAAATGTACTTTCATGGTAAAGTACATCTACTTCTCTAAGCAACGAAACGATAGTTTCATCATACATAGTATCTGAACAAAATGCATAGCTCTTGGCAGGGTATGGATCAAAGGTTAGCTTTTCGTTAGATATAACGGTGCCATCATCAAGTGTTATGTCGCCTCCACTTTTTATCTTGTTGTAATAGCAAGTTTCTATATTATGATTTAATACAGCATCAAGATTTAGTTTCCTATCTCCTGTTTTTTCCTGAAAGAGAAAGCCATTTGTATATACCCTATGTCTAAGCGGTATTGTACTAACAATCACTTTGTCGTCTTCAAAAATAACCTCTGATTCCTTGCTGTCAAGTTCATGAAAGTAAAGATTATAGCTTGTCCAGGATGCAGAAAGCTTTAATTGCAGTAATGTAACTTCTTTTATTCCCTTTGGCCCATAAACATGCAGGTCATTTTGGCGTCCGAGGAGCGAAAATGTAGATATCAAACCTATAAGTCCGTAAAAGTGGTCGCCATGCAAATGCGAGATAAAAACATGATTTATGCGTGAAAACTTAATTTTCTGTTTCCTTAACTGTACCTGTGTGCCTTCTCCGCAGTCTATAAGAAACATTCTGTTCTTTATCTCCAGTACCTGGGCAGTGGGATTGGTCATAGAACGTGGAGTGGCGGCATAACAGCCAAGTATAGTTAAATTCATTTGATAAGATTAAGGTATTAAGGTTTGAAGTTTTATCAAAACCCTAAGCGATATAAATCAAAAGGTCATTTAAAAACCAAGGTCTCTCTCTATCTCTTCCATTTCAATAATGTCATTTGCTTCAAGCAGTGTAGGTACCACTACCATTTCGTCAGGAACATCATTAAAATCAACATCAGAAGCGACCAATACAAATGACTTCTTAGCTTTTCTGTGTTTATTAGACAGCGAAAGAAAAGTTAGTACAACTTCCAGGGTAATATCTTTATCCTGGCTCAGGTCAAGTATTATATTACGCTCTTTGTACGAATTATATTCAGATGTTATCTTATTCAAAAAGGCTTTTATGTCTCCCTGAGTATCTTTTATAATAACCGTATGTCCTTTTTCTTCTACTTTCATTTTTTGAGTTACTGAGTTGCAGCGAAGCTAAGTTACAATGTTTGTGCAATAACTGAAACTTCTCTTCAGAATATTTTAATATATCAAACCTTAGATGTCCGGTTTAAAATTATTTATTGCTTAATCTTAGAAGCCAGCAGATAAATAACTGCCATCCTCACAGCCACACCGTTCTCTACCTGTTCAAGAATAACAGATTGTTGCGAATCGGCTACATCACTTGTTATCTCCACACCACGGTTTATAGGACCGGGGTGCATAATAATGACCTCTTTGTCTAACGAGTCAAGTAAAGCTTTGTCTACACCATATTGCTGAGCATATTCTCTGGTAGAAGGAAAATAGTTCACATCCAGCCTTTCATTCTGCACTCTCAGCATATTAGCTACATCAGCCCATTCTAAGGCCTTACGTAAATTGGGCTCAACTTTTACACCTAGTGATTCGATATATTTTGGGATAAGCGTTTTAGGCCCGCAAACTTTTACTTCTGCACCCTGCATCTGTAATGCAAATATGTTAGAAAGTGCCACCCTGGAGTGAAGAATGTCACCTACAATGACTACCTTCTTACCCCCTACTTCACCAAGTTTTTCCCTTATGGTGAAAGAATCAAGCAGACCCTGAGTAGGATGCTCATGTGCTCCGTCTCCGGCATTCACGATGCTTGCATTTACATTTCTCGAAAGAAAATGTGCTGCTCCGGGCCTTTCATGTCGCATAACAACCATATCAACTTTCATTGAAAGAATGTTATTTACAGTATCTATAAGAGTCTCCCCTTTTTTTACCGAAGACTGTGCAGCTGAAAAGCTTATCACATCGGCAGAAAGTCTTTTTTGTGCCAGCTCAAAAGACAGTTTCGTCCGGGTACTGTTTTCAAAAAATATATTGGCTATAGTAATATCCCTGAGCGAAGGGACTTTCTTAATAGGTCGGTTTATTACTTCTTTAAATTGATCGGCCGTTTCAAAAATAAGGTCAATATCGTTTTTGTTGATATATTTTATCCCTAGTAAATGATTAACGCTTAATTCTTTCATTGTAGTTACTGTTGCAGTTAAGCCTTATATTAAATAAACACTGTCTTCTCCTTCGTGTTCTTTCCACGACACTTTTACCTTCTCATCATTAATAGCATCAACCTGACGGCCTCTGTAATCAGGCTGAATTGGCAAATGGCGGCTAAAGCGGCGATCTATAAGAACCAAAAGTTCTATTTCTGACGGACGCCCAAACGATTGTATCGCGGTAAGTGCAGCACGTATACTGCGGCCTGTGTAAAGCACATCATCAATAAAAACCACTTTTTTATTCTCAACCAGAAAATCAATCTCTGTCCTGTTAGCTTCCAGCGGTTTGTCTGATCGGCGAAAATCATCCCTGAAGAAGGTTATATCAAGAAAACCAAGCTCTATGCCTGTTACGTTATATTCCTGTTCCAGCAATTGTTTGATACGCTCTGCAAGAAAACGTCCTCGCGGTTGAAGACCAATAAGTACGGTATCTGAAAAATCGAGATGTTTTTCGATTAACTGGCAGGCCAAACGGTTAAGAATGATATTGACTTCTTTTGATGTAAGCAATATTTTATGGCTCATAATGCGGTATTGTGTTTGGATTGTAAAAGTAGGTAAAAAATGGATTTAGAAAAAATAACAATGCAATTAATTAGAACAATGCTGCATAGTCTACAGGTGTTGCAGTTTCATAATTTTGATACAATTGATTCAATTTTAACAAAAACAAGATTTTGCTGTAATAACTTTATGATAAATAACCTAAAACACAAAAGATATGCAAAGCAGATTATTTAAACTCGGATTTTTAGCGCTCTTATTAAGCACAATGCTTACAAGCTGCGAAGTTATAGGCGATATATTTCAGGCCGGTGTAGGCGTTGGTATTTTTATCGTCATTTTTGTAATCGTGATTATCATTTGGATAATAAGCCGTTTTAGAAAATAGGACGGAATCATTTGTATTAATAAAAAATCCCGTAAGCATATTGTTTACGGGATTTTTTATTTTAGTTGTACATCTTCTTTCTTAGTTCCCGAACCTTTTCATCATCCAGATAATCATCAAAGGTCATGTAACGATCTATAACACCGTTTGGAGTTATCTCAAGAACACGATTAGCTACAGTCTGCGCGAATTCGTGGTCATGTGTTGTAAACAGCACCGATCCTTTAAAGTTTTTAAGGGAGTTATTGAATGCCGTGATCGATTCAAGGTCAAGGTGGTTTGTAGGCTCATCAAGCATAAGGACGTTAGCACGAAGCATCATCATACGTGAAAGCATACAACGTACTTTTTCACCTCCTGATAATACCCTTCCTGTTTTCAATGCTTCCTCACCGCTGAAGATCATCTTACCGAGAAATCCACGGATATATACTTCATCGCGCTCTTCTTCAGTCTTAGCCCACTGGCGTAACCAGTCAACAAGGGTAAGGTCGTTTTCAAAGAAAGAGTGGTTATCTGCCGGAAGATATGATTGAATAGTCGTAATACCCCAATCGAAAGTACCGCTGTCGGCTGTCATGTTTCCGTTAAGGATTTCGTAGAAAGCTGATGTCGCACGTGAATCTTTAGAGAATACAACGATCTTATCGCCTTTAGCCATGTTAAGGTCAACATTCTTAAAAAGAAGTTCACCATCTGCTGAGGCACTAAGGTCTTTTACATTAAGAATCTGGTCTCCTGCTTCACGCTCTTGGTCAAAAATGATCGCAGGATATCTTCTGCTCGAAGGCTTGATATCATCAACCTTAAGTTTTTCAAGCATTTTTTTACGGCTGGTAGCCTGTTTAGACTTCGCAACGTTAGCAGAGAATCGCATAATAAATTCCTGAAGCTCTTTCTTTTTCTCGTCTGCTTTTTTGTTCTGCTGCGCCCTTTGCCTTGCAGCAAGCTGGCTTGACTCATACCAGAACGTATAATTTCCTGAGTATTGATTTATTTTACTAAAATCTATATCAGATATATGCGTACATACCGCATCAAGGAAGTGACGGTCGTGAGATACAACAATTACAGTATTCTCGTAGTTAGCAAGGAAATTTTCCAACCATGAAATTGTCTCAAAGTCAAGGTCGTTGGTAGGCTCATCCATGATAAGTACATCAGGGTTACCAAATAATGCCTGTGCCAAAAGCACACGTACTTTAAGCTTACCATCCATCTCGCCCATAAGCGTGTAATGGTATTCTTCGCCAATACCCAAGTTTGAAAGCATTGCTGCAGCATCAGAATCGGCATTCCAGCCATTCATCTCTTCAAATATAACCTGAAGTTCTCCTACCCTGTCGCCATCTTTATCAGAAAAATCAGGTTTAAGGTAGATCTCATCCATTTCCTTCTTAACGGCATAAAGGGTTTTATTACCCATTAGTATTGTTTCAAGAACAGTATGCTCATCAAACATATTGTGGTTCTGGTTAAGTACCGACATACGCTTGCCCGGCTCTAAATGAACGTGGCCTGATGTAGGATCTATATCTCCTGCAAGAATTTTAAGGAATGTAGATTTTCCGGCGCCATTAGCACCAATGATTCCGTAGCAGTTGCCGTGGATGAATGATGTATTAACTTCGTCAAACAATATACGTTTGCCAAACTGAACCGATAAATTTGAAACTGATAGCATTTTGAAAAAATTTTTGCAAAAGTACAAAAAATGCCACATTTATTTTAATATGGGGCAAGGATTATAGTTTTAATTTTTTAACGGTGTTTTAACAGCATCAAGGGTATAATAAAAATATTTTTGCTTTTGCACCAATGTCACCTTATGCTCAAACTCACAAATTACGGATTACTACTTCTTACCATGACAGTACTGGTGTCATGTAAAAATGACGATGCCCCGTACACAGCATATCTTGAAGGTAAAATTAGCAACCCGGGCGTTAACTATATAATTCTAAGTAAAGACAACAGGATTATAGATACGCTTTATCTTGATGAAGAAAACCACTTTTATAAAAAATTTGATTCTCTGGCTCCCGGACTTTACAGCTTTAAACATGAACCGGATTACCAATATGTTTATTTTGAAAAAAATGATAGCATAAACCTGACATTTGATGCCGTAAATTTTAACGAATCACTTACATTCAATGGGCGTGGCAGCGAAAAGAACAATTTCATGATGCAGGAATACCTGGCTAATGAATCTGACAATACCAGGCTGCGCGACATTTATAATGATAACAACACTTCTTTCCTCAAAACAGCGGAAGCCAATTACAAGAGCCATTTAAAAAGCTACACCCGGGAGAAAAAAAAACTGCACTGGAGTAAGGACTTTGACTTTTATGCTAAAGCACGCCTTGATTTTGAATTCTATATTCAAAAAGAGCACTACCCATACGTTCATGAACTGCATACCCATGAAAATATAAGAAAAGACCTCCCAGAAAACTATTATGCGTATCGCAAAGACATAAGCTTCAACGATCCGAGGTTATTATACTTTTCTCCATTTACGCGCTACCTTAACGCCATGCTTACCAATATGGCGTTCGCAAAAAAATATGAGGATTCCGCCCCAAAGGACAAATCCCTGCGGGAAAATATAGAGAAATTGCGTATCGCTGATTCGGTATTTACCGATAAAAGAATTAAAAATGTAGTACTGGACAATATAGCTTTCGCCTACATACTTGAAGACAGGAACATTGCAAACAATGAACAATTCTTAGACGAATATGTAAAACTGTCTTCGGTAAATGATGATAATGAGATCAAGAAGATGGGCAAAGCCATCAAGCTTCTTAAACCCGGGAAAGAAATTCCTGCGATTGCTTTAACCGACGACACCAACAAATCTTTTTCCATCGCAAAAGACCTCAAAAAAGAAACAGTTGTATTTTTCTGGACAGCCTGCGCAAGAATCCAGCTGGATATTGTACAGCAAAAAGTAATTGCGCTGCGAAAATCACATCCTGAAGTCAATTTCATTGCCATAAATATCGATGATACAATCCAATGGAAAAGAATGCTTGACGAATATCACTTCAGAGGGATTCATCCACTTCATGCTGAGAATTTTGATGAGCTTAAATACAAATGGGTATTTACCAAAATCAACCGTACAATTATTCTGAATCCTGACGGCACCATCAAAAATGCCTTTACCAATTTAATGGATCCTAAGTTTACGGAATTTCTTAAATAGTGAAAAAGTTCAAACTAACGATCTGACTTTGGCACTCAGTTACTTTGCAAATATCTCACAGGAATCCATATCTCCTCCTCCGAATTAGGATCGGCGTTTTTGTACTTGGGTCCAAGTATCTCAAAATGCGGACGGTCGTCCAGCTCATACCCCGAAGCAGGCAGCCATTCGCAAAAAATATAACTGAATACATCATGACCATTGTTGTGCGATCCCTTATAGTGGAACACCGCATACTGTCCGGCAGGAATAGTAAAGGTTTCCATGCCTTCAGGAATAACATCTACATTCTCAACCTCTAACGCGGCCCATTTTACAAACTCTCTTTTCGGATTGAAATTGGTGTAAAAATCTCTACCATACACCTGTAAAGAATACATATGGGTAGAATCTACAGCATTGGTTATAAATTTACGCTGCGGCATAAAACCACTCCAAAGCTGAAAGGTTTTATTATCTGCAAACGACATGGTAGCATATTTACCGATTAAAGTTTTAGCGGGTATGGTTTGGATGGTTGGGGTCATAAACGATCAAACGGATATTCTTAACGCGAAATAAAATATACTCAAATTAAGACTTTAAAAAATCAAATGTAAAAAATATCTCTCAATTCTCATTCTCCACTTTAACAATTTCTTACCCAAACCCTCTGTATAAAAATAGCTTAAAAATGAGTACCTTTGCGTTTTGCACAAAACTGCTATGCTAGATACTACCGATAATATAGAAGTGTTAGGCGCCCGTGCGCATAACCTTAAGAATATAGATGTTACCATTCCGCGTGAAAAACTTGTTGTGATTACCGGGCTTTCGGGCTCAGGGAAATCATCACTTGCTTTTGACACCATTTATGCCGAAGGGCAGCGCCGCTACATTGAGACATTCTCTGCCTATGCGCGCCAGTTCCTTGGCGGGCTGGAACGACCTGATGTTGACAAGATAGACGGCCTTAGTCCCGTTATTGCCATTGAGCAGAAAACAACGAGTAAGAGTCCGCGTTCTACGGTAGGTACCATTACCGAGATTTATGATTTCCTTCGCCTTTTATACGCCCGTGGAGCGGATGCCTATAGTTACGTTACAGGCGAGAAGATGGTGAGCTATAACGACGAGCAGATAAAAGACCTTATCGTTGAAAAGTTTGATGGTAAGCGCATTACTATCCTTGCGCCAATCGTGCGTACCCGTAAAGGGCATTACCGCGAATTGTTTGAGCAGATATCCAAACAAGGGTTCCTGAAAGTACGTGTAGACGGCGAAATAAAAGACATCGAGCCCGGAATGAAACTGGACCGATATAAAAATCACGACATTGAAACGGTTATTGACCGTATGTCGGTGGATACTTCTGCCGATACTGATAAACGCCTTGCCGACAGTATTAAGACTGCTATGTATCACGGCGAAGATGTTATGATGGTTATTGAGCACGATACTAACGAAGCGCGTTACTACAGCCGTAACCTGATGTGTCCTTCTTCGGGTATCTCCTACCCTAACCCAGAACCGAATAACTTTTCGTTCAACTCCCCTAAAGGGGCGTGCCCGCATTGTAATGGTTTAGGTACCATCAACGAAATCAACCGTAAAAAAATTATCCCCAACCCTAAGCTTACTATCAAACAGGGTGGTTTTGCGCCGTTGGGCGAATACAAAAGCTCGTGGATATTCAAACAGATTGAAGTCATTGGCGAGAAATTCGGCTTTAAGCTGACGGACGCTATCGAGAAGATATCGGATGAAGCCATGGAAATGATTTTGAACGGCGGTAAAGAAAAATTTACCGTCAGCTCTAAATCACTGGGTGTTAACCGTGAATATAAAATTGATTTTGAAGGTATTTCAAGCTTCATCAAAAACCAGTACGACGAGAGCGGATCGGCGTCTATAAAACGCTGGGCAAAAGACTTTATGGATGAGATTCCGTGCCCGGTTTGCCACGGTACCCGACTTAGGCAGGAATCACTGAACTTTAAAGTAAACGGGCTGAACATCGCCGAGCTTTCGGCTATGGATATATCAGATCTTGCCGAGTGGTTTGAAAACCTGGACAGCAACCTATCTGAAAAACAAAAAGTTATAGCTATAGAGATCGTAAAAGAGATCAAGGCACGCCTTAGTTTTCTTGTAGATGTTGGGTTAAACTACCTCTCATTAAGCCGCGGGTCAGGGTCGCTTTCGGGTGGCGAGGCACAACGTATCAGGCTGGCAACACAAATTGGCTCACAGCTTGTCGGGGTATTGTATATCCTTGATGAACCGAGTATAGGCCTTCACCAGCGCGATAATGAAAAGCTTATTAAATCATTGGAATCGCTTCGTGACATAGGCAACTCTGTTATTGTAGTTGAACACGATAAAGACATGATTGAACGTGCCGATTATGTAATTGACATAGGCCCTGCGGCAGGACGCTTTGGCGGACAAATCGTTAGCCAGGGAACTCCGGCAGAGCTATTGAAGGAACACACGCTTACCGCTGCTTATCTTAATGGAGAAAAAGAAATTGCAGTCCCGGAAAAACGCCGTGAGGGCAACGGAAAAACTCTTAAGCTTACAGGCGCAACAGGTAATAACCTGAAGAACGTTTCTATAGAAATTCCGTTAGGAAAAATGATTTGTGTCACAGGTGTTTCGGGTAGTGGTAAGTCAACACTTATTAACGGGACGCTATACCCTATTCTTAACGCACATTTCTTTAATGGGGTTAAAAAGCCCCAGCCGTATAAAAAGATTGAAGGGCTTGAGCATATCGATAAAGTCATAGATATTGATCAGTCGCCTATCGGGCGTACGCCACGTTCTAACCCGGCTACATATACCGATGTGTTTTCAGAGATACGTTCGCTCTTCACACAAACTCCCGAGGCCATGATACGTGGTTACAAACCGGGGCGTTTCAGCTTTAATGTTAGCGGCGGCCGTTGTGAAACCTGCGAGGGTTCAGGCCTGCGCGTTATTGAGATGAGTTTCCTTCCAGATGTGTATGTGGAATGCGAAACCTGCCAGGGCAAGCGCTTTAACCGTGAAACACTGGAGATTCGCTATAAGGGCAAATCAATATCAGATATACTGGATATGACCGTAGACGAGGCAGTGCCTTTCTTTGAGAATATCCCGAAGATCTACAGAAAGATAAAGACTATTCAGGATGTTGGCCTTGGGTATATTACCCTTGGGCAGCAAAGTACTACCCTATCGGGTGGGGAGGCACAGCGTATTAAACTGGCAAGCGAACTTTCTAAGAAAGACACAGGCAACACGTTCTATATTCTTGACGAACCTACAACCGGACTTCATTTTGAAGACATAAGAGTGCTTATGGAAGTCATCAATAAACTGGTAGACAAAGGAAATACTGTACTTATTATTGAACATAATATGGACGTCATTAAACTAGCAGATTACGTTATAGATATTGGTTATGAGGGCGGTAAAGGCGGAGGCCAGCTTATTGCTAAAGGCACCCCGGAAGAAGTTGCCAAAAACAAAAAGAGCTATACTGCACAATTCTTAAAAAAAGAATTATCTTAGAAACCTGTTTAAAATTTACCGCATAAAAAAGCCATGAAAGAAAAGTTTGAAAACGACGACGAATGGATCAATGAAAGCCTTAAGCAAAAGCCTTGGCACGAAATAAGAAGTAACGACTCCTGGGTTATCTTTAAGGTAATGGCCGAGTTTGTTAATGGTTACGAAACCATGGCAAAAATAGGTCCGTGTATTTCTATATTTGGATCTGCGAGAACTACGCCTGACAATAAATACTACCAGCTTGCCGACAGGATTGCTGAGAAAATAACGCGTGCCGGCTACGGAATCATTACGGGTGGCGGACCCGGTATTATGGAAGCAGGAAACAAAGGCGCAGCTGCAGGTGGCGGGCCATCAGTAGGGCTCAATATAGAACTTCCTTTTGAGCAGCATTTTAATCCATACATTGACCACGATAAAAACGTAAACTTTGATTACTTCTTTGTAAGGAAAGTAATGTTCGTTAAATATTCTCAGGGATTTGTAGTTATGCCGGGCGGCTTTGGTACTCTTGACGAAATGTTTGAGGCACTTACGCTTATACAAACAAAGAAAATTGCAAAATTCCCAATTATACTTGTAGGCAAAGAATACTGGACCGGATTGATGGACTGGATCAAGGATGTGCTTATTGATAAATTTAAAAATGCTAATCCTGAAGACCTTAACCTGATAAAACTCGTAGATACTGAAGATGAAGTCGTAGAGGTTATAGATGCCTTCTATAAAAAATATACGCTTAGCCCCAATTTTTAGAAATAGAATACTATTTTTAACACAAATCACGGGCAACTATTCGTGTAATTTTACATCTCAATCTATAGTAATGACAGCTTAAGTATAAACGCCATTAATCTTTAGGTAAACTTGAATATAAGAGTAAGATTATTTTTCTTATTGCTGCTGACGTTTTCAGTACAGCTTAATGCGCAGCATCATAACAGGATGTTTGTAGAAGCTGATACTGAAAAACAGGTATTCAAAATCAGACAGGAGATTACGTATCACAACCAGACAGCTGATACGCTAAAGGAATTTATATTTAACGATTGGAATAATGCCTATTCGGGTAAAGAAACACCCCTTGCAAAACGCTTTTCAGATGAATATGTAAGAGCTTTTCACCTAGCGCGCAATGATGAAAGAGGCGCAACATCAATAACTTCCATCGTAGACCAAAACAGTCTTATTCTTACTTGGAAAAGGCCTGTAAACCACCCTGACCTTATTGACGTTCAGCTTAAAAATCCTATTTATCCTAACCAAAAGTTTAGGGTAACAATACAATATGAGGTAAAGATTCCTAACGACCGCTTTACGCGATTTGGTTACGATGATAAGGCGAAAGCTTTTAACCTCAAAGACTGGTACATTACCCCTGCCCGAGTAGAAAATAATAAATTTGTTCGCTATAGCAATGAAAATCTGGATGATATTGCGAATGCAGAAGCTAATTACGAAATAACTTTGTCATTGCCTAAAGACCTGACAGTAACCACAGATCTTCTGGAAGCCGATAAATATGATAAGGATGGCTTATGGTACTATGAGCTTAAAGGAGCAAACCGTATGGGGTTCAATCTCGCAATAGAAAAATCCAACACCTTTAAGCTGTACAGCACCAAACCCACCGAAATTAGCACTAACCTTAAAGACAGCCGTGTTACTGACGCGCAAAAGGAACTTCTTATAAACCAAATTGCTGAGTTTACCGAAAAAAATATTGGGCGTTATCCTTATGGCAAAATCATGGTTACCCAAACCGATTATGATCGCAACCCAATGTATGGGATCAACCAGATACCTGCCTTCTTTAACCCTTATCCTGATTCGTTTATGTTTGAGGTACGTTTCCTTAAAACCTATCTCAACACGTTTTTAAAAAATACTTTAAAGCTTGATCCCCGTAAAGACAACTGGATCTATGACGGTATACAGATGGAGATGATGATGAAATATATCGACCTACATCATCCGGACAGGAAGATGATGGGACAACTATCTAAATGGGGAATATTGAAAGGACATAACATTTTCAATATCAGTTTTAATGGACAGTATAACTACATTTACCTGCTGATGGCACGTAAAAATCTCGATCAGCCTATTGGAGACTCAAAGAACACATTAATAAAGTTTAACGAACAGATTGCCGGAAAATACAAGGCAGGATTAAGTATCAGATACCTTGACGACTATTTGGGTAATGCCGCAGTTCCAAAAACGATAGCCGAATTTTATAAATTTAATGTAGATCACAGGCAGACTGATAGGAAGAATTTTCAGGATATATTAAATAAGAATACCCCTAAGGATACCGATTGGTTCTTTACCACCGTCGTAGGAAGTCGTGATCTTATTGATTTTAAGATTGCCGATGTAGACAAAGAGAAAGATTCGCTTAAAGTAACTATTAAGAATCGCACCGGCGCTAATGTACCAGTGTCATTGTACGGGCTGAAAAAAGGAAGTATAGTTTTTAAACAGTGGCTTGAAGGTATTGATAAAGACAGTACCATAACTGTAGCTCGTGCAAATATAGACCGGCTTGCCATTAACTATAATAATGAAATGCCAGAATACAACAGGCGTAACAACTGGAGAAGGCTAGACAAATTTTTCCCTAACAATAAGCCTGTAAAGTTCACTTTCTTTCAGGATATTGAAAATCCGCATTATAATCAGGTATTTTATGTGCCTAGTTTTTCTTTTAATCTTTATGACGGTTTTTCTCCGGGATTACGTTTTCACAATAAATCGTTGTTAGACAAACCTTTTATTTTTGATATCGAGCCTACCTACTCTGTAAAAACTGGCGAACTGATTGGATCAGCTTCAGTGCTTATCAATCAGTATATCCGTAACGAATCCCTATATAGCATTCGTTACCTCGTTGGAGGATCTACCTATCACTATGCTCCCGATGCACGTTACATGAAATTTAATCCGGCCGTCATTTTCAGGCTGCGCGAAGACGATTATCGGGAAAATAAAAAACAGACAATTGTACTTCGACAAGTAATGGTTAACAGGGAGAAATCGGCTTACGCGGCTACAGAATCCCAAAATGAGAATTACTCGGTTTTTAATGCACGCTACAGCAAATTTGAATCGGAAATAACAAGGCATTATAATTTTTATACCGATGCCCAGATAGCAGGAGCCTTTGGAAAACTTTCAGGAGAAATACAATACAGGAGACTGTTTAACGATAACAGAAGGATTAATCTGCGTTTGTTTGCGGGTATGTTCCTTTATCGCGACACAAAATCAGAATTTTTTAGTTTTGGCTTAGACAGGCCTACCGACTATATGTTTGATTATAGTTTTTATGGCCGTTCTGAAACTACAGGTTTATTTAGCCAGCAGTATGTAATGGCAGAAGGCGGGTTTAAATCTAAACTCGATACACGCTATGCTAACCAGTGGATGACTACTGCTAATGCAAGCTTTAATATATGGAACTGGATAGAAGTATATGGCGATGCCGGGGTATTTAAAAATCATTACGCCAATCCTAAATTTGTTTATGACAGCGGAATCAGACTAAATTTGTTACCTGATTATTTCGAATTATATTTTCCAATACAATCGAGTAACGGTTTTGAACCTTCAATAGGCAATTATAGCCAAAAAATACGTTTTGTAGTTACCATAAGCCCTGGTACTCTTGTCGGACTCTTTACCAGAAAATGGCTTTAGCGAACTAATAAACTCAAAAAAATTACACAAAACACACTTTTTATGTGTTTTTGTTAAAATAAATATATTCAAAACTACAGATAGGGAACTTTTATTATTAAAAACGAAATCATTTTTTTGATGAGTTTTTATGATATGTCATTCTTTTAATTAAATTTGTAGTCATCCAAAACCGGTTTTATGATAGAGACAGAAACAAAAAAATCGATTTCATTTGAAGATTTCAAAGCAGAAGTGCTTAATGATTATAAAATTGCTGTTATCAGCAGGGAGTGCAGCCTTTTAGGCCGTCGCGAAGTACTTACAGGAAAAGCCAAGTTTGGCATTTTTGGTGATGGAAAAGAAGTGCCGCAGCTTGCAATGGCAAAAGCATTTAAGAATGGCGATTTCCGCTCAGGCTATTATCGTGACCAGACGTTTATGATGGCTATAGGCCAGCTAAACATTCAGCAATTCTTTGCAGGATTGTACGGGCACAGTGATTTAGAGCATGACCCAATGTCTGCCGGAAGGCAAATGGGCGGGCATTTTGCTACGCACAGCCTTGACGAAAATGGTAACTGGAAAAACCTTACGCTTCAAAAAAATTCAAGCTCAGATATATCGCCTACTGCAGGCCAGATGCCAAGGCTACTTGGTTTAGCGCAGGCTTCAAAAATATATAGGAATGTAACAGGCATAGAAAATAAAACTAATTTCTCTATCAACGGTAACGAAGTAGCATGGGGTACCATTGGTAATGCCAGCTCTTCTGAAGGTTTATTTTTTGAAACTATAAATGCTGCCGGAGTTCTACAGGTACCAATGGTAATCAGTGTTTGGGATGATGAGTATGGAATCTCTGTACACGCCCGTTACCAGACAACCAAAGAAAGTATTTCTGAAATTCTTAAAGGTTTCCAGAGAGATGAAAATGCTAATGGTTATGAGATCATAAGAGTAAAAGGATGGGATTACCCGGAACTGGTTTCTGCTTATGAAAGAGCCTCGCAAATAGCACGTACAGAACACGTACCTGTGCTTATACATGTGTACCAGTTAACGCAGCCACAGGGTCACTCAACTTCAGGTTCGCACGAACGTTACAAAAATGCCGACCGACTTTCATGGGAAGCAGAATATGACTGTATTGCACAGATGAAAAAGTGGATGCTTGAAAACAACATGGCAACCACGAAAGAGCTTGAAGCTATTGACGAGCAGGCTAAAAAAGATGTGCTTGAAGGTAAAAAAGCAGCATGGTCTGCTTATGTAAATCCTATAAAAGATGAGCAAAAAGAGCTTGTTGCACTACTTACAGGTATTGCAGCCCAAAGCCCTAACAAGGTTTTTATCGATAAATTTATTAATGATCTTGCAGGTATTAAGGAACCTATCCGTAAAGATTTACTGGTAACAGCAAGAAAAATACTCAGAGTCATTATAAAAGAAAACGGTAAAGCTACCTTATCACAGTGGATAACTGCGTATACCGAAAAAATACAGCCTAAGTTCAGTTCGCACCTTTTCTCACAATCGGAAAAAAATGCAATTAATGTGATAGAGGTTGCCCCGCAATACAACGATGACTCAGAAGATGCAGACGGGCGTATGGTAATGCGTAATAACTTTGATGCTATATTCACCAAATATCCTGAAGCACTTGTTTTTGGTGAAGACTGTGGTAACATAGGCGACGTAAACCAGGGACTTGAAGGCTTACAGGAAAAATATGGTGATTTCCGAGTATGCGATGCAGGTATTCGTGAGGCTACAATTTTAGGCCAGGGAATTGGCATGGCTATGCGAGGCCTTCGCCCTATCGCCGAGATTCAATACCTTGATTACTTATTGTATGCTATCCAGATTATGAGTGACGACCTCGCTACACTGCAATACAGGACGGCGGGAAGGCAAAAAGCACCACTTATAATCAGGACACGCGGACACAGGCTTGAGGGCATATGGCACTCAGGTTCTCCAATGGGAATGATTATTAATGCCATTCGTGGCATACATGTACTTGTACCAAGAAATATGACAAAAGCTGCAGGTTTCTACAATACATTGCTAACGACAGATGAGCCTGCTCTTGTAGTAGAATGCCTTAACGGCTATCGTCTAAAAGAGAAAATGCCATCTAACCTTGGCGAATTCAAAACACCGCTTGGCGTCGTGGAAACTATAAAAGAAGGTAAAGACATTACGCTTGTGTCATATGGCTCTACCCTGCGTATTGTTGAACAGGCTGCTAAAGAACTTTTAGAAACAGGCATAGATGCAGAGATTATAGATATTCAGTCACTGCTTCCGTTTGATATTAGTCACGACATTGTTAAGAGTGTAGCTAAAACCAACAGACTGTTGGTTATTGATGAAGATGTACCGGGAGGTGCTTCGGCTTATATCCTACAGCAAATTGTAGACGAGCAGGATGCTTATAAATATCTAGACAGTAAGCCGGAAACACTTGCCGCAAAAGCACACCGCCCTTCTTATGGAACCGATGGCGACTATTTCTCTAAACCATCTGTAGAAGATGTATATGAAAAAGTTTATGCGATTATGCACGAGGCTAAGCCAAATGAATTTCCGAAATTATACTAACAATTTAGTTATACAGAAATGCCCACGCAAAACGTGGGCATTTTTATGTCTAACAAATAGGCTTATTTAATATAAACCGTTTTTACATTTACAAATTCCTTTATACCGTTTTCGGCAAGTTCCCTCCCATAGCCCGAGCGCTTAACACCCCCAAAAGGTAATGCAGGATCTGATTTTACCATCGCATTTATAAAAACTGCCCCTTCTTCAAAAAGATGTATTTTGCTTTTCAAAGTATCTACATCCTTTGTAAAAACTGTCACTCCTAAACCAAATGCAGAATTATTACTCAATTCAACTGCTTCCTCAAAAGTTCTGAAATGCACTATAGGAACGGCAGGAGCAAAAACCTCTTCATTGAATATTGGCATATCTGTAGTAACATTAGTCAATACAGTAGGCAGATAGAAAGCTCCATCTCTTTTACCGCCTGTTATCAGTCTGGCTCCCATCTCAATAGATTTATTTACTTGTTGTTCTACATCCTTCGCAAGATCAACACGCGCCAATGGACCCATTTCGGTATCTTCTGATAAAGGATCGCCAAGTTTCATGGCTTCTACCTTCGACTTAAATTCAGTTACAAATTTTTCAAATAGAGATTCATGTACAAAAAAGCGCTTGGCAGCAATACAGCTCTGTCCTGCATTTTGCATCCTTGCAGTAACAGCAGTGGAAATGGCGTCATCAAGACTGGCATCCTCACAAACAATAAAGGCGTTACTTCCACCCAATTCCAATACTGCTTTCTTAATCTCTTTTGCAGCCGCAGATGCAACAGCTGCCCCTGCTTTTTCACTTCCTGTAAGCGAAACACCTTTTATGATGGGATTGTTAATAACAGCATCGACCTGACTGCTGGAAATCGTTAGATTTTGGTATACGCCTTCTGGAAAACCTGCTTCCAAAAAAATGTCTTCTATAAATTGTGCACAACCGGCAACATTAGATGCGTGTTTAACCACTACAGTATTTCCCGCTATGATTGCCGGAATTGCAAAACGGAAAACCTGCCAGTAAGGAAAATTCCACGGCATAACCCCTAAAATTACACCTAAAGGCTCATAAGTGACAAAACTTTCAGAACCATCTGTCTTAATTGCTAACGGGCTTAAGAATTGTTCAGCATTTTCCAAGTAATAATCGCACAAAAGCTTACATTTTTGTACTTCAGCAATGGACTGTTTAATGGGCTTTCCCATCTCTAAAGTGCACTTTTCTGACAACAAATGTTGGCGTTTTGTTAAAACAAATCCTAAAGTTTTGATAAAATTCAGCCGTTCGTTAACACTTATAACCCCCCATTTTTTAAAACTTTTCTGATTAATTTTTAGTTTATCAGAAACCTGAATAGCACTTAGATACTGATGTTTAGCGAGTATATTATTGTTAAAAGGATTTATAGTTTCTATTGAATTTTCCATAGCTGGCAAGGGTTTTTGTTAAGAGTTGTCAAATTTTAGGTGTTTCTAAATTACTACTTTTGGAGAAATAAATCATCAAAACGATAATCATTATTTATGAAAAAGATTGCACTCCCTTTATTATTAGTTGGCCTGACATCGGCAAGCTTACAAGCGCAGGACATGCAGGAAACAGCAGCCACTACATCAATAGACAACAGTTTCAACAAATGGTCGATTGAGGTGAGCGGCGGTGCTAACAAACCTTTCAGGACACTTGCTCCTGGTTACAGAACAGACAGAGTAAACTTTTTTACTGTTGATCTTGGAACAAGATATATGTTCAATAACAAATTCGGTCTGAAACTTGATTTTGGTTACAACCAATTTCAAAACAATGACGAAACACCTGAATTTAAAAGCTCTTACGTAAGAGGTGATATCCAGGGAGTAATCAACGTAGGACGAGTTCTTAACTTTGAAGACTGGACAAGTACTATAGGTCTTTTAGCCCATGGTGGTGGAGGTGTTTATATGCTTAAAGCAGATGACGGATTTGACGGTGAAGACTGGGGAGCAAACCTTATTGGAGGTTTAACTGCACAGTTTAAACTTTCTGACAGAATCGTACTTACTGCAGACGTTACAGGTATCGCAAACGGTTTCCAAAACTGGACTTTTGACGGTATGGCTCAAAACGCTGGCAGATCGGTAGACGGTGTAGTACTTAACGGTACGCTTGGTCTTACATTCTATCTTGGTGGCGCAGAAAAACATGCTGACTGGGTTACTGACGTAAAATCAGACGAGCTTGCAGCACTTGACGAAAGAATTGGTGCAGTTGAGACTATGATGAACGACTCTGACAAAGATGGTGTTCCTGATTATCTTGATGCTGAACCAAACTCTACAGCTGGTGTAGCGGTAGATACTAAAGGAAGAGCTATTGACCGTAACAATAACGGTGTGCCTGATGAACTAGAATCTTACATAGAAAATAAAACTAAAGAAATTGCTGCTGCCGGTGGTTCTGGTACAGATCTTCAGGGGTTAATCAATGGTGGATATGTTAATGTATATTTTGACTTTAATAAAGATATGCCAAACTCATCTTCTACAACGGGTATTAATTTCTTAACTAAGTACTTAAAAGAAAATCCATCTGCTAAAACTGACGTAATTGGTTATGCTGATGAAATTGGAAACAGCGACTATAACAAAGCACTTTCTCAAAGAAGAGCTGAAAACGTTAAGAAGATATTAGTTGATTCTGGTATCGATGCTTCAAGACTTAACATAATTGGCAACGGTGAAGATACATCTGTAAACAAAGACAGTAAACAAGCCCGCCAGGTAGTAAGAAGAGTTACATTTATTATCAAATAAATAACTTTTAACTGCAAAGGTTAGAAAGATATCCCGCTTAGGCGGGATATTTTTTTATATAGTTTTACAAATTGTGCTGCAACAAAGAAAGTCCGGTTATTTAACCGGACTTTTTGTTTAAGACTAACACTAAATATTTTAAACTTCAGCAGTTTTCTTTTCTCTCATAGCTTTTGCAGCGCCTACCATTTGTTTTAGTGCTTTTTTAGTCTCATCCCAATGGCGTGTTTTAAGTCCACAATCTGGATTTACCCAAAGCTGTGAAGATGGTATAAGCGTATCTGCTTTACTGAGCAAATCAACCATTTCACTCTTAGTTGGAACCCTGGGTGAATGAATATCGTACACCCCCGGGCCAATATCGTTCGGATATTTAAAATTTGCAAAAGCATCTAAAAGTTCCATCTGTGAACGGGAACATTCAATGGTAATTACGTCGGCATCCATATCTGCAATATCTTGTATAATATCATTAAACTCAGAATAACACATATGAGTATGTATCTGTGTAGCATCTTCAACTACAGAAGAAGAAACCCTAAAGGCTTTAATAGACCAGTCTAGATATTGAGGCCATTCATCTTTTCGTAGCGGAAGCCCTTCCCTTATAGCAGGTTCATCAATCTGGATTATCTTAATGCCGGCATTTTCAAGATCTGCAACTTCGTCCCGAATGGCCAGTGCAATCTGAAGGCAAGTTTGTGAACGCGGCTGATCATCTCTGACAAAAGACCATTGCAATATTGTAACCGGACCTGTAAGCATCCCTTTTACAGGTTTATCGGTTATGGATTGGGCATATTTAGTCCAGAATACAGTCATCGGCTCCGGCCTGCTTACATCGCCAAATATTACGGGAGGTTTCACACATCTGCTGCCATAACTCTGTACCCAGCCATTTTGGGTAAATACAAAGCCATCAAGTTGTTCTCCAAAATACTCAACCATATCATTTCGCTCAAATTCGCCATGCACCAGCACGTCAAGCCCAACCTCTTCCTGAAAACGTATTGTATCTTCTGTTTCTTTCTTTAAAAGTGCTTCATACTGACTTTTTGTTAATTCATCTTTTTTTACCTTAGCCCTCCAGGAGCGGACTTCTGTAGTTTGCGGAAAAGATCCTATAGTTGTTGTTGGATATAAAGGCAGATTCAGTTCCTGTTCCTGAAATGCCTTACGTATTGTAAAATTATTTTTTCGGCGTGCTGTATCATCGGTAATTGCCGACACCCTATCCTTAACATTATCATCATGAATAAGTGCAGATTTCTTACGCTTAGCATTATCTTCAATGTTGCGCTGCAATGCAACGGCAGCAACAGTTATATTTTCGCTATTGGCAAGCTGCCTTAGTGTTACTACCTCAGTGAGTTTTTGTTTTGCAAACGAAAGCCACGTTTTAATCTCGGTAGTAAGAAAGGCTTCGTTAGTTTCATTCTCAAGATCGCAAGGCACATGTAATAGCGAGCATGACGGCGCAATCAATATCCGGTCTTTACCAATCACTTTTACAGCTTTATCTATTATGCTAAGAGAATTCTTGTAGTCGTTTTTCCAAATATTACGTCCGTCGATTACACCCAATGATAAGCTAAGATTTTCCGGTATAGCAGTAAGAACATCCTGCAATTGTTCAGGGTATCTTACCACGTCTACATGCAATGCACACACCGGCAATGACACAGCCAACGACAAATTGTCCTTTAATCCATCAAAATATGTGGCAACAAGTATCTTTATGTGTGGAAATTCTGCCCTTATACCATCGTAAGTCTTAGCTATGGCATTCTTTTCAGTCTCGTTTATATCCAATGCTAAAAAAGGCTCGTCAAACTGTATCCATTCTGCACCTTCATTAACAAGTTTTCCTATCAGCTCTAGATAAACCGGAAGAAGTTTTTCTAACAATTCGATCCTGTGAAAACCTTCCTCTTTTTCTTTGCCCAATAATAAATAAGATACAGGAGCAATAAGTACGGGCTTACTGGTGATTCCAAATTCTTTTGCTTCAACAAACTCATTAACTGCCTTAAGCGATTTAAGCGTAAAAGATTGATTTTTATAAAACTCAGGCACTATGTAATGATAATTGGTGTCAAACCACTTAGTCATTTCCATGGCCGTAATATCGAATCCATCCTTTTGATATCCTCTTGCCATAGCGAAATAATGATCAAGCTCAGAATTTGATTTGCTTTCTATGATTTCACGATAACGATCAGGTACAGCACCTACTGTTAGTGATAAGTCCAGCACCTGATCATAAAAAGAAAAATCATTAGAAGGAATCAGGTCAATTCCGGATTCCTGCTGTAGTTTCCAGTTTTTTAAACGTAATTCTTTTCCAATCGCAAGTAATTCCTCTGAAGTAATTTTACCTGACCAGTAATTTTCGCAGGCTTTTTTTAATTCTCTGTTGCCACCAATGCGCGGGTAGCCAAGATTGTGCGTTAACATGTCTTTCAACTTTTTAAATGGTTAATAATCATTATAAAGTTCCTTAATGCTTCGCAACGCTACAGGATAGAACAATAGAAAGAAATATGCATAAAAAATGGACATAGTATTCTGATGAATACGCTGTTTGTTATACATCTGTCTGACATTTTGCTTTAGATCGCGAAAGCATTGTCAATCCAAAAAAGGCAGGTCTCCTGACTTGTAACGGTTCTCATCGTCCTTCCCGCTATTGGCAGTGGATGTTCTAAGGATGAAGACCTTCATGTTACTTACAGTTGCGCGACAGTTCGTGATTTGCACACGATTCCCTATTAATCTACAGTTAAGTAAAACCTCTTTTTGGTTGATAAAGTACTAAAAACTTTAGCCATATTCTGGCAATAATTCTACACAAACATACAATTAAAGATTATTAAATTTTAAATATGTAAAATATAAGTATATAATACCGATATATATATTTTGAAAGAATTTTATACCTTTACACTCGATTTTAATCTGCTAAAAAAGAATTTTATACCATGGAACAAATCGATGAAACTGATCTTCAGCTTTTAAAAATACTAAGCAATAACTCTAATTTTACCGTTAAAGAGCTTGCTGCGCAGGTAAACCTCTCTCCATCTCCCGTTTTTGAAAGGGTCAAAAAACTTGAAGCCAATGGTTATATTAAAAAATATGTTGCATTGCTTGATGCCGAAAAACTAGACTATGGTTTTATAGTATTCTGTAACATAAGGCTTAAGCAGCACGAAAAAAGCGTTGGCCATCAGTTTGTTGAAGATATACTTAAAATTGATGAAGTGGCAGAATGTTACAATATATCGGGAGACTATGATTTTTTATTAAAAGTATATGCCAAGAGCATGAAGCACTACCAGGATTTTGTATTCAATAAACTGGGGTCTGTAGAAAGTATTGGGAGCGCGCACAGCACATTTGTAATGTCTGAAATAAAGAATTCCCACAATATAATATTTTAACGAACAGACAGACGCATTTTATAAAACACCTTTCTTTCGGACACCAAAAAAATAAAAATTGTTTCCGCATATTCCATAAAGCCTTTCATCAATAACTTTTACCGAAAACTCTTCAGGCTTTACGCCGTTGAGTTTTTTCAGGCTTTTACCAAGCGTGTTAACAAAATAAACATTACTGTCATCGGATGCATAATACGTGTGGCTCTGATCAAGATGGAAAGTATCAAAACAACCGGGCACCATTTTGAAACTATTTACATCAACATCTTCTTTTACGCCTTTAAAAAAAAGATTATTCTTATCCCTGCCGATGTTCTGCCAGATAATACTAAAACTTTCGGCATCAGCGCCTTCTACAGGTTGAATTAAAAAGAATACACCATTCCCTTCTCGAAGATAGTATTCGTTATATTTTTGAGCGTTGCTATAATCATAAGGCAGTGTTTTGTCATACCAGTAATAGTTGTTACCGTCAAAACCTATGCCTTCTTCACCGTTAATAATTTTAAAGTGTGCAGGATCTGCCCACTCTATAACAGATGGAGTACACATATAACTTGAAACATACACATGCTCCTTATCTTTAAAATAGAACGTTTTATCTCTATAATTGTCGATAAGTTCAAATGATTTATAATCGATAATTTTCCTTAGATTGGTAAAAGTTTTAGAATCATAGTGATAAATATTTTTCTCAGCCAAACTAAAGCCATGCCCTAAATCTTTCATATCGATACTCATTTTATGATTTTCAAATTGCAGGAATAAAATTGTAAAAACAATTTGCTTAAAAAATATTTAACAAAAAAGCTCCAGTTTTCACTGAAGCTTTCTTTTGTGTTCCATAACAGAACTATTCATAGCATTTTTGGTAAACTTATTTGTTACTGATTCCAGCCTCCACCAAGAGCTCTGTAAATATTTACAGTAGCATTCATTTGCTGCATTTTGGTTTCAATAAGGTCAAATCTTGATTCAAGGGCGTCGCGCTGTGTTAAAAGCACTTCCATATAGTCTGCTCTTGTAGATTTGAAAAGGTCATTGGAAATTTCTATAGACTGCGTTAATGCCTCTACTTCTTTAGATTTAAAATCGTAGCTTTTCTCAAGATTACTAATTTTAGCAACCTGATTGGCAACTTCTATATAAGCATTCAATATTGTACGCTCATAGTCATAAACTGCCTGAAGCTGTTTTGCATTAGCCGTAATGTAAGCGGCTTTAATAGCATTTCTATTAATAAGCGGAGCCATTAGGTCGCCGGCTACAGAGTAAAGCAACGACTTTGGTTTTATAAGATATGACGGATCAAAAGCATTATATCCTATCCCCGCAGAAATACTCAGCGAGGGATAAAACCTTGCCTTAGCCACTTTAATGTCTAGTTTAGCCGCTGCAAGCTCAAGTTCTGCCTGTTTGATATCAGGACGATTAGCCAATAGCTGGGATGGTATACCTGCGCTTATAACAGCAGGCATTATATCAAGAAACGGCTGTTTATTCCTTTCTATAGGCTGCGGATATCTTGCAAGCAGGAAGTTGATCCTATTCTCCGTTTCAGTAATCTTCTGCTGAATATCATACTGAAGGCTTTTCGTGTTCAACACCTGAGCTTCAAATCTACGTACTGCTAGTTCTGTAACACGAGCCGCCTGCTTTTGATATTTTACGATTTCAAGGGCATTATTCTGTATCTCTATATTCTGCTTTACAATAGCCAGCTGATTATCCAGAGCCAATAGTTCGTAATATGAATTTGCTACTTCAGCGATCAGGTTGGTAATAACAAAGTTTTTACCTTCTACAGTTGCAAGGTACCTGCTAACAGCTGACTTTTTTGCATTATGAAGCTTATTCCATATATCCAGCTCCCAGTTAGCGTAAGCGCCAATCATGTAGTCCTGTAACGGCTCTGGCATTTCTTTACCCGGCATGATGTCAGTAGTAGCTTCGCTTGCACCTTTGCTTGTGTAGCGCCCTACTTTATCTACACCGGCACCGGCACGTAAACCTATAGATGGCAAGTACTCCCCTTTTCTGGCTCTAACTTCGCTTCTAGCGATTTCTATCTCCTGCAAGGTAATATTCAGTTCCTGATTATTTACAAGTGCAGTGTCAATTAACGCCGTAAGGTATTTATCAGTAAAATACTGTTTCCATTTGATCGTGGCAGAGTTAATAGTATCCTGCGAGGTACTATAACTCGCAGGAACATTTTTATTTTCTGTCTTTTGAACTAAAGAAGGCGTTTTACACCCTGTAAACGTTAATGTTAGGCAGGCAACAGCCGCAAACATAACTGTGTATCTGTTCAATTTCTTATTCATGGTCGTTTTCGTCATGTTTAAAGTTATCTATCTGATGAACAAATCCTTCAGATAGCGAAGTTTCCTCTTCATCGCGTATTAGTTTTCTACCGGCCGCAAGTGAGCCAAATATGTAATATAATCCGGGTACGACAATTACCCCGAAAACTGTTCCGAAAAGCATACCTCCAAGTGCAGTAGCACCAAGTGTCTTGTTACCAATTGCACCTGCACCAGATGCAAGCAATAATGGAATCATACCGGCGATAAACGCGAATGATGTCATAAGAATAGGGCGGAAACGTACTTTTGCTCCTTCTATGGCAGCTTCCAGTATGGTCATTCCCTCCTGGTGCTTGAGCACGGCAAATTCTACAATAAGTACGGCATTCTTACCAAGCAGCCCGACGAGCATGATAAGGCCAATCTGTGCGTAGATATTATTTTGAAGCCCCATTACCTCAAGCAATAGGAATGATCCAAATATACCTACCGGTATTGACAGGATTACTGCAAAAGGAAGAATGAAACTCTCGTATTGTGCTGCAAGTACAAAGAATACAAACAGTAATACAATTCCAAAAATGTAAATTGATTCGTTACCTCTCATAGATTCATCATACGAAAGTCCTTCCCACGCAATGTCATAGCCTTTCGGCAATGTTTTTGCAGCTACTTCCTTAACAGCGCCAATAGCATCTGCAGTTGTATAACCTTTTGCAGGAAGTCCCTGTATTGCTGCAGAGTTATACATATTGTAACGCGTAATCTCATTTGGCCCCTGAGTCTTTTTAAGTTTCATAAACGCCGAGTACGGAACCATTTCTCCCTGATCATTTTTTATGAAAAGGTTAAGTATATCAGAAGGAAGTCTTCTATATTGAGGATCTGACTGAACATAAACTTTAAAGAAACGGTTGAACTTAATAAAACCCTGCTCGTATGTACTACCGATAAGAATATCAAGGTTGTCCATAGCTTTACCTATAGATACACCTTTTTGCATTGCTAGGTTGTTGTCTATAACTAATTCATACTGCGGGTAATTTGCAGCAAAGAAGGTAAACAGACCCGAAAGCTCTTTACGTTTGCCTAATTCAGCCATGAATTTTTTGTTGATCTTATCAAAATCCTGATAATCGGTAGTCGTGTTTTTATCAAGCAAACGCATTGAGAAACCACCTGAAGAACCAAATCCAGGAATGGCCGGCGGCTCAAAATACTCAATTTTTGCCCCAAGACCTTTAGATTTTTCCTCAAGCTCTTCCATGATCTCGGTAACTTTATGTTTCCTGTCATGCCAAGGCTTAAGGTCAATCATACACGTACCTGCATTAGATCCCCTACCTTCTGTCATGATCTCATAACCAGCAAGAGAAGAAACTGATGCTACACCTTCTACCTTTTCACATATCTTCATAAGTTTTTGCGAAACCTGGTTTGTCGTTTCCAGCGTAGATCCCGGAGGTGTTTGTATGATGGCGTAAATAGTACCCTGGTCTTCACTCGGGATAAATCCTGATGGAAGGATCTGGTTTACGTAGAATGTTCCTGCACAAAATGCAATAAGTACTCCAAATGTAACTACCCTCCTGCTAACGATAACCTTTAAAAGTGATACATATTTACCCGTCATTTTATCAAATCCCTTATTAAATTTGTCAAGAGCCTTGGTAAAAAGATTCTTTTTCTTTTCCTGGCCATGATTGTTTTTCAATAACATAGCACACAATACTGGTGTAAGCGTAAGTGCAATAAGTGCAGAAATTACAATTGAACTCGCCATAGTAATAGAGAACTGACGATAGAATGTTCCCACAGGACCAGACATGAAAGATATCGGTACGAATACAGAAACCATTACCGCGGTAATTGCTATAATTGCTCCACTGATTTCACCTAATACTCTTTTAACTGCCATGTAAGGCGATATATGCGGAAACTCTTCGAACTTGGCATGCACCGCCTCGACGACGACAATTGCATCATCTACCACGATACCAATCGCTAATACAAGGGCAAATAATGTTACCATGTTGATTGTTATACCAAAGAACTGGATAACAAAGAATGCCCCTACCAGCGATACCGGAACCGCTAGTATCGGTATCAGCGTAGAACGCCAGTCGCCAAGGAAAATAAATACTACAAGGGCAACAAGAATAAATGCGTCGCGCAGCGTATCCACAACCTGTTCTATAGAGGCATCAAGAAATTTAGATACGTCATAACCAATTTTATAGTCTATTCCCGGAGGGAAACTTTTTTTCATCTCTTCCAGCTTGCCTTTAACCCTTTCGATTACATCACTCGCATTACTACCGTAGTTTTGTTTCAACACGATAGAGGCTGACGGGTGTCCATCAAGGTTAGAGTAGATGTCGAAGAATTCACTACCAAGTTCGGCGCGGCCGATGTCTTTTAAGCGTATAGCCTCACCTTCAGCATTAGCACGTATAATGATGTCATTATATTGCTTAGGATCGTTAAACTGGCCTTTATAAGTAAGAACATATTCAAGAGATTGTGCCTTGATACCTGAACTTTGTCCAATACGTCCCGGACGTCCAATAATACTTTGCTCTCCAAGCGCTTTCATAACTTCTTCCGAAGAAACATTGTAAGCCCTCATGCGCTCAGGATTCAACCATATACGCATTGCATAGGTCCTACTACCTAATATTTGTGATCTTGCTACCCCTTTAATCCTGTTGATTTCAGGAAGCATATTTACACTGGCATAATTAAACAGGTATTTTTCATCCATATCTTTACCTGTAGCATACAAATTGACGTACATCAACATACTTGGCTGGATAGGCGTAATAACTACACCTTCCCTTTGTACAAGTTCCGGCAAAAGGGGCATAACCTGATCGACCCTCGTTTTTACCCTGATTACAGCCTGATTAGGATCGGTACCCGGTTCAAAAATAATTCTTAACGTTGCTTCACCGGCACTGGTTGCGTCTGTAGCCATATATCGCATATCCTGAACACCATTGATGGCATTCTCTAATGTAATAAGGGTAGACTTAACCAATACCTCCGCACTCGCACCAGGGTAAGCAATAAAAATATTTACTGTTGTTGGCGCAATATCGGGAAACTGCGATGTAGGCAGTTTTACGATCGCAAGGGAACCCATAAATACAATCATAATCGAAATTACAATTGCAAACACAGGCCTTTGTATAAATTTACTAAACATGTTTTTTTCTTTTTAAGTTATTTCGATTACTCAGCATATAGCTCTAAATGCGATAAAACATATTCAGGCTTTTGTAGTTTGTACTTGATTTTTTCATTTTCCTGAACAAGACGCAAACCTTCAAGAAGAATTTTATCACCTGTAGATAAGCCATCGCTAATTGCAAAAATATGTGGCAGCTCTGCCGCAATAGTAATCTCTCTCGATTTTACAACACCGTTTTTGTCAACAACATAAACGTATTTCTTATCAAGGACTTCAAAAGTTGCTTTTTGTGGAATAAGGATAGCATTTTTAAGAGGCACAGTCATTTCTACATTACCTGTTTCACCATGTCTCAATAATCCTTTTGGGTTAGGAAAAGTTGCCCTAAAAGCAATATTACCTGTTTCATTGTTAAATTCACCTTCTATAGTCTCAACTACTCCTGGATAATCAAACAATTGGTTATTAGCCATTAACAAGTTTACCTTAGGCTTGCCCTCACTTTGCAGCTTTCCCTTAAAGTCAAGGTACTCAGCCTCAGGTACGTTATAATAAACCCACATTTTACTGTTATCAGAAAGATTAGTAAGAAGATCTCCTTCATCTATAAGGCTGCCTTCCCTTACATGAAAGCGGTCTATAATCCCATCAAATGGTGCTCTTATTTCTGTAAACTGTAAGTGAACTTTCGTCAAAGCTAGCTCTGCTTTAGCTTTGTCATATTTAGCCTTTGCCATTGCAAGCTCATTTGGGGCAACGACATTTCTATCGGCAAGAGATTTTGTATTTTGAACCTCAATTTCAGCGAATTTGGCTTCTGCCTGCGCCCTCTGAAGGTCTGCCTCATATAATTTAGGCATGATTTTGAACAACAGTTGGCCTTTTTTAACAGATTGCCCTTCATCTACATAAATCTTTTCTAAATAACCTCGTTCCTGGGCTCTTAGTTCGATATGTTGAATTGAATGGATTTGCGACACATACTCCTTAGTAATTGATGTGTCTTTTTTTACAGGATTAGTAACCGAGTATTCGGCTTCCTTTTCTTCTGTTTCTTTTTTTGACTGGCAGCTTGTATAAGACAATAATGTACACAAGCCCATTAACATAAGAATTTGCTTCATAATAATTTGCTTTTTAGGGCACTACAATAATTAATTGATTTTTGTTTCTTTAAAGGATGTGTATAGCAATACACGTGCACATCTATTCATTTCAAAGTAATGAACAATGGCAGTAATGTTGAGCGGAAAGTTATCAGTTAATCGATAAAAATATCCTATTTAACGCTGAATCACAGTCGTATAACGCGGAAAATTATATACCACCTGTGAGAAGTAAAATAGGAAATGTTTTTATTAATGGCAGGAATGCCATTGTTTGTGTAGCTTATTATGTCCCTTGCAGAATGGGAAAAAGATAAAAGCGTGAAACACTTATTTATTTCAAGAGACTTTTTTGAAGAACTTGTTTCATCGTCTTCAATCTCATTATCTGAAATAACGACTTTATTGTTTTCTTTAATAGTTGGTGTGCAATTAACGATATGAGTATTGTCGTCAATTAAAGTTACCAGGCTGATATGTTCTGTTGCTTCAAGATTTTTAACAGACTCAGGACACATGTTTGCCTGCGTATGAGCATGGAGGTTACCATACCCGCTAAGCAGGAATATGTACAGCGTTAAAAAAAATCTAAACATCATCTTTATCATTGGGCGCAAAATTACATAATGTTATTATACCTACAAATACTGATTTGTTAAATATTTGCGTATGAGGTTTACAAACATTACTCTCACACTATTTAAAACACGATTAAACAGTGAAAATTTAATCTCACAAAAAGTGTTAACAAACATGATGCCAATGAAAATTAAAATTGTTAAAAATCATATTGAAATTCATTTACAACGTTTGAAGCAGAGTTTATTTCACAAAATTTTTATTTGGGCCCATGTCAATAAATTTTATTTAATCTCTTTTCTTAGGAATATTTCTTATTTTTAATCCCCTTACATAATTTAACCTATCAAAATATTTTTTACGATGAGTACCGAAAAAAATAAGCTTGCAACCGAACAACGTACAGAGTTGCTCGAAAAACTTCATAAACGTTTTATTAGTAACATGAATCGCCATAAAGATATTGACTGGGATAAAGTATTGATCAAAATGGAGACACGTGCACAAAAGCTATGGTCATTAGACAAAATGGAAATGACTGGCGGCGAACCGGATGTTATAAAATATGATAGTAAAACAGATGAATATATATTTTATGACTGTTCTCCTGAAACTCCTAAAGGTCGTAGAAGCATATGTTATGACAGGGAAGCATTAGACTCAAGAAAACAATATAAACCTGAGAACAGTGCGGTAGATCTCGCAGCAGAAATGGGTATCGAAATACTGAATGAATCACAATACAAAGAGTTGCAATTATTAGGTAATTTTGATACTAAAACCTCAAGTTGGATAAAGACCCCTTCAGAAATAAGAAAATTAGGAGGCGCATTGTTTTGCGACAAACGTTATGATACCGTATTTACATATCACAATGGCGCAGATTCTTATTATGCAGCCAGAGGATTTAGAGGATCAATAAGAGTGTAAATGCAATCCTTACATTAACCTTAGATTATTATTTTTACAAGATAGATATCAATAAATTTATACGATTACTTTTTGCTTAGAACTATACTTAACAATTATCGCAATATCTTCTTCAAAAATAATGGCTACAAACAAAAATGCAAAATTACCCCTGTGGGTATCAAAAACAAGTGGGTACCAAAAACTTGTCGTTTCACTATTATTGGCTGCAATCGCCTACCCTTTTTTATATTTGTCTGAAATCGATTCGAGCTTAAGATTTATAATCTGTTGGGATATTTTTGCAGTTGCAATGATAACTATGAGCTGGCTGTTATTTTTTTATACCAATGCACAACAACAGCGCCAAATAGTAATAAAACAAGACGAAGATATAAGGGTAATATTTACCATAGTACTTAGTTCGGTATGTATAAGTTTAGCAGGAGCCATACTTCTGCTCATAAACACAAAGGAGTCTCCATTTGACAATGACCTTAGGACAATAGTAACTATTTTAGCAGTTACCACGTCATGGATACTTTTACATACCATATTCACCATACGGTATGCTCACTTATATCATAATAATCAAACCGAAAAAAAAGCAGATGAAGGCGGCGGTCTTGACTTTCCTAACTCTGAACTTCCCGATTATATAGATTTTGCTTATTTTTCTTTTGTAATAGGCATGACATTCCAGGTATCAGATGTTACAATATCATCTAAGACAATAAGACGTTATGCATTGCTTCACAGTCTCATATCGTTTGTTTTTAACACTATAATTGTAGCGCTAACAGTAAATATTATTGCCGGAATCATTAAATAGGTATTAATGCCCTTTTCCTGCAGAGAATATCTTTTTACCACCGGTCGTGATCGCCACAGCAATAATTCCCGCTATTAAACCTGCGCTAAATTCTTTAATGATTGAAGGAAGATCTGGATATATATGGTGGAGGTAGTCTATGTTATGGACAAAGATTCCTCCTGACACTAAAATTAACGCAATTGTACCAACAACTGCTAAAATCCTAATTACTATAGGGAGTGACTTAACTAGTACTGCTCCCACTTTTGATAAAAAACCTTTGTTTTGCGAATGCTTAATAAGTTTGTATCCGGCGTCGTCCATCCTTACGATAAGCGCTACAATACCATACACTCCAACTGTAGCTAAAATTGCCACGATAGAAACTGTAAGTATCTGTATATATAAACTCTTATCTAAAACGGTACCTAAGGCAATAATTACAATCTCTATAGAAAGAATAAAATCTGTTGTTATGGCAGACTTTACTTTCTTCTTTTCAGCTACAGCTGCATCTTCTTCTACATCCTCCTCTATAACTTCTTCGCCTGTTTTTGACGAGTGGAAAAAATATTCGACAATTTTTTCTACTCCCTCATAGGCAAGATACACACCTCCAAGAACAAGAATTACTTTTATAGCGACCGGAAAGAAAACATTAAGCAAAAGTGCAATAGGAACTATTATAAGTTTGTTTAAGAAAGAACCTTTAGTAATAGCCCACAATACAGGCAATTCACGCGAAGACATAAAACCGGTAGCTTTTTCAGCGTTTACTGCCAAATCATCACCTAAAATTCCCGCAGTTTTTTGGGTCGCAACTTTACTTGCCACTGCTACATCATCCATTAAGGAAGCCAAATCATCTAAAATTGCAAAAAATCCTGATGCCATTTTTTATTTATAGTTTAAGCAAACAAAAATATAAATTTAATCCGACAGGCAGAAGCTTCTAATTGCCAAAAATCTATTAATTTGTTGCACAAACGCTTATGTTTCCGATGAATTACTTTTTTCAATTTCCATTGGTGTCATTCCAAAATATTTCTGAAAATTGCCTCCAAAATTGGTCTGCGATTTATAGCCCACCATTTCAGCTATCTCATAATACTTTTGCTTTCAAAAAAACATGACTTTATAAATAAAGAATATGCAGCGGGTTATGCCTTAAGTAAATGCCCTTACGACAAGTAGGATAAAAATAACAATAGTACGTTTATTTCGAAGTGGATGTTGAAATATCCGGGTGCAGAGCACGGAGACATTTTTATGATAAAAAAGGGTATGTATATATTACGTGTTTCACACACACTTCTCTGAAACAGAAGTGTCACCCACAAAATCGGCAATCATACCAACTTCTTTAGAAAAGATAAAATGGCTATAAAGAAAAACTAATTTATACTACGGTTAATTAAATAGAGAGCGTTTTAAGTTAATTACAGACAGGGATTCAATTATTAAGCCCTGTCTTTTTTATATTGTTAAATAAAATTATATAACAATTAAAGTGCAATACTATAACTACCCAACCAAATTTGGGAGTACCTTTATTCTTAAGCTCAAACTTATACTGTATATAATGAAACAAACACTACAATTTCCTTTTTACGCAAAATTTGCATTCATTCTCCTGATATTAATATTGATCACAATAATCTATTTTTATGGCCAGAGTGTTATATCACCACTATTGTTGTCACTTTTATTTGCAATCCTTTTGCGCCCGGTGTCTGGCTTTTTAAATATAAAACTTCGCATTCCGCATACCCTTGCGTGTGTAATAACAGTATTGTTATTTGTAGTGTTTTTTGGGATAATCCTTTATTTTATTTCAACCCAGCTTGCAGTGATGGCTAACGACTGGGACAAAATAAAATCTAACCTGGCACAGCATTATAAAAATATTCAGCTGTACATAAACGATACGCTTAACATCAGCAAAACTGAACAGGACGAAATGGTCAGTAAAGCTACAAGTGGCTCTATGGACACCGGAAAACAGCTACTAGGTACAACACTTATTTCGTTTAGCGATTCTATGATGTCTTTGATAACCATCCCAATATACACATTCTTAATATTACTTTACAGGACTCACTTTGTTTCCTTTTTGTGCCAATTAGTGAAAGATAAATACCATGCTACCCTACAAGATATTCTTAAAACGGTAAAAACGTCTGTACAGAGTTATATAATTGGATTACTTTTTGAGTTTGTAATCGTATCTGTATTGACCTCAATTGGGCTTATGATTCTTGGATTAAAATACGCCATATTGCTTGGTGTAATTACAGGTCTTCTAAACCTTATCCCTTATATAGGTATTGTTATTGCGGGCGTTTTAACTGTAATAGCATCGCTTACAGGTACTAGCGACCTTTCTATCATTCTAGGAATTCTTATCGTAAATGTAGTTGTACAGCTTATTGATAATAACATTCTTGTGCCTATGGTTGTTAGTTCTAAAGTAGAAATTAATTCCATTGCCTCCATTGTCGGGATTATTATTTTCGGGATGATCGCAGGAATATCCGGGATGTTTTTGGCAATTCCGATTATGGCTATCGCTAAAGTGATTTTTGACCGGGTAGATTCATTAAAACCGTGGGGATATCTGTTAGGAGACGATCTTCCAAAAAACTTTTCATGGAAAAAAGGAAAAAGACTAAGGGCAGTACAAAAACCGGATTAAAGATTTTTGTTGGTGTCTTTTTCAACTTCATGTTCCAGTACCTGTATTTCTGTCTTTTCTTTTTTTATAGCCTGTCTCAATAATGCAAACAGGCTCATGTAAACATTAGCCATAAACACAAGTGCAAAGCCTGCAATGAGGTAACCTCTCCAACCGGTTAATAACAGCTGATAGTTTGTAACAATTAAAAAAAAGACGGTTACATAATGGCTGAAACAATATTCGCAGGTAAACAGGTAGAAGAACTTTCGTCTCAGTACAGTCTTACTGTGTTTGCTTTGTCCAACACAGTATTCCCGCGGTTCCCGAAAAACTTCTTCGTGCGTAACTGTCCATGCCACACAGGCTATAGGCAGCGCTAATATAAAAAGCCAGTAAATATGATCTGATAATAACATAAGCTGATAATTAATGAGCCTTAATATCTCCTACTAAACTAAATCTAAATAAACAGTATTAAAACATATTTAATCTTTTTTTAGCTAAGATATTTTGTATATCCTAAATCAAAAACTTTGCTATACTATAAACAGATGTAAGTATTATAACGCACCCGACTAATATCATTAACAACTTTTTATTTGCCTTTGTAGCAAAGTATGCGCCCATTGGCGCAGCTACTGCCCCACCTGCAACAAGCCCCAAGATTACCTGCCAATGTGTAACTCCAAGAAAAAATATAAAAGTAATAGTAGAAAAAAAAGTGATGAAAAATTCTGCTGTATTTACTGTTCCGATAGTTTTTGCTGGATTATAACCTTTACTCAACAGGTTTGAAGTCACAATTGGCCCCCATCCGCCGCCGCCTATAGCGTCCAGAAATCCCCCTGCAAAGGCAAGTGCAGGAACTTTTTTATCAACTTTCGGCTGTTCTTCCTTATTTTTTATTCCTTTGTAGATAACATAAATTCCCATAATAAGTAAATAAGCAGACACATAAGGTTTTATAGTATCTCCATCAAAAAGTCCGGAAATCAGATAACTACCGGCTACTGCGCCTACAACCCCAGTAATAACTAATTGAAAAAACAGTTTCTTATCAATATTTTTTAATTTTATATGAGATAGTCCTGAAATACCTGTAGTAAATACTTCTGAGGTATGCACGCTCGCAGAAGCCACAGCGGCCGGTATTCCGAAAGTGAGCAGTAATGTCGAACAAATTATGCCATAAGCCATTCCTAAAGCTCCGTCTATCATCTGTGCTAGGAAGCCAACAACAAGGAAAATGTAAAAAGATTCGTCAAATGTAAACTCCTTGCTTGTAAATTGCGTTATGAGTAGATAAGCAAAATAGAATAATATCAGGACTTTGAAAGATAGTATGCTCAAACCTATTTGCCTAAACGTTACCTTATTAGATATTTCTTTTAATTTTATTGATAATTCCATAGATGGGCCATTTGAATAAGTAATACTGGCTGACCAAATATAAAAATATTTAACTTAATAATCTACTAATTCTGTAGACTATTAAGTTTTGAGAAATTAGACCTAATAATTAAGTAATAATAGCATAAATAAAAAAAGCTGCCCGGTTCAGGACAGCTTTCTGAATCATTAGCCTCTTATAAGCTTTCTGTATTTTATTCGCTTAGGGGTTAAGTCACCGCCAAGGCGTTTCTTCCTGTTCTCTTCATATTCCGAGAAGCTTCCTTCAAAGAAATAAACTTCAGAGTTGCCTTCAAATGCAAGGATGTGAGTACATACCCTGTCAAGGAACCACCTGTCGTGGGAAATTACCACGGCACAGCCCGCAAAGTTTTCAAGACCCTCTTCAAGCGCACGAAGTGTATTGATATCAAGGTCATTAGTAGGCTCATCCAGTAGTAAAACGTTACCTTCTTCTTTTAGGGTTATCGCTAAGTGAAGCCTGTTACGCTCACCACCTGAAAGTGTAGCTACCTTTTTATTTTGGTCGCTGCCACTAAAGTTAAATCGGCTTAAATAAGCTCTTGAATTAACCTGTCTTCCACCCATCATAATAAGCTCCTGTCCATCACAGAAGTTTTCCCAAATTGTTTTTTCTGGATTGATGTTAGAATGCGCCTGGTCTACATAAGCGATCTTTACTGTTTCACCAACTTTAAATTCACCGGCATCAGGAGTTTCCTGACCCATGATCATCTTAAAGATAGTCGTTTTACCGGCACCATTGGGACCTATAATACCTACGATACCCGCTTGCGGAAGCGTAAAGTTAAGATTATCGTATAATAATTTATCACCATATCCCTTAGCGACACCTGTAGCCTCAATAACATTTGTACCAAGCCTTGGTCCGTTAGGGATATAAATCTCAAGTTTTTCGTCAAGTTCTTTCTGGTCTTCGTTCAATAACCTGTCATAGTTTTGAAGACGCGCTTTTTGTTTTGTCTGACGGCCTTTTGCACCTTGTCTTACCCAGTCAAGCTCACGCTCAAGGGTTTTTCTGCGTTTAGATGCTGTTTTCTCTTCCTGCTCAAGGCGTTTAGATTTCTGGTCAAGCCATGAAGAATAGTTTCCTTTCCAAGGGATACCTTCCCCCCTGTCAAGTTCTAGTATCCATCCTGCAACGTTATCAAGAAAGTAACGATCGTGTGTTACAGCGATAACCGTACCTGCATAATGCTGCAGGTGCTGCTCTAACCACAGTACACTTTCTGCATCAAGGTGGTTGGTAGGCTCATCCAGTAGTAGCACATCAGGTTGTTGTAAAAGAAGACGGCACAATGCGACGCGCCTTTTTTCACCGCCTGAAAGTACTTTAATAGGAGTATCAGGCTCAGGAGTACGAAGCGCATCCATCGCTATTTCAAGCTTGGTATCAAGCTCCCATGCTCCTGATGCATCGATTTTATCCTGAAGCTCAGCCTGACGATCCATAAGCTTCTGCATTTTATCTGCATCTTCATATACCTCAGGATCTCCAAAGCTGTCATTTATCTTGTTGAATTCGTCAAGTATTGCCACAGTTTCTGCAACTCCCTCGCGAACTATTTCAATAACTGTTTTATTTTCGTCAAGTTGTGGTTCCTGCTCAAGGTAACCTACAGTATATCCCGGTGAAAAAACTACATCACCCTGATAGTTCTTGTCTACTCCGGCAATAATTTTTAAAAGCGATGATTTACCCGATCCATTAAGACCAAGGATACCAATTTTAGCTCCGTAAAAAAAGCTAAGGTAAATATCTTTAAGTACAGGCTTTTGTGCGCCCGGAAAAGTCTTGCTTAAGCGGGACATCGAAAATATTACTTTCTTATCGTCTGACATATATATGTTTATTGTTGTTTTTTGTTATTCTTAAAACTAAACTCTCCCTTTAAGAGAGCTGAATACCCATGCAATGGCAAAAAAGCCAATGCCTACTGCAGCAAAGCCCCAGCCTGCAATATCATTATATCTAAATGCACCTAAACCAATTAGCAACAGGCCCATAAGTATCATTATAAATGTAGCCCATCCTAAGATAGTATTCTTATTCATTCCCATTTTTCTTTTTCAGATTAGCCTGCAAATATCGTGATTAAAAAGCTTAATTAAAAATCTTTACGAGCATCTCTTTCATAAGGTCAGATTGCGGGATGGCATTTGCCCCCACCCCTTTACTTTTTACATCTACATCCCTCAGCGCGGCTATAACGGCACTTACTTTTTTCATGGGATAATTGCGCAGTGCGATATCATAGTCCTTTACAAAATAAGGGTTTACCTTGAGTACTTTTGCAACGTTTGAAGGGTTTTTATCCTTCAGTCCGTGATATTGCAGCAGTTGTAAAAAAAATCCGAATACAAGTCCGGTAGTCATTACAAGAGGATTGTCTTTTGGATTTTGAGAAAAATAATCGGCTATCTTATAGGCTTTCAGCTGATCACGCTCTCCAATAGCTTTACGCAGTTCAAACACATTGTAATCTTTACTTATACCAATATTTTCCTCAATTACTTTAGGTGTAATTGTACTGCCTTTAGGCAATATAATCATTAGTTTTTCAAGTTCATTGTTTATTTTACTGAGATCAGTACCTAAAAACTCAACCAGCATAGCAGCAGCTTTTGGTTCTATAGCGTAGTTTTTTCCCTGTAATATTCTTTTTATCCAGTCTCCTACCTGGTTCTCGTACATTTTTTTGCTTTCAAAAACGACACCTTTCTTTTCTAAAAGCTTAGTGATTTTTTTGCGCTTGTCCAGTGATTTATATTTATAAGCGAAAACAAGCACTGTTGTAGGCTGCGGATTTTCTGCATAGCTTTCCAGCTTCTCAATACTACGCGATAGCTCCTGTGCTTCCTTAACTATTACCACCTGTCTGTCGGCCATCATAGGGTAACGTTTTGCATTGGAAATAACGTCTTCAATAGACACATCCTTTCCATACAGCACCATTTGGTTAAATCCCTTGTCTTCTTCAGACAGCACATTATTCTCGATATACTCAGTTAAGCGATCGATGTAATAAGGCTCTTCGCCCATAAAAAAATAAATGGGCTTTATGTTGCCCTGTTTTATTTCGTTAACTATTCGTACTACTTCGTCCACTTGTTATATTTTGAGAATCCAAAAATAACACATTCCTTACTATAAAAGAAAAAGCCCCTCTTAAAAAGAAGTTCTGTTACAAACAAAATTATAATGCTTGATTAGGATTGAAGATAGCTATACTTACTATGTATGCACACTAATTCAATTTTGCTTTAAGCTTATGCTTTTAATTTGTTACTTTGCCCTATGCAGCAGCTGAATTTTAAAGACTATACTTTCAGGTTTAAAAATACAGATAACAAAATTTCTGTATTTGATGAAATTCGCCGGAAATTTATAATCCTTACTCCCGAAGAATGGGTAAGGCAGCATGTAGTGCGCTATCTTTTAGAGGAAAAACAATACCCAAAGTCATATATAAACGTTGAAAAAATTATTAAAATAAATGGTTTAACCAAGCGTTATGATATAGTTGTTTTTCAGCCGGATGGTTCTATATTTCTACTGGTAGAGTGCAAAGCTCCCGCGATAACAATATCCCAAAACACTTTTGACCAGATCGCGCGTTATAATATGACGTTAAACGCAGGCCATTTAATGGTGACAAACGGCCTAAATCATTATTTTTGCCAGATGGATTACGAACAGGAAAAATATTTTTTCCTTCAGGATCTGCCTGATTTTATACCAACCTTATGAAAGATATAGCCGTAGTAATTTTAAACTGGAACGGAAAAGGGCTGCTTGAACAGTTTCTTCCTTCTGTTGTTGAGCATTCACCCGAAGCTGCGATTTACGTAGCAGACAATGCTTCTACAGATGACTCTGTTTCATTTGTGAAAACAAATTATCCTGAAATAAAAATCATCCAAAACAAGGGTAATTTTGGATACGCAAAGGGCTATAACGAGGCTTTAGCAGAAGTTGAGGAAGAAATATATGCTCTTGTAAACTCTGATGTGGAAGTGACCAAACATTGGCTTGCACCCGTGCTGGCTTTGTTTGAAGAAGATAGCGAAACAGGTATAATCCAGCCAAAGATATTAGACTATAAGAATAAAACTCATTTTGAATACGCCGGTGCTGCAGGCGGCTTTATTGATAAATACGGTTTTCCATTTTGTCGCGGCCGTATCTTTGATACCATAGAAGAAGATATAGGACAGTATGATGACAATACGCAAATACTCTGGGCATCGGGCGCGTGTTTCTTTATCCGTAAGAAAGTGTTCAGAGAGCTTCGCGGTTTTGACCCGGACTTTTTTGCACACCAGGAAGAGATAGATCTATGCTGGCGTGCCTTCAATAAAAATTATAATGCCCGTTTCTGCTATCAGTCGGTAATTTATCACGTGGGCGGAGCGACACTTACTACAGGCAGTTCGAAGAAAACATTCCTCAACTTTAGGAACTCCTTATGGATGATGACAAAGAATCTTCCTACAGCAAAATTGTTCCCGGTACTGTTTATAAGGCTGTCACAGGATGGTCTCGCAGGTATCCGATTTGCAACAAAAGGTCAATTTGGGCATTTATGGGCTGTCTTATCTTCTCACTTTTATTTTTATTTAAAAATTTTTCACTTCTTAAACAAAAGAGAATCAAAGCAGTATACCAATTACTACAAAACTAACAGTATAGTGCATTTGTATTTTGTAACAAAAGGCAAGATATTTGATAAAAATTTTAACAATAGTTTATAGACAAAAAACGTTACTATTTTTTATTAATACTTAATTTTGTTAGACATTTTAAATTTGAATTTTATGAAAAGAGCCATTCTAGTACTTACCTTAGCAGCTATGACGCTGACTTCTTGCGGGTCTAAGAAAAAGATCGCCGAGCTGGAAGCTAAAAACAAAGAGATCCAGGATTTGCTAAATAGTGCTACTATTAAGCTTAATACATGTCTTGCAGAAAGAGATGCAATGGGCCGTAATCTGGACGATTTGAGAAAAACTAATACTGACCTTATCAATACTAAGGACAACCTTACAACACTTTCTTCTAAAGGTGCAGCCACAATTGAAAAATCTCTTGAGAGCCTTAAAGAAAAAGACCTTAAAATTTCAAGGCTTCAGGACGCACTTACACGTAAAGACTCTGTTACGCTTGCACTTGTTACAAGCATCAAAAGAGCAGTTGGCGTAAACGATCCGGATATTGAAGTGAACGTTGAAAAAGGTGTTGTTTACATCTCTATCGCAGATAAATTACTATTCAAAAGCGGTAGCTACCAGGTAAGCGACAGGGCTAAAGAAATATTAGGCAAAGTTGCCAAAATCGTTCAGGACAAACCAGACTTCGAATGTATGGTTGAAGGACACACTGATAATGTGCCAATCAAAAACCCTGTACTTCAGGACAACTGGGATCTTAGTACTAAACGTGCAACTTCTATCGTAAGAATGCTTCAGAATGATTTTGGTATTGACCCAAAACGTTTAGTAGCCTCAGGACGTGGTGAATACCAGCCTTTAACATCTAACGATACTGCAGAAGGAAGAGCTACAAACAGAAGAACAAGAATACTTGTACTTCCTAAAATTGACCAGTTCTATGACATGATCGAAAAAGAAATGAAAAACCAGACCGGTAAATAATTTCATTGCTTTAGATAGATACAAAACAGGCTCCGATTGGAGCCTGTTTTTTTATATACTAATCAATCATAAAAAAAGCTTCCTGATTCAGGAAGCTTTTGTTTTTACTAATCTAAGGACAACGTTATCTGTCCGTCATCTTCAAGTGTTACTGGACCTTCATCAATATCCTCTCCCGATGGTTCAGCATCTTCAGGAACCTCTTCCACAGGAGGGTCATACGGCAGTGGTTCAAGTAAGCTTATTTGTTTTACCTTATCAGCAGTAAGCTGATTACCCAAAGCCTTTATACCCTTTACGGCAATAAAGCTCTCTATATCTACAACCTGATTTTCTTTCTGCACGCCTTTTACTTTAGTAAATATTACTTCTGCTACGGGGCGATACTCTGTGGACACTATCTCAAGCTGCGATTTTGGGTGCTCAGTAATGAATACCTCTTCTTTATTCTCGTTTTCAACAAGGAAACGTTTCAAATAGTAACGCTCTTTCTCACCATCAAAGTAAATAGCCGATATAGGCTTATTCTTAACCCATTTTTCCAATACGATCATACCTTCGTCGAAATGCGTGGTGAGCTCAGGAATAATGGTTTTAACCTTACCCGACTGATTTACGATAAGCAGCCTGTCATTTGGCCTGAATTCGCCAAGCAGCTCTCCCCTGCCATCCACATTTAGACGGTGCACGGTGTCATCAAACCAAACCCTTCTCGGCTTAAGCGTAGAAATACCTTTCTCTTTAAGCTCAATTTTTTTGATAGGATATTTAGTAACCGTATTACCTTTAGACGCACGACCTTTTATTGCCATAGCAGCAAAATCAAGATCGAACTTTAGCTTTTTAACACTGCCTACCTGGCGGAGCAGCACGGTGATCACTTCTGCCTCTCCGTTAGGATTATCAGAGAAATACAATACCATAGAGTCTTTGGTGCCCGCAGTAAGATCGTAAGGCTTATCACGGGTTACCCCCGATACGTTAAACCTCTTGATATACGATGGCCCCGACTTACCGTCACGGTAAATCATATTGTATATGGTACGCTTATCGTTTTTATCAAATACAGCAACGTGAATGATATCTTTGCCGACAAATGTTTTCACATCCACTTTAGTAATCATCATGCTTCCATTACGAAGGAATACGATAACATCATCAATATCCGAACAATCGGCAACGTATTCATCCTTTTTAAGGCCAGTACCCACGAAACCTTCTTCACGGTTTACATAAAGTTTAGTATTCCTAAGTACAACCTTAGTCGCTTCAATATTATCAAAACTTCTTAATTCAGTTTTACGCTCACGGCCTTTTCCGTAACGGTCTTTAAGCCCCTGGAAGAAATCGATCGTAAAATCTATAATGTTTGCAAGATGATGTTTTACCTGCTCGATATCACCCTCCAAAGCTTCTATCTTCTCCTGAGCCTTATCAATATCAAACTTAGAAATACGTTTAATTCGGATTTCAGTAAGCCTTACTATGTCATCTTCAGTAACAGCGCGCCTTAGGTGTGTTGTGAACGGCTTTAAGCCTTCATCAATTGCTTTTATAACGCCTTCCCAGGTTTCTTCTTCCTCAATGGCACGGTATATTCTGTTTTCAATAAATATACGCTCCAGCGATTGAAAATGCCATTGTTCTTCTAATTCGTCCAGCTGTATTTCAAGCTCGCGCCTTAAAAGTTCTACTGTTCTAGCAGTAGATATCTTGAGCATGTGTGTTACACCTACAAATAATGGTTTGTGGTCTTCAATTACACAGCCAAGCGGCGCTACCGATGTTTCGCATGCGGTAAAAGCAAACAGGGCATCAATAGTTTTATCAGGAGAAACACCCGCCGGAAGATGTATCAGTATCTCAACATCTGCAGCGGTATTATCCTCAATCTTGCGGATCTTTATCTTGCCTTTTTCATTCGCTTTAAGAATGCTGTCAATTAAAGTCGTTGTATTAGTACTGAATGGTATCTGTGTGATTACCAACGTACTTTTATCCAATTGCGAAATTCTTGCGCGAACCCTTACACGCCCGCCGCGCATACCGTCGTTATAATTAGAAACGTCGGCGATACCAGCAGTAGGAAAATCGGGATAAATGGTAAAAGGTTTATTTTTTAATATTTTGATGGATGCATCAATCAGCTCATTGAAGTTGTGCGGAAGCACCTTTGTAGATAAACCTACAGCGATACCCTCGGCACCCTGTGCCAATAGCAAAGGGAATTTTACCGGAAGATTGATTGGTTCGTTACGTCTACCGTCATACGACGACTGCCACGGTGTGATTTTGGGGCTGTACAACACTTCGAGCGCGAACTTAGAAAGACGCGCCTCAATATAACGCGATGCAGCTGCGCCATCTCCCGTTAGTATGTTACCCCAGTTACCCTGTGTATCGATAAGAAGTTCCTTCTGGCCTATCTGCACCATAGCATCGCCAATACTGGCATCACCGTGCGGGTGGTATTGCATGGTATGCCCTACTACGTTGGCCACCTTATTATAACGCCCATCGTCAAGTTCCTTAAGTGAGTGCATGATCCTGCGCTGAACGGGTTTAAATCCGTCTTCAATAGCGGGAACGGCACGCTCCAGGATAACGTAAGACGCATAGTCCAAAAACCAGTCTTTGTACATACCGGTTACCTTGGTAATAGTATCGCCAGACTCAGGGTCTCCGGTCTTATCATAAAAATGTTGTCCGCCTTCTTCTTTTAAAGGCTCAAAATTTACATCTTCTTCTTCGTCCATGTATTACTTTCCGAATTTTGATATTTGATTTAAATACAACAGACGTAGCAATGCTACGCCTCTACTGCAAACTGTCACTGATAATTAATTACTATTCAACAGCATCAAGTTCTACCTTAAGGTTATTGATGATAAATACCTGCCTGTCAGGTGTATTTTTACCCATGTAGAATTCTAATAAGGTTTCTATTGGGGTCGCCTTATCCATCAAAACAGGATCAAGACGTATGTCCTGCCCTATAAAGTGTTTGAACTCATCTGGCGATATCTCACCTAATCCCTTAAATCGGGTAATCTCCGGTTTGCCTTTCAACTTCTCAATTGCATCCCTGCGCTCTTCATCAGAATAGCAGTATATCGTTTCCTTTTTATTACGTACCCTGAAAAGTGGTGTCTGCAATATGTAAAGGTGATTTTCTTTTATAAGTTCAGGGAAAAACTGCAGGAAGAATGTTATAAGCAGTAGACGGATGTGCATACCATCAACATCGGCATCGGTAGCGATCACGATGTTATTGTAACGCAGGTTTTCCATTTCCTCCTCAATATCAAGTGCAGCCTGCAACAGGTTGAATTCTTCATTTTCGTACACGATCTTTTTGCTCATACCGTACGAGTTCAGTGGCTTACCCCTAAGACTGAAAACCGCCTGGGTATTAACATCCCTCGATTTGGTTATAGAACCTGAAGCCGAGTCACCCTCTGTAATAAACAGCGTACTTTCAAGGCTTCGGGGGTTTTTGGCATCAGTAAGGTGCACGCGGCAGTCACGCAGCTTCTTATTGTGCAGCGAGGCTTTCTTAGCCCTGTCCCTTGCCAGTTTACGGATACCCGAAAGTTCTTTACGCTCACGCTCAGCCTGTAATATCTTTTTAAGCAACAGGTCGGCTACCTCCGGATTACGGTGAAGGTAATTGTCTAGCTTATTTTTAACGAAGTCGTTTACAAACGTACGCACCGACGGCGCTTCGGGGCCCATATCGGTAGAGCCCAGCTTGGTTTTAGTCTGCGATTCAAATACAGGCTCCTCTACCTTTACGCTTATCGCACTAACAATAGACTTACGAATGTCTGACGCTTCAAAGTTCTTATTGTAAAACTCCTTGATCGTCCTAACGATAGCCTCACGGAAAGCACCTAAGTGCGTACCACCCTGTGTAGTATTCTGACCGTTTACGAAAGAATAATATTCTTCGCTATACTGTGTCCTGCTGTGGGTCATGGCTATCTCAATATCCTCATCCTTAAGGTGGATAATAGGATAGATACGATCGTCTTCACTTATAGTTTCAGCAAGAAGGTCTTTAAGTCCGTCTTCGCTAAAATATTTTTCACCGTTGTAAATTATTGTCAGACCTGTATTCAGGTAACAATAATTTTTGAGCATCTTGATAATGTACTCATTACGGTATTTGTAGTTCTTGAATATAGTTTCATCAGCAGTAAAGGTTACCTTAGTTCCCTTACGCTTAGTGGTTTCTACTTGGTCTTCTTCAATAGTAAGTTCTCCTGCAGAGAATTCAGCAGCTTTAAGAACGCCATCCCTAACCGATTCTACACGGAAATAGTTAGACAGCGCATTAACCGCCTTTGTACCGACACCGTTAAGACCAACTGATTTTTTAAATGCCTTAGAATCGTACTTACCACCTGTGTTCATCTTAGACACAACGTCCACGACTTTACCCAATGGAATACCACGACCAAAGTCGCGAACGCTTACGGTTTTATCTCTAAGGGTAACTTCAATGGTTTTACCGGTACCCATAACAAACTCATCAATAGAGTTATCAATAACCTCTTTTATAAGGATATAGATACCGTCATCGGGAGAAGACCCATCACCCAGCTTACCGATGTACATACCCGGACGCATACGGATATGTTCTTTCCAGTCGAGTGAACGGATGTTATCTTCAGTGTACTGATTCTGCTCCAGCATAAAATTTTATGGATTTTCTGCTAATGTAGCATTTCTGTAGAAAAAATGAAAGCCGGATTGCAGAAACTTATCAATAGTTACGCAAAAATCCGGCTTATTTTTAGCCCTGATTATTTAATTTTTAGTTAGGCCTTATTAATCTTGTAAGATGCAACCGATTTTTGATTTATATAAACGGTAAGTGTACCTACAGAACTATTATTTAACGGAATAGCAAAAGCCGTGAGGCCGCCTTTTTGCTGAACTGCAGCCTCCTTAATAATCCTATCCCTGCTAAAGGCATAATGCACCTTGTCTTCAGGTCTTAAATTTTTGACTTTAAACTCAATAAAACCCGATGATGCGGTTTTAAAAGTACCTGCCTGCGGACTTACAAATTCATATCCTTTCATAAGATAATCACCATAATACAACGGCAGGTTAGCAAAATCTTCTTCAGTTTTATTCGTCAGCAGCCATTTTTTATCATCGGGAAAATGGTTCAGGAAAAAAGTATCGGGATCGCTGAAAAAATAGCTGTCATTGAATTTAAAAACGAATTCAGGTTTTGCACCCGTTACTGTCCCAGCCGCAAAAGTGACATCAAGCAGCTTCCATTCGCTGCCTATTTTCACTGCATTCCAGGCATGGTCACTTGCGCCGGGTGCCTTACCAATGTGTGCAGGATGCGACTTAGATGAACCCGGAATAATCTCGCTTTCGAGCCCCAGTTTCTCAGCCACTACAAGAAACAATGTCGAGTAGCCCTGGCACACCCCTTTTTTAGACTTAAGCGTCTTTTGGGCGAGGTCAGTTTTCATGGCTTTTTCTTTGGCTATCTTTTCCTGCTCCGTCCTGAATGAATAAGCCACAGGGCGTTCGTTTACGCCATAAGCGGCATAATCGTATTTTATATTGATCGCTATCCAGGTAAAGGCAGCACGGGCTTTTTCATCGTCACGGGAAAAATCTTTAGCTATTTGTTCGGCTAACTTATCAGGAGATGAAAATGATTTTGGATACGCTTTCACAATATTATCCACTCTTGCATAATCCTGTGCATTTACAGAAAACCCAAGGAACAAAAACAGCAAAAGACAAATATTGAATGTTTTAGTTATGTTTTTCATGTCTTATTCAAGACAAAAAGAGTGCCAAACTAAGTTTCTTAGATACCGAGACGCTTAGGTTCTAAAGGTTCAACCAAGCATCTAAGAAACTAAGTTGCTAAGAACCTTACTGATAATGATAAAAAATTCCTTTGTCATAAACCGTCCATAACGCTGCTTTCTGATGTCCTGCTTTCAGGCAGTTGTTAGCCCAGGTATTACAGGTGTAGAACAAGCTGTATTTACCGTTGGCTTCATAAAAGGCATCATATTGTCCATAACTTTGATTGGCTATGCATTGCACATGTCCGTCAGCATCAAGTGTAAAACTATCTTCAATATATTTAACCATATCCTGATAGTCCTTTTTACTGATAGTGACTTTTACGCATTCAGCATCTTCTTTTATAGTATTATAAAAACGTGTATGCATAGCCGATGTACCCAGGTAAAAAGCCGCTTTGGCAGCCGTACTGGCCTTCAAGTCGCTCCACTCAGGTGTATCAAGATAAAAGCCCTTATCGCCCCAGCCAAAAGCCACATAATACATAAGGCTGTCTTTAGATTTGGTCTGGTCGTATCGTATTTGTTTAGTCCAGTCTTTAACTTCATTCTTAACCGGAACAACAATATCTGTATGCACGCCATTTGAATTGATGTATATAGTAACATCCTCACTTTTTTCGGGCGTTGAATTTACAGTTATATGTGCCAATGCAAAAGCAGCAATTACATATACAGCCAAAAATATCAACACAGCAAGTATAAACCTGCCCGTAAATTTTAAAACCTGTCTAAGTTTTTTGTTCATAGTATAATAGCTTGGTGCCGTAAATATATACAAAACCTGAATACAGTTACATTAATAAAAAAAGCCTGTCAGAAATAATCCAACAGGCTCGTAATTCGTAATTTATAATTCGTAATTAAATTACACGTTAAACCTAAAGTGCATTACATCACCATCTTTAACAATATATTCTTTTCCTTCTACACGAAGTTTTCCTGCTTCTTTTACTTTGGCTTCTGTACCAAAATTCACATAATCATCATAAGCGATAACCTCTGCACGGATGAAACCTTTTTCAAAATCGGTGTGGATAACACCAGCTGCCTGCGGCGCAGTATCTCCAACATTTATAGTCCAAGCCCTCACTTCTTTTACGCCAGCCGTAAAATACGTTTGAAGATTTAATAATTTGTAAGCCGACCTGATAAGCGATGATGCTCCCGGCTCTGTAAGACCAAGGTCTTCAAGGAACATTTTACGTTCTTCATAAGTCTCAAGCTCTGTAATATCTGCTTCTGTGCCTACAGCAAGGAACATAACCTCTGCATTTTCGTCTTTTACAAGTTCACGAACCTGCTCCACATATTTATTACCTGTTGCAGCAGCAGACTCATCTACGTTGCAAACATATAATACAGGTTTAGTTGTAATTAATTGAAAATCTTCAAGCAAAGCAATTTCGTCATTATTTTTAGGTTCAACCGTTCTTGCCGATTTTGCCTGTAATAAAGCTTCTCTGATTCTTTCTAAAAGTGCTTCTTCAACCTGAGCCTCTTTGTTTCCGGTTTTTGCAGCTCTCTTAGTTTTCTCAAGGCGTTTTTCAACGGTCTCAAGATCTTTAAGCTGAAGCTCAATATCAATAGTTTCTTTATCACGGATAGGGTTCACACTACCGTCAACGTGAACGATATTATCATTATCAAAACATCTAAGTACATGGATAATAGCATTGCACTCCCTTATGTTACCAAGGAACTGGTTACCTAATCCTTCACCTTTACTTGCCCCTTTTACAAGGCCTGCAATATCTACAATATCTACAGTTGCCGGCTGAACACGCTCAGGCGATACAAGCTCCTCCAGTTTTTCAAGTCTTGGGTCCGGCACATTTACCACACCGATATTAGGCTCGATAGTACAAAACGGGAAGTTAGCGCTTTGTGCTTTAGCATTAGACAAACAATTAAAAAGTGTTGATTTACCAACGTTTGGCAATCCTACTATACCTGCTTTCATGAATTGGCTTTTTTTGAGGGTGCAAATATAGTTGTTTTACAACAAAGACGAAAGTCTAAAGTCGTAAACTCCAAAGTAAGGAGTATTACCCCTTATGACATTAGACTTTACTACTTTATGAGTGCTTATATTTTACCAATACTTTATGTTTTTATATGTACTTGTTTAACATCACGAAGTTAAATTTGTTTCAGTAATAATCTAAATTAACACAATTATGAAAAATATTGCAATAATCACCATGCTAGCATTGGGTTTTTCGCTAAATGCTCAGGTGAATCAAAATGTAACTAAAGAATCTAAGACAACTAAAGTTACTGTAACAGACGGTAAGACACCCAAAACGCTTACAAAAACAGAAACACGCAATGCTCAGCAAAATATTGAGCTTAAAGACGCCGATTCTAAAAAACTGAATAAGGACGTTCAGCCTACACCTGTACAAGTTAATTCAACTACCACCGTTTCAGGAGATGGTGTACCTACACAAATAAACCAGACAAGTTTTTATACGATGAATGGCGAACGTTACCAGTTTGTAACAGACGCTAATGGTTATAAAATTGCGTCACCGGGTAATGTAAACTATGGTGTACTTAGAAAAACTTCAAACAATAACTATATCTATACAACTGGAACAAGAACTTCTACCGGCTATTTTGACGCCAACGGAAATTTTGTTGTAGAAACCTATGATAAAGGAACAGATGGTGTAACTGTAGAAACCTATACTAAAACTCCATAAGAGATTCCGATTGTTATGAAAACTAAAAAATCCTGAGTTATGCTCAGGATTTTTTATGCTTTATATTTTCTAATTATTCATCTCCATGTAAAAATGCCTGCCTGTTTAAAAGCGTTTCTTCGCTTTCTACATGGTTATCATCCGGCACACAGCAGTCTACCGGGCAAACAGCAGCGCATTGTGGCTCGTCGTGGAAACCTTTACATTCGGTACATTTATCAGGTACTATATAATAGATATCGTCAGACACCGGTGTACGCGGTTCTTCAGAATCTACTTCTTCACCAGAAGGCAGTACAATTTTGCCGCGGAGGCTTGTACCATCTTTGTATCTCCAGTCATCGGCTCCTTCATATATAGCCGTATTTGGACACTCGGGCTCGCAGGCCCCGCAGTTAATACATTCGTCTGTTATAATGATTGCCATAGCGTATCTTAGTATTTAATCGTAAATTTGCAACAAAATTACACTCAAATCCATTCATACGCAAACATAATGACGTTAACGAAAAGAAAAAACGCTTTTATTGAGCTCGGAAAGTTTTTAAGCCAGTTTCATTTGGATAACAGCAGCCTGAAAGAAGAGGTGAAAAACAACGAACCTTTCTATACTCAAATGCTTGATCTCATAAAATTGTCAAGATCGCACAATGGCTGGTATACTGAAGAACAGGTGTTCTTTGCATTAGAATCCTGGGCGGAAGCATTAACCGAAGAAAATCTTGATAAATGGCTTTCTAATTATGAGTTGGACAGTGTACAAGCTAAAACCATCGGATTAGTGCTGGCAGGAAATATTCCGCTTGTTGGGTTTCATGATTTCTTATCAGTGTTAATCACAGGACATAAAGCATTGGTAAAAGCGTCGAGTAATGACCAGCATATTCTACCCTTTCTTTCCAGATATATTATAGGTATTGAACCTGAATTTGCTAATTATATAACTTTCACTGAGGGTAAACTTGAAGGTTTTGATGCCGTAATTGCTACAGGGAGTAATAATACTTCCCGTTATTTTGAATACTATTTTAAAGACAAACCTTCAATCATTCGTAAAAACAGGAATTCTGCCGCGATACTTACAGGAAATGAGTCTCGTAAAGACCTTGTAGGCCTTGGCGAAGATATATTCCGCTACTTTGGCCTGGGCTGCCGAAATGTGTCTAAGCTATTTGTACCAACCGGATATGACTTCAAAGATTTCTTTGAAGCTATATTTGAGTATCGTGACGTAATACATTATGATAAATATGCCAATAACTACGATTACAATAAGGCGGTTTTCCTGATGAGTAATTTCAAACTGTTGGATAACGAATTCCTTACTATAAAAGAAGATACAGGTTATGCCTCCCCTATTTCAAGCGTATTTTATGAATATTATGACAGTTTAGATACGCTGAAACATAAAATCGGGACGGAAAAAGATCAGCTTCAATGCGTTGTAAGCAACAGCTTGACAGAAGACAGTATACCTTTTGGACAGACGCAAAAACCAGGTTTGTTAGATTATGCCGATAATATTGACACTATCGCATTTTTATCAAAAATTTAGCCTGCTTTTTTATATTATTTTCAGTTGTTATTCGGGCTTTAATTAAGAAATTTGCATTTCCAAAATTCATCATCATTCAATGAAAAAACATAATTTCAGCGCAGGTCCATCTATCCTGCCACAGGAAGTATTCGATAAAGCTGCACAAGCAGTATTAAATTTCAACGATTCAGGCCTTTCGCTGCTTGAAATTTCGCACCGAAGCAAAGACTTTGTGGCTGTGATGGAAGATGCCCGTGCACTTGCTTTAGAGCTTTTAGGACTTACAGGCAAAGGTTATCAGGCGCTTTTTCTTTCGGGAGGTGCAAGCCTAGAATTCTTGAGGGTACCATACAACCTGATGACCCTACACGGTAAAGCCGCTTACCTTGATACAGGAACGTGGGCAGCAGGAGCTATCAAAGAAGCGAAACAATTTGGCGACACCCTTATTATAGGATCTTCTAAAGCTGATAATTATTCCTATATACCGAAAGAATTCACCATACCTGCTGATGCAGATTATTTTCACTGCACCAGCAACAACACTATCTTTGGTACACAAATGCACAGTTTCCCTGAAACAAATATCCCGGTAGTATGCGATATGAGTTCAGATATTTTTTCGCGTCAGCTGGATTTCTCTAAATTTGACCTTATATATGCTGGCGCACAAAAAAACATGGGTCCAGCAGGAACTACACTTATCGTTGTAAAAGAAGAAATACTTGGAAAAACGGGAAGACAGACACCTAATATACTTGATTACAAACAGCATATTGATAAAGAGAGCATGTACAATACACCATCGGTGTTCGCTATATACACTTCTTACTTAACATTACAATGGCTTAAGAATAATGGTGGCGTTGCAGCTATGGAAAAAAAGAACGATGCAAAAGCAGCCCTTCTTTATGCTGAAATAGACCGTAACCCTTTATTCAAAGGTACAGCAAACGCAGAAGACCGTTCTAAAATGAATGTTACTTTCCTTCTTAACAATGAAGCATATGCAGAACAGTTCGACAAACTTTGGAAATCTAAAGGCATCAGCGGACTTCCGGGGCATCGTTCAGTAGGCGGATACCGTGCATCAATCTATAACGCAATGCCAATTGAAAGTGTTCAGGTATTGGTAAATGCAATGCAGGAGCTGGAGAAAAGTATTCAGTAAGCAAGTCGCAATTGGCAGAAATTTTCTTTCTGCTGAAATCGTATTTTATAAAATCAGATTGAAATTCAAAACTTTCAGTCATCAAATTTTAAATAAACAAAATGAAAGTATTAGCAAATGACGGTATTTCTAAAAGTGGCATCGCTGCCCTTGAAGAAGGCGGATTTGAAGTTATAACAACCAAAGTTGCACAGGAACAGGTAGCCAACTATATAAATACCAACAATGTTAGCGTACTGCTTGTACGTAGCGCTACTAAAGTACGTAAAGACATTATAGATGCCTGCCCTGGCCTTAAGATTGTTGGTCGTGGCGGCGTAGGTATGGATAATATTGACGTGGAATATGCCCGTGAAAAAGGGGTACATGTTATAAACACACCGGCATCTTCATCTGATTCTGTTGCTGAACTTGTTTTTGCACACCTTTTTAGCGGCGTACGTTTTTTATATGATGCAAACCGAAATATGCCGCTTGAAGGCGAAACCAATTTCGAAGGTCTTAAAAAGGCGTATGCAAACGGTATTGAGCTTCGTGGAAAAACGTTGGGTATCATTGGGTTTGGCCGTATAGGACGTTCGGTAGCAAGGATTGCGCTTGGTTTGGGAATGCGTGTTATCGCTTCTGATAAATTTGTTGGAAATGCAGAAATCAGGGTAGATTTTTATAACGGTCAATTCATAAACGTTGATATTGTTACTGAACCTATTGAAGATATCTATAAGCACGCCGACTTTATTACACTTCACGTTCCTGCACAGGAAGGTGGTTATGTAATAGGCAAAGCAGAACTTGATGCCATGAAAGATGGTGTAGGCATCGTTAACGCCTCACGTGGAGGTGTTATTGACGAAGTCGCCTTGGTAGATGCACTTGATTCCGGTAAGGTAGGTTTCGCAGGACTTGACGTTTTTGAAGAAGAACCAACTCCGGCTATACCCGTATTAATGAACCCTAAAGTATCACTTACACCGCACATCGGTGCTGCAACACTTGAAGCCCAGGACCGTATTGGCACTGAACTGGCTGAACAGATCATCAGTTTACTAAAGACAGAGAATTCATAAACTAATTCTTTATATAAAATTAAAGCTCCCAATGGGAGCTTTTTTTGTTGTATACGTTTCTTCACGGCATTCGTACGCACTAACCTTCGCCCGTTAAAATATATCAATATCCCCTTTACCTTCCCTTATCACTACAGGTTCATCACCTGAAAGGTCAATTATGGTAGAAGCTGTATTATCGCCATAACCGCCATCTATAACAGCATCTACAAGGTTTTGCCATTTTTCGAAGATCAGTTCAGGATCGGTAGAATATTCAAGCACTTCATCTTCATCATAAATAGAGGTTGAGACAATTGGATTGCCTAACTGACGAACTATTTCAAGTGCAATATTATTATCGGGTACACGAATTCCTACTGTGGTTTTCTTTTTAAATTCCTTTGGCAAATTATTATTCCCCGGTAGAATAAAGGTATAAGGCCCAGGCAACGATCGTTTAAGTATCTTAAAAGTTGAAGTGTCAATCTGTTTAACGTAGTCTGATATATTACTCAGGTTGCTACACACAAAAGAAAAATTTGCCTTTTCAAGCTTTATACCTTTAATCCTCGCAATACGCTCTAATGCTTTGCTGTTGGTAATATCGCACCCGAGGCCGTAAACAGTATCGGTTGGGTATATGATAATTCCCCCGTCACGAAGAATCTTTACAACACGGGCAATTTCTTTTTCGTTAGGATTTTCAGGATATATTTTAATAAATTGAGACATGGCTCTGTAGTTTGTTATTTTTTAAATTTAATGGTTAAAGTTAACTATTCTGTATGAATAGTTACGTTAAAGCAAATATAAGATTTGTAAACACAGTTCATAAAATCAATGAGATTTAACGCAATAGCAGTTAAGCATTATCGTCACTTTGTAGTTACGTGTAATGTATGTACTTTTGATTGTTTAAATATTTCACGTGAGAACTTACCAAACAGTTACTGTAAATAATACCAATCAATATAAAAAGCAATTATTAGGCTGGGCACAGCAGTTTCGCGAAGTTGTGTTTTTTGACAGTAACAACTATCAGCAGCTATACACTTCGTACGACGCTGTACTTGCTGTCGATGCTTTTACCTCTGTAAAAACTGATTTTCACAACTCATTTGACGAGCTTAAAATCTATCAGCAGACTACCAAAGACTGGATATTTGGGTATTTATCCTATGATTTAAAAAATGACACGGAAGATCTTAAATCTGATAATTTTGACGGTTTACAATTTCCCGACCTGTTCTTTTTTCAGCCAAAAAAAATATTTTTACTAAAGGGTAATCAACTGGAAATTCAGTATCTGAATCTTTGCGATGACGAGATTGAAGATGACCTGAAAACAATTGCCGGTTATTGTAAACAGGAAACTGTAAAGGGACAACCATTATACATTAAGCAAAGAATTTCGAAAGAAAGCTACCTTAAAAAGGCAAAGGATATGCTGGGTCACATACATAGAGGAGATATTTATGAGGCCAATTTTTGCATGGAGTTTTATACCGAAAATTCAGGAATAGATCCATTTGAAACATACGCTAGCCTGAATGCAATATCCGAACCTCCATTTGCGGTGTTCTTTAAAAATTACAAACAATATCTCTTATCCGCATCACCAGAACGTTATATACGTAAAGAAGGTACCAAGATTATTTCGCAGCCAATTAAAGGAACTGCAAGACGAAGCGATACTGTTGATGAAGACAAAACAATACAAAAAGAACTTTCATTAAACGAAAAGGAACGTTCAGAAAATATAATGATTGTTGACCTTGTACGTAATGATCTTTCCCGTACCGCAACTAAAGGATCTGTCAATGTAGAAGAACTCTGCGGCGCTTATGCCTTTAAGCAGGTGCACCATCTTATTTCAACAGTGATTTCAGAAATTGAAGATAGCACTTCTCCTGTTGATGTGATAAGAACGACATTTCCCATGGGTAGTATGACAGGTGCACCGAAAATATCTGCCATGCACATTATTGAAAAACTTGAAGAAACAAAGCGAGGGCTTTACAGCGGAGCAGTAGGCTATTTTACGCCACAAGGCGATTTCGATTTTAATGTTGTTATCCGCAGTATTTTATATAATGAGGCAAACAACTATGTATCTTTTTCTGTAGGCAGTGCTATTACCTCAAAGGCGATCCCTGAACAGGAATATGAAGAATGCCTTTTAAAGGCGAAGGCAATGCGCAGTGTTTTGGAGAATTAAGTCCGCTAATTTCATTAACTTTGAATATGCTTTCAGAACTCAAAACACATTTAGAAAACAATCTCCCTTTTCTAAGAAACAAAAAGCTGCTTGTCGCCGTTAGCGGTGGTATAGACAGCATGGTTATATTACATCTTTTAGCGCAACTTAATTACGATATAACTATCGCGCACTGCAATTTTAATTTAAGAGGAAAAGAAAGTGATGGTGACGAGGGATTCGTTAGAGACTACGCCAAAAAAAATAAAATAAAAATATTTGTTACGAGCTTTGATACTAAATCTTTCGCATCAGACAATAAGTTATCCATTCAGGTTGCCGCAAGACAGTTACGGTATTTATGGTTCAATGAATTGTTAGATGACAACGGTTTTGATTATCTCATTACAGCACACCATCTTGATGACACTATTGAAACCTTCCTGATAAATTTTATTCGTGGCACAGGAATAGAGGGACTAACAGGAATTCCACTACAAAATGAAAGGATTACTCGTCCATTACTTAATTTTACACGTGTTCAGATTGAGACTTATGCAAAAAGACATGACATTGCATGGCGGGAAGATAGCAGCAATTCGTCAACCAAGTACTTGCGTAATAAACTGCGTCATGAAATAGTTCCACAATTAAAAGACCTCAATCCGGCATTTGCCGATGCTTTCCTTCAAACAATTCAAAACCTGAAACAAACAGCATCGCTTGCACACGATGCTGCCATAGTGATTTACCAACAGGTAGTAGCCGAAAAAGAAGGACAAAAGCATATTGACGTTAACCAATTATTACGCCTGCCTAATTATAAGGCATACCTATACCAATGGCTAAATCCGTTTGGGTTTACCGCCTGGGAAGATATTTATGCCTTGACAGAAGCACAACCGGGAAAACAGGTCCTGTCAGCCGGATACAGGATTTTAAAAGACCGCGATGTATTGATACTTGAGCCCATAAAATCGGTTGACAGAAAAATCTATGAAATTAGTGAAGGTGTCACTTCGGTTTCTGAGCCATTATCAATTAAATTAGAATTTACGACCGAAATATCAGTAGAATCAACAAAAAATGTAATTTTTGTTAATAATAACTTAATAAATTTCCCTTTATTTGTGCGGAAATGGCAGGAGGGTGATTATTTTTGTCCTCATGGCATGAAGGGGCTTAAAAAAAAGGTTTCCAAATATTTTAAAGACGAAAAAATGTCTTTGTCAGATAAGGAAAATACCTGGATTTTATGCTCGGGAAATGAAATAATCTGGATCATTGGCAGGCGTGCTGATGATCGTTTTAAAGTACGCAATACAACAGACACAATATTAAAAATAGAAGTTTTATAAAATGAAAAAAGCCTCTTTATTATTCTTTTTTTTATTTGCTTTTTTAACGCTTCAGGCACAGCCGGGAGCAGGTGTTATCGAACCGGTTAAATGGACCTCAAAAATTGAAAAGAAATCAGATACAGAATTTATTCTAATATTTAATGCCACAATTGAAGACAAATGGCATATGTATTCTCAATTTACCGATGAAAATGGTGCGCTTCCTATGGAAGTTATTTTCAATAACAATAAGGGTAACTTTGAAGCTGTGGGAAAAGCTGAGGAAAGCAAAACCGAAAAAGCTTTCAATGAAACTTTTGGGGTAGATGAAACTTTCTGGAGCCACAATGCCCAGCTAAAGCAGACAGTAAAGATTACCAATTCTTCTAATACGATTCTTCAGGTAGAACTTGCTTATCAGGTTTGTAAAGAAGTATGTATCCAGGGCGATAAGCTTTTCCAATTTGATACTAAAGCACTAACAGCTACTGAGGTAACTAATTTTGAAGACATTAAAACTACAGCAGCAGGGACAGAAAAAAAAAAAGAAGCTGAAGCTGTAGCGACTCCTAAAGAAAATGATAAGTCCGGTGAGGATAAAACAAACCCATGGACTATATTTTTAGGCACATTGCTGGCGGGTATATTTGTAACATTTACACCCTGCGTTTTCCCTATGATTCCAATGACTGTGAGTTTTTTTATTAAACAAAACAGTGGTAATCAAGCTAAAGGAAAATTCAATGCTGTATTCTATGGCTTTTGCATCATATTAATATATGTTTTACTATCAATCCCATTTCATATATTTGAAGGGCTTGATGGTAATATTTTCGCCGATATTTCTACAAATGTTTATCTAAATCTTTTCTTTTTTATAGTATTTGTAGTTTTCGCTATTTCGTTTCTTGGAGCATTCGAAATTACTATTCCAAGTAGCCTTGCAAATAAAGCTGATAACGCTTCAAATTCAGGGGGCCTTATAGGAATTTTTTTTATGGCCCTAACGCTTATTATAGTATCATTTTCATGTACTGGACCTGCACTAGGATTTGTTTTTGGAACTGTTCTCTCTTCTGACGGAGGAGCACTTTTAGTTTCACTCGCGATGTTTGGCTTCGGTTTGGGCTTATCTATGCCATTTATGTTTTTCGCATTATTTCCGAGCTTAATGGGCAATCTTCCGAAATCTGGAGGATGGCTTAATACCGTAAAAGTTGTTTTCGGTTTTATTGAACTTGCTTTAGCTTTCAAATTTTTGTCAAATGCAGACCTTGTATTACAATTACATTGGTTGGAAAGAGAAATTTTCTTAGCTATATGGATTGCTATTTTTGCTGCATTGACATTATACTTATTTGGTAAATTTTCAACACCTCATGATTCGCCCGTTCCTTTTCTTTCAGTGGGCAGAACTTTATTAGCTGTACTGGCATTTACTTTTACAGTTTATTTAATACCAGGTCTTTGGGGAGCACCTCTAAAGCTTCTTAGCGGAATAACACCTCCGTTAAATTACAGTGAAGCACCATTTGGTTTCGGAGGTGGAGGTAATAGTCCTTCAGCAGCGGATTCGTTCAAATTGCCGGACGGAGCAGCTCCCGCAGTACACGGTATTATTGCTTTTGAAGATTATGAAAAAGGGTTGGCTTACGCCAAAGAAGTAAACAAACCCGTTCTTTTAGACTTCACTGGACGTGCTTGCGTAAATTGTCGAAAAATGGAAGAATCTGTGTGGTCTGATCCAGCAGTTCTGACAATTCTTAAAAACGATGTGGTTCTGATTTCCCTATATGGCGATGAACAAAAAGACTTACCTGAAAGCGAGCAATTTGTTTCTAAATATTCAGGCAGAAAAATAACTACTGTTGGTAAGAAATGGAGTGATTTCCAATTAGGAAGATATAATTCAAACGCAAGACCTTATTATGTACTTATGGGGCTTGACGAAAAAAATCTTAATGAGCCGGTGGCGTACACTCCAGACATTGAAGAATATCTAACATGGCTGACTACCGGCATTGCCAACTTCAAATAGTAAAAAATTAGGCTGTCTAGATTTAGACAGCCTAATTTTTTATTCTAATATATCCAGTCTTGCAAACCTGAGCAGCAGTTTTTTGATACCTCCTACTTCAAAGTGAATCTCAGCTTTCTTATCGGCACCTACTCCTTCAAGGTTTAGAACTTTACCTTTACCAAAACGTTCGTGCATAACTATATTGCCAGCAACAAGCTTCGTATCGGGCATTGCAGGCCCTGATTGTGCCGGAGCATTACATGACATTGGCTTAAGCTTACGTATCGGCATATCATGTTTTGGATCACTATCCGTTACCCATTTAGGCGGCGCTGAACTTACAGGTTTGTTTAATCGCAATTTTGATTTATCTGCATCGCCAAAAATATCGGCGTTAATCATTGGCTTATAGCGATAGTTTGTTTCAGCCGGTGTTAAATATTCAAGATATTTATCGGTGATCTCTTCAATAAAACGTGATGGTTCGCTGTCTACCAGCTTACCCCAACGATAACGCGACTGAGCATACGTCAAGTAAGCCTGATGTTCTGCACGGGTAAGTGCTACATAAAACAGCCTCCTCTCCTCTTCCAGTTCGCTTCGCGTATTCATGCTCATAGCACTTGGAAAAAGATCTTCTTCCATACCGACCACAAATACATGCGGAAACTCAAGCCCTTTTGCAAGGTGAATGGTCATCAATGCTACACGGTCGTCATCTCCTGTGTCATTATCAAGGTCTGTAGCCAGGGCAACATCTTCAAGAAATTCTGAAAGTGCACCGCGAGCCCCGTCTACTTCTTTCTGCCCTTCTATAAAGTCCCTTATACCACTTAATAATTGTTCAATATTTTCTATACGTGCAATACCTTCTGGCGTAGCATCTTTTTTAAGCTCCTGAATTAGCCCTGTTTTTTTGGCAACGTGATCTGACAGGTAGAAAGCATCCTGCGTTTCATTGATCACCTGAAAGCTTTTAATCATCGTTACAAAATCCGATAGCTTATTTTTAGTACCTCCCGTAAGCTTAAGATCTATACGGTCAATGTTTTCCATGACCTCAAAAATGGAGCGGCCGTAATGATTTGCAGCAACGGTAAGTTTTTCAATTGTGCTGCCACCAATACCTCTTGCAGGATAGTTGATGACACGCATAAGTGCTTCTTCATCCTTAGGGTTAATAACTAACCTTAGATATGATAAAACATCTTTAATCTCTTTCCGTTGGTAAAAAGAAAGTCCTCCGTAAATGCGGTACGGTATATCACGCTTACGCAAAGCATCCTCCATAGCACGTGATTGTGCATTGGTACGATATAGAATCGCAAACTTATTATTAGTAAGCTGATTCTGCATTTTTTCTTCAAAAATAGTGCTGGCTACAAAACGGCCTTCCTCGCCATCAGTAAGGCTACGGTGCACTTTAATTTTTGGCCCGTCATCGTTAGATGTCCAGACCACCTTATCAAGTTTCGTCTTATTATGATCTATGATAGCATTTGCAGCCTCAACAATGTTTCGGCTTGAACGATAGTTTTGCTCAAGGCGGTACATCTGTACATTCTCGTAATCCTTCTGGAAGTTAAGGATGTTATTAATGTTTGCCCCCCTAAAGGCATAGATACTCTGGGCATCATCGCCTACCACACAGATATTCTGAAAGCGGTCTGACAACGCACGCACAATTAGATATTGTGAGTGATTGGTATCCTGGTACTCATCTACCAATATGTAACGGAAACGATCCTGGTATTTCATTAATACATCAGGAAAACGTGTAAGTAATTCATTGGTGCGAAGCAAAAGGTCATCAAAGTCCATAGCACCGGCTTTAAAACAGCGGTCTACATAAGCCTCATAAATTTCTCCAAGACGTGGCTTTTTAGACATAGCATCAGCCTCCTGGAGTTCAGGGTCGTTATAATATGCTTTAACGGTTATAAGACTATTTTTATAAGTAGATATTCGGCCTAACACCTGTTTAGGTTTGTATACATCCTTATCCAGCTGCTTTTCTTTTATGATTGAGCTGATAAGGCGCACGCTATCCTGAGAATCGTAGATACTAAAATTAGAAGGATAACCCAATTTATCGGCTTCAAAACGTAATATCTTTGCAAATATGGAGTGAAACGTTCCCATCCATAAATTCTTAGCTTCAGAATTACCTACGATATCTGCAATACGTTTTTTCATTTCTTTTGCCGCCTTATTAGTAAAGGTTAACGAAAGTATATTAAACGCATCTACTCCTTGGCTCATCAGGTAAGCAATACGAAGGGTTAACACCCTTGTTTTTCCCGAACCCGCTCCGGCAATCACGATCATCGGACCGTCTTTTTGAAGTGTCGGTGCCTTTTGGGCATCATTTAACTGGCCTATATAATTTAGAATATCCATTTTTGCAATTTACAACGCAAAAATAGCGATTTTAAGCGAGATTCTATCGGGCTGTAGTTGGTTTGAAAAGCATAAATTTTTCAAAAATAAAAGCAACGCTAACTCCTATTGTGTAGGCCAGTAAATCGCTCCACAGAAAACCGGAACCTAATACCAGCCTGCCCGGAAACGTGCCACGGATACTATTTATCCAATCTGCCCGATAAAGCTGTAAGAACTCAATACAAAAACAAACGGCTAAGGCAAGAATGGCCCTGTAACGAATAACATTTTCTATCGTTATAAAACTGATAATGTAATACATCATGAAAGCATAAAGTATATCGCCCAAATATAGGTTTACAATATCAGGAAACCACTGCCGCTTAACCCTTACAAAAAGACCCAAAGCGATTGTAATTATAATGATGATACAGTAAATAATTCGCTTCTTCATAAAGGAGATGTGTTAATGTGCCAAATATAATTGCAAATTATTTGAATAGCATAACCGGGAAAAAACATTATTCCTTATTTTCGCTTTTGCAATTCATAAGCCTGCATGGCGTTATATCTTAAACACACAAACTATTTACAATGATAGACAAAATTATAGAAGTTGCTGCTTATACACTTCCCTCTCTAATTACCGGAGGAGTAGCGTATTACTTTTTTAGCATGCATACAAAAAATGAGGAAGGCCGCCGCCGTTATCTTATACATAAAGAGGCACAAAAAAATGCGCTCCCGTTACGACTACAGGCTTATGAAAGACTTACACTTTTCATGGAAAGAATAAATCCTACCAAGCTGCTTATTCGTATTACGCCACAATCGTCTAACAAGAGTGACTATGAAGATTATCTAACTTCTCAGATAGAAGTGGAATTTGAACACAACCTGTCGCAGCAAATTTATATATCTGGTGAAAGCTGGGATATAGTTACAACTGCAAAAAATGCTACAATACAAATGGTACGTAAAACAAGTGCCGATCCATCTATCGCAACTGCACAGGATTTGCGTGAAACTATTCTGAAAAATCTGTTTGACAAACAAACGCCAAGCAGCGTTGCCATCGCCCACCTTAAGAATGAAGTGTCGGGTTTATGGAGCGAAGCATAAGTTTAAAATACATACAATTTATAAAGGCCGGAAATTCTCCGGCCTTTATATTCTTTATCAATCATCTCAAAATTAACGGTATATCGTAGATTGAATTTGAAACCTATAGTTGTAAAATTCTAAAAATAAGACATTTACTACTATGGCAGCAAAATAGCTGAAGTATGGACAAAAATCTATACTTATGAAAGCTGATCTTATACTCTACAACGGAAAAGTACACAGTTTTAATGCTACACATAAAGATGCAACAGCAGTTGCAATCAAAGATGGAAAATTTATTGCCATAGGCAGCGACAGCGATATATTATCCCTATCTAATGATGCAGATAAAATTATAGACCTTAAACAAAGGCGCGTTATACCCGGCATCAACGATTCTCATATTCATTTAATACGGGGCGGACTTAATTATAACCTTGAACTCCGCTGGGACGGTGTTCCTTCTTTAGCAGATGCCTTAAGAATGCTGAAAGAACAGGTAGACCGTACACCCTCTCCGCAGTGGGCTCGTGTTGTGGGCGGATGGACTGAGTTCCAGTTTGCCGAGAGACGAATGCCTACTCTTGAAGAAATAAATACAATAGCCCCAGATACTCCTGTATTTATACTGCATCTCTATGACAGGGCCCTGATGAATGCTGCTGCTCTGAGAGCTGTAGGCTACGCTAAAAACACTCCCGCACCCCCAGGGGGAAACTTACAAAGGGATAGCAAAGGAAATCCAACAGGACTTATTATTGCTACACCAAATGCCATGATTTTGTATTCTACCCTTGCTAAAGCTCCAACACTTCCTTACAAACAGCAGGTGAATTCTACCAGGCATTTTATGAAAGAACTGAACCGACTTGGTATAACAAGCGTAATTGATGCCGGAGGAGGGTTTCAGAATTTTCCGGATGACTATAAAGTCATAAGTGATTTGAATGAACAAAAACAGTTAACAGTAAGGATTGCATACAATCTGTTTACACAGCGCCCTAAAAATGAACTGGAAGATTTTCAGAATTGGATTGATAGTGTAGAACTACATCAGGGAAATGATATGTACAGGCATAATGGCGCGGGTGAAATGCTGGTGTTTTCTGCTGCCGATTTTGAAGATTTCCTTCAGCCAAGACCAGATCTGCCCGAAAACATGGAAGCCGAACTGGAAAAAGTAGTACGATTGCTTGTCGCAAACAGGTGGCCTTTCAGGCTGCACGCAACATACAATGAAAGTATAACCCGCTTTTTAAATGTTTTTGAAAAAGTTAACAGAGATATACCTTTTAATGGCCTTACATGGATCTTTGACCATGCAGAAACTATTGACGAACGCAATATAGAAAGAGTAAGAGCCCTTGGTGGCGGCATCGCAATACAAAGCAGGATGGCATATCAGGGAGAGTACTTTACTGACAGATACGGATCAGTAGCAGCAGAGAATACTCCTCCTATAAAAACGATGCTTGAAATGGGTGTTCCTGTAGGTGGAGGATCTGATGCTACAAGGGTAAGCAGTTATAATCCGTGGGTTTCGCTTTATTGGCTTACAACAGGTAAAACTGTGGGTGGTCTGCAAATTTATGACAAGTCAAGGCTTGATCGTGAAACTGCACTTCAACTGTATACTCAGGGCAGCGCGTGGTTTTCTCAGGAACAACATAAAAAAGGAGATATCGCAGTAGGCATGCTTGCCGATCTTGTGGTACTGGATAGCGACTATTTTACTGTGGACGGACAAAAGATTAAAGATATTAAAGCCGAAATGACTATAGTTGACGGGAAGATAGTTTATGCTAAAGGAAACTTCACGACTTACTCCCCTCCTTCTATCCCAATACTCCCTGACTGGTCACCCAGCAACATTTATAATGGCTATTACAGCCCTGAACAACACAATAACCATTTGCATACAACAAGAACTGTCGGCAACGGAAAATCCGAGACAGCAAATAGTATACATAATTGCAGTGGTAGCTGTAATGTGCATGCCCATAACCACAACAGCGCGAGAATGAGTACTATTCCTTTAAATAATTATACTGCATTTTGGGGTGCTTTAGGCTGCTCATGCTTTGCTTTTTAAATTTTAAAAAATGATGGAACTAATTAAATCAATACTCACTTCTGATTTAGGAAGTGACTTTAACAATATAGCATTTTTGTTATTCAGGATTTTACTGGCACTGGAGCTTTTCAGGGTGCATGGTATGAAAAAGTTCAGAGTGCAGAATGGTAAACGGGAACATATACCTAACCCGTTACACTTACCTGAAAAACTGAATAGATTTGCAGCTGCTTTTTCGGATACTGTTGTTCCTTTCCTAATCATGAGCGGATTCGCTACCAGATTGGTCGTACTCCCTACAATCGGCGTCACGTCTATAGGCTATTTTATAGTGCACCGAAACGATTCTGTTGAAGTGCGCGATGTGCCATATATGTATACACTGAGCCTGCTTTTAATTTTATGCATGGGCGCCGGCACCTATTCGGCAGACAATTATCTATTACAATTACTCACACAACAATAATCAGACGCTAACTTAAAGTATATATGGATCAGCAAAAAAACATTAATGTAGTTACCCTCATGCTTACTGCCGTAGCCGGCTATTGCGATACAGTAACATTTGTATCGGGTGATACTATTTTTTCCGCACATGTTACCGGCAACTTTATAGTATTTGCTTATCAGATGGTAAGCGGTGGCAGCATAGATGCATGGATTAAACTAATAACATTCCCTGTATTTATAATAGCGGTAATAACGGGGGGATGGATGGCTTCAAGATCAAAACAAGACAACAAGATTCTCCTGTTTGAAGCAATACTGCTTATTGCAGCGGGAATACTCTCAGTATTCTTTTATATAAAAGGAGATGAAAAAATTGTTATGTATGCGGTAGTAATGCTTGTTGTTTTTGCATTAGGACTTCAAAACGCATTTGGTAAATTATTCAGTAAAGCTACTCACGGTCCTACTACCATGATGACAGGAAATGTTACACAAGCATCACTAGACATTGGCACACTAATTACAAATAAATTTAAAGGCACAGATGCACTGATAAGCTTTAAGAAACAACTTATAACTATTTCCGGCTTTTTAGCAGGCTGTGTTTCAGGGGCATTTGCAGGCATGCAATTTGGACTTGCGGCCGTGTTGTTAGCTGGTATATCAATGTTATTTTGTTACATACTATCCTGCAGGGAATAACATAGACCCTTATCACTTTTAAAGTCAGCCGCGTCGGCTGACTTTTTTATTTACAAAACCTTATGTGTTTTACAAAAGCTTAGACAGCACTATCAAATAGACGATATATCGTAAATAAGAAATTGTGACCACAACAATAAACATTTGATTATCAAAAAGTTACACCTAAGGCATGTCGTTTGGCTATTACTATTTATTATAAATCCATAAAACATTTAATTATGAAAACGAAGTACTCTATTTGCGCAGCAGCCATTGGCTTACTCACTCTGGCAACGGTTTCCTGTAACAAAGAAGCAAAAACTGAGACTACAATTACCAACAATGCCTCAACTAAACAAGAAACGGCAGCGAGAGCAGAGTACATTGAAGTTGAACCAAATGTAAGACTTCATGTGACTGACCTTGGTGAAGGTAAACCTGTTATACTAATACACGGTTATCCATTAAGCGATGCTAGCTGGGAATATCAATACCCAGCGTTAATTAAAGCGGGATACAGGGTTATAGGCATAACACTAAGAGGATTTGGACAATCTGATAAACCATACGGCAAATACAATTATGACCAGTTTGCAGATGATATTAAAGTTGTGCTTGATAAACTGAATATAGAAGATGCTGCATTAGGAGGTCACTCTATGGGTGGAGCAATTGCACTACATTATGCCGCAAAATATAATGGTGCCCATCTAAGCAAGCTGGCATTATTTTCGGCCGCAGCTCCATGTCATACCAAAAAAACTGACTATCCTTATCCTTTCTTTACAAAAGAAGATATAAACCAATGGATAGAACTTAACAATACTAACAGGCCTGCATTGTTAGCTGCTGTTGGTGCACGTTTCACACTTACACCTACATCTGTACCAGCAGGTATAGGAGCATGGCTGGGCAATATAGAAATGCAGTCATCGTCATACGCAATGGAGCACGCTCTTATCGCATTACGCGATGAAGACTTAAGAGGTGATCTTCCAAAAATTAAAATACCTACACTTATCCTTCATGCTAAACAAGATAATATAGTAGCCTATGCACTTGCTGAAGAAATGAATAAAGGCATAGCTGGTTCTGTACTTGTGCCCTTTGAAAAAAGCGGGCATGCATCGTTTATTGAAGAAAGAGAAAAATTCAACGATGAACTTATAAAATTCTTAAAAAAATAAATTTAGAAATCATGCCTGTAGTTTACAACTACAGGCTTTACATTTTATTCTATGACAATAAATAATCAACCATCATTTGATACAGTTACTGAAGCGCTTCAATGGCTCAACCAACAGGGTTTCAGCCATGACTTTAATCTAGATGAAGACTGCCTGCGTTTTGATAATAACTCTCAGTCAATGTCTCCCAATGAATTTTCTATAGAATATGTTTTTCGTTTTGAAGGCGATACAGACCCTGGAGATGAAGATATAGTTTATGGAATTACATCTGATGTGTATAACATTAAGGGCGTGCTTACCAGTGCCTTTGGCATATATGCTGACAGCCTGTCTTCAGAAATGATAAAAAAACTTTCAACACATTAATCATGGAAAATAAAGTTAATTTCTACAAAGAAGACTTTGCTATTGTTGCTCCACGCACCTTTAAAGAATTACAGATAGGCGAAATATTCCGTGCACCAAGCAGAACCCTTACTGATGCACATGCATCTGCCTTTCAGGCGGTGTCGGCAGACAATCACCCTATTCATTATGATGTGGAATATGCGCAACGATACGGGCATACCGCCCCTGTTGTACATGGGCTGCAGGTACTGGCTTTTACAGCTCCGGGAGCGACGTTGTTCCCCCACTACATCGGTCACGTTTTTATAGCATTTACATCACTTTCTTGTGACTTTTTAAAGGAGGTACATTCAGGAGATACGCTATATCCGTCAATAGAGATCATTGAACTTATAGATAATGGAAACACGGGAACTGTAGTTACACGCGCAACAGTATATAACCAGAACAACGAATTAGTTTTACAGGGAGAACACAGGTATCTCCTTAAAAATTAGTAATTTAATATCCGTAAAAATTCATTATTAATCAATAACACTTAAATCATGGCAAAAATAGCTTTATATGGCTTTGGCCGAATAGGAAGACAATTTCTTAAAGCAACATTCAAAAATAGTGGCGTACTTCCTGCTGTAATAGCAGATATACAATCGCTGCCAACACTTGCAGCCCTTCTTAGCGTTGATACTAATTACGGAAGATGGGATCAAAACGTTTCAACTGATGGAGAAACGACTTTAAATGTGGGAGATAAAAGCATATCATATATCAATTCTAAAGAAGGAATTCCGGACTGGGGTGCTTTAGGTATTGAACTTGTAGTAGAATGTTCAGGCAGGGCAACTACTCGTACCGGTGCACAGGCTCATATAGACAGGGGAGCAAAATATGTTCTTGTAAGTGCTCCAAGCAAATCTTTAGCCGACTGCGACGCTGTACTTTTAAAGGGCATAAACCTTGAAGATTTCGACCCTGACAGTCAAAAAATAATAAGTATGGGAAGCTGTACTACAAATGCATTGGCGATCCCTATTAAAGTAATACTTGAAAATTTTGGAATCCAGTATGGCTTATTTTCTACTGTGCATTCATACACAAATACACAGTCATTGACAGATCAGCCAATGAAGGACAGAAGGGATTCGTGGGCCGCCGCCGAAAATATTATTCCGTCGTCATCGGGAGCAGCTAAGGCATTGCAATTTATATGGAAAGACCTGAAGATAACAGGTAAAGCCTACAGGATTCCTACACGTACCGGCAGTATCGCAGAACTGAATCTTGTAACCGAAAAAGACTGTACCCCGGAAGAAGTAAAGGAAGCATTTAGAAAAGCGGCACAATCTGGAGAGTTAAAAGGTGTGCTGGATGTACTTGAAGACGAATGGACATCTGCGCGTATTGTAGGAGATTCACATTCGTCGTTGATTGACCTTCCACTTACAATTAAAGAAGGTAATTTGCTTTCAATTGCTTCCTGGTACGATAATGAGTGGGGCTTTGCAAATCGTCTGGCAGAGGTAACACAATATCTTTTTAAAAGAGTTCAATAACTCTCTTAAAAATTTAAAGTGCCCATCCTGAATCAGGATGGGCACTTTATTGTAAAATATAATATGCTTATTCAGCTGTCTCTGTACTTTTCTTTGGAAAATTAAAAAGCATGCTGGTAATTATAGGTATAAAGAAGATTGCTACTGTTAAAGCAGAAATTCCAATATCTGCCGCATGACTTCCCAAAAACTGGCTCACAGGGCTTTCAGGATAAAAATGCTCGTATATTGAAAGTGTAAGTTTTACACCTAATATCGCTATTACCACAAATGCAGCAGTTTCTAAAAAATTGTAAGCCTGCATAAGTTTTACAAACCATTGTGCAATGAAACGCATTGCTAAAATACCAATAAATACTCCTATACAAACTAGTATAATGTTTGGTGTAAAGGCTACTGCAGCAAAAACATTATCTATAGAAAAGGCCATATCCATAATCTCTACAAGGCATACTGTTGCCCAAAAAGTTCCCAAAGAACCGACTGTCATTTTGTAGAACCAGTTGCCTTCTTTATTTACCGTTTCTTCCTCATCACTTTCTTTTTGTTTTCCTTTATACCAGTCAAAAACCAAATACAAAAGGTATAAACCACCTATAGGCTTAAGCCACCAGATGGTGATAAGTGCCGATGCAAAAATCATGGCTATACCCCTGAATATGTAAGCACCCCAAATTCCGTATTTTAATGCACGATCCCTTTGGTCTTCTGGTAGATCCATTACCATGGTAGCCAGCACTGCAGCATTATCTACAGATAGTAAACTTTCGATAATGATAAGGTTACCGATAATTGCCAATGAAGTACCGGGATTGTTGATGATGTCCTGCCAAAGGCTGCTAAAACTGCTGAAAAATTCAACCATTTTTATTGATTTGTGTTAAGTTATAAATTGCATCGGTATACAACCGGCAGCGCAAATATAGAAAAAGAAAAGTAGTGTTGATAATATGAAGCCACAACTGAATAAAGGAAGTTGGCATTAATGGGGTTATTAGACGCATTAGTGCGAAAATCCGAAACCTATACTTATTATGATGATTAAGATGACGACAAGGGTAATTACGGTATACAAATAATCTTTTTCTAAAATAAAGGACATTAACGATAAAAGTATTCTTAAAACAGGGGTTAAGAATAATAAAATCACCCCAAAAAATATCACGGACTCTCCCCTTCCTTGTATAGCGCCTTCAATTACAGAATCAATAACCACGAAAAGATTACTGTCTTTTTCTACAAAATTAGAATAATTTTCTAGTTCACCGCCATGGTGAATCAGGTAGATAACTCCACCCAGTGCGGCAAAAGCCAATGATATCCAAACTCCGTATCGTAGTAAATTTCCAATAATCAATTGAAAATTTTTATCGTTATATACTTGTCTTTCCATCATTAAATTTTTCCTGATAATCCGTTATAAATCATATTTACGGCAAGTATGAATATTAGCACTGAGAAAAACAATCGCAACTTTTTAGGATTAGTTTTGACTAATACTTTAGCACCCGTCATGGCGCCAAGCAATACACCTATAACAACAGGCATACAGATACCCGGTTCTATATAACCTTTTTGGATATAAATTACAGAACTTGCAGTGGCTGTTACCCCCATCATAAAATTGCTTGTAGTTGTTGACACCTTAAATGGAATACGCATAATATTATCCATTGCAATAACTTTAAATGCCCCTGAACCTATACCCAGCAGGCCAGACATCATTCCCGCAATTCCCATCATACTAAACCCTCCAACAACATTTTTAGTGCCGTAGTGAATCAACTGCCCGTCGTGAGAAGGATATGTTCCTGATAATCTGAATTTTTCAGCAAGGGGACTGGACTCTTTTACAACATGTTCCGACTTTTTTCGCAGTGAATTAATAGCAGAAAATATTAAAGTCAATCCAAACAACACCGCTATAAAAGATGTTGGCGCAATAGTAGAGAGCAATGCTCCGCACACTGCTCCTATAGTAGTCGCAACTTCTAAAAATATGCCCAGCCGCATATTGGTAATGCCTTCTCTCACATAAGCCGCAGCAGAACCTGAGGATGTAGCGATAACTGACACCAACGCCGTTCCTATAGCATAATGAATATCAACATTGAGAAAAATAGTTAGCAGCGGGATTATGATTATGCCTCCGCCAAGGCCGGATAATGAACCTATAAGTCCTGCGAGGAAAGCGCCAAGAAGGATTATAAGTGTAAATACAGCAATCGTCATGGTAAATACTTAGGTAGAGCAAAGTTACCATTAATAACGAAAACAAAGGCTTCTTGTTGAAGCAAAAGCTTATATAAACTGTAATTTTTCTTCTTCAAGATCAAGATACAAAAGATGCCTTCTTACTATTTCTTCATTTATTTGTTGCTTCTCTCGGTTAAGGTTATGAAGCCATTTTCGCTGATGATCTAAAATCGCTTTGTATATAATTTTTGACTCTTCCGACATGAGTCCCGTTTCTTCAGCCATTTCCTCGGTTCTTTCCCATTTTTTAGCCATATGGAGCAGCATAGGATGATTATCAAGTTCATCGCTATAATTTTCCTTTAAATGATGAAGCGCTTCATGTGTCATTTTCTTCCTTAATTTTATGTACAAATCTTCATCAGGCATAATAAAATCAGGATCGGGCATATTGATCTTCTTAATCAAAAATGGCAGTGTAAGCCCCTGTAAAAGAAGCGTTGTAAGTATAACAACAAAGGTTATGAAAAGTATCAGGTTACGGTGAGGGAAAGCAGAACCATTTTCCAGCTGCAAAGGAATTGATAATGCTGCTGCCAGAGAAACAACGCCTCGCATACCCGACCACCCAATAAGTATTGGAACTTTGTATCCCGGATTAGACCTATCGGCTACTTTTATGTAATTACGGGCTATAAGCGTTACTGCTACGGCGCTATAAGCCGATATAATCCTTCCCACAATAAGGACAGCTGTAACCAGAAGTCCGTAACCTATTGCAGATAGTATACTGACTTCTTCAAGCCCCGCAATGATTTGCGGTAGGTCTAAGCCTATAAACATAAATACAAGACCATTGAGGAGGTAACTAAAACTTTCCCAAACGTTAACACCCCGAAGGCGTGAAGTACTGCTGAGAAAATTAAGCCTTTTTTCAGAAAGTAACAATCCGCCACTTACTACTGCCAGAACTCCGGAACTGTGAATTTCTTCTGCTGCAATGTACATTACATAAGGTGTAACAATGGTAAGAATAATATCTGCATTTGCGTCGGTAGGCAGGTATTTATGAATCTTCATAAACATATAACCCACAATAAGTCCGCTGGCTACACCTCCTACTATCATCCATACAAAACTTAATGCAGCCTCATGCCATATAAACTGACCGGTGGCTACAGCAATAAATGCAAACCTGAAAATAATAAGGGAAGAAGCATCATTCAGTAAACTTTCGCCTTCAAGGATAGATGAAAATCGTTTGGGAACGGTCACAAACTTCATTATCGCACCAGTACTTACCGCATCCGGAGGCGATACTATACCGCCGAGTAAAAAACCTAGAGCCAGAGAAAAGCCGGGTATAAAATAATTAGCAACTACTGCTACAGACATCGCTGAAAAAAAGACAACTAAAAAGGCAAAGCTAGTAATTATCCGGCGCCACTTCCATAACTCTTTCCATGAAATGGCCCACGCTGCGTCGTAAAGCAAAGGAGGAAGAAATATTATGAATATAAGCTCTGCCTCTATATGAAGCGTAGGTATAGCCGGAATAAAACTAATTCCTAATCCTGCCAGCACAAGTAAAATAGGGTAAGCGACCCTTATCTTCTTTGCCAGCATTATGATTAAAAGTATTACTACAATAATAGTTAAGTAAAAAGGAAAGTCATGAAGCATCAATCTAAATATTTATGATTTTTAAATATAATTAACGAATTTAAAATCTCCAACTATTTTACTTAATCTTTGCTTTAATTCTTATTTTTAATAACTACTTCTCCTGTTTTTAATCCTTTTGCAGAAGCCGACAAAGTAATATTTTTGTCGCTTCCATGGGGTTTAATTATAACCTGGGCATATCCGTTAAATAATTTTCTTTTCCATGCACCTGCCGGTGTAATTACCTGCAAAACTCCCGGATTGCCATTAATAACGTCCCAGTCCTTTACTTTATGTATTGGCGGTGCTATTATATGGATCTCGTTTTCGCCTTGTTTTAAAATGCTGCTGTCTAAAACAAACTTCTGAGCATCATCTGAAGAAGCAGTAACTTTTTTACCGTTTACAAAAACAACAGCATCTGTACCTAGCTTTTGGTAAAAGAAGGTTACAACCGTGTTCCTGGGGTTATCCTTAAGATTAAATTTACCGTTATAAACATATGCCGGCGCAAGGTTTTTATAATCCCTGTCTTTAAAAGCTTCTTTCCAATTGTTCTTCGAATAGTTGCCAAGCTGCTGTGGCAGTTCTGTCGAGACAAGCGCCTGTTCTTTAAAATCCGTTATTTGAACTAATGCGATATCGTCTAAAAATTTATCATTTTCCAGAGACGTAGGGTCTCCATTTCCAATTCCAAGTATTTTACCTCCAGTAATGGCAAAAGTAATTTCGTCATTTGCCGTAGGTATATGCATTGCATTTTTATCAGTCAGTTCCACAGTTACTACTACTGCGTCAGGTTTAGTCTGCGCGTCTGCTGTAAGTTTTATTTTTTCAGGTTTCTCTGTAGTTTTTTGTACATCAGTAAGGACTTTTTTACCATCTTTATACCCTACTGCTTCTACCACTCCAGGCTGATAAACAACTTTCCACTCCAGGTGCCCAAGCTTTTCCATTTTATTTTTACCAAGGCTCTTGTTGTTTAGAAAAAGTTCAACCTCATCACAGTTAGAATATACCCAAACGTCAATTTCTTTACTTTCCATTCCCTCCCAGTTCCAATGTGGCAATACGTGTACAACAGGTGCATCTGTCCACCATGACCTTAAATAATACACATTGTCTTTAGGGAAGCCGCATACATCCATCATTCCGAAATATGAAGTGACCGATGGCCATCCATAAGGTGTAGGTTCCCCACGATAGTCAAAACCGGTCCATATAAACATTCCGGCCAGATACGGGCGAGAAGCATAAAATTTCCATCCTTCTTCTATACTGTAAAATGTAGATCGGGGCTTACGGTCGTAGGCGCTTTGATAATGTTTAGCATCGTCATTAAAATAAATGCCGCGTGTTGCAAATGTAGAACCTTCCTCAGTACCCATACCCGGCTGCTGCTTAAACTGATTTCTGTGAGCATCTATATCTCCATTACCCAGATAGTTATACCCCATTACCTCAACAACAGATGATATACCGCTTTTAAAACCGCTACTTATACCTACCGTTACAGGGCGCGAAGGATCTATGCTTTTAGAATAGCCCTGCATTATATCCGTTATACGCTCTCCAGTAATATTGCCTTCAATTTTCCACTCTTCGTTACCAACCGACCAGCAAATTATACTTGGGTGATTTCTGTCACGTTCAATCATTCTTTTTACTGCTCCTAGATGGATATCGTTTATACCCATAAGCCTCGTTTCATCTATAACCAACATACCTAGCCTGTCGCAGGCTTCCAGTAGTTCAGGCGTCGGGGGGTGATGAGAGCATCGATAAGCGTTAGATCCCATATCTTTAAGCTTTTTAATTCTGAAATACTGCAATTCATCTGGAAGGGCGACTCCCAGCCCTACGTGATCCTGATGGTTATTTGTACCTTTAAGCTTAATATGTTTACCGTTTAAAAAGAAGCCTTCTTCAGCATCAAAACGGATTGTACGGATACCAAACTCCGTTTCATATCTGTCAATTACCTTTCCATCATTTTTAATTTCGGTAACAAGACGGTATAAATTTGGATTATCAACATCCCAAAGCAGAGGACTATCAACTTTTAAAAGTGATTTAAATACAGCTGTTTTATAAAAATCAGGAACCGTAACTTTCTCAGAAGATGAAGTTATGAGCTTACTTGCAGAATCGTATATACTCTGTAAAAGTTCAACCTTACCTCTCAGGCTGCCTTTATTCTCTATTGTAACTTGTGCATTAATAGCCGCAAAATTATCTTTAACTTCGCTTGTTGTGTAAGTTCCGTTAGTAATTACGTGAAGAGGATTTGTTTTTTGCAGATACACATGCCTGTACATACCCGCCCCTTCATAAAACCATCCTTCTTCCATAGAGGCATCTACTCTTACAACAATAGTATTTTCGGCATCATAATTAATATAGGCAGTAACGTCATATTCAAAACCGTCATAGCCGCTTTCATTAGTTCCTAAAAAATGTCCGTTAAACCATACTTTAGAATTGCGAAAAACACCATCAAACTTTACAGTGATAATTTTACCGAGGTCGCTTTTAAGTATAGCAATTTTTTTTCGATACCAGCCAATATTTTTTTCCGGGAAATTTTTACCAGCTGCCTTAAAACCATGACTAAAGCTTCCCATCTCACTAAAAGGCTGTTCAACTGCCCAGTCATGCGGCAAATCTAATAAACGCCAGGCACGGTCATCAAACGAAGGGTCTGCAGGACCGTCGCCGTTACCGGTTTTAGATAGATATGAAAAATACGCTGTACCATGGTTAAAATCTTTTGAAGTATCATACTGATGTCCAAATGCAAAATGCCAATCATTATCTATTACTGTCTTTTCGCGTACAGGGTTCTGTGCTATTGCACTAAAACTTACAAAAAAAATAAGGCTTAGCAATTTAATCTTTAAAGAAGTGGTCATGTGAAACAGTTTGAGTAATTGGTTTGTTTGTAACCCGTAAAACTAGCTGTTTTTAAAGAATTTTAATAGTATTATTTTGTCATAATGCAATATATAAGGGGAAGACAATTTAAATTGTCTTCCCCTTATATAGTAATAAACACGAGTAAATTACTGCCTGATTATTTTTTGAGTTATGATTTTATTATCAGCTGTTTTCAGATTTAACATATAGGTCCCTGCACTAAGGCTTTGTATAGAAACAATTTTTTGAAGGTTCTCAAAGTCTCCTTTTAAAAGAACCTGCCCTAACATACTTACAACTTCATAGCTGCGCAGCGACTCATCCGTAACTATATTTACAATATCTGAAGTAGGATTAGGATATAACTCCAAAACAGAATGATTAAAATCTTTAGTTCCCGATGTTTCACCACATGGGCCTGAGGCTAATTTAACGATAAAAAAATCCGTTCCATCTGCCTGCCCCATAACTTTATTTACTGTAGATACATTGTCGTCCTGAGCCGTAAATAAGTTATAATAGAAATATCCTCCTGCTATATAATTACCATCGTTATCTGCTGCGATAGCTGTAAATGAATCATCATACCCTTCAATTGCCATTATATCGTGTAATGCTATTGCTGCACCAGTATTTCTATTAAGCCTCAATAATCCAGGATCTGATCTGTGATTAGCAGGACGATTAATAGATACTGTACCCCACATCTCGTTATCAACCTGAGTTGCCACTCCTATCTCATTGCCATTTAAAGCCAAACTGTAATAGTAATGTGCTCCTGTAAAAAAACCTTCTGGTGTTGTGTATCCGGAAGGAATTGTTATCCATTGTACTATACCAGATGCATTAATTTTTAAAACAAAAGGAACGTTACCCATTATATTTGTAGGAAACTCATATTCTCCAAAGTTTACAGCCGTATCTGCAGAAGTTATAAAATATTTTCCTGCCAGATATAAATTGGAGTTATCGTCAATTTTAAGATCGTAAATCCTATTATCTTTTAACTCTTCATCCACACTTAATTCCTTAGACCAAATACTCGTACCTACATTGTTAAAAGCAATGGCATAAGCCTGCTCCTCTAGTTCTGTTCCATTTAATGAAAGTGGCGATAATGCAAAAATGTCTCCGTTAGTTCTAAAGCCTGAAATATAATAACGATCTAAATTTTCATCATATCTAAATTCTGTATTATTCTCTAAAAGCACTCCTTCTAAAGCCAATGGAATATTACCTTCATAATCTCCATCAGAGGTTAATTTTATTATATAATATTTATAAATATTTGTAAAACTTTCCGGTACTACTATATTACCGTTAAGGTGCGTACCCGCCATAAATCCCACAAGAGCATGTACTGTACCATCAGATTCCAGTGCTAGCTGATTAATACTTCCATACCTAAGCGCAAGGCTAACTTCTCCCTGTGGCATAACACGCCAATCAAGAGACCCATCATTTGTTTTATATTTTACTATTGCAATTGTTTTATAACCTGGCTGAGGCTGACTTGTATCGCTATCAAGAACCGGCATAGCGTCGATAGGACTAAAATGCGGCGGTAAATATTCTGAACCAAAATTAGAAAGGTTCATTACATTTGCACCTATATACAGCCCTCCATTGTTGTCCAGTATTATTTTGTATGCATAGTCTGTACCCCCGCCCCCTATTGTCTGTGACCATCGAAAAGTACCTTCGCAATCTGTAGATAACAACACAATATCAGTAGATCCTGTTACCTGTGGCTGAGAATTATAGACAGTAATTGGAAGATCTTCATATTGAGTATCTTGTTCTGTCATAAATGCCAGATAGTAATAATTATTATCACTATCTACAGCAATATCAAGTATCTGCTCACTATCAAAATTATAAGCAGTAGCAGTTTCATTAGGCGAAAGCTTAATACCGCCGCCACGCTTAGCCCATTGCCACTCGTAGTCTTGAGCAAATGCCCCCAAAGAAACGAATGCAGAAATTATTAGTAATTTTTTATTCATGTATATTTTGTTTAATTGATAGCTAAATATAAGAAAAACAACGCCATAGCTATCACCATGGCGTTGAATTTTTAAAAAATAATGTTATTTTTTAACCAGTGTCTGCTGAATCGCTCTTTGGCCATCTGCCTGTATACTTACAATGTACGTACCAGAAGCAAGACCAGAAAGAAGAAGTTCAACATCTCCTGATGATTTATCCAGTTTGTGGATAATTTGCTCATTACCTAATAGGTCAAATACAATTAAGCTTTCTGCCTGTTTGAATTCGTCACCTAAGTTATAATGTACTACCGTTGTCTCCTCTGCAGGGTTTGGAGCTACAGATAATACTGCCGGTGAAGCACTAGTAGAAAGTGATTTTTGCTTAGGGAAGGTAACACGTACCAAACTCATACAATTTCTACCTTGTACCTGAACAACCATATAATCTTCACCACCTGTAAAGTTAGCATTAGGTGTAAAATATAATGGACTGAATATATATGATCCACCCGCAGGTATAGTTACAGTATTTGGACTGTATGTACCATAGTTATTAAAGCTTGTAATAGTTACTGTAATAGGAGATCCTGTAGGATTGTCAATTTGACCGTCAAGTACATAAAGAGGTTCTTTTATGCCCACTTTTTTTATTCCTACTTTAATATCACATGGCCTGATATCACATTTTTCAAGATTAGGAGCAACATTCATTATACCACTTTCAGAAAGACAACCATTATTAATTACAGCAAGCTGATATGTACCTGATTGATTAACAACTTGATTTGGAACTACAGTATTATTACCTGATGAAGTTATGTTTCCATTAACAATCCATTCGTAGTGGCTAAATATTCCAAATGGGCCTAAAATATATGGTACTGGATTTGTAAGACATACATCATAACAACCTGTTGGGAAAATCCATAATAATCGTTCTGGTGCCTGAGGAATTGTAGCATTACCTACTGCTTTACAACCTGTTACTGCAGTGTAGGTAACATTTAAAGCACCTCCGTTTTGTACTGAAATTGTTTGGCCTGTCATTCCGTTAGACCAATTGTATGTACCAGTGGCCGGACCAGAAGCCGTTACTACAACCTCATATGGTTCACACTGAGTGGAAACAATAGATATAACCGGAGGTGTTACCGGAGGATTTACAGTTACTGATATTGAAGCTGTAGAACCACAACTTACATCTCCGGCTGGGCGAACTTCAAAAGTATAGTTATAAGTACCGGCTGCTGAAGGTACAGTTACCACCAGTGAATTATTTCCTGTACTCCAAGTACCAAAAGGAGCTGCCATAGGGTTGCCGCCAAGTAACCAACGGTGCTCAACAGTGTTATTTGTTACGACTCCTTGTATCGTTGCAGTATCACCGGCACATACCGTTGTACTACCTACAATGCCTGCATAAGGACGTTGTTTAATAACAACATTAATGGATTGTGGAGAAACATATTGACATCCCTGAGCACTAAATAATTTTAACCAATAGTTTCCAGAGACAGTAGGTGAATATGTTGATGCAGTACCCACCTGAATATTACCTCTCATCCATGCATATGTAGAAGGCAATGTTCCTGTTCCCGCAAAAGACAAAACCGGTGCAGGGCTGCTTCCTTCGCATACACTTGGTCCAGGAGTGATTTGCATATTACCATTAAATACTGGTTTGCTAATGTTAACCGCTACAGGATTACTTGTAAATGAGCATCCCTGAGCATTAGTTGCTTTTAAGGTAATAGGGAATGTTCCGCCAGCATTAATATTTATAAGGGTAGTTGGTCCACTTGCAATATAAGATGTACCGTTAAAGAACCATTGATAAGTATTAACAGAGTTATAAGACGGAATAGTCAGACTAATCGCATTTTCAGCACAATAGCTGCTTGGGCTAACAGTAAAGTTTACAACCGGCAGTGGGTTTAATATTACTGTCTTTGTTATACTACAGCTTGGTTTACCAGGCATACTTACAGTTAACGTGTATGTATATGTACCCGGAGCAAGATTTGTTAGATTAATTACTTGATCCGTTTGTGGCGACATACCAGTTCCACTAAATGTATATGTTGCTGTACTGGCCTCAAACACTGTAGAATTATTTAGTAATGTTACATTGTAACCATTGTTAGTACCATTACAAGTTACAGTTGTATTAAAGTCTGGTTTGTAATGCGTTTTTATCTCTACTGTTTTTTGCACAGTACATGGACCAGACGGAGTATTATATGTAACTTTTACAGTGACAAGGTGTGCGCCCGGAACCGTTACAGAGAACTGCCCGGTAGCTGAATTATTTCCACTAAGATACGTTAAAAATGGGCTGCCCTGCCATACAATTGATGCCGGAGTACCGTTATATGTTGCGGTCGCTGTAACTGTATTACAAGCAGACCATACAGCTGTAACATCCAGATTAGGCGCCGGAGTTATAGTACATGGAGGAAGAGGATTGCAATCTGCAATTACAGTTATGTTCTGTGAGTCTGTAACACATCCATTACTATCAGTAACTCTTACAAAATAAGTTCCCTGCGGTGTAGTTCCCTGAGTAGCATTAGAAATGGTATATGTATTTCCACTACCGATTGCACCGGTACCCACTTTAATCCACTGATAAGAAACTGTTACTCCTAAACCTGAAATTGCATTTGCACTTAATGTTGTTGAGTATGTTCCTGTAGGGCAAATAACATAGTTATACCCTGGAGTAACTGATATTGTAGTTCTTGGAAAAACAATAATTGTGTCATACGCATCTACTACATAATTACAACCATTAGGTACTGAAAGTGATGCCTTTATGGTGTAGCTTATATTACTAGATGTTGTATTATTATATGGGTTAGCTACTGTATAACTTGTTACCAGAGGGTTGTAGATTGATGAAGCCGTATTTCCATTTCCAAAATCCCAATTGATAGTGCCTGTAGTTGCACCTGATGCAGTAAAATCAAGAACTAATGGGCTTCCATAACATATTTGTTGAGGCGCATTAAATACAGTTGTTGGCCTTGGCATAATTGTTATTGGAGTGTTAAAATAGGTGTCAACACCACATTTCTTAACTTTTAAGATAAGTGTACCGGTATTAGTACCAGATATTTCATTCCAGGCTACAACTGCAGTAGTTGAATTAACACCAGATACAACACCTCCTAATGTTGAAGGGGAAACACTCCACTCCACCATATCTGGCGTTACACCGTTAAGATTTGCACTAAATGTTGCCTGGCTACTTGGACAGAATACGGAAGTAGCCGGTATTGAAGTGATAGCAGCAGTTATAACTATTTTACTAACTGTAACATTTAATGGAGCCGATGTACAACCTGAACCGTCTAGAGAACGTCTCACTACTGTAATCGTTGCAGTAGCCGAAGTACCAAATACGATTGTAACATTATTACCTGTATTATCGCCCTGAATTGTACCGCCTGCTACAGACCATTCTAAAACAGTATTTGGTACAGTATTATTTAACGAATACTCATATGGTACAGTTGGACAATATTTAGTTTCGCCAACGATCGGACCTACTGGTACTGCCGGTGTTTGTGTTATATTAATTACCCTTGGCTGGCTTATACATCCTCCTGCAGCTGCAGTTAATGTATACACACCACCTGTAGGGAAGGGATATGAAAAATTAACACCTGTAGTGGAAGCTACTATAGCATTGCCTTTTTTAAGCTGCCATTGTACTGATCCGCCACCGGCAGTAGTATATGTACCCACAGTTCCACTACATGTAGGTTCTGTTCCGATCGGAACAATTAATGTTTCACCTGCAACGGTTATTTTAATTCTTGCCTCACCAGAACACCCTAATAAAGTGTTTGTATACTTACACACAAGATCATAACTTCCAGGTGAAAGTGCATCTACCACAATCTGATTGCGTTGATCTACATACACTAAATGTGTTCCGGTAGTATTGGGTGATAAGGTCCATACAAAATCTGTAGTTGGCCATTGTGGTAAAGTATATAATCCCTGCTCATTTAAACATAATATACTATTACCTTCAATTTTTCCTACCTGCTTAACTACAGGTATTTTTACTGTAGTCCAAAAAGGACAAGTACACCCTGACATGTAGCTAACTGTACCAAAACCACTATCATCAACGTTGTCCCAGACAACTGTTACTGATGTAGGTGTCTGGTCTACAACATGACCTCCAACTACTTCCCAGTGACCACCGCAGTCATTAACTGTATAAGTTTCTTTTTCACCCTTTTCACATACTACAGATGGGCATTCTATAACCACAGTAGGTTTGTCAACAATCTCTACTTTTAAATCATAATAACTAGAACAATTACATTTATTTGTTACTCTAAGTTTTATGGTATATGTACCTGGCTGATCATAACTATGGGTTGGTTCATAAGTGTATGAAAATTCTCCGTCTCCAAAATCCCAAAAATACTGAACGATCTCTGTCCCACCATTATTGACTGACAGGTTGTCAAAATTAATTGGTGTATCAAGACAAAATACAGGTTCATTATTTCCCAAAATAGCAAACTCAGCCTTTGGCCCATTAATGATCTCAATACAAACTGTAATGGTAGATTGCGTGCCATTACTGTAGTTAATAGTAAGATTTAATGCCGCATTACCGGGAGCGCCCCAGTTTACAGTAGCATTTTTGTTTCCCGCACCACCTGTTGAGACAAGTGTTCCCCCTGCAGTACTCCATTGAACATTTGTTATTGTTGCACCATTCATTACATAATTAACGATGCTGTTTTCGCAAACCCTTATGCAGGGAGCGTTCTCTATATCCTGCAAAAGGACATACTCTTTTCGGGGATCCTTAGGGTCTCCCTGCGAGTCATAGGAGATACACCCTACTTGGTTATTCCAGCTTAGATAACTGCCTGTTTGAGCATGGGCAGTACCCTGAAAAACCAAAATCCAGAAACATGCCACGAGAACCCGCGTGACCAAATTGGAAGTAATTGTTTTCATAAATAAAAAAGTTTGTAATTAAAAATTGGTTGAATACAATAAAATAATAATGCTATTACTCTCTGCTTCCGTTAAAATTATAATTAAAAACCTTTGTTATTTTAATAGATATTTAACATTAACATAATAGAATATCAAAACGCAAATTATGTTAAAATTTAGTTAATAGACACAAATTTTAGACAATTAAAGACTATTATTCAAATAGATGCAAATTAAGTACTAAGAAAAAAACAAGCAAACCCGTATTGAATATTAATTAGATAATTAATACTATTACAAGAATCCTTGTTCAAAAACTTTTTTAAGTAATTCTCTTTCATCGTGTGCATCAAAGACCTTCTTCAATTTTACGACCCTCTTTTGAATGGCGCTGCCCGACAGCAAAACAATCTCTTCGAGATCTTTTATCCTGTAGCCTTTGGCAAGATGTAAAAGTATTTTTCTGTTATAATCATCAAACATAAAGTCCTTATTCCAGACTTCGTCAATGCATGCCTTTATCTGTGGACTCCTGTATGCGTTTCCGCCAAGAATGTGGTGTATTATTGTACATAAATTACCAGTAGTGATATCATTCTTGGATACTAATCCAAGAGGATTTATTTTACGTAACAAATCATATATTATCAAAACTTCAGTATGAGAAGTTATAATACAAATCTTGCATTTAGCAAATCGTTTAGTTATGAAAGACGCTAAATCGCCGCCGGACATAATTTTTTCTTTTTCAAACGGAGGTAAATTAACATCTATAATGGCAAAGTCAATTTTGCTATTAGAATTTTCAAATTCTAAAACTGCATTGTAACCATCCTGACAGTTATGCGCTATAGAAGTGTGCGAATTTTGTAAAGACGATTCATCTTGTAAAATGATACTTGAATATATAGACGCAGTTAATGGATGATCATCGACAATTAAAATATTCATGGTTAGTAATTTGAATTGACAATCTACAAAAAAATACATAATTCAATAATATTATTAAATAAAAATTAATAAAATATTTATTTTTTAGATACAAAATAATTAAAATGTAAAATTTTAACATTACCAAAAGCACCATTATTTTGATAAATGCCTTTGAATATGGGAAAAATTAAAATGTTTTTCATGAGACAGTCCAAAAAATATCGTTAATTAATTTACTACTATTTATATAAGATTCGACTTAATTAAAGATGTTGGCTGCAACCTATATCGAAAAAAGAAAGAGACTTTTTGAAGGAACAGCCTAATTCTATTCATTTGGTAACAAATCCAAATCACATTTGGTAAAATAATTTACAACTGTATTTTAAATTTAACGAAATATCGTAAATTTTAAAATATAAGTGAGTACACATATACACTTATTACCAACAACTTATATGTTTGGCTAAATAATCGCAAATAAGATTACCAAACTGGAAAAATTATGGACGCATTTATCGGAATTAAAAAAAGTCAGCTTGAAGAAGTTGCCACAATATTAAGCAAAATCCTTGCTGACGAATTTGTATTATATACTAAAACAAGAAACGCACATTGGAATGTTGAAGGACTGGATTTCTATAATAAACACTTATTTTTTGAGACGCAGTACAAAGAATTAGATCAAATTATTGATAATGTGGCTGAAAGGATAAGAACTTTAGGACACTATCCTCCGGCAAAATTGAAAGATTATTTGCAGCTTACCCATCTTACAGAAGAGAGCCGCCAAAAAAATGACAGCGTGGGGTTTATAAAAGAATTACTGACAGATCATGAATCTATACTCTTGCATCTACGTGAAAATATAAACAATTTTGCCGCAATACTTAAGGACTCAGGTACAAGTGATTACATCACAGGACTTATGGAAACACACGAAAAAATGGCCTGGATGCTTCGTGCTCACCTGAAATAATAAGATGCCTTTTACTGACAGCGTTTTTATGTGGCTTGTCCATATAAATTTTAGCAGATATCTCAATTATATAGTATACATTCTGTGTTTAGGACTACTAGCAAACAAATTTTTATCACGCAGGAAAAGAAGCATAGAGCTACTGCAGCTAGCCACAAAAAATCAAAGGCTCTTAAAAGAACTCCAACATCGGATAAAAAATAATCTTCAAATTGTAATTTCCCTTTTAAATACACAATCAGAATATCTTAAAGACGATGAAGTAATCAATGTTGTACAAAGCATTCAGCACCGAATATATGCAATATTCCTTATTCACAAAAAACTATATCAAACAAAAAATTCATTAAGCATTGATATTTCCTGGTATATAAAAGAGCTGGTAAATTATTTAAAAGATAGTTTTACTATTAATAATAAAATTAAATTTGAACTTAATATCAAATCCGTTCAGCTGGATGTGGAACAGGCTGTACCTTTAGGACTAATATTAAATGAAGCCATAACTAATGCTATAAAATATGCATTTCCTGAAAAAGGGGGATTGATAAGTATTTCGTTTAAAGAAATTTCTAAAAATGAATATAAACTAAGCATTGCCGATAATGGAATAGGTTTCTCTACCGGAATTAATTACGGGGAAAACAACACCTTGGGAATGAATCTCATGAAAGGACTTACCGAACAACTAGATGGAACGTTTAAAATTACTTCTAAAAATGGTATTACGGTAACAATTGAATTTATTAAAAAAGAAAGTGTAATTTAAAGGCTGTAGTAATGAATATGAAAGAAAAAATATTAATTGTTGAAGATGAATTCATTGTTGCTAATGACCTGAAGATAATTCTTAAAAAGGCGGGGTATGAAGTTGTAGGTATTGCGTCTTCTGTACCTCAGGCGAGAGATTTGATAAAAAACAAAATGCCTGACTGGGTTTTACTTGATATTATATTAAAGGGCAGCGAAACGGGTATTGACCTTGCCTGGGAACTTGACAAACAACAAATTCCTTTTCTTTTTATCTCTGCCAATACTAATCAAACCACACTTGAGGCTGTAAAACAAACCCAGCCTTATGGTTTTATGGTTAAGCCATTCCGTGAGAAAGACCTTATTGTAATGCTGGATATTGCAAAGTATCGCTACAACCTTAAAAATAATATGCCTGACACGGCTACTAAGGAGAAAAAAGACCTCAATGTAGACGGGATTGTAGGACATAACGATGCTCTCAAAGGTATTCTTAAAAAAATAAATATTGTTGCGCCTACAGATACGTCTGTTCTTATATTAGGAGAAAGTGGTACGGGAAAAGAAAAAATAGCACATGCCGTGCACAATCTGTCTTCCAGAAAAAGCAAATCTATAGTAGTGGTAAATTGTGCGGCGTTACCAATCTATTTGATTGAATCTGAACTTTTTGGACATGAAAAAGGAGCATTTACAGGCGCAAATGCCAAACGAATAGGTAAATTTGAACAGGCAAATGGTGGCACCCTGTTTCTTGACGAGATTGGAGAACTCCCTCTTGATGCCCAGGTAAAGTTATTGCGCGTACTTCAGGAGAAAGAGATTGAAAGGGTTGGCGGAGACAGAACCATAAAAGTCGATGTACGTATTGTTGCTGCAACAAACCGAAACCTCGAACAGGAAGTTGCCGAAGGCCGTTTCAGGCTTGATCTTTATTACCGGTTAAATGTATTTCCTGTAGAACTTCCGCCCTTAAGGGATCGTAAGGATGATATAGTGCTTCTGGCAGAATATTTTCTTAGAAAGTATAGTATAAAGACAAAAAAACAAGTCTCAGCATTTAGCGATAGCGCTTTAAAACAGCTTACTGAGTATATGTGGCCCGGAAACATACGTGAACTTGAACATCTCATAGAAAGAAGTGTACTTATGGCTAATGGAAACGAAATAAATATAATAGAACTTCCGGTTACGATAAATGCTCCACAAATGATGGTGACTCCCGTGGGCTTAAAATCACTTGAAGAAATGGAGAGAGACTATATCCTTCGTGCATTAGAATCGTGTGGAGGGAAGGTATTTGGGCCTGGAGGTGCAGCAGAGATACTTAAGATACCAGCAACGTCACTGTATAACAAAATGAAAAAACTGGGAATAAGGCAGGAACACACATAATAAACTTTAAAATGATAGAAATTAAACCGGAATTAGACGAAAAAAGACATGGATCTTTTAGCCTTTACGAAGACAACATCAAAATGGGAATGATGGTGATAAGCATTACCGATGAAGTCTTTACTGTTTATCACACCGAAGTTGACGAGGCGGCAGCAGGTAAAGGATTCGCAAAATTATTATTAGAAGAAATAGTAAAATACACAAGGGAGCACAACCTCAAACTAAAGCCGCTATGCCCTTATGTACATGCTCAATTTAAAAAACACCCTGAGTTATACTCCGACATTTGGTTGAAAACCCAGGGAGAAGAATAATAAAGGTTATATAGGCTTATGGCACTAAATTCAGATAAGGACGACATAATAAGACGAATTCAGGAAAGGGAAGTAGAACAAACACTACTTCTTTCTCTGAACAGGCTTCTCGCGCCGGTTACAAACTTGTTAGAATTTGATGATTTTATTAATAGCCTAAAAACACATATACCGGCAGATAATTTTATTATATGTATAAGCGATGAAGCTGAGAAAGAATATAGCGTTTTTTACCACAATGACAAAGCGCGCTGCGAGGCTTTAAGAACAGAACGCTTTGCAACAAAAGATGACTTTTTTTCCACGGCGCTGAATTCTGCCGACCCTATAACTGTAACTTCAGCAGACGTAAATTCAAAAAGTGGAAATACGCCCGGTTTTTTGAGTGATTTGTTTAAATCCGGCATTAGGGAAGTTATTTCTTACCCTCTCTACTGCCATAACAATATACCTGCTGTCGTTTTTATTGGCTTGAAAAAGCAGGGAACACTTAACCGAAATGATTTGCGCTTACTTAACAGCCTGTCGCACCAAATGGCGATTACATTAGATAACATACATCTCAGGCAAAAACTGTATTTACATACATCAAACCAGTTAAAAATTACTGAAGAAGTTATTTCTGACGAAAGCGGTAAGTCAGCTTTAGAAGCAATCGTAGGTACGAGTGAAGTTATGCAATTGCTTAGGGATAAAGTACTAACCGTCGCAAAATCTGACACGGGAGTATTATTGTTGGGCGAAAGCGGCACGGGTAAAGAAATGGCGGCGCGGGCCATTCATGAAAACTCTGAACGCTGTAAAAGGGAAATGGTAAAAGTTAACTGTGCTGCAATTCCTAAAAATTTAATAGAAAGCGAACTATTTGGCCACGAAAAAGGAAGCTTTACGGGTGCTGTACAACTAAAGACAGGAAAATTTGAGCGTGCTAATAACAGCACTTTATTTCTCGATGAAATTGGCGAATTACCCCTTGAGCTACAGGTTAAACTACTCAGGGTATTACAGGAACAGGAAATAGAACGCATTGGCGGAAGTACTACGATACGTGTCAACGTACGTATCATTGCTGCTACAAACAGGGATTTACAAAAAGAAGTGGCTTTAGGTAACTTTAGGGCAGACCTATTTTACAGGCTGAACATTTTTCCCATACATATACCCGCATTAAGAGAACATTTAGAAGATATAGATGAATTAAGCAGAATCTTTATCAATAAATATTCAATAAAATCGCCCAAGGTATTAGCAGCGAAAGCGTTAGCTGTAATGAAGCTGTATTCCTGGCCGGGTAACATACGTGAACTCCAACATACTATGGAAAGAGCTGTTTTACTAACAACAGGGCCAACGATAAAAGAAGTTTCACTCACTACGATTTCACCGGAGACTAATAAGGCAACCGCTGAGTTTTCTATAAAACCATTAGCAGATTTCGAAAGAGAGTATATTGTATGGATACTTTCTAAATGTAACGGCAGAATATCCGGGCCAAACGGCGCAGCTACATTACTCGGCCTGCCTCCTACTACGCTTCAGTCTAAAATGGTTAAGCTCGGTATAAAAAAGAAACATTTTGCCGGCAATTGATAGCACAACTAACTACGAGTTCGGCCTTTTTTTATATATGCTGTAAAAAGGAATAAGAGAAGTCCGGCAATACAAAGGTACACGAAGGCTAATGCCCATAGCGGCATTATCACAGTCCCTGTATAGTAACCATAAAGGCCATAAACCAATCCTGCAGCAAATAGCGCGCTGCATAATGGAAGCGCCGTTAATAAAGATTTGGCAAAAATCTCCTTGAAAGTGTCCATTCTACTTCCAAAAGCATAAAATATCAGGGCTGTAAGCAAAAATCCAAATACGAGGCTAAATAAAAATCCAAGCAGTATAAGTCCAAAAGTCGAAAATGTCTTAGGGACTACCGATCCCGTAGACGCATTATAAGAAATGGTCTCTGTTTGCCCCAAAACCGGAACATCACTACTATGCTCGTCAGATTCTATTTTTAGTAGTGTTCCTTTATTGTCAGTAAATTGATACATCGGAACATTCATATTATGATACCTGTATTTATCGTCACTATCTCTGTATTTTTCTCTATAAGACCTGTAGGAGATAATTTTTGCTTCGTAAACATCGCCGTAAAAATAGGTATGTGAAGTAGTTATTGTTCCCACCACCGATCCTGCAAAAATTGAAATTACGCTAATTGTAAGCAGGAAAGTAAAACCTATCGATACGCATCCGCCATCTTTAAGCCTTTTTGAAATCATATAACACAAAAAAATAGCAGCAATTAATACAATTGCTGCTATATATCCTGTAGTAGTTATCTTTAAAAATGGAATCATTATCTTATTATTTCAAAAGAATCTTTAGTTTGCTGTTTTTGTAAAAAAATTGGATAACCAAATTCTTCGCCGCTTATATTTTTGTAATATATGACAGGGTTTCCATCAGCCCTTATATAGTTAAGCACTTTTGAATCTCCAAATTTTTCTAATCTTGCTGAATCTGGGAAAGGTTCTAACTCATATTTTTCTGAATTGAGTCTATTAAATAAATTTTCAAGTTCCCTTTTGTTATCAGCATCGCCAAGATACATAGAAATATCAGTTTCTTCAAAACGGTTTTGCATAACATTGTGTATCTTACCAATATTTTCTTCCTTAAATGCGTTATAAAGTTCTTTATAGTAGCTAATTACTTCAGATGCATAATCGTGTTCATCGACATCCTTAAAGCTAATGGCGTTTTTCCAACCCTTAATATCATAAGATACTTCTGCGCTAAATCCAGAAGATACATTTATAACAGGTAATGGTGTCTTTTCTAAATCAGGCGTGTCATATTTAAAGGCTTCTACTGTATCTTCATAATTAGTAGTAGATGAATCGTAACAAAAAACTTTAATTTTTAAATGTCCATCAGGCCTTAATTCGCTTTCGCCTTTAATAGGTAAAATAGTAATCTTTATGTTTTGTAATCCTGCCTGCAATATAAAATGGTTAATCGGATAATGCGAAGCTATAGAACCACCCCTGTGATGTTTAAACGCAGGCATATCGTTGATGTAAATTTCAAAATTACAAAGAGCAGCGTCAAAATCAACGAGATAATAGGGTTCCTTAAAATTTGCCATACTTTACTATTTTATGTATTTGCTTAGAATAGGATCTTGTGCCGGATTGTGATAACCCATAATCACTTTGTCTTTAAATGCTTTTTTTGAGATAACCACAAGCTGATTATCAACGTAATTACCTGTAGCTGATAACGTAAGCTGGTATATTACATCATTTTTATCCCACACGAAATTTTCAGGGTAAGTAACATAATATTCATCTAACATATCATCCTTAACTTTTTTAGTATACTTTGGTAATTTATCAAAAAGTAATTTTTGAGATTTGTCATTTTCGTCAAAATTATTTCCTTCATTGTAAACTACATCGGTTGGCTCACCAATTTTTTTCTTAAGCGTTTCAAACAAGGCAATACTCTGATCATTTTTTACGTGCATCCTCATAAATGCAATTTTGTTATCATAAACGCTCAATGCCGTACCCATTACATCGTTAATTGCCAGCCCGGCATAATTAAGCTGGGCGGTATTTTTTTCGCCCATAAATACATAGTTGGTAAGTTTTTCTCCTTTATCCACTAATTTAAAACTGGCGTCCTCTCCCTTTAAATCGGCTTCATAGTGGCCTTTTTGTTCTGTTTTAGAAGATGATGACAGCCCGTCCAGATAAGTGCCTGCATCCTGATTGTAATCCACAGTTGACAGATCTAATGAGTTTGTTGTACAGCTCATGAACAATAATAAATTAAGTGCAATTAAAATTTTGTTTTTCATATTTACATACTTAAGTCTAGGTAATATTTTTTAAAATCTATCTTATCAGGTTTTACAATAACAGCCTCATCTTCAAACGAGAATGTTCTGTTAAAGAATCCAAATTTAACTGTTGTGGCAGCTACGAATGTAGCCTTTACACCTCCAAATTCACCTATCGGAGAGGCAAAAATTCCGTCCTTATCGGCCCCGGCTTTTATACCTGCTGTTACAGATGTACTTGCATCGGCCTTAATAACTCCATCTACCCCAATATTTGCCGATCCTGCTTTTGCCCAGGCTTTAAATTCTACCTTTATCATTATTTTACCGGTAGCTTTTACTTCGCCCGTGGTCTCTCTCCAGTACGTAGTATTGGCAGTAACCTTTCCATCAACATTTATTGCCCCTGAAAAAATCAGCATAAAATGGATACCTGCATTAGACTCCAGTTTATCCATAACCCAGGTTATAACCTTTCCTGCCCCGGGACAAACAGCATTTCCGGCTGTTTCAACAAATATCTTAAAGAGGTTAATCTTAAACTCTGCCTCGACAAGCGGTTTAGATGACACGCCTATCTCTACGATCATGGCCAGATCAAGAGATTTGTCCTTACCTCTGTCAAGATTCCATTGTGCGGCAAAAGCAATTACGGGAGCTTTGATTTCAAAAGTTGCTTTACCTTTTGTAACAGGAGAGCTTGCAATCCTGTCGGTCATTTGCTTTATCTTATTGAAAAGCTTTAAGGTTTTGGCAATACGCTCACCAAATTCGCCACTAAATTCAGCCTTTTGAGGGAGCTTGCCAAATTTTTGCAGGTTCCTGTTCCATTCTCCCGAAAAAGCAAGCTCAAATGATTGCGACATTTCACCATGCTTTTCAGACCAGCCCCTGTCTATTGCAGAACCTATAACTTTCTTTTTACCTGATTCTATGTCATGTGGATGAAGCTTGCTGCCATAACTATAAGCAAATGCTTCCTTATGATTCCATTTAAACTCAAGTGTCCATTGAATATCCGGATATGCCTTAATGGCAATGGTTGTATGCTTGTCGTTACTAAAATACCTGCAGGAATGTACATTTACATTGTAAATATTAGCTGCATCAAGCTTTTTGCCAGACGCTCCTTTAATGATATTATACCTCGGCCATAAATATTGTAGCGGTACAGGATTTGCAATAGATATTGCTGCCTGGACGGGTATTACCAGGGTATCTGCTTTTTGCAAAGGTTTACTTAATTCTGCAGAGCTTACTTCTATAAGTTTTTTGTGCTTGTTCTTTTCCCTAAAACAGGCTTTAGTATCATGCCCTTTAACTGTAATCGTAATATCTTTATTATAAGACGGGGCAATAGTTTCATAAACTATAGTCTGGGCATCATGGCCGTAAAAAGTAAATGTAATATCTACCCTTCTTGCTTCTTTATATGATTTCTCATCTTTACGTTTTACATTGTCTCCCGCTTTCTTATCATCAGTTGCGTTGATTTCTCCTTTACCTTTAGAGATTATCCTTGATGTTTCTAATTTACCATCTGCAAAGAATTTCTTAACGGCATCGCTTCGTTTCTGCGAAAGGCCCATATTGTAATTTTGCTTACCAATTACACATGCATACCCATCAAGGGTTATTACGGAATGTTCGTGCTCCAAAAGAAATCCAAGTACATTACTTAATTTCTTATGTCCATCGGCATTGATAGCAAAACTGTCAAAATCAAAGAAAATGGTTTTTGTTATAATTTCAGGTGGATGTTCCACCTTGGCCATTTTTTTTCCGCTTTCAAATACGGTAGTTTCTCCAGGTACCTCTTTGCCATCTTTAATTTCTTTCTCAGTAATTACTACTGCTTCATATTTACAAGGCTCATAACGATCTGGTTTTTGGGCGGGTTGTCCAGTTTTTAAAGGCGTATTGTTAACCGGAGGCTCAGGATGCTGGGCAACAATTTTATTTTTTATCCTTAAGTAGCGGGCGTGCGCAGTATCATTTCTGTCATCTGGAATATACTTTCCATTCACCTTTACCTTGACATAAAATTCCTCCACGGCATCAGTAAACCTCAATTTAGCCTTCCAGGTAGAAGTATTTTTTATCTGTAAGTTAACTTCGCCATCTATCACAGGAATATTAGGATAGGTATCTACAATCCTGTCGTCGCCCCACTGCTGGTTGTAAACTTCTATAGTTACCTTACCCCCGTTTAAACCTTCAGTATCAAGATTTAGGTGAACCACATTGCCAAAAGAAAACTGATAGCTTTTCCTTACATCTTCACCATCATTAGAAAGACACCATTTACTGGCCATTACCCTGGGTGCGCAAAAACCCCTGAATTTTATACCTGTATCTTGCGTAGGGCTTGATTTTCCTGTAATGCTGGCATCAAGAAAGTAAGTATATGGTCCTGAAAGTTTTCTGGATACCTTTACACCATAAACCTGGGAAGAAGGCAGCGTCTTCTGACGGATTATTGTAGTAGCCTGCCCATTCTGCCACATCCACGTCCTGTTCTTTTTTTTCTCTGCCTCTGTTGTGCCTGCATTCCACTCACCTACAGTAAAGTAAGCAAATTTGCCTGGATGCAATGTAATAAGTTTGTTAGGAACAGACATATTTGCAATTACTGCGCCTGCATCCCTACCGTCCCATTTTATTTTTTTTATACCTCCTGCCATAGTGTTTTAGAAATATAAATTATAAAACTGCATCGGTTAAATCTGGGTTAACCGGCTGCCTGTTTATCATTTCGTCATTATTTACTAACGGATTGAGCTGTGCCTGAACATCTTCATTAGCATTTTTAGAATTCTGGCTGCTGCCTTCCGCTTTTTGTCCATGCTTATCTATAGAAATACAGTCAGGTCCTCCTATGGGGCAAGTAGCTTTGCTGTCTTCCAGCAAAATTTTTCCGGTATTAGACATAACTACTTCCTGGTATGTATTGCTCCATTTTGTAATTACTGCCATGCATGGAAGGTATCCGCCTGATGTGGGCTGCAATTTACATTTGCCAAATGTGTTCTTTTCCAGTGTCTGGCCAATCTCTTTATCTGTAGCTATAAGTTTTTTTGAACCGTCTTTATCATTAGCATATTCTTTAGTATGGGTCTTTACCAATAGCTTATCGGTTTTAGGCTCTACACTAAATTTGCATTTGCAATCGGCTCCTTGTACTACGACATGTTTTTCGCTCATAACCTCATTTTTACAATACTTTATAATACCGAAACAACAATCTCTACACGTTTAGGAACTGCTAAATCTATAGAGCAGTCTACGTAAAGGGTTTCAATTGTTTTGTTAGAACCGTTCAGGAAATATTTAGACCTGAATTTACCTTCTGCTTTTTTTTCTGCCGGATCAAGCAATGAATAATACGGCATAATGTTATTCTCTTCAATGTCCGCCTTACATCTCTCATCGTTAAGAAAGCCGTTAATCTCTATGGCTATCAAGTTGTCTTCATCAAGATATTGTTCAATTTTATGCTCCGTTTTATAAGACAATGCTGTGGTGGAGGGCAACAAATTAAAGAGTGTTTCAGACTCATATTTCAATTGGTTTGTATAATTAGCATATACTCCCGAAAAGTATGCGTTTAAGAACCAGTCTTTAGACAATGAGCTGTTAAGCCCAATTTCATTTTCTAATGTCCTTTCTGTAAACATCAGATATTTGTCAACCCATTCGCCTTCAAACTCGTCGAGGATAACATCTTTTACTTTTTCCCAGCGGCTAAGTATAACATGATGATTATAAACCTGCTGCCATTTTCCGTTCTCATCTACCACCACGTCCAATGGATATAAAACCGAAGCTGCTTTTTCAGCCAGCTCATCGGCAATTGTATTTGCCTCATCATCATTTATAAACGTTTTAGACAAACGTTCTATCCTGTACAGGTAAGCAGATGCTTCAAGCTTTTCTAAGAAACTTACCCTTACCTCATATTTCATTGTATTTTCCTCTTCACCGCTATGAATGGTATACATAACACCATAATCGATACTTTTTTCAGATGGCTTTAAACTCAGCCTGCTGCCGTCTAAAGGTGTTCTTGGTATGTTGTATAATTTGGCATCTTCATACTGCGGATAAATAAAAAGCTCCTGCAGCGTCTCCGGAAAATCAAAAACTATTACCTCTTCATGCTCACAAAAAATATTATGAAAGTTTTTAATCTCCTGTACGGGCTTTCCCAATATTGAAGCAACGCCCGATAAAGTGTCTCCTTTTTTTAACCTGTATTTTTTGTATTTAGAATTCATGATTAGTTAATTCTCCCACATATTTTCAAAATCAAGCTTTTTAAGCTGATATTCTCTTTCTCCTTGTTTTACAATTAATTTTCTATTGCCCAGATTATCATCCATTTTTAAAATAATATCTATAGGCTGTTTGTCATCGAGCTTTTTAAAAATTGAAAATATTTCATCTTCATCAATATTTTTAAACTCAATAATCTTTTCCTTGCCTTCTTTGTCTTTAAAAGAATAATTTAAAAAACAGGGTACCGCTCTCTCTTTGTATTTATTATCTGCAATCGTGGCATCAAAGATTACTTCACGTTCACCGTTAAACATCTGCATCATTATAATTTCAGGCTTCCTTTCAGGAATTTGAATTACTGGCCTCCAATTGTATTTTTTTCTGTAGGTGTCCCATAATCCGAATTCTATGCCTTTAGCCTTCATGTTAGCGTAAGCTTCAGGCACCGACTCACTTACGTCAAAATATTCCTCTTGTGTAATCGTAGAATTTCCTGGTACATAATCTCTTATATCAACATGTGTTTCTTTAGCCTGAAAGTGTGCAACTTCAATCTGCTGATGTGCTCCGTACAGCCAAACTACGGCAACTCCCCCGGGAGCAAGCCCTACAACAACTTCAGAATAGGTTTCTTTTTCTTTATTGTCCCAGTTAATGACACCTTCTTTAAAACGCTTTTTAATTTCATCAACAGGTAAATCCCAACTGCCTGTATAATATTTATTTTCAAGGAACGATGCCCAGGTAACTTCAAGCTTTACAGGTACAGGTTTTAAATCTTCACCCTGCACGTGTGTGGATCCGCTATGCCCCCAGCCCACATGAGAGACACCTGAACAAGGTATATATACACTACTGCCGTCCTCCAGAATTAAATTCCCTTTATAAATGTTCATAGGATATAACAGAGGTGAACTTTCTGTCGGCAGCCATTCATATTTTTCTGTCATCATAGTAGTTTGGCATGAAAGTGTAAACGTCATTATGGTTATCAGTAATATCGTGAGCTTTACTTTCATGAGTTAGGTTCCAGTTTTCTTTTTCGTGTTATTTGAGAATTATTGTAATCTACCTTATAGCTTGGCCTGTAGCCTATAGCCCCAAATTTGGAGTTCCAGTGCAGGTATTTATTTCTCAACAACATTAACATATTATGATCCTCGGCATATATATTATACTGTGCAGCTGTAAGTCTTTTTGCCTGCATGTCTGCTTTAAATTTGTCAAGTTCCCTGTTAGTGTAATATACCATTTTGGGCTTCCTGCCGTAAACAAAATCGATAAGACGATCTCTAACTTTAGTAAGATCTAAAGAGAAATAAGCATCTCCGGCTCCGGTAGGAATTTCATAGTCTGTCGTTAAGCGGCCTATATCTACCGTATCGCTATAATTATGATTTACAAGGTCTGCCATTACATTCAACGTCACATGACTATACCTGTTACTTATTTTGGCACGGGTAACATATGTTTCCAGCCAGTAATTAGGCCTTGTAACCTGTTCTGGCCTAAACCATGCCTGTTCAATAAGATTATTAAGGTCATTGTTTAGTATTCTTTCATAGTCTTCATTGTCCCTCCCATCACCTGGTTTATTATCAAAATCCATTATCTGGATATTTTTTTCTTCAATATTATTAGTGTAAGATCCCCCAATATCAGAGTGGACACCAGGCAGATAGAAATCTGTACCACCGGCAGCAGAGCACGGCGTGAGCATAAAATTTTCCCTGTGCTCATCTGATGCGGCGAGTTGTATAATTTTTTTTGCCCTCAGATCATTCAAAAAAAGTTCACTTACATCATTATCAAAATTTGGACTGGTAGTTACCTGTGAAGCATGTGGATCGTAAGATGATACGGTGTCATATAATCCTAAAAAACGAACAGTAATAGTTTGAATATTTTCAATATCGCTTTTTAATGTCATTCCTATATGCCCCCACTTTGGCAGATCATTTGCTCCGGTAGTAACTCTTTTACCAAAACTATCAGTATATACGGTTCCTGCCTTTCCGGCAGAACCAGATTTAGGCTTATATGGACCTTTATTAACTTCATGTACAAAATTTCTGGCAGCAGCAGCACCACGGCTAAAGCCAAATACATCAAGAATAAGATTTGTAACTTTTTTTCTGCCTCTAAGCTCATTAACTTTCTTTACCACCTCTTCGCAACCCTTTCTAACCTTTTCTCTTACTCCTGTATCTCCAGAGCCATAGGCAACTCCAGTATGCTCAGTTATATCGTCGCTATCGGCACCACCATTGCGTGTTCCAATACCCTCGATATAAATTTTGCTTATGTAGTTTCCTGTATCTTCTTTATAATGTATTTCTTTTCTGGCAACGTTAGAAAGATCATTGCAGTAACTGTCGTCATCTTTATTTGAGTATTCCTGATACGTTAATATCTCTGCATTCGTCCTGGTTTTATGATGCGGATCACGCCCGCCAGCACGAGAGTTATCCCTGTTATTTTGAGTGCCGTCAAAAAAAACCCCAATACGTATCTCCACCATTCCCGGTGGGGTTTCAGCTGCGTTATATGGATTAAAACTAACGTTTGTTGCCATCGGTAACTATTTTTTTGTTGGATATAAAAAGTAAATTTCCGGCTGTAGCCTCAACATTCATTTTATTGGCAACTTTTTCCAGCTTACCGCCTACAGTAAGATTGTAATCTTTTGTAACCGTAATTTTTATATTGTCTGCTTTTTTAATAATTGCCATATTCTCAAGTTTAAAAAAGTTTAGATTTCTCAGCACTATTAAACTCAACCGTCTTGCCGCTCTGCATTGTCATATTCTCTTTTTCACTAAACATCTTAGCTTCAGATGCCATTTCGCTTGAATTATCTGCCTGACGGAAAAAATCTTTATCAACTGTTTCCATCCTGTTGTCGGATGTTTCAATTATATCGCCTGTAGCTGTCTGCATAATATCTTTACCAGCAACAACTGTAATTGTATCGCCTGCACTGCTATCCATATTGACAGCAGCACTTACCGATACATTTTTGCCTGCTCTTATATTAACATTGTCACCGGCAGTAATACTAAAGTTTTTAGGGGCATTTACGCTTATATTGCCCTGCCCATCCATAAGCCAGGTGTTACCGCTAGGGTCTTCTATAAATACGCTTCCGGCAGAATCATTGAATACGATCTTAGTTCCTGAACGTGTATGTATCGCTTTTTGATCGTTTCCTACAGTATGATAATTACTGGTTGCAGCACCATTGTACATTGCCCCCAGTACAAAAGGTTTTTCAGCATTGCCGCCTTCAAAGCCTACAAGTACCTCCTCGCCTTCTTCCGGTATAAAATAAAAACCTTTACCGCTTCCGCTATGAGGGTTTATCATTCGTATCCATGGAGTATTTTTACCGTCTGTCTTTTGCCAGGCAAAAGCAACTTTTATACGCCCCAGACCGGCAGGGTCCTGATTAGAAATTACCGTTGCCGGCTGAGAATCTGCCACGGGAAAACTGTGTACATTTCCATATGGCGGTATGACAGCACTTTCTGGTACAGCGTCAAAGGTATTATGGTATGTTCCTGACTCATCGCAAACGTGCATAATATCGGTAAGTATATAATTACCAAAGGTTTGCTCCTTTAAGCCATCAAGAAGATTTCCTGTTAACGAAAACGCAGGCTCGTTGATGGTAACCACATCGCCTATTTTAAGGCCTGTTTCATCAGAATCTCCTTTTGCAGTAACAAGATCTGCAGCCCTTGACTGCAATTGTGTTGTAATCCTTTCGGTAAGATGTGTTTTAGAATTATTCTCTTCTAAAGAATGCGTATATAATATCGTGCTTGTATTTGGAAACATCTTTTTACATGCTTCATACATAGATTTAGAATAGCCATTTGGTTCGTAGTTTACCTCTCCTGTATTTGCCTTTTGCGTTTCACCGTTGGCCGGGTCATAGCCCACATATTCAAAACCAAGCGATTTTGCACGCATCTCTATATTAAAGGAATGTAGCGAACGTCCGTACTCCAGGGTAAAGTTCTTTGGTTTTGGCTCGCCAAAGATCAGGTCTTCACCGTTATAATAAAACCATTGCCCTTTTTTTTGAGCGAGCCTGCAAATAAATGCAAAGTCGCTTTCGCCATATTGAACTGTATATGGCAAAACAGTATCTTTTTGAATATTTACTGTAGACTTGATACTCTCTTTAGAATATGTCCCTGTAACCTCTTTTACAATATCTCCGAGTGATTTATCCGTAAAAGATTTGGTGTTAGGTGTACCTTCCATAAGTATCGTAGGGCTGTAACCGTTTATAACAATCCCACCTGATGCGCCAGCTGTTCTTACCAGCTGTGCTTCGGTTATTACACCATTAAACAGCAGCGGAGAAGAAGTAGTCATGCTTGTTGGCGTGATGCTTATTTTTACGGGCTGCCCGATATAGCCCTGCGCCTTATCAATAGCTTCACTCACAAACTCTTTAGGTAAAGGCTGCAATATTGAAAAACGATGATGGGTATGTACCTTTTGGTTAATAATAAGCTTGGAAAAGCGGGTTAATGTCTCTCCTCCAATTTGAATATTAATCTGGGTGGTTATTGGCATAACATATTTTTTTGATGAAAACCTTATTACCTTGTTAGTGTATTGTGCTACCTGTCCTTTTTAGAAACAGTTGATTGTGCTATTTCGTTAAGTTTTGCCTGTGCCCTTTCATAATCCGGCTGTATTGCTAATGCAGCTTTATAATCCTGGACCGCTTTATCCTTTTGCCCTGATTTTAAATAAAGGTCTCCCCTGTTAGTAAATATTTGGGCACTTTCAGGTTTAACTTTTACTGCATCATTGTAAGCGGTTAAAGCTTCGGCATCTTTATTCATACTGTGCAGCAAAGCTGCTTTAAAATTATAGCCAATGCTCCAATCTGGAGATTGAGCTATTAATGTGTTTATCGTTTTGAGTGCAGTTTGTATATCACCGCTTTCAGCCTCTGCAGTCGCTTTATTAATGTAAAACCAATTATTTTTTGGCTCTAACCTAACTGCTTCACTAAACGATTGTACTGCTACTGAGGCATCTCCGTTTTTAGATTGTATTTTGCCTTTAAAATTCTTTACGTCAGCATTTTTAGGATAAGCAGTCTCCATTCTTAATGCTATTTGTAAAGCCAATGCATAGTCTTTATTACGGATAGCGTAAGTAGCTTCTGTATTCATTTTTTGGAAAGGTTCAGGCTGTGATTGGATGCGTTTGGTAAGTCTGGCATTTTCTGCCTTCATCTCCGTCAAATAAGCTTCATCCAGATCATTATATCCATAAGGGTTTCCCTGAGCATATCCATCGATAAACATCAGTAATAAAATTTTTAGATATAGTATAGACCTGATCATGCTTATGCTGTAATGCATAGCCAATACCTTTAACAGAGAAGTAAGTAACCGAAGAAATTACCATTTAGGAATTACACTATCAACCTCTTTTAAAGGTTTAAAAATGTAATATTCTTTATAGTAATCAGTAAAATATTTATTGTCAAATTTTCCGTTTCCTTCGTGGGTCGCCTTAACAATAACAAGTGTATTGTTTTCAAGATAACCGTACTTATACTCAAACTGTTTTCTGGGCACCACCATGCTTTGAATAATTATCCTTTCTCCCTCCAGTTTATAATAACCTTCAAAAAGGGTGTTACCTCTTTCAAGATTATCTTTTTTAACGGCATTGCTATAATCTTCATCTGATTTTATAATAGTATCAGCGTCAAGAAATAAATTGCTTTGCCCTGTTTTATAAAATTTATAGAACCTATGCTCTCTTGGCTTTTTTGATGTACCACCGTTATGATTTGTCCATATATGATCTAAAACATAAACACCGTCTGTTTTTAGCGCCGAATTACTGTTCAGCGTAAAGACATCATTGTAAAAGGTATAGTCTTTTTTTTGATAAACCTTCTGGCCGCACGATGTAAATATGCTCATGAAAAATAACATAAGGTAACAACTGTACTTCATTAAAATCCTTTATTAAAAGTCTTAGGCCCATATTGAAATTCCCATTGGTTAGGCCTTTCAGATGGTATTAAGTGAAAATTCTTTAACCTGTGAATTATATCCTGAGAATACATGTGCCCACCTCCGACACCATTAATACCAAAGTTTCCTTCGGGGGTCCTGCCCCTAAATGATGTACGGCCCTGATTAAGATTGAACGAGTGCTGATCCGGAGTCCACGGAACGTTATTTCTGCTTTTTGCCAGAAAATCGGTGTCTACCTCACTAGCTGTAGACGGCGTATATTCAAACGCTCTTCTTTTTGTCCTCTCTAACCAGCTACCTGTATTATTCTCAGAAAAAGCTTCAAGGTTATTGTTGGCAGTCAGCCTGTCAGTTTCACTATTATCATCTGTATCTGCGGTAAAAACATCACTGGCAATAATCAGCTGGTAATCGCTGTTCTTTGCGCCAATTGTAACATTTCCGCCACCGGTCCACCAACGGTCGTAGCCGTCAGTCAGCCCTATTTTTTTACCTATACCAAAGTCATTGTACGTCTGGAAACTAAAATCTCCCGCCCTTAACTGGACAAAACCTACATGCTGGTTCCTGTTACTATTATTAAAAATAAAGCTTGTTCCTACTGTTGCAGAATACTTATAGTGATCTTCCATACCGGTACCGCTATCTATATGTAATGGATACACAGACATTGGATTACCATGGCCGCCACCCATTGTTACTTTACCTGTAAATACAGCATCTATATGAAATTTATCTGAATCCTGCCTGGTGCCAAGCCCTCCGTTATAGAAATTAAAGGCAAAGTTTACACCTGGCTGAACAAATTCAAACTTCTTGCTTATGCCCACACCGGCAGTACCACTCATATAGGGTTTACCACCGCCAAAGTGCCAGGTTAAGCCCGCAAAAAATGTAGTTTCAAGTTCATTCATAACCTATAGTTTTAAAGGCCAGTTCCTCGCAAACTGAGAACCGTTCATGTTGATTTCTTTGGCAGAAATAACAATTTCGATTTTCATGGACATGCTGTTGTAAGCAACAAAAATTTCGTCGTATCTAATGCAGTAGGCCTCCTTAAACTGAAGTTCGCGCATTTTAGAAATGGCGTCTCTCCTGTAAAAAGTAAGTTTTCCGTTTTTGGTCTGCGAGTTGCTTACCATCCAGTCAAAAAGCATTGTGCTTTTTGTAGACTCAACAACCACGCGGATTTTACCACCGGCGGGATCAGCCGCTGGCTTTCCGCTTTTATCGGTATCCTGACCAAGTGTGCACTGAAACTCTAAAACGTTCATTGATTCTCCATCAATTTCAAGCTTTGCTAAAAAAGACATATTAATGAGTTTTTAGTTAATAAAATAAATCAGGTGATTGAAACGATAAAGGGTTATACGAACCCTTTATCATTTGTTTCAATACACTAATTCAATTAAACCCATTCATTAACGTGCTCACCACCACCACAAGAAATTTCTTTAGCAGAAATTGTAAATGTTTCTACAAGCGGGCTGTGGTCTGCAGCATCAAAAGTTTCGTTGTACTTTACAAGATACCCTTCCTTAAAGTTCATTTCTTTAAGTTTTGCATCAGTATCACGTTTTACGTACTGGATACTTCCGTCTTTTCTTTCGAAGTTGTTCGTCATCCATTCAAAGAAGAATGAATCACCTGTAGACTCTACAGTTAGGTTGATTGTACCACCACGGGTAACAGAAGATGGGCGGCCAGTAGCATCGATTTCCTGGTGAAGGTCATAAGACGCACTTAAAATGTTTAATTCTTTTCCGCCAACTTTTAGTTTAGATTTGAATGACATAATAAAAATAATTTAGGAATTAATTTAGTTTGGAGTATAGTAAGAGTGATTTATTATGCATGCATTATAAAATTAATAAAAAGAAAATTGATACGCTTTAATTTAATATTAAATTTTAGGTAAATAACTAATATTTAACATTTTAAGACTCAGCATATTCGGTATCCCATTCGTTTCCTTCGTCCCCTTTCTGACCATCCATTTTGATAAGGAAGTTTTTTGCAGGAAAATAAGGCTTTAAGCGGATGTCAAGAAAAATACGGTCTTTTTGGTTGATGTCCTGTTCAAAACGCTTGATCTCAAAATCTTCAATAAGTTTATCCGGTCCGGATACATTATCAAGAAATTTTACAATCTGGTTTAATATCTCTTTTCTCGTTTTTGCATTAAAGTTTTCAAATGCACGTCTGTTAAGGAAGTCCATTAATACTTTAGTAACGTAATCAAAAACCCTTACGACTGAGTAGGTCTGAAGTCCAAGATTATCTCCGTTAAATAAAGTCTTGCCCGAAAAAGCCATTACCTTACCATATTCGTTTACCATAGGAATAAGCCCAAGGTTTTCAAGGTTTGCAATTTCGCTTTTCTTAAGGTCAAACTTCACACCGTCTACCTCATTGATACCACCATATTTTTTACCGGCAGTAACCTGAGACATCAACGTGTTGTATATCTTACCTGCCAATGCAGTAGATGGCGGTATGTATAAATGATCATCTTCCTCTATTTCGTCATGTTTGCCACGACCTACAAGCCAGTTACACGTCATCATAACGTTAGATCTGTAGGTGTCGCCTCCTGTTAAGTTAGCCGATTCAAACATTTCCATAACGTCGTCCGGTTCGTCAAGATGTTGAAAATCAGTAATAAGCATTACTTTGTTGTCATAAGCTATTTTAGCCCACTTTTCTATAACCTTATTCGAACCAAGGTAACCCGGAATTACAAGCATAGAATAGTTTTGCCTAAGATCTAAACGGTCAAAACCGTTTACAAGCTCTTCCTGAATATTATCAATAAAACGCGAGTTATCAAGATCTTTTAGCTGATCCAGCTCTGCGTTCATGATAGCTATGTTTTTCACTTTACTTTCTTCAGTATTTTTGAAGAAAAGTGATAGTGTCCTATAGTTTTCCTCAAGTTCTTTAGACTCGTCAACAGCAGAAGAAAGATTTTTCTTTAGCATTTTTTCAGTTTGCTCAGACTGTTTTACACACTCTTCAACAAGGTCTACAAGATTATCAGATTTTTTTAAAGATTCTGACCAAAGTTTAAGAACCGTTTTTAAAGAGTTACGTTCAGCTTTTTTAGCATTTTCGCTCAAAAAGATATTCTTACGGGCTTTTCTCTCAGGATTAAGGTTTTGTATCCCTTCAATAGAGCCTTCAAGAAGGTCAAATCCTCCGTATTGTATAAACGAATCTAAGCTTTGTTCCAGTGATCTTGAACCGAGAACCTGCTCTTCCTGAGCAGCACTTACAGCAGTTTTTGTATTTTCAGAATTTATCATAGCGAAGAATTATTTATCGGTTTGTTCAAGTTCCTGGATCAATGCCTCAAGAGAAGCGATTACAGCTCTTTTTGCATCAGGATCCTGAAGCGCTAATTTTAAAACTTTATTTGTTTTCAACTGCTTAATCATTTTTTGATATTGCTCATTTTTAGTCTTAAGATCCTGTAAAAACGGACTTTGTGCAGTTAATCCGTTAAGAGAAAAATCGCCTACACTTTTAAAGGCTAATTCCTCATGAGTAATGCGTCCTTCATTATCTTCAAAGGCTACTTTAACCCTTGGGTCAAAATGTTCAAACACTTCATCCATATTTTGAAGGCCGGTAACTATTTCGGGCCTTACAGGTGTATTTGGTGTAAGCTTTTGTGCTATCAGGGTTTTATTTTGTGGAATTTCCAAAATGGCTTCCTGCCCCTCCTGCCTTACCTCATTACCACCTATTCCGTAGCTGTTAGAAAATGTATTTGCCATGCTATTATTATTTTAGAATATTGAAACTTTGTTTTATTAGAAAAGTGAACGGGTTTTATAATCAAGCACTATCAGCGTTACGCAATTATCTTTATCCCTGTGTAGTGCAACATGCTTAATTTTAACAGTTTTATTCCTTACCGCCTCGTCAAGCGCTTTAAGGCTTATAGTACCTCCTTTTTTAACCTGCACAAGAGGTAGTTCATCTTCACAGAAATATTTTGTAAGGTTCTGGTAGGATAACTTATTCTCTGCAATGCCCAGCAGCAGAGCGGTGAATTTAGCCTCGTTGATATTGTCTATCTCAGGACCTCTTTTAGGAGCTTCAGGTACCTGGCTAAAGTATTCTTTAACAGGGTCTACCCTGCTGTCGCTTCGGCGCTCTATCCTTTCTTTAATCCAATCCTTCTTAGACGTCTTTGCAGGAAGAACTGTAATTTTATGGTATTGTACATATTTTATATCGCCGTTCACTACCAGTGTAACTATGCGTTCACCCGGTTTCCTGTAAACGTGTTTTGGATTTTTATCAATTGCATCAATCTTATTACCATCGCCAAACCTCCATTCCCAACTTTTAGCGTGAGGTGTAGCGTCTACAAATCTCACCTCTTCACCCTCATGTACAACTGTAGGACCTGAAAATTTTGGAATCAGTGCCGTGTTGAGTACTTCTTTCTTAGGGATAATGGTTATTTCTTTTTCAACAGTACAATTATTATTCACGAGCAGCTTTACAGTATACTTACCTGATTTGGCAAATGAATGCCCAACCCTTGATCGGAATGAAATATCAGTTCCATCACCAAAGTACCATCTCCACTCATAAGCGCCCGGTGTAACGTCAGTAAAAGTGATCAACTCGCCCTCTTTGAAAGAGTTAGACTTTATGTTAAAAGCTTTAACGTTACAGTCGGCAACAGCATTTATCTTGAATGCCAGCAAACCGCATGAAATAAGGAATACCACTAATAAAAGCAGTATTACTTTTCCGTCAAAATGGGTCTTTATTTGTACTTTTTTGCTCATTTAACAGTTATTTAAATAATAACTAAATCATTAAATATTGAATAAAACACGTTTATTTTTCACGGTATAACAAAGCAATCAAATTTTTGTTAGTAAAAACTCACTATTAACATAACTTTTTAAAATATTTAACAAAACCTAAAGATGTAAGATTTTATTCCCATAAAATTTTGTTAAATATGCTATAACAAAAAGTTAAGAGAGAACCAGCTCTTCTAAAATATACTAATTTAACCTCGTTTTATTATGTAATTATTGCTTACAAAAAGATAACATAACGGTAACCGTATTAATAGTTTAAGATTTTAAAAGAATGATTAATGATTTACTCAAAAAAACGTTTTTAGTGGGTTTTACGCTGATTTTGGTCAGTTCATGCCGTTCTAAAAATGATTTTGTGATTACAGATGACTATGTGGATAAAGAGCTCGGGATTAAACCCGGCAAAGATGGAAAACAGGTTACATTAACAGAAACGGAGAAAAAATATTTTGCGCTTAAGCTTGAAGTTATGCCGTCTGAAATTAATAATGACAGGCTGTATTCATTTGTAAAAAGATGGGAAGGGCAGACACATAATCCGGATGATAAAAAGAAAAGCGTTAATGACGTTTATGTTACAAAACAGCTATATTCTTTTGTGTATAATAAAAAACTGAGCGGCCTTCCTGCCGATATGGTTACTGATAAAAAAATAGAACTTTTTAAAGCAACCGAGAACCTTAAGGAAGGTGATCTTTTATTTTTCAGGCTTAATGATGACGATATTATATCTCACGTAGGTGTATACCTAAAAAACAACAGGTTCTTTTCTGCAATTCAGGGAGACGACGCAGAAATATTCAACCTTAAAAAAGACTATTGGAAAAACAATTTTGTAACAGCCGGCAGGTATAAACAATAGCGTATGATTAGTAATCAGTTTATAATAAACAATTACCGCCAGCTTGCCCGTTTTGATGCACGGGTTGAAGTTCTTTTTGAAGCGCTGCTCTCAAGAGGCATAGACAATTCTGATATCATTATTAAACCCGGCGGACTCTTTTACAGAAAGTTCAGTAAAGACTTAATGGGAGTTACTCAAGACCCGCACGATTCTGATATTCTGAATTTGAGTATCAGCCGAGATGGTTTTTACGACATACTACCCGAGAGCTTAACGCATAATTATAGAGGCCGTGAGTACAGGGAAGATCCTGTACAGGATTTTAAGACCCGGAAAAAAGAGGAAAAAGAAGCAAGACATTTTTATAACCCGCTGGAAAATGAATTTTTCAGGTTTAGGCATTCTATAGAAAAATATGAGTCAGACTTCTTCTCTACCCTAAGCATTAATGGTGTTGCGGACATTATTAAGGACATACTGGGCATAGAAAAGAAAGTTCCTGACTTCTTATTGGTTAAAATGTTTTATGCACTTATGAACCAAAAAACAAATCCTAAAAGCGACAGCAAAGATATTGCCGCCGTATTAGAAAACATTTTGGGAGAACATGTAACATATACGCGATCGCATATTCAGCTTGAGCATAATTTTGATATAGAAGATGCAAAAGAAGAAATGATAATGGGTATTAATACAACCCTCGCCAGCAGTGAGCAGATATTTCTATATAAATATCATTTTAAGGTAGGGCCACTAAAAAACCCTGATAACCTGCCGCTTTATTTTGAAGGCGAAGAGCTGGAAAATTTTATCCATACATTTTTTGACCTGTTTGTTCCATTTCATTCACAGTTTTCATTTGAGATCAATCTGAATCATGAAGACGAAATGTTTTCTATGGACGACACTACAATTTACAAATCTAGATTAGGAATTTCAACGGTATTATAATGCGTAAATATTTATCTCAGATAGGCGGCGGAGAAGCTATGCTTTACATTTTTATTGCCATAGCTTTTGCTATGATAGCCTGTGCACTTTTAGCGACTAAAATACCTAAGATGCGACAGGAAAAAAAGAAGTACTTTTTTTACACAGTGCTTCAGGGGCTTTTCTTTATAATTTTTGGAGCCATACTTTACAATCTTAAAAACACATCACTAAACGCCCGTTTCATATCAATACAGTCTTATATGCTTATTGCCGGTATTATTCAGGTACTTGCTTTCAGGCATTTTTTTCAGCGTTTTGAGACAAGGGCTATTATTAAAGAAATTGGTGTTGCAGTAGTATCTGCCATATTTCAGGCTGCTTTCCTTATTATGGTGGTAGTACACTTTAGGGAACTCACCTATATGTACTATCTATTAGGCACATTGTTATTTTTCATTGTGCCTACACTTTGCTACTGCCTTTTTGAAACTGCCGTATCTATACCCGCAAAGCTGCATAAACGCTGGTTTTATCCTGTTAACTTTAAATATCCGGCGCCTCAGGCATCAGATATGCGTAACGTGATAATACTCAATTTTGTGTTTCAGAAAAAAGAGAACGATAAAGACTTTATAAACTTCAAGGTAAAAGCGCCACGCGCTTTCGAATTTGGCAAGCTGTTCTATTATTTCATTAATGATTATAACGAAAAGAACCCCAACAGCCAGATACGCTACATGGATAATAAGGACGAACCTTACGGATGGTATTTCTATACCAAACCCAAATGGTTTGGATCTTCAGACTATATCGACCCCGAACTCGCTATAGATACCAACAATATTAAAGACGGTGAAACAATAATTTGTCAACGAATATAATTACAAAATAAAATGGCTGAAAATATTAAACACTTTCCAGTTAACTGGATTGACGGAATGAAGATCAATAAAAATCACTTTATTGACCTGCAAAACAATATAGAAGACATTATACGCGATGCCAGGACGCTTAACGTTAATACTATTGATTACGGACTTATGCCTACACATTTGGCAAGGCCTTTTCAATATACAGTATCTATAGACACACATAAGGAACTAAGCGTAAACATAAAATTCCTTAAAGCCCTTACGCCTGGCGGCGGAAGAATTGAGATTACCGACTTTACAGGAGATTTTAACGAAAGGCTGGCACTTAATGATTTTGATTTTAAGGAAAATAATTACTTCCTGCTGCTAAATATCAACCCGTTTAAAAGGATTCCGTCAGGTGAGCAGAATATGGAGGAAGTTCCTCCCCGCTATCCTAATGCACTGCCGCAGTATTACCTGACCAGTGTACTTGAAAGTGAAGTGAACCAAAATAATATAGGGCCGCTACAATTTCCATTAGCTAAATTCAGGACATCTTCAGAAAATTATGAGATCCTTACAGATTTTATTCCACCGAGTCTCGTTGCTAACAGCCATCCTACGCTTGTTACCCTGTTTGAGAATTATGAAACTTTCTTTAAGCAGCTTGAATTTACAAGCGTGCAAATATGCCAGAAAATTCGTTTTAGGAATAGTACAGAAGACGAAAACATCATTGCAAAAATGGTATTTGACGCTTGCGAAAACATAAAGACTTATGTAGCCCAGGCTATAACCCGCAACAAATGGGTAGGCTTTAACATGAAGCCAATGGACATTCTTGAAAATACGGTGAGCCTTGCCAGGGTAATGAAAAATACCTTTGATTCATTTTCGGGAGATGGAAAGGAAATGCTGTTCAATTATTTTTCAGAATGGACAGATATGTCAAGCGGGGATTATGAGAGGCTTTTTAGTGAGACTATCAATGTAAAATATAATGCGTTTGATAGCGCTCCAACAGTGGCTCAGGCAAATAAATTTATTGAACGCATTGAGCAGCTGTTCATTATACTAAATCAGCTTGATTACATCGGCAAGAAAAAAGATGCAGGAATATTTGTTAACGAGAATGTACTAAAAACAGAAAAAACAGCTATGTGGGGAAGCTACGCTAATAACAATAACGATCAGCAAAGTTCTTCACCATCATTTTTAGCAGAATAAGATTATGGAAATACTAAATAAAAAAGAGCGACTGTCGGCATTTTTGCTGTTTTTATTAATGTTTGCAATTACTACGAGCGTACTTGTAGCTGCAATATTTTTCAATTTCAGGCTGCCCTTAAAGGAAAATGAAGTGTTGAAAGCTGAAAACGAAAAAATACTATCGGAATTCAACTTCCAGAAAACCTTTGCAGACAAGGTAGAATATATTGCTACCCTTGTGGACTCACTTGATAAAGCACCTGAAAGTTTTCAGTTTACAGAGCAGACTATTAATGTTGAGCTCGTAAACCTTAACGAAAAGATACAGGCAAAAGGAAGCAAAGAGAACAACAAACTTTATGACAACACTATCATCACTATCAAGGAGCTTGTAAATACTAAAAAACAGCTGCTTACAGTAGCCGATTCTAAGAAAGATCTTGAGGCTCTTAACAGCCAGATAAAGGCTTACGAAGAAGAAAACAAAGATTTATTACGTGAACTTGAACTGTCAAGGCAGCTAAGCAGAAGAAATTAATTATGGCTAACGAAGATATTTTACAGGCGGTACACATTGCAAAACATCTGGCGAAGGATAACCTTAATGCCAAATATGCTCCTGCTCATTTACTTAAGGCTTTACTGAGCCAGCAGTTCTCGTTTATGAAAGAACTTGACGCTAAGGGCATCGATGTTTTTTACCTGGATGAATGGGCGGATATAAAAATGGGAGAATGCTCTAAGACAGCACGAACTAGCGACGATCCTGAAGGCGACAGCGCAGTTAATACCGTACTTGCTGAAGCCGAATCGATGGCTGCTAAACAGGGAGACGAAATTAACTTTTCTTATCTTTTAGCCGCGATTGTAACTCCTGGTGTTGGTTTCTCACACGATCAGTTAAAATCATTACCCCTTTCTCCAAATGAAATCATTACTCCTAAAGACAGCAGCGGCAAAGCAAGACCAAATGCAAGCCCTTCAAGAAACGGAAGCACAGCAGCTTCTTTACTTGACAAGTATACGACTGATAAAATAAAGCAATTTCAGAACAAGGAATTTATGCCTATCATTGGCCGTGATGAAGAGCTTAAAACCATAACTGAAGTACTTAACCGAAAACTGAAACCCCACATTATAATAACCGGCGACAGCGGTGTGGGAAAATCAACCCTTGCAGAAGGTTTCTTTCATAAGATAGCGAACAAATCGTCTTTGAATATTTTTCACGATGCATCGGTTTTTGAGCTTAATATGGGTGCCCTTTTTGCCGGAGCTTCTTATAAAGGTGAGGTTGAAGACAGGCTTCAGAAAATATTTAATGAAGTAAAAGCTCACTCGCGCCCTATTATTTTTATAGATGATATTCACGAGCTTTTTGATTCAAATCAGGGATCGGGTATTGCGAGTATTATAAAATCAGAACTGAGCAAAGGTGAAATCACTTTTATAGGCGCCACGACCATAGATAAATACAGGAAGTCATTAGGCAAGGATGATGCCCTTTCTCGCAGGTTTGAAACCCTCGAAATCTATGAGCCAAGTGTAGAGCTTGCGCAAAAAATGATAAAGAACGTCATAGAACATTACCAGTCGCATCATGGATTTACTATTGATGATGACAGCCTTGCAGAATCTATACGCCTGTCAAAACGATACCTTAAGGAAAAATCACTCCCGGATTCAGCGCTTGACCTGATAGACAGGACAATGTCGTCTCTTAAGGTTGCAAAGGAAATTATCAAAAAAGAACTGCCTAATTTAAAACAGCAGTCCGAAGACATAGGCACATCATCTGAAACAGAAAAAGAACAAATGCTGCATGATCTTTACACAGAGATTGCTTCAAGAAGCCACAAACTTTTTGATGATGATGACACATCCTCATTCCATTCATTAGAAAATGAAGAAGGGAAACAGCAGTATATAAATGCACTATTAGATAAGCTGGACCAGCTGAATACAGAAGATAATAAGGTACTTCCCGCACATCTTTCTATTGTGGTGTCAGGAATTACAGGTATACCTGCCGGAAAAGTAAAAGAAAATGAAAGGGAAAGGCTTCTTGATATAGAAAACACTTTAAAAAAGAGGGTTATAGGACAGGATCATGCCGTTAAGGTCGTGGCAGATGCCATACTTGAATCACGCTCGGGTTTAACAAAACCGGGGCAGCCCATAGGTTCGTTCTTTTTCCTTGGCCCAACAGGTACAGGTAAAACCGAACTCGCAAAATCATTAGCTGATTTCCTTTTTGGTGACGAAAATGCAATCATTCGCTTTGATATGTCGGAATTCAAAGAAGAACATTCGGCAGCGTTGCTTTATGGCGCACCTCCGGGATATGTGGGCTATGAAGAAGGCGGTATGCTGGTTAACAAAATACGTCAGCAGCCCTACTCAATTGTGCTTTTTGATGAGATTGAAAAGGCACACAAATCGGTTTTTGATGTATTCCTTCAGATACTTGATGAAGGAAAACTGCACGACAGGCTGGGTAAGGAAGGTGACTTTAGTAACGCGGTAATACTCTTTACCTCAAATATAGGATCAGACTATATCGTTAAATCTTTTCAAGAAGATATAATCCCGGATAGCAACAGCCTTATAAAAATAATGAGTTCGTTTTTCAGGCCTGAATTTTTGGGAAGGCTTACAGAGATAATTCCCTTTGCACCTATCAGTTCTAAAAGTGTTGCAAAGATATTTGATATCCACCTTAAAAAAGAACTCCTGCAATTGCTTGAAAAACTTGACATGACATTGGAAATTGAAGAGAAAGACAAGGAAGAAATTGCCCTGAAAGGCTTTAGCCCCGAATATGGTGCAAGGCCGATTAAAGGGATTATACGTAACCAGCTAAAAAGGCCTTTATCGCGTATGATCATTTCGAACGAACTTCAAAAGGGAGATAAACTGAAAGTGACGATCAATGAAGACGGAACCCTAAATTTTGAGAATACAAATGAAAGATCTGTATTATAAAATTCCATTAGATTTTAAAAATTTAACACGTGGCGAAGATATTCCTAAGGTAACTATAGAAGAATCGTTAGCACAATACATTTCGCTTATCATTACCACCATTTTTGGTGAATATAAACATGATGACGGTTTTGGGACCATGATCTGGGAAACCGATTTTAATCTCCTTGCAAATGTTAACCAACTGAAAGATACCATTAAAGAATCGGTATTTGCTAAAGTGAAACAATATGAAAAGCGCATGAACATAACCGACGTCACTCTTGGAATAAGCGAAGACACCGTTAGTTATGCGACAAACATACGCGTTAAAAAGCGCCTTGATATTGTGGTGTATGGCGTTATAAAAAAGACCAATCAGCCTTATTATTATAAGAGCTCTTATTTTTTGGCTCCTTTTTCCTTTAAATAAAAAAACATGAAAGAGTTATCTAAAGAACATATAAAAGACCGCCTGCTAAAACGAGCAGCAAGGCAATGGGGCTACAGTGACATTGAACTTGAAAATGTATTTGATCCTATTGTAAACCTGCTTTTTGATGTTTGTGCCAAAGAGCTTGAAAAGATAGCAGGAGAAATTTACTCCAGCAGAAGAAGGATGACTGAGCGTTTAGTAGATATCCTGACGCCTACAGCAGCTACAAAAGCGGCACCCGCACGCGGAATACTAAGAGCCTATCCTGCAGAAAATGAAGTTATATTAAGTGACCATCATCAGTTTTACTATCAAAGAAAGGAAACCAATCCGTATAACCCTACCGAAAGCAATATTAAAAATTACTTTTTTGGCCCCACAGCTCCTGTAAAGCTAACACGTAATAAATTACAATATGTAGTATTGCCTAGTGGAGTACAGGAAGTGGTTAAAGAACAATTCCGTGAAAGTGTTGCCGGAGATAAATACCTTAAATCATCTCCACATGGTTCTATGTGGCTTGGTATAAAACATGAAGGCAGCGGAATTATTAAAGACCTTATGTTCTACTTTTTCCTCAAAAATATTGATAACAGAAACGTATTTTTTCATTTCCTGCCTAAGGCCAAATGGTATATAGGAAATCATCTTTTGCAAACCGAACAAGGCTATAATACAAATGAAGATCTTGGAACGCTTAAAGGAGGACTGATAAATGACAGCTTTTACCATATCGAAAAAATGCAGGAACAGGTAAATGACTTTTACAGGAAGCAGTTTATAACTATAAAAGACATTATGAGCATAGACGCGGGTGATTTTGCACTACCCGAAGAATTTTCTTCTTTTATAGACGCGGAAAACCTTAAAGAACTTGATAATCAAAAATTATTATGGATCAAGATTGAATTTCCTAACGTAATCAATAACGAAATTTTGTCTCAGGTATATAGTGCGGTAAATTGTTTTCCGGCCATCAACAAAAGGCTTAATGAGACTCAGGGCAGCATTAAAAGCTTATTGAACATTTATCCGTTAAGCACTAACGAAGAATATTTTCTTGAGGTACTCTCGGCATCAGATGATAAAAATAATGATATAGATATCATGGATGCCATAGACGACAGTGCTAACGATAATGACCTTGATCATGCATATCTTAGATTTGGAGGGATTGCCCGTTTTGACGAACGCAATGCCGGCGAAGAAATTAATTACCTGATTGACCTTGTACGTGACGAAGCTGCGGCATTTTCAAGGCTGGGGCATGATTTTACCGATGGTAATCTTAAAGAGATCAACCAGATCATATCAAGGTTTAAAAACAAGATGTCACAACTTGGCATGCAGGACACAAGCAATCCATATCTTGTATTCAGAAGTAAAGACCCAGACAAAAAAGGGACGTTGTTTGTAAAATACTGGACTACAAATGGCGAGGCAGCAAACAAAATTAACACCTTTTCAAGGCTGGCACTTCACAAAGGGGCCGATTTTGAAAAGGATTCCATCATGTTCTTATCAACAACTCAGGGCGGTAAAAATGAGCTTTCAAATTCTGAAAAGATATATGCCTACCGCGAAAACCTGATTTCGAATCAAAGGGTAGTTACAAGGCAGGATATAATAATCCTTTGCAAAAACCATTATGGAGAAAGTGTGGGTACTATTGAGATAAAAAACGGGATACAAACCAGCCTTGAAGAAAATGTTGGATACACACCTACCATTGATATTCATCTTCACCGAAAAGATACCGAAACCTATACCGATGAAGAATGGTATTACCTTAGCGAAAATTTAAAGCTTTCTATTGAAAAACGAGCTTTGGATATCGTTCCTTTCAGGATATTTTATAATTAAAACCTAAACCGCCAATCGGAAAGCCTGCAAAGATTTTTTGCAGGCTTTTTTATGTTTTTATCCCTTTAAATTATCTTATTTATATTACAGATAAATAACAGTAATCAATGATTTAAGGTAAAAAATCTCTAACTTTGGGTAAACCCCTTCTTTTGGAGTCTTTACAAGTCAAAAGAAAACAAACACTAACAATCCGATTAAATATTCTTTTACCATGACAAATGATATTTATCAAATCAAAAAGCTGTTAAATACTAAAAACGGCACTTTCACTTACTATAGCCTTGCCGAAATGCAGAAAAAGGGATTTAACATTGAAAAACTCCCGTTTTCCATCAGGATACTTTTAGAGAATGTGCTGCGTAATTATGATGATTTTGCAATTACACGCGAAAGTATTGAAACCATATTAAACTGGAAACCTGAACCATCAGATAAAGATATTCCTTTTAAGCCTGCACGGGTATTAATGCAGGATTTTACCGGAGTGCCTGCCGTGGTAGATATTGCATCTTTACGCGCAGAAGTTGCCAGAAAGGGCAAAAACCCTGACGAAATTAACCCGCTGATACCTGTAGACCTTGTTATAGACCACTCTGTGCAAGTTGATTATTTTGGAACCCAATATGCGTATGAGCGCAACATGGACGAAGAATACAAGCGTAACAAGGAGCGCTATCAGTTCCTTAAATGGGCACAGCAATCATTCAGTAACTTTAGTGTGGTACCCCCAGGTATGGGAATTTGCCATCAGGTTAACCTTGAATACCTTTCTAAAGGCGTTATCGAGCGTAATGGAGAATTATTTCCTGACACCCTTGTAGGAACCGACAGCCATACACCCATGGTAAATGGTATAGGCGTAATTGCCTGGGGTGTAGGTGGTATAGAGGCTGAAGCCGCCATCTTAGGTCAGCCTATATACTTTATCATGCCCGAAGTCATAGGGCTAAAGCTTACTGGCAAAATTCCGTTAGGATCTACTGCTACCGATATGGTACTTACAATCGCCGAACTATTGAGAAAATATGGCGTTGTGGGCAAATTTGTAGAAGTTTTTGGCTCTGGGCTGGATAACCTTTCGGTACCCGACAGGGCGACAATAGGTAATATGTCACCGGAATTTGGCTGTACTGTAACCTACTTTCCTATAGACGACAAGACGCTTGAATATATGCGCCTAAGCAACAGGTCTGAAGATCAGGTAAAACTTGTAGAAGATTATTGTAAAGCTAACCTACTCTGGAGAACAGGTAATGAAGATATTACATATACAGATGTTTTAGAACTCGACCTTTCTACCATAGAGCCTACAGTTTCAGGTCCAAAAAGACCTCAGGATAAGATATTGCTTAAAGATTTTAAATCTACTTTTATAGATGTGCTTCATAAGAGCTTTGGCCGAAAATATATAAAGCCACAACAGCTAACGCAGTGGTTTGCCGAAGGTGGAGGGTCTGCACCCATACCCGTAGTGACACCGATGCAGCCCGAAACTAAGATAGAGGAAAAAATAGAAGATGGCAGCAAAGTGGTAGCTGTAACCGTCGGACAGGAACAATTCATGCTTTCAGACGGTTCTGTGGTAGTTGCAGCGATAACATCCTGTACTAACACCTCTAACCCTTATGTAATGATAGGCGCCGGACTCGTAGCCCGAAAAGCCCGTGAGCATGGCCTTAATGTAAAACCATGGGTTAAAACATCTTTAGCGCCGGGATCTAAAGTGGTAACGGATTACCTTATCAAAGCTGATCTTTTGGATGATTTTGAGTCTATGAAATTCCACGTTGTGGGTTACGGATGCACATCTTGCATAGGGAACTCCGGTCCGTTGCCTTCACACATTGCGAAAGCTATAGATGAACACGAACTTGTAGTTGCATCTGTACTATCGGGCAACCGTAATTTTGAAGCCAGGATACACCCACAGATAAAAATGAACTTCCTGATGTCGCCAATGCTTGTAGTGGCTTATGCCATCGCAGGCCGTGTGGATATAGACCTTATTAATGAACCTATCAGCTACGATCCTAACCAGCAGCCGGTGTATCTTAAAGATATATGGCCTGCCGATGACGAAATAAATACTGTATTACGCGAAGTTCTCTCTCCGCAGCAGTTTGCTGACAGCTATGGAACTATTTTTGACGGTAATGAAATATGGCAGAATCTTGAAATCCCGCAGGAAAAAATATATGTCTGGGATGATAATTCAACTTACATAAAAGACGCGCCTTTCTTTAAAGACCTTCCAGAAAATCCTCAGCCATTAAAAGATATTGAAAATGCAAATGTGCTATTATCACTAGGCGACAGCATTACTACAGACCACATTTCTCCCGCAGGATCATATAACGAAACTTCTGCTGCTGGTAAATACCTCCTTGAACGTGGAGTTGAAAAAGCAGATTTTAACTCATACGGTTCACGACGCGGGCATGATGAAGTTATGATAAGGGGAACTTTTGCCAACGTACGCATCAAAAACCTTATTGCAGATAAGGAAGGCGGATATACCAAATTTTTGCCTACAGGTGAAGAAATGAGTGTTTATGATGCATCTGTAAAATATAAGGAAGCACATATACCATTAGTAATTCTCGCCGGTAAAGAATACGGAAGCGGTTCTTCGAGGGACTGGGCTGCAAAAGGAACTTTCCTTTTAGGTGTTAAAGCCGTGCTGGCAGAAAGCTACGAAAGAATTCATCGAAGCAACCTTGTGGGTATGGGTGTATTACCGTTACAATACAAGCCAGGAGAAAATGCTGCAAGCCTTGGCCTTACAGGAAAAGAGCAATTTACAATAACCGGAATTGCAAACAACATCAGTCCGTTAAAAGAAGTTGACGTTACCGCTGTAAAGGAAAATGGTGATAAGATACAGTTTAAAGCCATAGCAAGGCTCGACTCTAAAGTAGAAATTGAATATTACAGGAACGAAGGCATATTGCAATACGTATTGAGACAGTTTCTGCAAAAAGCATAATATTTTGAAATACTAATATGAAGCAGGATGAAAGTCCTGCTTTTCATTTTTCTCCTTTTCATAGGTATTAATAACTAAGCATTAAGGCGTGCCATTGTTTTTTATTTGTTATAATTTTGTTTTTCCATTACTATTCTAAAATACCATAAACCAAATTCATGAAAATTATTGCACTAAATGAAGGTACGTATGCTGTAACCAAAGAAAAAGATTTTACACTTGTAACCACTACAGATCGTCAGGAAAACCAATTTCTTACCATGGCTGTATGCCCTTTTTTAATAGTCACAAAAACCGATATACTGCTTCTTGATACAGGTTTAGGATTTAAGAATAATGACGTGCCGCTAATTGTAGACCTTATTGAAAAGAATGGTTATAAAGCATCAGATGTTACAAAAGTGCTACTATCTCACCTGCACAAAGACCATGTAGATGGAATAGGCAGATTTGAAGATGGTAAATTTGTGTCTAACTTTCCTGAAGCAGCGATATATATACAGGAAAGAGAACTCGATTATGCGTTATCTCAACAAACAGGATATTCTTTCAACCAGGAAGTTTTAGAAGAGTTGTCGTCACTCCCAAACCTTCATTTGATGAACGAAGATAAGGGAACGATAGGCGACACTATTTCTTTTGAAGTTACAGGTGGGCACTCCCCTTTTCACCAGGTATTCTGGATCAGGGAAAATAACGAAATTGTTTTCTACGGAGCTGATAACCTGCCTCAGCGCAGTTACCTTAAATTTCATATAGCGTATAAAAGTGACTTTGACGGCAAAAAAGCCATGGAACTTCGTCAGCATTGGGAGCAACTGGCTAAAGACGAACAATGGCAGGTATTGTTCTACCATGATATAAAAAACAATATTGTTCAGTACTAATAATGCATTTAGCAATTTGTTTTTACTATAACTTTGCTTCAAATTATCTGCATTGAAAAAGAAGATCCTTTTAATTGACGACGAAGAAAAGCTGAGAAGCTTAATGGCCCGCATTATTACCCTTGAGGGTTTTGAAGTGATACAGGCCGCCGACTGTAAGGCCGGTTTAAAGAAACTTCAGCATGAAGTCATAGACATTGTGCTTTGTGATGTTAAGCTGCCTGATGGTAATGGCGTAGACCTAACGCTTACTGTAAAGCAAGCCTATCCGCATATTGAAATCATATTACTTACCGCTTATGGCAATATACCAGATGGTATACAAGCCATTAAGAACGGCGCTTTTGACTATATCGTAAAAGGAGATGATAATAACAAGATCATTCCGCTTATCCATCGCGCAATCGAGAAAGCCGGACTTCAAAAGCGTGTGGATATTCTGGAAGCAAAACTTGAAAAGAAATACTCTTTCGAAGGCATTATAGGTAAATCTAAAAATATAGGCGAAGCCATAAGCCTTGCCCAAAAAGTAGCCCCAACAGATACTACCGTTCTTCTTACCGGCGAAACCGGAACAGGAAAAGAAGTATTTGCAAATGCCATCCATCAGAACAGTGCACGGAAGAATAAAAACTTTGTAGCTATTAACTGTTCTGCGTTTAGCCATGACCTGCTGGAAAGTGAAATGTTTGGGCATGCCGCAGGTGCCTTTACCGGAGCTATTAAAGACAAAAAAGGCTTATTTGAAGAAGCCAATAACGGAACCATATTTTTGGATGAAGTTGGCGAAATGCCCATTGACCTCCAGGCGAAACTGCTCAGGGTTATAGAAGTGGGCGAATTTATAAAAGTAGGCGAAAGCAAAGTCACAAAAATAGATCTCAGAATTGTAGCGGCAACAAACCGTAACCTGACAAAAGAGATTGAAGCCGGTAACTTTAGGCAGGATCTGTATTACAGGCTGTCTATTTTCAGCATCTACCTCCCTGCCCTGCGCGAACGCCTTGTAGATATTGAAGAATTATCTAAATTTTTCCTGAAATCATTTTCGAACAAGACCAATAAAAAAATACACCAGCTCTCTGCCGAATATTTACACTTCTTAAAACTGCACAATTGGCCCGGTAACATCCGTGAACTTAAAAATGTTCTTGAACGCAGCGTGATACTGGAAAACAGCAATACCCTTACTATTGACAGCCTTCCGTACGAAATTCAGCAGCTAAGTGATATAAAAGAAAACGAAGATGGCAAAATGCTGTCGGCTTTTTCATTGGCTTCTGCCGAAAAGATACATATCCAGAAAGTGATCAATTATACCAATGGCAATAAGACCGAAACTGCTAAACTGCTCAATATTGCCCTTACCACTCTTTACCGTAAGCTGGAAGAGTATAAAATACAATAAAACACTATCGTTTTGAAAGTGCCAACCCTATCATTTTGATAGGGTTTTTTATTGGTACAACCTCATTAATACATATAATCGCCTATATATCAAAACATAAGGAGGTTTTTAGAAATAAGGGCATTCATTTTGGCTATTAGTGGTAAAACAAATAATAATTATCAAAATGAAAAATCAGGCCAAATCTGCTTGTGCAAAAGCAGTTCAGTTTGCAGAGATCACTAAAAACCTAATACGTAAAGGAAACATTCTGAGGGTTAAAAAATGCCTTAGCGTTGCAGAACAGCTATTAGCAACAGGTAATACAGAAACTAAAAACGTAATCTCTAACATTTATGTCTTTTCGGTTTCCACTTTTATGGAAATGCATAATTGCAGCATTGCCAACCTTTTTCCGCAATCGCTGCGAAAAGAATACATCGCACAGGTTAACGCATCCGGGGTTTAATTTCATTCACTATGATACTTACCATAGTTCTTGTGGCAGCGGGCGCAGCGCTTTTTGCCATCTGTTTTAAATCGATTGACTTTTTTGATAAAATCTAGACCATGACAGCACTATTTATACTCGCCGTTTTTGTTTTTGTGTACATCTGTTATGTACTTATTAAGCCCGAAAAATTTTAACCTGCACGTTGTGCAATCACACATTAAGCAATGAACACCGAAATCTTAGGCATTATACTAATGTTTGCCCTTACACTGCTGCTGGCAATTCCTTTTGGAAAATACATAGCGCGCGTTTACCAGGGCAGCAACACTTTTCTTGATCCTGTTTTTAATCCGATCGAAAAATTGTTTTACCGCGCCAGCGGCATAGACCACACTGAGGAAATGGGATGGAAAAGACACCTAAAAATTCTACTTTCTATAAACTTTATTTGGTTTATTTGGGGAATGACAGTGCTGATGTGCCAGGGATGGCTTCCTCTCAATCCGGACAGTAATCCGAATATGACAGCCGACCTGGCCTTTAACACCTCCGTATCTTTTGTAGTTAACTGTAACTTGCAGCATTACTCCGGCGAAACAGGATTAAGCTATTTGTCGCAATTATTCCTAATGTTCTTACAGTTTGTATCAGCAGGAACAGGGCTTGCTGCCGCTGCCATATTGTTTAACGCCTTAAAAGAAAGGACAACCGAAACACTGGGTAACTTTTATGTGTACTTTATTAAATCGTGTACACGCATATTACTACCCTTATCTATCATAACTGCTGTTATCTTAATGGTTAACGGTACGCCAATGACATTTGACGGAAAGCAGGATATGCTAACCATGGAAGGCAAAACCGTACAGGTATCTACAGGGCCGGTGGCTGCATTAACAGCGATAAAACACATCGGCACAAATGGCGGCGGCTTCTTCGGGACCAACTCGGCCCATCCGTTTGAAAACCCAAATTACTTTACCAATATCATAGAGATGACCGCACAGATGATTGTGCCGTTTGCCATGATATTTACTCTTGGATTTTACCTGAAAAGAAAAAAACTGGCTTTAATGATATTTGGCGTTATGACAGTCGGTTTCCTGCTGCTAACGATACCAACGGTCATGGCCGAAATGAATGGGAATCCCGCGCTGAGCCAAATGGGTATTGATACTTCGGCAGGAGCTACAGAAGGAAAAGAGACACGGTTTGGCGCAGCCGCTTCCGGCTACTGGAGCATTGCTACCACTGTAATATCTACGGGGTCTGTAAACTCTATGCACGACAGTGCCATGCCAGTATCAGGCCTGTCTCAATTACTGGCCATGATGGTAAACTGCTTTTATGGTGGCTGCGGCGTAGGCATCCTTAACTTCTACATATTTATTATACTGGCAGTCTTTATAAGCGGGCTCATGGTGGGCAGGACACCGGAATTTTTGGGTAAAAAGATAGAAGCCCGCGAAATGAAGATTGCCATGATAATTGCGTTGCTGCATACACTCCTTATCCTTTCGGGTACAGCGTTAAGCACTGCATTGCCGGAGTATGGCGCAAGCACGCTTAACAATCCTGGCTTTCATGGCTTTAGCGAGATACTATATGAATTCACCTCATCTTCCGCCAATAACGGCAGCGGCTTTGAAGGCCTTGGCGACAATAACCTCTGGTGGAATATTTCTACCGGAATCGTATTACTGCTATCACGCTTCCTGCCTATCATCGGCCCGATAGCTATTGCGGGTATACTGGCTTCTAAAAAGCATATCCCGGAAAGTTCAGGTACACTGAAAACAGACACCTCAACCTTTGGACTAATGGTATTTGCAGTAATTTTCATCATCGCTGCACTATCCTTCTTCCCTGCCCTGGCCCTTGGCCCAATAGCCGAATACTTTTCACCAGCTTAATATAATTGTATGAAAAATAATAAATCACTGTTTCAGAAAGAACTGGTGCTTGAAGCATTAAAACAGTCTTTTGTGAAACTGAACCCTAAGAGCCTTTCCCGTAACCCAATTATGTTTACGGTAGAGATAGGCACTGCAGTTATGCTGTGCGTATGCCTATGGATACTTAGCGGTGAACAGGGACAGGGAAGTTTTGCCTATAACTTTGTAATATTCCTTGTCCTCCTGTTTACGTTGTTGTTTGCCAATTTTGCCGAGGCTATCGCCGAGGCACGTGGCAAAGCACAGGCGGACAGCCTTAGAAAAACCCGTGAAGAAACCCCGGCTAAAAAGATATTTCCTGTGGGTGAAGTGTATGTAGACGAAGTAAATATTGTGCCCTCTTCTACCCTTATTAAAGGAGATGTTTTTATCTGCGAAGCGGGAGATATTATCCCAACCGATGGTGAGATCATTAAAGGGCTCGCTACTATTGACGAAAGCGCCATTACTGGTGAGAGCGCCCCTGTAATACGTGAAGCGGGAGGCGATAAAAGTTCGGTTACCGGTGGTACAAAAGTATTATCAGATAAGATAACCGTAAAGGTTACAACCAATGCAGGAGAAAGCTTTCTTGATAAAATGATTGCCCTTGTAGAAGGTGCAAGCAGGCAGAAAACGCCAAATGAGATCGCACTAACTATATTATTAGCAGGCTTTACCCTTGTTTTCATAATAGTTTGCATCACCCTTAAGCCTTTTGCCGATTTTGCCCACGCGCCTATTACCATAGCTGCTTTCATTTCGCTGTTCGTTTGCCTTATACCTACTACCATAGGAGGACTGCTATCAGCCATTGGTATAGCAGGTATGGACAGGGCATTGCGTGCCAATGTAATTACTAAATCAGGTAAAGCGGTTGAAACTGCCGGAGATATAGATGTATTGCTTTTGGATAAAACCGGGACGATAACTATAGGTAACCGTAAGGCTACACATTTCTACGCTGCCGATGGTGTGACCGAAAAACATTTTATTGAGGCAGCTGTATTAAGCTCGCTGGCGGATGAAACCCCTGAAGGCAAAAGCATTATAGAGCTTGCGGGTGTAGATCCTAACTTTAAAGTAAAAGACTCTGTGTTCATAAAATTCACAGCTGAAACAAGAAGCTCAGGTGTTGATACCGATGGTAAGAGAATTCGTAAAGGCGCTTCAGATGCCATGAAAAACCTGGTGGAAAAACACGGTAATCTTTATCCTGATATGGTAGCTAAAAAAGTGGCAAAAATATCAGGTAAAGGCGGAACACCACTGGTTGTCACCGAAAATGAAAAGGTGCTGGGCGTTATAGAACTCCAGGACATTATTAAAACGGGTATTCAGGAGCGTTTTGAAAGGCTGCGTAAAATGGGTGTAAAAACGGTAATGGTTACGGGCGATAATCCGCTAACTGCCAAATTTATTGCCGAAAAAGCAGGTGTGGATGATTTTATAGCCGAAGCAAAGCCTGAAGACAAAATGAACTACATAAAAGATGAGCAGGCAAAAGGTAAGCTGGTTGCCATGATGGGTGATGGTACTAATGACGCCCCTGCGCTTGCCCAGGCCGATGTGGGCGTTGCGATGAACAGCGGAACGCAGGCTGCAAAAGAAGCCGGCAATATGGTAGACCTTGATAATGACCCTACCAAACTTATTGAAATAGTAGAAATAGGCAAACAGCTGCTAATGACACGCGGTACGTTGACCACCTTTAGCATTGCTAATGACGTTGCCAAGTACTTTGCCATTATCCCGGCACTGTTTATAGCCGCTATTCCTGCGCTACAGGGACTTAATATTATGCACCTGCACAGCCCTGAAAGCGCCATACTATCGGCCGTACTATTTAATGCAATAATTATCCCGTTCCTTATTCCGCTGGCGCTTAAAGGCGTTGCTTATAAACCTATTGGGGCATCGGCATTATTGAGGCGAAACCTATTTATCTATGGACTCGGAGGTGTAATCGTTCCATTCATCGGCATAAAAATTATAGACGTTGCCGTGGCTTTCTTCATCTAAAATTAAAATCATGAAAAATATATTTTTACAAACCCTGAAGCTCACTGTTATATGTATTGTTTGCTTCTCGGGAATATATACCGCAATAATATACGGCGTTGCACAGGCAATGCCCAACCGTGGTAAAGGCGAAACGATTTCGGCTAACGGAAAAACATATTATGCCAACATTGGGCAGGAGTTTAAAAGTGAGGGTTACTTTAATGCTAGACCATCGGCGGTGGCATACAATGCCGCCGGTTCCGGTGGCAGCAACAAAGGCCCGTCTAACCCTGAATATCTTGCCGATGCACAAAAAAGGATAGACAGTATACTTTCTCAAAACCCTGATATGCAAAAGAAAGACATTCCTGTAGAAATGGTAACGGCAAGCGCCAGCGGGCTTGATCCTCACATCTCGGTACTATCGGCTAAATTCCAGATGAAAAGAATCGCTAAAGCGAGAAATATAAAAGTAGCCGAACTGGAAACCCTTATAGAAAACAATACAGATAAACCATTACTAAGGTTATTTGGCCCGGAAAAAATAAACGTATTGAAACTAAATATCGCTTTAGATAAGTTGGCAAACAAATAATATTAAATCAAACCCCTCCTGCAAGGTTTTCAAACAAATTAAAAACAAATAAACATTCTCATGAAAGCAATTAGCACAGTTGTACTACTATTTATTACTGTAATGGCCGTACAGGCTCAGGACACCATAACTAAAAAAGTTCCTTTTGACGGTATGGACCTAACATGGATAAACGGACAGAACAGACAGAAAAATTTTCCGCTAACATTAAAAGACAAGGATGGCGAAACAATACTTACAGGCGTAACTTATCTTGATGCCTACTATAATTATAACTTTGCTAACCCGACTGATAACACCCAAACCATATCATCTACAATTGGTCGTCATAATGAGTTTACTTTAAATTTAGCTAGTATTGGTCTTGAAACCAATTACAAAAACATTATTGGCCGTGTGTGGCTTCAATACGGGCAGATGGGATCTATTGTTAACGATCTTGACGGATCTGTAAACAGAGGCCGTAACACGAGCATCTATAACCTAAAATATATCCGTGAGGCAGCAGCAGGATACCATTTTAATACTTGGTATGGCATCAATGTAGAGATGGGTATATTTATGAGTTACATTGGCTTAGAGAGTTATGTAACCCAGGAAAACTGGAGCTACCAGAGAAGTATGCTGTGTGACTTTACTCCTTTCTATTTTACAGGTGCACGCGTTCAGGTACATCCTTCTAAAAATCTTAGGACTGAATTATGGCTGCTAAACGGATGGCAAAGCTACAACAGCTTTAGTAAAGGCCCGGGTCTTGGAAGCTCAACCTATTATCGCCCGAGCGAGAATCTCCAGTTAGTTGCTAACTTCTATTTAGGTCGCGATACGCAAAATCCCGATACAGAAGGTAACCAGTCTGAAAGGGTTCGTTTTCACCATGACAATAGTATAGTAGGTCGTTACTACAAGAATCCTGAGTCTAAAGGAATTTCGCAGGCGGCATTCAGCCTTAACTCCCACTACGGTTTCCAGAGTAACGATCAGGAGGGCGACATCGTAAAAGCAAAGGACAACTTTATGATAGGTACATCGTTGGCTAACCGTGTATGGTTCAATAAAAATAAAATGGCGGTAACACTAAGGGCTGATTATATGACAAATCAATCGGTAGTTAATGGTGTAAATGTTTCACCTTACCTTGCCTTTACTCCTGCCACTACAGGCGATGTACCCAACAATTATGATAGTGCTATTGCCAATGGCGACAAGCTGAAGATATTTCAGTTTACCACTACTTTTGATATTATGCCAAGCGATTTTGTAACATTTAGGTTAGAATATGGATACCGTAACGCAAGCGTGCCTTACTTTACAGGCAGCGGCGGAACAACATCGGCAAGTGGATGGACAAACGGCCCAACAGGTACTACGCCCTGGGCTGCAGATTTAAAGAAAAGCGAAAACAGAATTACCCTTGCAGTTAACTTCAGGTTATAAACGTGGACAGTGAAAAAGAAAATAATGTAAAACATTTTCTCGACCTGATCCAGAAATCGAGAAAAGGTAAGTTTAAGGTCTACATCGGCATGAGTGCCGGTGTAGGCAAAACTTTTCGTATGCTACAGGAAGCGCATACCTTACTGCGCAATGGCATTGATGTTAAAATAGGCTTTATTGAAACCCATAACCGCAAAGAGACACACGATCTTTTAGACGGATTGCCAATAGTGCCCAAACGCTCTATTTTCTACAAAGGCAAATACCTCGAGGAAATGGATGTGCAGGCTATAATAAACCTTCGTCCTGAAGTAGTAGTGGTGGATGAACTGGCACATACCAATATTGAGGGCAGCAAAAATGAAAAACGCTGGCAGGATGTAATTGACATAATTGACGCAGGTATCAATGTGATTAGCGCTGTAAACATTCAGCATATTGAAAGCCTTAATGATGACATAAAAGAAATTACCGGTGTTGAGGTTAAGGAAAGAATACCTGATAGCGTACTTAAAGCCGCTGATGAGGTGGTAAACATTGACCTCACTGCCGATGAATTGATTACACGTTTAAAAGAAGGTAAGATCTACACGCCCGATAAAATACAATCGGCTCTGTCTAACTTTTTTAAAGCAGAGCATATCCTACAACTGCGCGAACTTGCTCTTAAAGAGGTAGCCAGCCAGGTGGAACGAAAAGTAGAAAGCGAGATTACGGGTATAGCTAATTTTAAACAGGAACGTTTTATGGCCTGCATAAGCAGTAATCATAACACAGCTAAAAAAGTGATACGTAAAACAGCCCGACTTGCCAATTATTACCACAGCAAATGGTTTTTACTTTATGTAGAACTGCCGCATGAAAGCAGCGACAGGATTGCGCTCGACAAACAACGCCACCTTATAAACAACTTTAAGCTGGCAACCGAACTGGGAGCAGAAATAATAAGAATTCAGCATACAAAAATAGCCACAGCCATTATAGAACAGGCCGAAGCACGTAGGGCAACCACGATATGTGTTGGCAAACCGCACCTTACTTTATTTAAAGTTATCTTGTCTACAAACATTTTTAAGGAATTGCTAAATAAACTATCTTCGAGTGAGATTGACCTCATCATTTTGTCCTGATCATGAAAATTAAAACAAAACTCATTATAGCCGTCAGCCTGTTATTCCTGATGATAACAGTGCTTTCTGCCATTGGCATCCGACAGGTAAACGTATTGGCCGGCGAAACCAAAAACATATTAACGGACAACTACCATTCGCTTGATTATTCACGTAATATGTACAAGATTCTTGATGAACAGGAAACCGGGCCCGATCTCCAAAAGTTCAGGGTATTTCTTGAAAAACAACAACAAAATGTTACTGAAGTCGGCGAAAGTGAAATAACATCAGACCTGACAGAACATTTTGCTGCCTTTGAAAAATATCCCAAAGACACTATACTGCTTGAAAAAGTAAGAGCCGATCTTAACGCCATCATGAAACTCAACATGGACGCTATTCAGCGGAAAAGCAATTCGGCAGATAAGACAGCAGATGATTCTATTGTATGGATGTCGCTGGTAAGTTCGTTTTGTTTCATTATTGGCTTTACGCTTATCATTAACCTACCAGGTTATATAGCCAACCCGATACGCGACCTTACAGAAAGTATCCGCCAGATTGCTGCTAAAAACTATTCGCAACGCCTATACTTTAAAGGACATGATGAGTTTACTACACTGGCAAAATCGTTTAACTCAATGGCAGAGAAGCTTCAGGAGTATAATGCCAGTGATTTCGCCAAACTGATGATGGAAAAGAAACGTATAGAAACGCTTATAAACACTCTACACGACCCTGTAATCGGCCTTGATGAAAGAAACAGGATACTTTTTATTAATGAAGCTGCATTGAAAGTCTCCGGGCTAACCAATGAAGACCTTACAGGTAAACAAGCTGAAGAAATTGCACTGCATAATGACCTGATGCGATCGCTATTGCAGCACTTGGTATCGGATGACAGTAAAAACGAAACCCTAAAGATATACTCTGATAATAAAGAAAGCTATTTTGAAAAACAGATTGTAAACATTGGTATAATACCAACCGGCGAAACCGAGAAGAAAGAAATTGGCTCGTTTATTATATTAAGGAACATTACACCCTACAAGGAACTTGATGCCGCAAAAACCAATTTTATAGCAACAGTATCGCACGAATTCAAAACACCAATAGCTTCTATGAAGATGAGCCTTCAATTGCTGGAAAATGAACGCACCGGCAATTTAAATCGCGAGCAAAAAGAATTAATAGGTGGATTAAAAGATGATGCCGAAAGACTCTTACGCACCACGGGAGAATTGCTTAACATAACACAGGTGGAAACAGGAAAATCAGAATTAAAAATAGAGTCTTGTGATGTTTCTGAAATTGTAGATGACGCTGTCTTAGCAACTCAAAAGCTGGCTAAACAAAAAACAATTATTATACAGGATTACCTTGAAAACAGTTTACCTGATATAATATCTGACAAAGAAAAAGCTACCTGGATAATTTCTAATCTGCTTTCGAATGCTGTACGTTATTCTTATGAAAATTCCTCAATAGAAATCAAAAATAAAATTATGCCGTTGCATGTTGAGGTACATATAACAGATCACGGCGTAGGTATAGACCCGCAATTTCAGGATAAGGTATTTGATAAATACTTTCGGGTGCCGGGTACAGAAAAAGAAGGTACAGGTCTTGGACTTGCAATAAGTAAAGAGTTTGTAGATGCTATGGGAGGTTATATATCCTTAGTAAGTGCGCTAGGCAGTGGTAGTACATTTATAGTAGGGTTCAGAAGAAATGCATAACGTTACCAAAGTGTCGGGTTTTTAAACGATGACTCAATATGCAGTAGTCGCGCTTTATTTTCAAGGCCTCCTGCAAAACCGGTCAATTTACCGGACGCTCCAATTACACGATGGCATGGAGCAATAATAGAGATAGGATTTTTACCATTAGCGGCGCCTACCGCCCTCACTGCATTTATATCACCTAACTGCCTGGCTATATCTCCATAGGTTCGGGTTTCGCCAAAAGGAATTTTAAGCAGTTCCAACCAAACCTTTTTTTGAAATTCAGTTCCGGTAAAATCAAGAGGAATGGTAAATACATATCGTTGCTGTAAAAAATATTCACTAAGTTGCTTTTCAGTTTCGAGAAGTACAGAATGATTGTTATCCTCAATACTGTCTGTACCTGTTTTTACTCGCTCAGGGTTATCATTTTCCCATAGTATGGCAACAAGGCCCTTCTCGCCTGCAATAAGCTTTAATTCTCCTACAGGGGTTTTAATAAATTTATGATAATACAGCATAACCGCGAAAATTTTTATAAAATTAAAGAATTTGCAGCTAGCAGCACCTTATTATTTTAAGCGCCTCTTTTCAGTTGAAGACTCTCTTACTTTTAGTTCTGCTTTTAATACGATTTTTTGAGTATCTTCTTTTACGTCTTTCTTTTTGAGGAGTTGAAGCATCACTTCCATAAGTTCGGTACCAATTTGCCACATTGGTTGGGCAACAGCTGTTATTGTTGGGCTAAAGATTCTGAAAAGGTCGTTATCGTCAAAGGTTACTATCCCCAGATCATCTATTAACTGCGGGCTCTCGTTCTTAAATACTTCAAGCCCTAAAAGGGCTAAATAGTTAGTAGCAAAAAAAACAGCATCAGGTTTAGCAGCATTCTTTACAAAATCTGTAATAAGTTTTTTTCCTGCCTCTGTTCCCGCCTGTGTAAAGGGTACAAATACTACTTCCGGAGCTAGGCCGGCTTCATTTACAGCCCTCTTATAACCTGCAAGGCGATCCAGCATTTGTGTCTGTTCTGTATCAGTGGTTATAAAAGTTATATTTTTATATTTATTGTCAATAAGATGTTTTGTTGCAGTGTAAGAAGCTTCTTCATTGTCAATAACCACAACATTACTTTCAAGGTCTTCAAAATACCTATCCAGCAATACAACAGGAATATTATCATCTATGAGTTGTCTTACTGTTTCTTTTATACCTGCCGAAGGAACTATTATGAAGCCATCTACCTGCCTGAAGTTGAATACCTCAATAAGATCATTAGATTTATCATCATCATTTTCATTACTGCAAAAAATCACCTTATACCCTTTTTCATATGCTATATCCTCGATACTCCTTGCAAGGTTAGCAAAGAAGCTGTTAGATATATCTTCTACCATAAATACAAGAATCTTCGATTTACCTGTACGAAGGCTCTGTGCGATCTGGTTAGGCCGATAATTTATCGCTGCAGCATAATCAAGTACTTTTTTTGTAAGCTCTTTAGAAATATGTTTCTCTTCTGCCTTACCATTAAGTATAAAAGAAACAGATGTAACTGAAATACTTAGCGCATCTGCAATATCCTTTATTGAAACTCTTTTCTTTTTCATAGACAAACGGATAAAAATTAAAATTTATATAATTTTTAAGAAAAACACTTCAACAAATATAATAAAAGTTATGTAAACGCCCCTTTTATTGATTATTCCATATAATTTAATTTATATAATTGACAATATAGTATCAATATTAAAATGGAAACCCGACCGAAACATTACATTCCGGCCGGGCTTCACTTAACAAAAACCAAATCTAAAAATCTATCGTTATTCCATCATTTTCTGATGTTTTTTTCGCATTGCCCAGTAGAAGAAATTAGGGAAAACCAAAAGTGTAAATACAGTCGCAGTTACTAAACCACCAATGATTGATACCGCTAATGGTTTCTGGGATTCTGAACCGATACCTGTGGACAACGCTGCCGGCATAAGCCCAATAGCTGCCATGAGTGCCGTCATTACAACCGGCCTTGTCCTTGATTTCACGCCCTCAATAATCGACTCATGAAGTGACATCTTGCTCTTAAGATTCGTATGGAATTCCGAAACGAGGATAACGCCATTCTGGATACATATACCCAGCAATGCGATAAACCCTACCCCTGCCGAAATACCAAAATTGATACCCGTAATATGAAGTGCCAGTATACCGCCTATTACAGCAAATGGTACATTGACAAGGACCAGTAGCGAATCTTTTATATTACCAAACATTATGAACAGCAAGACAAATATCAAAACCAATGATATTGGAACTACCTGAGCCAGTTTAGCACTCGCCCTAATCTGGTTCTCATATTCACCCGTCCATCCTATAGAATAGCCCTCAGGAATCTTAACTGCTTTAACCTTAGCCTGTGCATCAGCAATTGTGCTTCCAAGGTCACGGTCACGAACAGAGAATTTGACACCTATAAAACGTTTGGTATTATCCCGGTAAATAAGTGCCGGGCCTGTTTCTGTGCTAAGCTGCGCTATCTCTTTAAGCGGCACTTTAGTTCCGCGAAGCGTAGGCACCATAAGGTTCATGATATCCTGTTCATCTTTACGGTAATCTTTCTGGTAACGCAGCCTGATGTCAAATTTCTTTTCGCCTTCATATTTCTGCGTTGCTGTTTTACCGCCAATTGCCATTTCTATTATACTTTGCGCATCTTGTTTCTGTACACCATATAGCGCCATTTTTTCTTCATCAAACTTAACGCTTATGCCCGGCTGACCAAGATTACGAAGTACACCTACATCTTTAACACCATCAACGTGTTTGATCTTTTCCATCACCTGATTGGCAAGCTTATCAAGTTCTTCTAAGTCATCTCCATATATCTTGACAGCATTAGACGCTTTAAATCCTGCAACGGCCTCAGCCACGTTATCTACAACAGGCTGTGAGTAATTCCATGTAATACCCTGATAGCGACTGAGCTTATGGTTCATTTCCTCGATAAGTTCATCCTGAGATACTCCCCTTGTCCATTCATCCTTTGGCTTAAGGTCCACCTGAAACTGAAGGAAGCCAAATCCATTTGGATCGGTACCATCATTACTACGTCCTGTTTGCGACAATACATCGTCAACTTCAGGAAATTCTTTTAACTCCTTTCGGATGATCTTCGCCATTTTTACACTTTCGGTAAGCGAATTACTAATCGGTAACTCTGCGGTAACCCAAAGCGCACCCTCATTAAGAGGCGGTAGAAATTCTGATCCCAGGAACCTTGTAGAAAACAGGGTTAGCCCTAATACTATCAATGAAATGATGATAGATATCTTCTTGTGTTTAAAAGTAATATTGAAACCTTTAGTAACTATTTTATTAAAGAACTCAACAAATACATTGTGTTTCTCTTTTACATTTTTGTTCAGTAAAATAGAACACAATAAAGGTACAAGGGTCAATGTAAATAATAATGCTCCAAGCAGCGCAAAACCTAATGTCCATGCCAATGGAGAGAACATTTTGCCTTCTACTTTCTCAAATGAAAATATTGGCAGTAATGCAGAGATTATGATCAGTTTACTAAAAAAGATCGCTATACCAAGTTTAGTTCCCGCTTTTCTTATAAGTCCAAGTTTAGAAAGCTTATTGTAACGTTCAGGCCCTATTTTATGCTGGAGCTGGTCTAAGGTCACAAAGAGCCCTTCGACCATGACGACGGCACCATCTATGATAATACCAAAGTCAACCGCACCAAGTGAAAGCAGGTTGGCACTCATTCCTTTCAGCTTAAGGCATAAAAACGCAAACAGCAGTGCAAGCGGAATAATTATGGAAACGATTACCGTAGTACGCCAGTCGGCCATAAATAAAAACACAATAACGGTAACCAGGATAATACCTTCAACAAGGTTGTGCGTTACAGTATGTGTACAGTACTCCATAAGCCTGTCACGGTCATAAAATGTTTCCATTTTTACATCCTTAGGCAGTACATTTTCCTGAACATATTCAATTTTCTCTTTGAGGCGGGCCAATACTTCAGACGGGTTTTCGTTTTTACGCATTACTACAATACCCTCAACAACGTCATCATTGCCATTAAGACCTGCCTGCCCAACACGCGGAATATTAGATTCAGTCACCTTAGCAATATTCTTAATAAGAATTGGGTTACCGTCAGATTGTGCAACGATTGTATTTTCAATATCTGCACGCGAATCAAGTAAGCCTACACCGCGCACTACATACGCCTGGCCATTTTTCTCAATAATATCGCCACCTACATTTACGTTGGCTTTGCTTATCGCCTCATACACTTCAGGAGATGTCAATTCATATTTTTGCAGTAAGATAGGGTCTATTTCTACCTCGTATGTTTTTTCGCGTCCGCCAAAAGCCACAACATCAGCGATACCCGGTACAGCTCTTAATTGTCTGTCTATAACCCAGTTTTGTATGGTAAGAAGCTCACGTGTGTCTTTCTCTTTACTATTTAATGTATACCTAAAAATTTCGCCTGTAGGCCCATAAGGAGGCTGAACTTCAGGGTCTACGTCATCAGGCAGCTGCACGTTCTTAAGCTGATTATTAACCTGCTGACGGGCAAAAAAATCGTCTACATCGTCATCAAAAATTATCTTTATCACAGAAAGCCCAAACATGGTAACACTACGCACATTTTCTTTTTTCTGTACCGAGTTCATTGCAATCTCAACCGGAGACGTAACAAAACGTTCTACCTCTTCGGCACTTCTACCCGGCCATTGCGTTACAATTATTATCTGTGTGTTGGTAACATCAGGAAATGCCTCAACAGGAATGTTTTTATAGCTTATAATACCTGCAATAACTACTATACCTATCCAAAAAAAGGTAAACAGCTTATTGCGTAGGGAAAACCCTATTATGCCTTTAATTAATTTGTTCATTGCTGTTTAATTTAATCGTTTATAGCGTCGTATATAAGTAAATTGCCTTTCACAATAACTTTCTCTCCCTCTTTAAGGCCGCCTTTGAGATATGTTTTGTCATCAAGTGCCCTGTAGATAGTAACCTCGCGTGTTTCTACATCATCTTTCGCTTTGTATACCATTACAAAGTTTTTGTTTTTGTCAAAAACTACGGCGGCTGATGGCACTGCTATATATTTCTCGTTATCTGAATAATGTACGGTAACTGTAGCATTCATTTCAGGCTTAAGCGATCCGTCATTGTTTGGTACTTTGATAAGTGCTTTTGCTGCCCTTGTTTGTGGATCTATCACGTTAAATATCTTGTCTATTTTACCAGTAATCTTTTTATCAGGATAAGCAATTGTCTGGATGCTTACCTCCTGCCCTTGTTTAATTCGTGCAAGGTCACTTTCGTTGACGTTAGCTAAGACCCATACATTATCAAGCTTTGCGATAGTAAAAACTGCTTCGTCCCTGTTATTGCTAAGCATTTCGTTCGGGCTTATGTCTTTAGCCACCACATAGCCGCTTATTGGCGCATACATATTATAAACCGATCCGCTTTTTAAACGATATATCTTGTTTACTTCGGTCATTCTTTCTTTTTCGGCACGTGCCTTATCAAGCTCTTTCTTTGCCATTACAAGTTCCTTTTCAGACGCAAGTTTTCCGTCATAAAGATCTTTTACACTTTGCAGGTTACGTTCGGCAATGCTAACATCGGCATCGGCATCACTTGTCTGGCTCTGGAAACCTGCGACCTCACTACTCTGAACGCTTGCAAGAAGCTGCCCCTGTTTTACATAGTCTCCAAGTTCTGCTTTAATGCTCATTACGCTCCCGCCTACGGCTGGAAATACCTGAGCCATATTATTATTTTCGGCAGTTACCTTACCAAATAGCCTTATCTCATTTTGTGCATCTTCCATTTTAACATCGGCAAAAGTGCTGGTGTTAAACATAGTATCGCTCATTACAAACTTCTTGTTCTCGTCAGTATGTGTTTCTTCCTTTTTAGAGCAGCTTGTTAGCGCTGCTGTAAATAATGCCGTAAGGAATATATATTTAAATGTTTTCATCATTAAAAGTTATTTGTGCCTGTTACATAATTAATTTGAGCTGCTGCTATTGCCAACTGCTTCTTTACTCTCTCAACTTCAGTTTGTGCTTCATTATATGCTTCAAAAAAATCGGTAAACTCAATCATAGAAACATTACCTTTCTGAAAGTTGGTATTGATACCATTAAACACAGCATCAAAATCATCATTAACCAGAGCGTTTATATTTTTATATTCTTCTACGCTCCTTGTGTAATTTTGATAAGCAGCAAGTGTTTGATTTTGAATCTCAAGCTCTTTGTATGAAACATTCTTTGTTTGTTGTTCCTGCCTAATTTTCGCAGACTGTATGTTACCCCTGTTCCTGTCAAAAATTGGAAGCGGAATACCTATTCCCACATTATATTGATTATTAAAAGCATCTCCCTGCTGGTTATATCCTGCCCTAAGTGTTACATCAGGAATATTTTGTTTTCTCTGTAGCGAAACATTAAGTTTTGCCGATTCTATTTCAAGCTTTGCCTGGTTAAGATCCGGCCTGTTCTCTAATGACTCATTCAGTATCAGGTCATATAGCAACGGTTTCCCTGAATATGCTTTTGCGTCATTTACAGTATAAACTGTCTGTATAACTGTATTAGTTCCTAATAGTATATTAAGCTTAGACTGTTCTTCAATAAGCACTTCTGATTCTTCAGATTTATCATTGTTTATTTTTACATAAACTGATTTAAGCCTTACAAGGTCTTTAAGCGCAATGTTGTTCTTTGCCACCTGGGCTTCATAACTTGTTATAAGCGACTGAAGCCTGCTAAGCAGATTATTATATTTTTCAATAAGTTTCTGCTGATGGTGAAGCGTGTAAAAAGACTGCCATATTTGTAACTGAAGATTTCTGGTAAGATCTGTAAGCTCGGCCTCAGCGATCTTTTTATCCATTTTAGCAATCTCAATCTGCTTACGGCGTTTTCCGCCCATAAGGATAACCTGTTCAAGACCTGCTGCAAAATTGCCGTGATTCCAGCTTGGAAAATATAAATTTTCCTGTCCCTGATAGGCAACCATATCTGCCGTAATTTGCGGGTTCGGATATACTTTAGACTGAATGATCGCAGCACCTGCCCTGTCAATATCATATTGCTGGGCTAAAAGCATAAAGTTGTTCTTGAAGAAAAGTTCCTCCGCCTGTTTTATTGTGAGTGTCACCGGTTCAGTAGTCTGCGCTACACCCACTGCCTGGATAAACAATATAGCTATCCAGCCAAAGAATTTACGTTTAAATTCCATAGGTAAAATTGTGTTTAAATACTATATAGGAAATAATATGCAGGAGTATATGCCAAACATTGAAATAGCATCAATGATAACATAAGGCATGCAAAAGTCTCTCGACAGTATAACTGTCAAGCCAAAAATAAATAGTATTTAAGCCTCGGGCGGCGGGGAAAATATACTCACGAGAGGTGAGTTATATATAGGATTTTTATAACTGATGTCCGGCACTACAATTTTAAAATTTACAACCAGAGGTTCGTTAAATTTTAAAGCTGCAGGCTCTTCAAACATCATTACAAATTTCTTAACGTTGAATTTGTGCGATAGCGGCGTTTTAGAGTGATGTTCGGGTATTGCATTATCAATATTTAAAACATCTTCAAGTACAAGCTCTACAACACTATCCACCTCTTCAAAGTCAGAATCTACTTTGCTGTGTTCAAAAAGAGTGTGAGGGTTATCAATACTAAAGTTGAATATGTGCAATGCCATAAGCACCCACATAATTCTTAAACCTATATGTACCTTGTTAACTCTCATTTGTAATTGCAAAAGTATTACATTAAATTTTATCAAGCACAAATCCTGCCAGAATTATCAATTTTTAATTTTTTGTTAAAATATTTTACTTATAAGTGCAAAATAGTGCTCATAAATACTAAATAAGCTGTTCCCTTAAAACATTACATTTTGTTTTCACGCAAAAAAAGCGGGGCATCCCTGCCCCGCTTACCCAAAAATTAACAAATTACTGAAGTCAATTTTTTCCAATTATTATTTGCTTACCGGTGTAAATTTAATTGCTGTTCCCCCACCTGCTGCCAGGTTTAGGTCAAGAACCGATTTGCTATTCACTTCCTTAGAAGAGATCGTTACAGGCGTTGGATTTGTCTTATAATTAGCCCCTGCACCATCAGCATAGATTTCTGCTTTGTATGTCTTACCTACTTCAAGGAAATCAAGCGATACCGTTAATTTACGTGAATTGCTGTTAGATATAGCGCCTAGGTACCAGCTGTTGCCATCCCAGTCCTTACGCGCTACAGTAACATATTCTCCTATTTTAGAATCAAGCATTTTAGTTTCAGACCACTTGCATGGTACATATTTTACAAACTGGAATTCTTTTTTGCCTTCGTAATTCTTAGGCTCGTCTGATGCCATTTGAAGCGGGCTGTAAATAACTACATAAAGCGCAAGCTGTTTGGCAAGTGTTGTCTGTACTTTTGCTCCTGACGGTGTTTTATAATCAAAATTAAATGTACCCGGCGTAAAATCAAACGGCCCTGCAAGCATCCTTGTAAAAGGTATTATCGTTGTGTGCTCAGGGTTGTTACCCCCATCTGCCGACCATGCATCATATTCCTGACCTCTTGCTCCTTCCTGAGCCATAAGGTTAGGATATGTACGGTTAAGCCCGGTACCTTTTACCGGCTCATGATTATCTATCATGATGTGGTATTTAGCAGCTGTCTCAATAACTTTTCTGTAATGACGAACACCGTATTGACCGTCGTGCCATTCCTTTTTATCAAGAAATTTGTTTACATATCCTGTCTTTACCGTATTAACGCCAAACTTGTTATACATCTTGAATGCCTCATCCATCTGGCTTTCGTAATGTTTAGAAGCTCCGGCAGTTTCATGATGGCCAATAAGGCGTACATTTTTTGATGCAGCATATTTAGTAATCTCTTCTATATCAAAATCAGGATAAGGCTTTACAAAGCTAAATGAACTGCCATCTGCCGTCCAGTCGCCATCCCAGCCAATGTTCCATCCTTCTACAAGAACACCATCCAGCTTATTTTTGGCTGCAAAATCTATGTATTCTTTCGTATTCTTTGTTGTTGCGCCATGCTTAGGCCCCTGGCTCCAGGTATAGTTATCTAAGTGAATACCCCACCATATACCAATATATTTAGAAGTTTCAATCCACGAGGTATCCTCAATTTTTGATGGTTCGTTTAGATTTAGCGTAAGCTGAGATACTGCTAAATCACCCGGTGTTTTACCAACTATGACTGTTCTCCATGGCGTATAAAAAGGTGTTTCTGCATATACCTTAATACCATCTGCCCAAGGCACAAGGTCACTTTTGTATTGATTACCTTTACCTTTAACAAGCGTCATGGATGCGAAGTCTGTAAGGTTTGCCTCGTGTATGGCTACATACAGCTTGTTTTTCATTTCAAAAGTTGCCGGAGTGTTTATGGTATCCGTCTGGCTCATTGGCGACTTTTTGTAATAACTTTCATAGTAGCTGTTTTCGTTATGTACCGGTGTCCACCACACGTCATTATTATCCGCAAAAGTAAATTGCGTTACTTCGTTAGAAATTTTCACTTTACCCAGCTTAGGCTGTTTCGGAAAGTAATACCTAAAACCAAGTCCGTCATCAAATACCCTGAAGATAAGGTCAACAAACCTTTGCTCACCCTTAGCCTCTTTTAAGTGTACAATAAGTTCGTTATGCTTATCGGTCATTTTTCTAAACTCGCCCCATGGCTGTTCCCAGTTTTGGTTTACCAATTTTTGTTCAGTACTAACCACCATAAAACCAGTAGTCATTTTTTCAAGATCCTGAAATTCGAATCCAAGTAATGACGGCTCTATTACTGATTTTCCGTTAGCTTTAAAACGGTATTCAGGCTCGCCCGTTTTAGTGAGGTCAAAAATAAGTTCATTATTTTTTCCCGGAGATTTAATCGTGTACGTTTTTTGGGCACTGCACGACAGCGAGACAAATACTATCGCCGCCAGGCACTGCTTGTAAATTCTGTTTTTCATTCTTTAATATGTGTTTATCCTTATTCTATTTCATTAAGCAGCGCTACTGCTTTATCCGGCTGCATAGAAACAAAATAGTCAAATGCTCTATTTAGTTTAGCCTGGATGCCGGAGTTGTTCTTGTGTTGCTTTCTTAAATTATAAAGCCTGCTGATTTCAGAAAATGCTACGGGAGCACTCTGAACGCCTGCAAATGCCTTTACCTTCTCGATATATGAATAGCCAAACTCAATCGTTGGTTCAAACATAGTACCCTCTCCAAAATCGTTCCACGTTATTAGCTGAAGGTATTTTAAATTAGCATTTTGAGCCATAGCCAGAGTTTCATCAAGCGTAGCGCCATTATTATGATCTATTGTCCAGCCAATAGCTTCTCCTCCACCTCCCTGTGCATAAAAATCATTAAAACCGGGATAAGCGCTGCCCATTGCTACAGGAAGAGTAGGAAGTTTATTAGCATAAAAATTACTTATATGCGTATTATCCTGATACACCCATGCATATTCTCCCGATGCATTTGCCCCGGCATCGCCAGACTCATACCAAAGGGTTAAAAACGTAGGCTTGGCACTGAACACGCTAAATGCATTGGTCCAGTCAGCAGGAGTTGCAAGTGTAATTGGCCCGAAGTTTAACAACAGCGGTTTGCCATCAACCTTAATGTAATTAGCATCGTTAAAATAGTTGTTCTGCATGTAGCTGAAATCTGTTTTAGCGGCACTTATCACCGTAGGCGAGAGCCCTGCATCTACAATGTTTGTTAAAAAACGGTCTTCATATACTATGGCATACTCAAGCCCTACTTTGTCAAGCATATCAATAAGCGCTTCGGCATTGTCACGGTTAATCCTGTAATCGTTTAGGTTATATGTACCATACCAGTCAATTAATACGCCATCTATTCCTGCATATTTCATAAGCAGCAAGTGGTTTTCAATAACCTCTTTATCACCCGAATGATAAGGCCCAATAAGCGGATAGTAATGTGATGCAATCTCGCGTTTGCCATTAGCATCCACATTGTCAGGATTTTTATTAGCCATTGTCCAGTGATAACCCCACTGATTGTTAGTACTACTTTCCTTAGTTTCAAACCAAGGCATATAATGCATATATATCTTGGTATTGTTTGTCTTAACGACAGCAACCGGATCTAAATTTTCCGGCTGTGATGTTGCAGAGTTCTTATTATCGTCACTGCTACAGCTCATTATAGCAGTAACGCTTAATAAGCCGGCAAACAGTAGTGTTGTAATTTTTTTCATTAGCTATGCTATTAATTTAATATGAGATGCCGATCCCCTATGACTAACCCCCCATAGAAGACCGGCACTCAGATAACTTAGTATTGAGGATTCTGCACAAGATTTGAATTGGTATCCATTACCGCTTTAGGAATAGGGAAAATGCTCCTGTAAGCAGGAGTAGCTCCTTTTTCCCACCATGGCTGGAAGAATGTACCAAACCTAATGTTGTCTGTCCTTCTTCGCCCTTCAAACACAAATTCACGGCGAAGTTCCTGGTCTATAAATTCAAGATCTATTGCTGCCGGCGTATCAAGGCCTGCACGCGTCCTTATCTGTTCAACAAATGGTGCTGCAAGCGTAGGAGAGCCTAAACGAACATAGCATTCTGCCTGCATCATAAGTATCTCCGCATAACGAATTACAACCCAATCATGGTCACGTTCCCACTGCTCACCAGCTTTCATCTCATATTTACCAAGCCTTACACCTTCATTTTGCTTAGCATTTGTAAAATTTACGATGTCTTCTGTATACGTAAGTGGCAATCCGCTGTCCATAATAATTACCGATCCCGATGCAAGGTTGATCTGGTCACCTTCAATCATCGATTTCTTTCTCTTATCGGCATCATCAAAAGACGAATAGAGGCCGGGCTGTCCGCATATCCCGTTTGCACTCCATGGGTAATCGCCTGTAGGAGAGATTGCAAACCTTTGCATATAATGGCAGCTCATAGAAGAAAGGTAATTACCTACAGTCCCTGCTTTCTGGTCATACGGTATAGCAAATACAATTTCCGGAGACGTTTGGTTATTTGTCGTAAAGCTTGCAAAATAGTCGGGCGTTATTGTGTATCCAGAGATATTCTGGCACATATCTATGCATTCCTGCCAACGGGCAGTACCTACAAACGCTTCAGAGTTTAAATACAATCTTGCCAATAAAGCATACGCTACATTCTTAGTAAATTTAGAATATACCACATTTGGTTTAAGGTATGGCAAAGAATTAACCAACTCGCTTTCCACAAAGTTATAAACTTCCTGACGTGAAGAGTTAGATGGCAATCCCTGATCTTCAAAATTGGTAACAATAGGCACATTACCAAACATATCAAGAAGCATATAGTAGTAATATGCCCTAATAGACTTAAGCTCGGCATAAATAGGTTTTCTTGCCTCTTCTGTCAAACCTGACTTATCTACCTGGTAAATGATAGAGTTTACCTTTGCAATACCGGCGTAACAATAACGCCATGCCGAAAGTATCATCCCATTTTCATAGTTCCATTGGTGCCTTTGCACATCCTGATAACGCCCGCCGTCAAACCAGTCTGTTCCCCTTGTAGGTATTACTGCTTCATCTGAAGCTACCTCGTTCAAAAAGAACACATATTCGCAGGTAGGAAAAGAGTTTGATATCGCATCGCTAAATCCTCTAAGTGAAGAATATGCACCACCTACAAGCGCTTCAATTTCTGTTGGTGTTTTTCCAAATTCGTCGTCCGGTACCCTATCATACAGATCTTCTTCCAGATTAGTACATGATAAAGTAAAAAGCGAGCTAAAAAATAATGCTGCTATTATTTTGACTTTCATTTCGTATATTTTATAATTAATCTGTTATGTTTAGTCTGCCAGTGTAAAATTCAATCCAAAGGTTATTGTCCTTGGCCTTGGGTAGTTATTAAACCTTTCAATACCAGGGCTTTCAAGTCCGCTGTAGTTTACCTCAGGGTCTACACCTTTGTATTTTGTAAATACGGCAAGGTTTTGTCCTGTAACATATAATCTAAGTTTAGATTTAGTATCCTTAAAAGGTATTGTATAACCAAGGCTTACTGTTTGCAGCCTGAAGAAAGAACCGTCTTCTATCCAGTAGCTTGAATATTTAGGCGATGATTTTATACCGCTTCCTAAATAATCATCGCTAACATTGTAAGATGGCAGCCTGTTAGGGTCGTTAAGCATCATATCTGTTGCGTTAAGTATATCCTGTCCAAACATTCCGTAACCTGTAAAGCCAAAATCTACATTTTTGTATGTAAAGTTCATTCCAAAACCAAGCGTGAAGTCCGGTTGTGCATTACCTATCACTTTGTCTTCAGTACCTACAATTATGTTTCCGTCAGCATCAAGTCCCTGTGCTTCCGGTCCCCAGAATGTACCTACCGGATATCCTTCTTTAATAACCTGAGAAAACTGGTTAGACATACCCGATAATCCGTGAAGCGATCCGCTGTAAATAACATCTGTTTTATACGCCTGGTTAGAAAGTTTTTCTATTTTTTGTTTGTTCTTGGCAAAGTTAAAGCTGGTATCCCAGGTAAAGTCTTTGTTGTTAATGATGTTAGCATTAAGCGTAACCTCTACACCTTTATTAGAAAGATCACCCACGTTAGCAAGCATTGTACCTACTAAATAAGGGGGCTGTGGTACCTGATACGTATATAATAAATCTTCAGTCTGTTTGTCATACACCTCGATCGAACCTGTAATCCTGTCAAAAAGGCTGAAATCTAAACCAATGTTAAGCTGTCTCGTAGACTCCCATTTAAGGTCAGGGTTAGGGTTTTGCGTTGGCGAATAGGCAAGGCTCCACGTTCCAGTTGCAGGATCATAATAACTGTCTCTGCCTACCCCAAGGATCGAAAGAGATTTGTATTCGCCAATACCATCCTGGTTACCTGTAACACCATAACCGGCCCTAAGTTTAAGGTTAGATAACCAGCCAGACGTTGAACTCATAAATTCTTCTCCTGAAATTTTCCACGCTGCAGAAGCAGAAGGGAACACACCCCACTTGTTGTTAGCTCCAAAACGGCTTGAACCATCTCTCCTAACAGTTCCTGTAAGCATATATTTTCCGTCAAACGAATAATTAGCCCTACCAAAGAAAGACACGAGATTAGACTTTCCCTTGTATGAATACACGTCACCTAAACGGTAGTTGTATCCCGCGCCAAGATTGTTGTATCCAAAAAGATCTGTTACGAAACCACTTCTCTGTGCGCCAAAGCCTTTATAGATATTTTCATAGTATGAATAACCTGCCGTTGCGCTAACGCTGTGTTTGCCCAGCATTTTACTGTACCCAACATACGCCTCAAGTTGTGCATTAGTGTATTCTTCGTATGTTTTTTGTGCGTAACCACGTTCAGTACGGCCTTCCATCATTGCGTAAGATGGCTTGTAAGTACTTCCCTGCATAGCATTATGCTCTAAAGAAAGGTTTACCGTAGCTGTAAAATCATTGAGGAATTTAGCTTCTGTCTTGAAGTATCCAAGAACCCTGTGCCTTTCGTTATCAGCAGCCCTGTTTGTTTGTATCTCAACAGGGTTTTCATTTAGCGTACCGCCTACCTGAGTAAAATCTCCGTTAGCATCTCTTACCGGTATTGTAGGGTTAAGGTTAAATGACCTTTCAAAAATTCTGTAATCTAACGGCTGCCATTTATCAATATTAGCAAAAAGTCCGGTATCAAACTTAAGAGCTTTATTGGCAGAATATTGTGTGCCTACGATATTAGCGCTTAAACGTTCTAACCCTGTTGTTTTAACAACACCATCATTTTTAAGATAAAGTATAGACGTACGCAGGTTACTCATCTCACTTCCTGAAGTAATGCTAAGATTGTGCGACTGTGTAAAAGCAGTTTGCTGCAATTCTTTCTGCCAGTTTGTGTTTCCACCATAATCTACAGCATCGGTAAGGTTATTTTGTCTTACATACCCCCTCCACTGATCAGCAGAAAGAAGGTCAAGATTGTTTGAAGCCTGGCTTACACCTGTGTATCCATTATATACTAACGACGTTCCGCCTTTGCTTCCGTTTTTTGTTGTGATGATAATTACACCATTAGCACCCCTTGAACCATAGATTGCAGTTGCAGAGGCATCCTTTAATACATCAACCGATTTAATATCTGACGGCTGAACAACATTTATGTCTACACCTGCTATACCATCTACAACAATAAGCGGGCTGTTGCTTGCTGTAAGCGATGTTCCTCCCCTTAAGCGTAATGTTGCACCGCTGCTTGGATCACCAGTGCTCTGCGTCACCGCTAAACCGGCAACTTTACCCTGAAGTGCCTGCTCCGTAGAGGTAATAACACCTTTTACAAGGTCTTCCCCTTTTACTGAAGATATGGCTCCTGTAAGGTCTGATTTTCTCATGGTACCATAACCTACAGATACAAGCTCCACGCCTTCAAGCATGATTGCGCTTTCTTCGAGTGTAACAGAAAGATTTTTTGTCGAAGCATCTACTATAATATTCTGTGTAGTGAAACCAACAGAAGATATGATGATCGTGCTTCCCGTTTTTACCTCAAGTACAAATTTACCATCTGCATCTGTAGAGGTAGCATTTGTAGTTCCTGCCTCAAGAATGTTGGCTCCCGGCATTGGAAATTTGGTATTATCATAAACAACACCCGTAATCAGCTTTTTGTTCTGGGCAAATGCGCCTACAGAAAGAAAAAGCATGAAAAGAATGAATACCAACGATTTATTACCCCAATTATGACCCTGGGACACATTTGTATTTATATTATTCATTAGAATTTGTTTTAGGTTGATCAGGTTTTTAGTCTACCGTCTTAAGCGGCATTACAGTATCAGAAATCGTTCTTCCATTATTATCCTTCACAAGGACATGGATCTCGGTAGCATTAACCCCGTTCAGTTCTGATACCAGGTTAACAAAACCTTTAATTTCACTTACACCTCCCGAAAATTCACCGTTAATGATGTGATCGCCCGCTGTAACCGTATAGATCAGTTTATTTACGTTAGACTCATTGTTAGTCCTGATTATTCCTAAAAAGTCTTTTTTACTTACCTGAGACGGGAAAAACATAAATTTAGGCGGCGGTGGCGGAATGTATTCTGCTGCATTGATAACCTGATCAGGTGATGTTCCTGCCCAATCGTCTTTAACCATCAAGAAAACCAGGTTTTGCATTACATAATCAGCTGGGGCGTTATAATAAACGGATGGTATAAGATCCATTTTGTAGATACCGCCACCTAAGTTCTTAAGTTTTGTTTTTTCTACTATTTCCGGTAACCACGCCTGATATTCCTGTTTAAGATCCCAGTTGTTAAGACCGCTATGAAAATGTACACTTGTAGCGTCTTCAAAACCCGGAACAAGGTTAGCATTAAACAATATGCTCAATCCTCCTGTTAACGTTGGCGCCGGCGGATAAGCCCTTATAATCTCATTCGCAGTACTAAAATCATCAAACGGAGTATATACGACATTGGCAACCTCTGTCTGTTTAGTTCCTGTTTTATCTTTTAGCCTGCACCAAAAACCAGCACTTGCAGCAATTTCTGCGGGAGTCTTAGAGAAATAAACTGTAGGAGTAAGTTTAAAGCTCCACACTTTGTTACCTACGTAAGTAAGTTTTGCAAATTCTGACGAGTTTTCAAAGTTACCCGCATCCGGTTCAGATGGCGACCATATCCAAAGATATACGTCTTCATTTTCCGCAAACGTTGTAGTGGAAAGATCAAAAAACCACGTTACTTCTTCGTCGTATTTATAAACAACCGGGTACGACCAAATCTTCCCCGGAGTACCTGTAGATTGCTGCGCCTGTACAAAATTTGGTACCATTACAAAGGCAAGCAATAATATATGTATTAGTTTTTTCATACCGATATTTAGTTAATTGCATTTAGTTTAAATGAATAAGAAACGAATGCTATTCCTCCGGATGTCCTCAATAATTGTAATTCCATCTCTTCATTGCTTCCCGGTACCGCTGTAAGCCTAAGTTCATCTGTCTTAATGGTCTTCTGCGCATCGCTATACAGATAAATTCTTACAGGCTCTCCGGTAGACTGCTGAAAATCTGAACTTAACTTCCAGTAACCGCTAAGTGCAAATAGTGGCGGTACATCTCCGGTAACTTCATAAGAAGTAGGGACCATGTTGTCGTCAACATTAAATTTAATCCTGAAATTGTCATAATTAAATAATGTGCTCAATACCTGTTCAGACGGTTCCAGCTTGTTTGTCTTAGCTACCTCGTCTACCATTTTAAGGTTCATCAGTCCCCATTCACCTGTAATCTTTTCATTAAGGGTAATTGGGTCTACATGGCTGCCATCATCCATTTCATTGCAGCTTACTGCAAGGAGCGAAAAGAAGGCCAGCAAATAGATAATTTTACATCTCATACGTTTGTTGTTTTTTGTTAGGTTAAATTGTTGTTTGAATAGGGCGAAGCTAGACGTTAAAATCATCTTAAAAAAAACATTCAGCTAAAATCAAGATACTACAACGATATATTTTATTTCAAAATACTGTTAAACAACCAATTGAAAACAATATGTTATAGAAAAAATCAAGATTTAATTTAGACCAAAATAGCCCATACAAAGGCTAAAGAAATACCAATATGAAAATTTTAACCACCCTTTTTTTAATATATAGTTGCCTTTAAAGATTTTTTTTAATGAATTATAATATTTTGAAGTATATTTAACACCTTTAAGGATTATGTTAAAATTTAGACCTCGATTTTAGCAAAAAGGCTCTTTTGAGACCATAAAAACTATCTGAATAATTCTGATGCGTAAATTTTATCTACTACTATTATTCCTGACAAGCGTTTCTCACGCAGCTATTGTTGACCCTATAATTGACAGTCTTGACCATATATTGTTAAAGAAAGAAATCTATGTTAAGCAGAAACATGCCAGGATAAGAAACCTAAAAAAGAACGTACATAAGTTTACTTTAAGCAGTGATAATAAAAGTCTTTATCATGATTATATGAAACTGTTTGAAGAGTATAAATCATTTAAATATGACTCGGCTTATTATTACCTTGAATCGGCTAAATCAAGGGCGCATGTCTTAAAAGACGGTAGACTGCTTTCTAAAACCAAAATAAAAGAGGGGTTTGTGCTCCTATCTTCAGGATTGTTCAAGGAAGCTATAGATACGTTAAACAGTATAGATATAAATCTGCTTGACGTACACAATAAGTATGAGTACTATTCGGTTAAAGCACGTGCGTTTTACGATTTGGCAGATTATACTAAAGACCAGCGCTATAATATAAACTACCTGCAAAAAGGCAACCAGTGCCTTGAAATAGCAATATCATTAGTGAAACGTAACACAAATGATTACTGGGCTGCAGAAAGCCTTCAAAGGTTAAAGCAACAAGATTGGGAAGGTGCAGAAAAAGCATTTAGCTATTGGGTAAATAACTTTAAGCTTCCACCTGAATATTACGGTATAGCGACATCCAGCCTGGGTTATATTTATTCTGAAAAAGGCAATACTGATAAGGCTATCTATTACCTTACACTCGCCGCAATTGCCGACGTTAAGAACGCTACAAAAGAAACCGTAGCCCTGCGTAACCTTGCTAACGAACTTTTTAAGAAAGGACACCTTGAAAAGGCCAACCAATACATTAACCTGGCTATGGACGATGCTACCTTCTATGACGCAAGGCATAGAAAGATTGAGATATCATCCATACTTCCAATCATTGAAAAGGCACAGCTTAATAAAGTAAATGACAAAAATGACCTGCTTGAAAAAATTGTGATACTTCTTACCGTATTAGCTTTAATAATCATACTGTTCCTTGTCATCATCTTTAAACAACTTAAGGAACGTAATGCTTCGCGAAAAGCAATGGCCGAATCGTATGAAAAGCTACAGCATATGAACAAGAGCCTTAGTGAGGCCAATACCATTAAAGAAGAATACATAGCCTATTTTATAAGGGCGACATCAGAATTTATTAATAAGATAGACCATATCCAAAAAAGTACAATCCAGAAGATAATATCTAAAAAAACCGATGAAGTGCTTACCAGCCTTAAAGGTTATAATGTAAAAAAGGAGAGAGAAAACCTGTTCCATCAGTTTGATGAGATATTTCTAAGGCTTTTTCCTTCTTTCATTGCCGACTTTAACGCACTCTTCCCTCCTGACCACAGGACTATTGTAAAAAAAGGAGATCTTCTTAATACCGAACTTAGGATATATGCCCTGTACCGACTTGGCATACAGGACAGCAGCCAGATAGCTGACTTTTTAGAGCTTTCAGTATCTACTATTTATACCTACAAAACCCGTATAAAAAGTAAATCTGACTTTAAAGAAGTTTTTGAAGAAAAAATAATGGCTATAGAAACGATATAAAAAAAGCCTGCTGTTATGAGCAGGCTTTCATTTTATATAAATCAGAATAAATTATAAATTCTTACTGATATAACTTCCGTAAAGATCTTTAAACTGGTACCCTTCGGTATAGCGATCTTTGCTTAGCTTTTTAAATTCAGACAATCCCCAAAGGATAAACTCTTTCAGGAAGTACTGGTCTTCTTTTGGCGCATGAGGATGGTATTTCTGCACTAATTGTTTTAACGGAATGATAGAATCCAGCAGCTTTTTATATTCTTTGTCAGATGCATCATCAGGTAGTTCAAAGCCGCTTTCGTTAAAGAACCAGTCTATAACTTCCTGATACTCGTTTTTTTCATTCTGTTTTTCAAGTTTTTCAATTTTCGGAAAGAAATCAGGGAAAAGCGTTTTAACAGCTTCACTTAATAAATGTTCCGCCACTACCGCTGCGCCTTCCTGCTCGCCTTCATAAACCAACTCTACTTTTCCTGTAATTGCAGGAATGATACCCATAAAGTCAGACAGCCTTACCGTAGTCTTATCGTCACCCGAACGTAATGCCCTTCTTTCGGCAGTACTTAGCAGGTTCTCAAAAGCTGTTATGCTCATCCTTGCGCTCACTCCACTTTTATAGTCGATGAATTCACTTTCGCGGGCCTCAAAACCTATCTGTTCCAACAAGTCTTTTGCTAACGATGGCACATGGATAAATTCGCTTTGGCGCCCGTCAAGATTGGCTTCCTGTTCTGTAATGGTTCTTGCAATTTTAATGGTCTCAGGGTAGTGTGTCAGGATCTGCGAACCTATCCTGTCTTTAAGGGGTGTCACTATGCTTCCCCTGTTTGTATAATCTTCAGGGTTTGCTGTAAAGATAAATTGCAGGTCAAGATGCATACGCACTTTAAAGCCGCGTATCTGGATATCGCCTTCCTGCAGGATATTGAACAATGCTACCTGTATTCTTGCCTGAAGATCGGGCAATTCATTGATTACAAAAATGCATCGGTTGGCACGAGGAATCATACCAAAGTGGATAACCCGGTCATCAGCATACGATAGTTTAAGGTTGGCTGCCTTAATAGGGTCAATATCGCCTATAATATCTGCAACGGTAACATCGGGTGTTGCGAGTTTTTCATAAAAGCGTTCGCTCCTGTGCAGCCAGCTTATTGGCGTATCGTCGCCTTTTTCTTCGATAAGGTTTTTTGCATAGCGAGAAATAGGCTTAAGCGGATCATCATTAATCTCAGAACCTTCAACAAACGGGATATATTCATCAAGCAGGTTTACCATAAGCCTTGCCAGCCTGGTCTTCGCCTGCCCTCTTAAACCTAAAAGGTTAATGTTGTGGCGTGATAATATGGCGCGTTCCAGTTCAGGTATTACGGTATTCTCAAAACCCCAAACACCTTCAAAAACTGTTTCGCCTTTGCTTATTTTCTTTCTGAGGTTATTTCTTAATTCGTCTTTAATGCCAATGCTTTTGCACCCTGCTTTTTTAAGGTCGCCCAGCGTTTTTATCTTTTCTATATTCATCGTTCCTTTTCTAAATTCTTATTTAACTCTTTTTTTCCTGTTGGTCTCATAGTCTTCAAAGATCATCTCTCCAAGACCTTTAAGGCCGGTATAAAATGCCTTGCCCTGATTGGCTTCTGTAAACTGGTTTACAAAACGTTGCAGGTAAGGGTCGTTTGCAATCATGAATGTGGTAATAGGTATGTGCAGTTTCCTTGCCTGAGAGGCCATGCTGTAACACTGGTCTACAATATACTCGTCAAGCCCGTTACTGTTCATGTAATAACTTCCATCTTTTTCCTTAACACAGCTTGGTTTACCATCAGTAATCATAAAGATCTGCTTGTTGGTATTACGCTTTCTGCGCAGCATATCCATAGCCAGCTGAAGCCCCGCTACAGTATTGGTATGAAAAGGCCCAACCTGAAGATACGGCAAATCCTTAATGGCGATTGGCCATGCATCATTACCAAATACGAGTATATCCAGCGTGTCTTTAGGATAACGTGTCGTGATAAGTTCTGCCAGTGCCATAGCCACCTTTTTAGCCGGAGTGATACGGTCTTCGCCATACAATATCATACTATGGCTAATGTCTATCATCAGCACCGTACTCATTTGCGATTTATGGTGCGAATCTTCAACGACCAAATCATTTTCGGTAAGCATAAACCTGTCTACCCCATTGTTTACCTGTGCATTTTTCAGGCTTTCGGTAAGGGCAATCCTGTCAAGGCCGTCTCCAAAATGATATTCCCTGAATTCGCCGGTATGCTCATCGCCGCTGCCGGAATGTTTTGTTTTATGATTACCCGATCCGCTCCGGTTTAAATTACCAAAGATCTGGTTAAGTGCCTGCTGCCTGATAGACCTCTCGGTTTTTGCCGTAATCTTTAACCCGCCGCTGCCATCGTCCTTAGTTTCGTCTTTTATATAGCCTTTCTTTTTAAGGTCTTCAATAAAATCGTCTATGGTGTAGTTTTCGTCGGTAAGCTTATATTCTTTGTCCAGCTGTCGCAGCCAGTCTAAGGCTTCATCAAGGTCGCCTGATGTATGTGTGATTAATTCGGTAAAAATCTCGAAGAGTTTGTCAAACGGAGACACATACGGAGCTTCATATTGCTTAAATATAAAGCCTCTTTTATTATTTGTTTCCATAGCCTATAAAATTATTACATAATTGAATTGGCTCAACAAAAAGCGAAATAAATTTTTAGTTAAAAATGATCAATTATGTACGTCAACTGATTTAGAGAAGTAAAGACAAGCATTTCTTAATCATGATTAAGTTTTTTGATAAAATCAATTACCAACTTTGCATCATAACAAAATCACCTCATCATGAAAAACACAATTCAGCTTTATCTGCGCCTGGCACTGGGCATTGGTTTTATACTTCCGGTAATGGATCGTTTAAGTATGCTTGGCCTTCCGGGCTCACCTAATGTGGGCTGGGGCAACTGGAGTAATTTTGTAGATTATACTAACTCGCTTATGCCCTATCTCAACCGAAGCCTTGCCGAAATATTCGGCGCAATAGCTTCTGTAGCCGAAGTAGTGTTTGGCATACTCCTGATCATTGGTTACAAAACAAAATATGCTGCTATAGGCAGTGGATTGCTGACACTTACTTTTGCGGTAAGTATGATGTTCTTTGCAGGTTACAGGGCACCGTTTAACTATTCGGTATTTACCTGTAGTGCTGCGAGTTTTTTGCTTTCGGCTATTGAGAATTATAAGTGGAGTATTGACGAGAGGTTAAACGCCAATTAATACGATGGCGCGGGTTTGCGGTATGTCCTAACTACCCATCATACATATCCATATTCAGTCTGGTCTCTTCAAGGTCAAGTTCGCGCTCAATCTTGCGGAGTATCTCCTCATTGGCTTTGCCCTGGCGGTGCATTTCGTCTATTTTTTTGCGCTCTACATTTAACAAATCAATTTGAAGTTGGGTATACTCATTAAAGATATTAGTCGATAATGGTGCTCCGTTACCAAAGAAATGCGACGGAAGCTCGGTTTTTTGGAGCCGGTTGAATTTTACCTCATATTTGCTTTTGATGTTATTCAGCAGTTCATCCTGCAATAGCGAATAGTTCTCTTCAATATGCGCGATGGTTTCAGACACAATAATGTTACGCACCTCATACTCTTCGGCAAAGATGGAATACGGGCTCATTTTCATCTTTTTGATGATCCAGGGCAGCGTAAAGCCAAGCGGTATAAGCGTTGCCAATATCACGCAAAATGTAAGGTATATGATAAGATTTCGGTGTGGAAAAGCTGTACCGTCATCGAGCGTAAGCGGAATCGCCAGTGCTGCCGCCATAGATACAACACCACGCATCCCTGCCCAGCCAAATATTACAAGGTTGCGTTTGTCTAAAGCTTCTGTTTCCCTTATGTGTTTACTAAAGTACCGGGGCAGCATTGTTGCCGGCACTACCCAGAGAAAGCGGACAATTATCACCACAAAACTTATTACTGCTCCCCAAATTAGTAAAGACAATGTAGAGTAGTCGCCTATGCCATCCATGATCTGGCGCAGCTGAAGTCCGATCAATATAAAGATGAGTCCGTTTAGTATGTAGGCAACAACATCCCAAACGGTAACAGTCATAACCCTGCTTTGATGCGTAAATATCTCACCGGATCTAAAAGAGAGATATAATCCTGTAGACACAACGGCAAGAACCCCTGAGAAATGAAAGTGCTCTGCAAAAAGGTAGGCTGCAAAAGGCGTAAGGAATGTAAGTGTCACCTCAACAATTGGGTCGCATACAAATCTTTTATGGATAAGGTACATGATATATCCCATACCAAGGCCAATAGCTACTCCTGCGCCTGCTACAACTATAAAGTTTAGCCCTGCCTCCCATAACACAAAGTTTCCGGCAGTAACAGCGGCAAGCGCATATTTATAGGCTACAAGTCCGCTGGCATCGTTAACAAGGCTTTCGCCGTCAAGTATGGTTAACAGCCTGGGGTGAAGCCCAAGCCCTTTTGTAATAGAAGTAGCGGCAACAGCATCAGGAGGCGATACAATAGCCCCTATAACGAATGCCAGTGGCCAACTTAAATCGTCTATAAGCTCGTGTGCTACGACGGCAACTGACAGCGTAGTAAACAGTACTAACCCAATTGCTGCAAGGGTAATAGGTCTTCTTGCCGCTTTAAAATCGTGCCAGCTTGTGTGCCACGCGGCGTGGTACAGCAATGGCGGCAAAAATATTATAAACACAATATCGGGGCTCAGCGTTATTGATGGAAGCCCGGGAATAATACTGATAAGCAGTCCTGAAAGCACCAGGACAATGGGAAATGGAAAATTAAACCTGTTGCTCAACAAGCCTAAAAAAGCAATGCCAAACAAAAGCATAATAATTATAGTAACGTTTTCCATATAGAGAAATAATCTTTTTAACTTTTTAAATATACATACTTATTGGCAATATCTTACCTATGCTCGTTGTAATGATTTCCCTTCCATAAAGAGCGTAATTGTTCTATATCACTTGCCGATAGGCCTGTTACGTTAGATGCCTGCAATGCATCCTCAAGCTGCGGAATAGTCCTTATTCCCGCCACGGCTGTGGTCACAGCCTGATGCCCGGTTACATATTTCATTACGGTATCCTGAATTGTTTTGTCCTCCGGCAGATGCTGCTTTAGGACGTTAACAATGTTCTCCACTTCTGAAGCTTTCAGGTCAAGGTAATCCTTAGCAGGTTTATCTATAAGTAATCCCGATGCCATACTGCCACGTGCAAGCACACCAACATTGTTATGATGTAACAAATCTAATGTTTCTTCTTCCGGCCTGCGGTCAAGATAACTGTATTGCGTCATGACGGCAGCGATGTTAGAGCGGTTTGAATATTCCCGTATAACATTGGGGCGTATTGATGACAACCCATAACTGCGAATCTTTCCCATATCTACCAGCCGTTCAAAGGCTTCGACGGTTTCATCTATAGGGTCTTCCATCGTGCCGCCGTGCAGCAGGTACATATCTATGTAATCCGTCTGAAGGCGTTTCAGGCTTTCGTCAATCGCTTTAAGAATATATTCTTTGCGCGGACACCATTCCCAGCCGGAGCCATCTTCTTTCCATCGGTTACCTACTTTGGTACTGATAAAAACATTATTGCGCCTGTCTTTAAGGGCTTTACCCAACAATATCTCATTTTGCCCTTTTTCATAAAGGTCAGCTGTATCAAATAAATTGATGCCTCCTTCTATGGCATTGTGGATTATAGTATTGTTATCTATAGCATCACTTTTAAGCGACATACAGCCAAAACTAACCTCGCTTATTTTAAATCCTGTCTTTTGTATCGTGTTGTATTTCATTTTTAGTTTTAAAAAAAGCGTTTAACCCATCGTAGTTTTTCCAGCCTTACAAGGCATTCCAGGTAATAGTAGTCGGCATAAATGATTGAGCTGTCAATCTCGCCATTCGCCGGTTTATGGCCTGTAGAATGCATAAGCAGTGCATTGTTGGCATATCGGCTCTGATAGTGGGCTGTAAGTTCGGTAATCATTTTCATTGCCTTTTCTTCGTATTCCCTTTTAAGGGTCCTGTCTCTTGTAAAAGTGGCAAGTTCCAGTAATGCAGATGCCGTTATGGCTGCCGCCGAAGCATCTCTTGGCGCAGCAGGAATATCGGGTGCATTAAAATCCCAGTACGGGATAAGGTCTGCCGGAAGGCGGTCCAAATATACACGGGTAATCTTGTGCGCAAAGTCAAGAAATTTACGGTCGCCCGTTTCACGATATACCATTGTAAAGCCATAAATAGCCCATGCCTGCCCTCTCGCCCACATGCTTTCATCAGAATAGCCCTGAGCAGTTACTGCCTTTATTTTTTTACCTGTTACAGAATCATATACAACTACGTGATATGCACTGTAGTCAGGCTTAAAATGGTTTTGCATGGTCGTTTCGGCGTGTTTTACAGCAATCTTATATAGCTTCTTATCACCACCGTGCTTAGATGCCCAGAAAAGCATTTCAAGGTTCATCATATTGTCTATTATGGTATTATGACCTCCATAATCATTATGAGGCCACGATTGTAGTGTCCCTACTTTTGGGTTGAAAAGCGTCGCCAGTGTATCCGCTGTCCTCAGTACTGCTTCTTTATATTCCTTTTTACCTGTGAGTTGATAGCCGACGCCAAAACTATTGAACACCTGAAAGCCCAAATCGTGATCTGCGGCCTTTGTTTTGGTTAACGGTAACAGGTACTGGGTATACTTATCTGCGGCTACGGCCCATTTTTTATCATTAGTTGTTTCATAAATAAACCACAGCTGCCCTGGCCAAAAACCGCTTGTCCAATCTTTGTAATCTACATAGTTCCAGTCTTTGTTTCCTGCGGGAACACTACGGGGGATGGACTTACCATCATTCGGAATCGCAGCAAGTGAATTGGCAGTATGCACTTTGCAATATTCAAGCTGGGTTAATACATCCAGTTTTACAATATCTTTTTTGAGCGTTTGTCCATTGGTATAGGTAACAGCCAGTAAAAGCAGGCCGGATAATTGTAATCTTATGTTCATTAGCATCGTTGGTTCTTGTATTGGAATCTCAAAAGTAAAAAAGATTATTGGCTATGGCTATTATTGGCAGCATTTTTAGATTGTAACAAAAATTTATAATTTCTATAATATCGGTACACTATGTAAAATGTATCTTTGTTTATTATACTTATAAACAATGCCTAAGAAGAACAGGAAAAGGGAAGAATTATGGAATGTAATCACGCACGGAACAGGGGCTTTGCTATCTGTAGCTGCGTTGATCGCGTTACTAATTTTTTCTATGCTAAAAGGTACTAAAATGCATCTGGCAGCATCCCTTGTTTTTGGCATTAGCCTGGTGCTATTATATTCTGCATCTACCATTTACCATGCTGTTTACAAACTTAAATGGAAACGCATTTTTCAGCGTGTAGACCATTTATGCATTTATGTACTTATAGCAGGTACATATACACCAATTGCCCTTTTAGGGCTTAAAGGTGCCTGGGGATGGAGTGTGTTTGGGTTTATTTGGGCTTTTGCTATAGCAGGATTCATATTTAAATTTTCTCCGTTGCGAAAATCAGAAAAATTGTCGCTAACGCTTTATGCACTCATGGGATGGTTAATAATTGTAGCGATCAAGCCGCTTATAGAAAACGTAGCGGCAGGAGCATTATATTATCTTTTAGGCGGAGGCCTTTGCTATACCATAGGCATCTATTTTTTCGCTAAAGAAAAAATCCCATATAACCATGCAATTTGGCACGTATTTGTTTTGGGCGGCAGCGCATTGCATTTTTTTGGTATCTTCTTTTACCTGATACCCTGATTACATTTATATTTTATTATTTTAGTTAAAACATATTTCCTTACTATTGAAACATAATTCTACACAATATCCTTACTTGCAGGGTGGCGGCGAAATGGGTGAACTTACCCGAAATTACGATTGGTCATCTACAGTTCTTGGCCCTATTGAGCAGTGGCCGTTAAGCTTGCGCAATACGGTATCTATGATATTGTCGTCTAAATTTCCTATGTTTTTGTTTTGGGGGCCTGACCATATACAATTTTACAATGATGCTTACCGCCCGAGTTTAGGCAGTAGTGGTAAACATCCTATGGCTCTTGGCCAAAAAGGCGTTGATTGCTGGCCGGAAATATGGGATACCATTAACCCTTTAATGGTGAAGGTATTAAACGGAGAAGATGGTGTATGGTTTGAAGATCTTTACCTGCCAATATACCGCAACGGGCAACTTGAAGATGCCTATTGGACATTTAGCTATAGCTCTGTATATGGAGATACCGGAACCATTGAAGGCATACTCGTTATATGTAATGAAACGACCGAAAAACTAAATGTCATAAAACACCTGGAAGATGGTAGGAATGAACTCGAATTTGCCATAGATGCTGCAGAATTAGGAGTTTGGGATTTTAACCCAAATACATGGACTTTTTCCGGCAATACAAGGCTTAAAGAATGGTTTGGGTTACGTCATGACGAATATGTAAATCTCGACCTGGCTACGTCTGTAATTGCTGAGGAGGACAGAGAAAGAGTAAATGCAGCAATTGCTTTTGCTATGCAATATGAGTCCGGAGGAATTTATGACACTGAATACACCATAATACATCCTGTCACAAAATATGAAAGGATAGTAAGGGCAAAAGGACGTGCGTGGTTTAACGGTGACAACAAAGCATATCGTTTTAACGGTACGCTGCAGGATATTACAGAAAGTAGAAAAGCAGAGCAAAAAATTGCCGAAGCCAATCATCTTAACGACCTGATACTTAAAAGTGCAGGTATAGGTTTGTTTAGGGTAGACCTTCTTACAGGCCACATAGAATACAGCCCGTCGTTTGCAGCTATAGTTACTGGAAATCCTGAGAAAAAAGAGATTTCACGAAAGGTTTTTAGCAATTATGTTCATCCTGAAGATCGCGCCGAACGGGAGGCTGCACTTATTGAAGGTGCAAAAACCAACGAATTTTATTACTCGCCCCGCGTAATTTGGGATGACGGGACGATACACCGTATACACGTAATGGGTACCAACACCCTGGATGCTAATGGTAAACCCTTAATTTTTTCAGGTACCGTTCGCGATATAACCATGCTGGAAGACCATCGTGTGGCACTTGAAAAGGCAGAGACACAGCAGCATGAAAGTGATGCCATGTTTCGTACCGTTACCGATAGTTCCCCTACCGGACTTTGGCTGTCTGATACTAATGGCATAATTACCTACGTGAATAAAGCGATGATAGAATGGACGGGATTGTCGTATCAGGAATATGTAAGTGGTGATTCCCAAAGTTCTATTTATAAAGAAGACAGGCAAAAGTGTGCCGACGCATTTGCCTTAGCTAGTGCCACTAAATCTCACTATAACGTAATATTCAGGCTTAATAAAGTTGATGGAACTACCTTATGGTGCCGCGCCGGCGGTGATCCTTATTACAACAGTAATGGCGATTTTGAAGGATACGCAGGATATTGCATGGATATAAATGAGATAATGCAAAGTCGTAAAGCACTGCTTGATAGTGAGGAGCGTTTTAGATCAATGATTGATCAGGCTCCTATAGCAACCTGCCTATTCACCGGTTTAGACATGAAGGTAGAAGTAGCAAACGATCTTATGCTTAATCTCTGGGGAAGTGATAGTTCTGTCATTGGAAAACCTCTAAGTGAGGCAGTACCTGAATTAAAAGGCCAGCCCTTCCTTGATATATTAAAAGAAGTTTATACAACCGGTATACCTTACCAAATGAATGCTGCACCTGCACAGCTAAAGTTAGGTGGCGTCTTTGGTACATACTACTTTGATTTTACTTATCAGCCTGTTTTCGATGTTAACGGGAACGTATATGGCGTTATGGATATGGCAATTGACGTTACTGCTCAAGTACTTGCACAGCAACGTGTAAAAGAAAGCCAGCAGCAAATACTGGATTCTTTTGAACAGGCACCAGTTGGAATAGCTGTTTTATCGGGTAAAGGCCTCATTTTTACCATGGCAAATCCTTTTTATGGAGAACTTGTCGGAAGAAAACCTGAGGAAATTATCGGAAAAACACTTATGACAGCCCTACCTGAACTTGAAGGACAGGGCTTTGATAAATTACTGGAAAATGTCATCATAACCGGTATACCATACGCTGCAAAAGAAGTTGCTGTTACTTTACTAAGAAACAATAACCTCGACGTAATTTATGTTGACCTTACCTACCAGCCAATGTATGACCGCGATAGGAACGTGGTTGGCGTACTTGTGGTTGCTACAGATGTTACCCAACAGGTACATTCAAGAAACAAGGTAGAAATGAGTGAAGCAAAACTGCGCTCTATCATTGCTACCGCTCCCGCAGGAATGGGACTGTTTGTAGGCAGGGATCTTATCGTAGAAATGCCTAACCAGACATTTATTGACATTGTAGGTAAAGGATGGGATATTGTTGGTAAACCGCTTCGTGAAGCAATGCCTGAACTGATAACCCATGGACAGCCGTTCCTTAAAATACTTGATGATGTGTATACCACAGGTAAGATGTACCAGAGTTATGGCGATCAGGTAATTATCATTCAAAATGGAGTTACCACATACAACTATTATAATATTACCTATACCCCGGTATTTGATGAAAACAACGAAGTATATGCAATATTAGACATTGCTATTGACGTTACTGATGCTGTTATGGCCCGTCAGAAAGCCGAAAATACGGGAGTAGCACTACGAGGGGCAATTGAACTTGCCGGACTTGCTACATGGCGGTTTAACATTAAAGACGATACTTTCACTTATTCGCAGCGATTTATGGACTGGCTGGGCTTCTCTGAAGAAACTGCGTCTATAGATCAGGCTTACAATCCGCTTCCGGCAGATTATGTGGAGCTGGTAGATGATGCCATAAGGGCTGCAATTGCGCAGGGATCTAACGGTATATATGATAATGAACACCCTATAATTAACCGTGTTACGGGGCAGATACGCATTATCCATGCGCAGGCACAGGTAACCTATGACAGCGCCGGAAATCCTGAATTCCTTACAGGAAGCGCACAGGATGTAACCAAAGAACGTAAACTCCAGCAAGAATTGGAATTTCAGGTTAAACAGCGTACTGAAGAACTTCAGGCTGCCAATAACGAGCTTGCGGGAGCCATAAATGCACTGCAGCAAAATAACACTGAACTTCAGCAGTTTGCCTATATAGCCTCACACGATTTACAGGAGCCTACCCGCAAAATAAGCATTTTTGCAAAAATGCTTATGGAAAGCCTTGGGGCGATAGATGACAGATCTAAAACCTACCTGAAAAAGATAAACATATCGGCAGACAGGATGAGCGACCTTATCAGTGATATACTTGCCTACTCCCAACTTTCAAAAGATAACAGCCTTGTAATGCCTGTAGACCTTAACAAGGTACTAAAAGATGCCGTTACCGATTTTGAACTTGTTATTGAACAAACCGGTGCCGTAATTGATTTTGAAGAGCTGCCTGTTGTAGAAGCTATTCCAAGACAAATGTCGCAACTATTCAGTAACCTTATTTCCAACTCGCTTAAATACAGAAGGGCAAACGTTAATCCGGTTATAAATATAACGGTAAACCTGCTTCCTGTAGATGAAGGCTCGGCCGACGATACCCTTTACTACCGCTTTGATTTTACAGATAACGGGATAGGATTTAGCCAGGAATATGCCGATAAGATCTTTAATATTTTCCAAAGGCTTCACGGTAAGTCGGAGTACTCAGGAACAGGTATAGGGTTGTCAATCTGTAAAAAGATCGTACAGAACCATCATGGCTTTATTGAAGCCAAAGGTAATGAAGGCCATGGCGCGGCATTCATTATAACCCTGCCCGCAAAACAAAACTTTGCAGAAGAATAAAGAACTTATATAAAAGGTGGTGTAAGCTTGTATTTATAAGAAAAAAGCACCAGACCCACTTTAGATTTGATGTTATATTTCTCGAAAAGTGCTGTACGGTAGGCCTCTATAGATTTGACAGAAACCGACATGATATCTGCCATTTGCTCATAAGTATATTCTTTTTCATTGCACACAAGCGTGAGAAATTCCTGTTCCCTTGCGGTGAGTTTTATCCCATTATCAGGTTCAGCTGTTGCCGAAGGATCATATTTGCGTACACGTTTTAATATCTCAACCACGTTATTATATCCTATTGTAGCGATATTGTCTATTGCAAATTTAAGGTCCTGTGCTGTACAGTTTTTATGAAGGAAACCGCGGGCTCCATGATGATAAGCAGCATCAATGATCTGCTCATCAAAATGCTGTGTAAGCAAAAGAACTTTGTATTCTTCGTCTATATCTTCCAGAGCCTTAAGTACCTCTACCCCATTAAGCCCGGGCATTGAATAATCTATGATAAATAAGTTAGGCTTATCCTGCATTGGCAATGCATCAAGAAACTCATTACCCGTCTCAAATTCGGCAACTACCTTATAATTGCTTATTTTTTCGAGCAGTTCCTTAAGCCCCTGCCTAACGATCTTATGGTCATCTACAATACCGATAGTAATTTTTTCCATAGGCTATTTTTGAGAAAGTGTTATTGTTGTTCCTGTTAAAGGGATTGCATCAATCTTAACCTTAAAATTAATAATCCCTGCGCGATTTATAATGTTTTTAAGTCCCATTCCTGCCTTAGCAGTAGTATTTTCACTAAGATCAAATCCCTTACCATTGTCTGAAACCGAAAGTTCAAAATGTGGTTCGGTCTTCAAAATAACACCGACACTTGTTGCCCCTGAATGTTTGAGTGCATTATTAATAATTTCCTGAAAAATGCGGTATACTACAATTTTTTCATTGTTATCTAATGTATTCTTCCGGATGCCGAACAGTTTAAATTCAAATTGTATGCGTGTATTGCTCTTAAGGCGCTCCACCTCTGCTTCAATAGCCTTCACGATGCTTTCCTGAACCAATAGCTGGCTGTTTAACGAATGGCTTATGCTGCGGATGGAACTAGACAATGTACCGATAGACTGGCTAAGTGGTGTGAGCGCGTCATTAAGCGCAGGGTTATCGTATTTTAAGTTCTCTACAACAAAGTTAATATAGGTAAGCTGCTGGCCGGCATCGTCATGCAAATCCTGTGAGATGTTATTAAGTACCTGCTCCTGAGTTTCCTGTATAGTCACATTTAGAGTTTTCTGAAAATCAATGTCTTTTTGGTAAATAAGCTTTGTGTAGTTCTTTATCTTATTGATGTATAGCTTAACAATCAAAACGCAAAACAGCACTATCAGCGCTGAAAAAAATACAGCTATCAAAATACCAAAAGCTATAGTACTATTTTGCATTTCTTATTCTTTTTTCACGTAATATAAAAACAGTAATTAAACCGTAATAAAGTATATTTACAAAGTAAATTATAACATCATATAACCTTAAATCTTTAATTATTTCAACATTCCCTATTGATGAATCCTTAAAACCAAAATAAAAACTTAAACCAAGAAAGAAAAATACCGGTGAAAATAACAGCAAGTAGTCATTTGAGTAAAAAAAGCTAAAATTCTCAAGTTGAAGGTGTTTAAAACTAACAATTAAAAATACCGACAAGTATAAAAACCCTCCACTTACAAATGTGTATCTGTTAAAATATTCAATCCCTTCAAACAGTAATAAGTTTAAAATAGAGAATAAAATATAGGCGGCAATGAGATATCTAAAAAGCCTATTGTTTAAAATTTTATCCATCAGTAACAGCCATAAACAATTATGAACAATCGCACTAACTGAGTAAGAAAGTCCGTAATTGCCACCATTGGCTATGAGGATAAGTACTATTACCTCATTAATAAAATTGCAACTTAATATACCTACTAGAAATTTATGGGATATTTTTTTTGATTCAAAATTAAACAACACTATGCATAAGGCTAAAAAGACCAATACAAATACGAGATTTAAATATGAAACTAAATTTACAAACATACATTACTAATCCTGATATTTAATATTACTTTTTGTAAATAGACGTAAACGGCGGATTACGAGAGAAATCGTAGTAAAATGACTGAAATGTATTGTTAGGCAGATATCTCTTAACTTCAAAAATAAATTTATCTATTCCATCTTCAGTGGTTCTTGTGAAACAAAATTGATCTCTGTGTGACAGTGCTAATTTCTTTCCTATCGATGACAAAAAAGGTTTAGAATAACAGGTTTCATCTGTAGTAAAAAGTTGTACTTTTTTGAAACCCAAATTATTGTTTTCAAATGTAAATCCTACATATTCATCATAACACTGGATATCGCTAATAAAATTTTCTACATCCTGCCATGTCTTTGTGTAAAACTTAATTCCTGTAGCATTATCCGGGTGGAGATTTGCCAGGGAATCAAACTTAGCCTTGCTGTCAATCTTATGCAATGGTTCTATACATTCTATTAATTCGCCATTCTCTCCATCACAAATTTGCTTTCCGTTTAACTTTATCCAGGCAACTATTTCATCTTGATTCTGATCACGCATTTGGATAATTAATGGGTGATTATCACAGTCTACAGAAGCATTTGCTGAGGCCTGTATATTAGATTTATCAGAATCTGTGTTATCCTTCTCTTTGCAACTTACAGCCACTGCAAAAATCATCACTAAAAATAAAATTCGTTTCATATAATAAAGTTTTAATTGGTTACTAATTATCCCTTCAAAGTTGGTTTAATAATGCATCAACATACTAGGCAAAACCCTATTCTGCCTATGGTTGTTTACCTCAGGACTTAATTGTTAAAAATAACAAAATTTTTCTGAATAAAATATTCAAAATTTAATATTTGGGTTACGAATTAGTAAAGCGACGATATATTACGATACCGTTTCATTTTAACCAAACCCTAACGGTAACGACTTTAAAAAACCAAACTTTTTGCGTAAATTTGCCCCTCAATTTTTATGTAACGCCATGAGTAAAGTAAAAGTAGGATTAGTACAGATGAGCTGCGTTCAAGACAAGCAGCCTAATATTGATAAAGCAATCAGGGAAATTCGCAAAGCTGCTGCCGATGGCGCACAGATCGTTTGCCTCCAAGAGCTGTTTACTTCGCTGTATTTTTGCGATGTAGAGGATTATGAAAACTTTAAGCTTGCCGAAGCTATTCCGGGACCAAGCACAGACGCTTTGAGTCCGCTTGCTAAGGAACTGAATGTGGTAATTATTGCATCTCTATTTGAAAAACGCGCGGAAGGTCTTTACCATAATACTACTGCTGTTATTGATGCCGATGGTACTTACCTTGGTAAATACCGCAAAATGCATATTCCGGACGATCCGGCTTTCTACGAAAAATTCTATTTTACTCCGGGCGACCTGGGTTATAAAGTATTCCAGACTAAATACGCCAAAATTGGTATCCTTATCTGCTGGGATCAGTGGTATCCTGAAGCCAGCCGCATCACGGCGCTTATGGGCGCTGAGATTATGTTCTACCCTACTGCTATTGGTTGGGCTACAGATCAGGAAGAGGAAACTAATAAAGAGCAGTATGATGCATGGCAGATCATCCAGCGTTCGCATGCGGTGGCTAACGGTGTTCACGTAGTGAGCGTAAACCGTGTTGGCTTTGAGCAGGATGGCGCTATGAAATTCTGGGGAGGCAGCTTTGTAGCTAATCCTCAGGGCAAGCTGATGTATCTTGGGTCTCACGACAATGAAGAGACTACAGTTGTTGAGCTTGATACCCAAAAAACAGATCATTACCGTACGCACTGGCCTTTTCTTCGTGACAGAAGAATTGACAGCTACCAGCCTATAACAAAACGCTATATTGACGAGGAGTAGATTTAAAGTCGGATGTCCGAAGTCCGAAGCTGCAGTTGGAAGTAATATGTTTTTTTTGTTATTGTTGAATCATAAACCGTCAATCATATGATACAACTCAAACAATTTAAATTTGAAAAACTTCAGGTCTGGGAAATAGCAATGGATTATGCTGAAAAAATACAGTCAATCTCTGCCAATTTTCCACCTAAAGAATTATACAATCTCCAAAGTCAGATTAACAGAGCTTTAGACAGTATTGCTTTAAACATTTCTGAAGGAGCGACAGGTAATTCAAATCCAGAGTTTCGAAAATTTTTAGGATATTCTATTCGCTCAATTGCAGAAGTAGTTTGCTGCCTTTTTAAGGCAAAAAGAAGAAATTATATAAATGAGGAAACATTTAATGCACTCTATTCTGAAGCATTTGTATTAATGAATAGAACAGCTGCCTTAAAAAATTCTCTTGTAACAAAAAATAACATTTTGTCTCATGACAACAAACAATATACATCCGACACTTCGGACTTCGGACTTCGGACATTCTACTCCTAAACAATTAGGTTTTTCTTTTCCGGCAGAATTTGCACAGCAGCGTGCACTATGGCTTTCATGGCCTCATAAAGAGGCTTCGTGGCCGGGTAAGCTTCATACTATCTATAAGCCATACTGCGAGTTTATACTTCAGGTATCGCGCCACCAGAAAGTATGCATTAACGTTGCCGATGCTGCCATGCAGCAGTTTGCACTGACTGAAATTGAAAAATTTGCACCTACTGTTCCCGGAGCAAGACTAAACGAAATTAGTTTTTACCTGCATCCTACTAATGATGCATGGTGCCGTGATCACGGGCCTGCATTTTTGGTGAACAAACAAACGGGTGAAAAAGCTATTGTAGACTGGGGTTATAACGCATGGGGTGATAAATATCCTCCATACGATTTAGACGATGTTATCCCTACGCGCATAGGTGAGGCTTTAGGTTTTAAAGTTTTCCATCCGGGTATTGTGATGGAGGGCGGTTCTGTTGAGTTTAACGGCAGGGGTACAATAATGACAACTACAGCATGCCTTTTAAATAAAAACCGTAACCCGCACCTTAGCCAAAAACAGATCGAGGAATATCTTTCTGAGTATTATGGCGCTGACCATATTCTGTGGCTGGGCGATGGTATTGTTGGTGACGATACTGACGGGCACATTGATGATATTACCCGTTTTGTGAATGAAGACACAGTAGTAACTGTTGTTGAACACGACAAAAACGATGATAATTACGAACTGCTTCAGGACAACCTGAAACTCCTTCACAAAATGCGCCTTGAAGATGGCAAACAGCTTAACGTTATTGAGCTGCCTATGCCTAAGGCTGTTATTTATGAGGACCAAAGGCTTCCGGCTTCGTATGCTAACTTTTATATTGCAAACAAAAGCATTATCGTACCTACTTTTCAGGATAGCGTAAACGATGATAAAGCTTTAGATATTATACAATTATGCTTTAAAGACCGTGAGGTTATTGGCATAGATTCTACCGACCTTATCTGGGGGCTTGGCAGCTTTCATTGCCTTAGCCAGCAGGAACCGGTTTAATAGTTGGCAGTTTGCAGTCTTAGTTTGCAGTAAGTTTCACTCGGAGTGAACACTGAAAACTGAGACTGCGACTGAAAATTTTTACTGGAAACTTGTTATCGTCCTTATCAGCTCTTCTTTAGGCACAACGCCGCTTTGTCTCCATAACATCTTTCCGTTTTTAAACAGCATCAGCGTTGGTACACCTTTTACCTGAAACTGAGGGTTTATCATAAGCGACTGATTCTTATCTACATCTACCTTTATAATCTTTATACGGTCTCCAAGCGTGTCCTTAACTTCTTTAAGTATAGGCGCCAGCATTTGGCATGGGCCGCACCAGGTGGCAAAAAAATCTACAAGTACCGGCTCAGTACTGTTTATAAGAGCTGAAAAGCTTTCCATAGCATCTAATTTATTCGGTTATACCCAAATTTACAAAAAACGAATGCCTTATCCTAAATCTAAGATTTGGCTTTACGTTAATATTTAGTTAGAAAATCAGGCAGCCTTCAGTTCCCTTTCAAAGGTGAGTTCAAAGCGATTGGCAGGGGTCAGTGCGTATTTGTAATCTCTTAAGGGATAATCACAATTGTAAGTTAAACCAATGCCTTAGGGCTGCAAATCCCATTTCTATAACAAAATATTTCTTACTTTTAATCTAAACATAAAACGCCATGAAAAAAACAAATGCATTATTAGCCTTTATCTTAGGATGCACCTTTTTGGTTACCTCGTGTAACAAGAAAAAGGATGGGGAAAACGTATCTGACAACACCGAAGTACACGATCACGATGACGCGCAAATACCATTAGACACAACTCAGTTTGCCGCTTTTTTTCAAAAGCACCCCGACTTTAAACAATTTGAGGGTGAAGTAAGTAAACTATATTCAAAACACCACCACTACATATGGCATGACAAAGGAGGACTTATTGAGTTTGCCGATGTGGTGCATAACAGGGTAAACCAACTTGATAATGAAGGATTGGAGATTAAAGTCCCTTATAAAGAAGAACTTAATGAGGTTTTTGACAATCCTAAAAGTAAGCCGGATACTAACAGTGAGTTGCTTATAAGCTCTATGTACTTCTATTACACAAAGAATGTACTGGAAGGATTAGACAAAACGAAGAGCCAGCAAACAGGGTGGTACCTGCCACGCGAGAGGGTAGATTATGTAGCCTATCTTGATACGCTGATGCAGGATCCTAAACTGATAAAACGCGACGAGTCTGAGCTTTTTAGCCAATATTATAACCTGCGTAAAGGACTTCAGAAATACCGTGAAATTGAGAAGAAAGGTGGATGGGGAGCCATAAAACTTGACGAAGGCGTAAAATCACTTAAAGAAGGCGACTCTGCGGCGGCTATTGTGCAGATCCGTAAACGCCTTGTTCTTGAGGGGTATATGAAAAATGATTCGGGTAAATCGGTTTACGACAGCGAACTGAAAGAAGGCCTTAAGGCATACGAACAAAAACACAACCGTGAGTTTGACGGTAAAATAGGGCCGGCAATCGTAACCGAAATGAATATGCCGGTAGCCCAGCTTATCAAAGCAATTTCCATAAACATGGAACGCTGCCGATGGATCTCGCCAAAAATGGACAAGGCACCTGAGGTTATTGCGGTAAATATACCATCGTACCGACTGGTATATTTTAAAAAGGGTAAACCTGCCTTTACATCTAAAGTCGTAGTAGGTAAAGAACTGAATAAGACAGTAGTGTTTAGCGGAAACATGAGTTACCTTAACTTTGCTCCGTATTGGAATATACCAACCAGTATATTAAATAAAGAGATAAAACCGGGTATCGCAAAAGATCCTAACTACTTAGCTAAACACAACATGGAATGGGTGGGCAAAAGAGTACGTCAAAAACCGGGTGGACAAAACTCACTGGGTAAAGTAAAATTCATGTTCCCCAACCAAAATAACATCTATCTGCACGATACACCTGCCAAAAGCCTGTTCAACCAGGATGACAGGGCATTTAGCCACGGCTGTGTACGTGTGGAAAAAGCGCGTGACCTTGCTATAATGATCACAAAAGAAGATGGCAACTGGACCGAAGCAAAAGTAGACAAAGCCATGAATGCGGGCAAGGAAAGCACTTACAGCCTTAAGAAAAAAATACCGGTTTACATCGCTTATTTTACAGCGTGGGCTGATGAAAACGGTAACGTTGCTTTCTTTGAAGATATTTATAAACGTGACGAAAGGCTGGCAGGATTACTGTATGCTGCAAAATAGTTTCAGGGTTATTGCGTTCTGGGTTTGAGGCTGCTGACTCATGCCGTCCAACAGACACCAAAAAATAAAACAGGTTATTCCAAAATGGAGTAACCTGTTTTGCTTTATGATTCTTTTGTCTTTTCTATTATCCGACAACTGTCAGCTACAAACTGACAACCAATTTACAATTTAAAAGGATCAATACACTTATAAAACCTTTTGGTGTACATGTCAGATCCTAACTCGCTTATTGTAACCGCCATTTCTTTTCCTGACGAAGAGTGGATAAATTTAGATTTCATGCCATTGGCTTCGTAAACTATACCCACGTGCCCTACAGATTTGCTGTCTTTGTATCCGTAAAATACCAACACATCCCCTACTCTAAACTCTTCGGGTTTTAATGGTTTACCAATATTTGTAAATCCTGATGAACTCCTTGGCAGTTCCATATCAAAATGTTTGAATACAAAATTTACAAAGCCGGAACAATCAAAACCTTTCTCAGGGCTCCCACCGGCATAGCAGTACTTGGTACCCATGTATTTTTTGGCAAAGGCTATTATCTCCTCACGTTTGGTGTCTTCCGCTGTAGTTTTAATTGCAGCACTATTAGATTCTTTAACTACTACATCCTTTTTTTCACCCGGATGGCAAAAGGAAAAGGCGGCAGCAGTAAAAAGAAGTACAGGTATCTTATATAATCTCATAGGTCAGTTTTTAGATAGGTCTATAAGTTACCCAAAAACTAAGCCATTACAACAGTAGTGTTGTAAAATTGTGTAAAACTTTATATCTTGACCGCACGAAAATTTTGTTAAAACAAAAGAAATGAAGAACGGAACATTACTGCTCTTAGGCATAGCAATAGTAAGTGCACTAATACTTTCATGGATATTTACACAGGCTTTCCGCCTACTCACTGCACCATCAGACCTGTCGGTTGCAGAGGGAATTCTCTTATTAACCCTTTGCGTTTTAGCGACAATCAAATTATCAACTTATCTATTAAAAAAACTGTTTAAATGAGATCTAAAGTTACCTATGCTATCAGCGGTATATTTGCTGCAATATTAATTCTTATTCTTTTTAACTCCTGCAATGAGCGTATTGACGCTGGCTATGAAGGTATACTCGTAAAACTTTATGGATCTGATAAAGGAGTACAGGATGTAAGCCTGGTTACAGGCCGCGTGTGGTACAATCCTTTTACTGAGGATGTCTATGAATTTCCTACGTATGTACAAACCATAAACTATTCAGCATTTACCGTTAATGCAAAAGATGGTTCTGTTTTTACGGTAGACCCTACCCTTTCTTTCAAAGTAAAAGATGGGTTTAGCCCGGTTATCTTTAAAAAGTATAGGAAAGATATCGCTGAAATAACAGAGACCACACTTTTTAATTATATAAAAGACGCATTCCGTATCGAATTCAACAAATACACGACAGACAGCATAATAAGCAACCGTGAAAAATTTGAGAATTCAATACAAAAAAATATGGGTAAACTTTTAAATACAGAAGGTTTCTCCCTGGAACAAATGACAAGCGGCATACAATATCCCGAGGCCATCACTAAGGCCATTAATGCTAAAAATGCTGCTGTTCAGCAGGCAATGCGTGTAGAAAATGAACTTAAAATAGCGCAGGCCGAAGCCCGAAAACTAATTGTACTTGCCGAATCGGAAGCGAAGGCAAATGAATTAAGAAAAATGTCTCTTAATCCACTATTGATACAACAGCAGTTCATTGAGAAATGGGACGGAAAAACCCCAATTTACGGAAATGCACCTGCTTTTTTTAAGAGTGTTCAATAAAATAAAAGCCGGTTGTCAGATATGACAGCCGGCTTTTAAAATCCCTTAATGAATACCTCAAACTTCAATTTGGTAACCTGTGGTTATTCACCTATCCTGTTTGTTATGTAAATCCCCGGTGCATCTGCCAGTAGCGGCTTAGCGTCTTCAATAAATTTTAGCACGTGCGGGGTTTTATTATGCTGTTCCAGGCTTTTGGCGTCTTGCCATATTTCGTGAAAAATGAATATGTTAGGATAGTCTGCTGCCTGATTAAGCTCGTATTTGATGCAGGCTGCTTCTTTAGTTGAACCCTCTACAAGTTCCAGCAACACTGCTTTAAGCGCTTCTTCTTTACCCGGAAGGCTTTTTATTACTGCGGTTAAATTAATTTGCATATTCTTTAATAAATAGGTTTTCTAAATGTTCTTTGTATCGTTTCATATCACGCATTATGTCTGAGTTTTTCTCTACATCGTGAAAGTGCATTGATGGCAATTGTTCCATACCCGTAAAGGCATTCATTCGGTGGAAGCCAAATAACGGGCCATCATCTACACTGCGTTCATTAAAGAACTCACCGGGAAGCGTAAAGGCTTCTTTAGGCGCATTCCATGATGTGGTAAGCATATATTTACGCCCATGCATCGTTCCGCCAGTACCATAATTAATGGCAGGATTAGCAGACGAACGCCCGTCGCTGTTATAGATGCCCTTCGCATGGCCCTCGGTAAATACCACATCAATGTATTTTTTAAAGTTATGCGGCAGCTGAAACCACCAAACCGGAGTGTGATATATAACCACATCTGCCCATACATATTTTTCTACTTCTTCGGCAGGATTATAATCGTCGCTTACATTGGTTATTTTTACTTCAAATCCTTCGCTATTGGTAAAAAAATCAAGCGTTTGTGCGGCAACTGTTTCGTTAAACTTTCCGCCTGAATGGCCAAAGCTCTGGCCTCCGTTAATGATGAATATTTTTGTCATAATGTATATATCTAATTCTATGGTACAAATTTACGGCAGGATATACTATTATAAAAATAAGATAATTTATACCTTTACATCATAATTATAATAGTTTAGCTATGGTAAATTTAGAATGGTACAGAACATTTAAGGCTGTATACAAAACCGGAACCCTTACCGGGGCAGCACAGGAACTGTTTATTTCACAGCCTGGGGTAAGCCTGCATTTGAGTTCTCTCGAAAATTACACCGGCTACAAACTGTTTGACCGCAAAGGCCGCCGTATGGCACCTACCGAACGCGGTAAAGCGTTATACAACTTTATAGTAGATGCAATGATAAAGTTAGAGGAAGCCGAGAAGCACTTTCAACGCAGTACAGAAAAGCATACGCCTACTATTAGTGTGGGCATGTGTTTTGAAACTTTCCAGATTACACTTGAACCTTACATTGCAACCTTGCCATTCAACGTGATCATACAGTTTGGGGAATACCCCGAAATGATAGAAAATCTTGAGAAGGGCATTCTTGATCTTATCATTACACCTCAGATGGTTATCAGCAAAGACATTGATTATGAAGCTTTCAGTAAAGAAACCATTGTGCTTATTGGCGGTAACAACGTTGACAAGGAAACGCTGAATGCCGTAGCATCGCTCGGTGACCGTAATGCATTAGAAGACTGGCTAAAACAGCAAAAATGGTATGGCACGACCGGTGATATGGAGCACCTTCGTCGTTTCTGGCAACTGAACTTTAATAAGTATCCTGATTTTCGCCCGAACTATATCGTGCCCAACCTTAACTCTATTGTACGCTGCATGGCAAGCGGTATTGGACTTGCCGTGATACCTGACTTTTTGTGCCACCGCGAAATTGAAAGCGGGCAGATTCAGCTGCTATGGGAGGGTGATCCCAAATTGACCAATACGCTGCATTTTGCAACACGCAAGAAGACAATTTATGCCGATGAGATCGAGGTTATAAAAAAGATTTTCCGGGATGAAACCGTATTGGCAGAGATGATTATGTAACATCTTAACCTGACCTTAACTAGCTGCCGCATTTAAGTTTGTTATTTTTATAAATCAACAAAAAAGCAGACTATTATGAAAGGTACTTACATCGCAGAAGCAAAAGTAACTATTGATGCACCGGCAGAAAAAGTGTGGGAAGCGCTCACTAATCCTGAAAAGGTTGCGAAATATCTTTATGGCACTAAAGTAACTTCTGACTGCAAGGAAGGAGGTAACATATCTTATAAAGGAGAATATGACGGTAAATCGTATGAAGATAAGGGTACCATTAAAACCTTTAAACCGAATAAGGTATTTGCCTCGACGTATTGGAGTTCCATCGGCGGTAAGGAAGATAAACCGGAAAATTATAATCTTGTCACCTACACTCTTGAAGAAGGAGGCGATAAAACATTGCTCACCCTTACGCAGGATAACATAGCCACTGATGAAGAACGGCAGCAAATGGTTACCAACTGGAATGGTGTTTTAGCGGGATTAAAAGAAGTTTCAGAGGCTTAAACAGGTTAGACAACTGTGTTAAAATACAGATTAAACTTATGATTACTTAGGCTGCCCCATCTCATTTACCTATATTTGAGTATATTAACTTTAAAATACAGTAAATATGGATTTTACAGCGAATGACCTTGCGTTTAAAAACAGTTACTCATGGCCTGAAGGCGCTAACGCTCCAAAGAACAGCAGCGGACGTGAAAGCATTAAGGTAGACAAAAAAGAAGGAACAGAAGTGGTAGATTTCTGCAACCAGTTTTTGGCGAGCTATGGGAAACCGTTAACTAAACGCAACTTTCAGTTAGTGGAAAAAATTCTTGCAATGCCTGAATTCAAAACCACAAAACTGAGGAGCCACCTAAACAACAGTATTAATACCAACTGGAAAAGATACAGCTTGCAGGCCTAACGCTTAAATCTCTTACTATACACTCTACTACCCCATTTCATAAAAGATTTGGGGTATTTTATTTACTGCCTGGCAAATTCCAGCGTTACTGTAGTACCTACATCTTTAGTGCTTTTAATATCAAGGTGAATACTTAAAAGATCACACAGTCGTTTAACGATAGAAAGTCCGAGGCCTGTACCTTTTACGTCTGCATGATCTAAAGCTTCAGAACGGTAAAATTGTCCGTATATTTTACCAAGGTCATCATGGGCAATCCCCATTCCTTTGTCCTCAATTGTACACTTAACCCCTTTTCCGTCAACCGATAGCGAAATTATAATACTGCCTCCATCACGAGAATATTTTATAGCATTAGACAGGATATTTTCTATGATCAAAGTCGTCATACCGGCATCTGATATTATTTCAAAATGTTCTTTAAAATCAAAGATTACTGCAATATTCTTCGCTTCAATTTTAGGGGAATAGCGCTCCAGCGCCTGCAATATAACCTCATCTAATACGACAGGCTTCAGTTGGGCAGCAAGCTTCTGGTCTTCAAAGCGTGCCATGAGTAATAATTGGTCTACCATGTGGTTAAGGCGGTTTACTTCACGTATACAATACTGTACCTTTTCGTTATACTCTTCAGCTGTACGGGGTTTTCGTATCATTACTTCAAGAGTACCTTTTATAACGGCCAGTGGAGTCCGCAATTCGTGCGAGGCATCAGATGTAAATTGTTTTTCTCTCGCTATGGCATTTTCAATCCTGTCCAGCAATCCATTGATAGCCAATGAAAGAGCATATAGCTCATCCCTTTTTTTAGGGAGAGCAATCCTTTCGTTAAAATTGTTATCAGTAATATTACGCGTAGCAGCAATAATATCAAGTGCCGGCTTAATTGTTTGCCCTGCTACTATTCTTGTTACAAAAGTAAGTATCAGTAATACCACAGGATAAGCTACCAGAAGTACTAATAATAAATTATCAAGCACCATTACAGGCTGTTCTATAGACATTGCGATAATAACATATCCCTTTAACTGCCCTTTGTAAAACAGAGGCGATTGTACCTGCCTGATGGCAATACCTGCAACATGGGTGTCTCCATAGTCTTTTGAAATAGTATTCATTTGAAACCTTAAGCTCTCCCCTTTTAAGTTAGGCGACTTTTCTACCGAATTTCCCTTTGTATCAAATGCCTGTACAAAAACGGGATTGATAACAATTTCCTGGTGTTCGGTTTCGGTCCATTCTGCTTTATCTACAAGTCCGATAAACACATCCTGTTTAGCAACATAAGCTGTATGCAGATTAATTTCTACCTGAAGGTCGTTGTTAATATCCCTGTTTACCGAAAACGAAACAATTCTGTAAATTACAGTAAACACCACAAGGATAAGCAGCGCCGTACTGATGAGGTTATACAGTGCTATCCTGTTCTTGATGGATGCAGGCTTTTTAATTGGTTTCATTGGCAATGTATCCCACACCACGTATGGCTTTAATATAATTTTCTTCTTTTGTAAATCCCAGTTTTTTACGTATCCCGTTTATAAAAACATCTATAACACCTGTATCATAATTAAAGTGGATATTCCATACTTTTTTTATTATGTCGGTTCGCGTGCAGACTGTTCCTTTATTTTTAAGCAGGAATTCTAAAAGGGCAAATTCTTTTTGCGTAAGCACTACTTCGGTTTCATTGTAAAACACCTGGTAGGTATCAGTACGCAGAGTTACAGGGCCAAGGGTGTAGAGTGGCTTATCATCGTTAACATTCCGAAGCTGCACTTTTATTCGCTCCAGCAGTTCTTCAAAACTAAAAGGCTTTTTGATATAATCATTGGCACCTGCCTGAAGCCCTGCAATGGTCTCCTGCACTGTATCTTTCGCAGTAAGAAATATAATGGGTGTTGTTTTGTTTGATTTCCTTATGGTTTTACAAAGTTCAAGCCCCGAAAGCTTTGGAAGCATCCAGTCAAGTAAAATAACATCAAAATGAGTTTTTAATGCGGTAACAAGCCCGTTATCCCCTGATGATTCTATAGTAATTGTGTACCCTTCTTCCTCAAGCCCCTGCTTCAGGAAATCATAAATACCTTTTTCGTCTTCAACAACCAGAATATCCATCTGCCAATTTTTAATAAAGTTAAATATTTTGGGACTGCCTCAAACTGTTTCAGGTATTTTTTTAAAATTGTATAACTAAAGAGCACCCAAATTGGCTGCCGTTATAAAAAGGTGCTATGGCCATTTTATATCTTTGTTCGCCATTACTAATACCCCCATTAAACAGCCTGCTTGTGTAAAGATGCAGCCAGTAGGCTATCTTTGTACTCATTATGCCTATACCTGCCCCGGCAGCAACGTCTGTAAGCCAGTGCCTGTCGTTGTATATTCTGAACATACCGGTACCGGTAGCCACGGCATAACCGGCAATACCGTACCAAATGGACTTGTCCTTATACTCCTGCCATAAAAATTCGGCTCCTGCAAAAGCAGTTGCGGTATGTCCTGACGGAAACGAATTTTTAGAGCTTCTATCGGGTCTTTCTACCTTAGTAAGAGATTTAAGGCCCAAAACAGCACCACTCATTATGAGGTAAGACGTCGCCATTACAATAGTCCTGTCCTTAAAATTATTTTTTCCCTGTATACCCATCGCATTTAGGGCATATACAGATGCAATGGGCGCATACTGCGAAAAGTCATCAATCGTTATCTTCACGTCAATATCTTCTTTTACCTCGTCCCTGAGCTGTCTGTTGAGGCCTATCAGCGTATGGCTTTCGAGCCCTATCACACCATAGCTTATAAGTACTGATGGCATAATAAGCTGTTTGCAATTAAATTTATAATACCCTGAATTGTTCAATGTGTCGGCAGTTATTGAGTCGTTAACCACCTGTGCAGCAAGTATTGATGTGCACAATACCAGCGCTAAGAAAAACTTCGCTTTCATAAAAATATTATAAGGGGGATTTCAGCATGCCCTCGCAGCACGCAAAGCGTAGTTTTATATCATACTTTTTAGAATTGAGTAGTGTGATTTTATATATTAGATAATAGACGATAGACAAATAGCTCCGATCTGCCGGATTTCAATACTCAAACCTATTATCCCACTACTATTTTACTCCTTCAGCAGCTTATGGCTAAACAAATAATCTGCGGTTTGATACCACGATATCGCTTCGTTTAAAAATCCTTTTTCCATCTTTTGAGGTTTGAGGCTGTTGTCTTTAAGTGAATAGGAATAAAAGTTTTGCTTTTTTTGGTCAGACAGTATCATAACCTTATCCTGTTTCATAAGTGTAAGCTTACGGTATGTACCCATAAGCGTCCTTTCTGTAAAATCAGGCTGCAGCACATCTTTTCCAAAAAAATTAGATTCATAATCCCAATTCATTAACGAGAAAAAGGTTGGAAAAAGATCAATTTGCGAGCACTGCCTGTTTATCTTCTGGTTAACCCCACCCGGCAGATTGTAAATGAAGGCAGGTATGTGGTAATTGGCAACATCAATCTCATCTTTACCCGCACTGCTGGCACAATGATCTGCAATAATTACAAATACGGTATTTTTAAACCAGGGTTTCGTGCGAGCTGTTTCTAGCATTTTACCCAAGGCAAAGTCAGCATATTTTACCGCACCTTCGCGCCCCGTGCCCGACTGTATATCAATCTTATTATCAGGATATGTATACGGCCTGTGATTAGATGTCGTCATTACAAAATTAAAGAATGGCTTCCCCGCTTTATACTGCTTATCAGCAACTGTGAGCATTTTATTGTAGATATCCTCATCGCAAACACCCCAGGCATTTTCAAAAGTCACTTCTTTGTCATCTATAGTATTACGTGGGGTTTTTATGTCGTCATTAAGCACACTGCCCCTGCCCCTGTCGTAAATGGTAAACCCATTACCGCCAAAGTAGCTGTTCATATTATCAAAATAACCATCGCCGCCATAAAAAAAGTTATTGTCGTAACCACGATTTTTAAATACTGTAGACACAGTGAACAGGTTGTGGTTATCAGGTCGCTTTACAATACTTTGTCCCGGTGTTGGCGGAATGCAAAGGGTAACCGCCTCCATACCCCTTACTGTACGTGTTCCTGTAGCATAAAGATTAGAGAACAGTATGCTGCGCTGCGCAAGACTGTCCATATATGGCGTAATGTTTTTCTCGTTGCCAAACTCATGCATAAACGAGGCGCTCATACTTTCCATTAATATAAAAACCACATTAGGTTTTGCAACTATACCATCTTCGTTCACTTTTCTCTTTATAGAAAATGAATTGTCGTTAAAATGGGTATTGCTTTCGTGCACATTGTTGCGTGCCATTGTAAAAGCTTCTTTATCATTTAGTGTAGTATAGAAGTCGGCATAATCCATGCGGTTGTTACGAAACTCGGCAAAAAAAGAATAGATTCCCGCCTTAGATATCTCATTATTATAACGGTTAGCAGACCACTCGGCATCGGTATTCTTCACCAATCCAATAAAAAGAAACATAACCGTAAGTACCAATCCTAAACTTACAATACGCTGCCTGAGTGATATGCCTCCCGAAAAAGTATCTTTGAAAATGTTTTTCCTGACAAATATTACCACTACACCGGCAGTGGCCAATAGCACCAGGCTTACTAAAAGCGGCAGTGGATACGATTCTTTAATGTTACTGATAACCTCGTGGGTATATATTAGATAATCTACTGCAATAAAGTTAAATCTTGTCCTGAACTCCTCCCAAAAAGTGATTTCTGCTAGAAAGGTGAACATGAGTATAAAAACAGTGAGTGTAAAAAAGATATATGTAAGTAATTTATCTGCCCACGAACCTATAAAACGGTTAGGCATGATAAAAATGTACAGCATTGCAGGCAGTACAATAAAACTACACGTACCCATATCAAAGAAAAGGCCTGTAACAAATGTCCTTATGATACTTATCGGGTTAAATGACACATCAGCCGACTGCCAGAAGTAGAATAGTATTCTCAACAGAAGAGACAATAATATAAATAATTTTATAAAATTAAGCAGTAAGCTTAGCCTTCCTGATAGCTGCAATTGATATTTAAATGATCCCTTAATTTTCATAATCGTTACTTTGTGATTACAAAATAACGCCTGTAAAATGTGTAAATTGGACGAGGAGATCTCTCTTAAGCAAATCTTAAGAAAGGTAATCTAAGTTGAAAACAATAAGCGTAAAATTATGAAGCTGAAATTTTAAGAACGCTTTTACAAACCAAAATTGCAATATTAACGCTTAAATAATATGCGCTTTCACCGCTATTTTGCCATGGTTTTTTACCTTTGAGCATCTAATAATAAATTACAATGAACAGGAGAAAGTTTTTTAGGAATGGCTCACTTTTTACCCTTGGAGCGACACTTATCAATCCGTTTGAGACCACTGCCAATATACTGGACGCAAATACCTTAAATAAAAATAAAAAGGCAAAAAATATTATCTTCATGGTTAGTGACGGCATGAGTACCGGAACCCTAAACATGGCTGACCTTTACCTAAACCGCAAAACAGGAAAAGGCTCTAACTGGCTTCAATTATATAAAGACCAACGCGTTAACCGCGCATTAATGGATACAGCCTCTGCAAGTTCTATTGTAACTGATTCCTCTGCCGGGAGTTCTTCATGGGGTGGCGGCGTGAGGGTAAATAACGGTGCCCTGAACGTGGGCCCTAATGGCGAAATGCATATGCCCATATGGCAAAAATTTAAGAAGGCGGGTAAGATGGCAGGGTGCGTTACCACAGTGCCAATTACACACGCTACTCCTGCGGGATTTTGCGTAAACAGCAAGAGCCGAAATGCTCAGGAAGATATTGCTGAACAGTACCTTGAGCTTGGTTTTGATATTATGATGGGTGGCGGCAATAACTACTTTAGCCCGGACATACGCAAAGACAAAAAAGATGTTTATGCAGCCTATAAAGCTAAAGGCTGGCAGGTAGCGCGTACAAGAAATGAGATGATGGCAGCTGATATAGCCAAACCCATTTTAGGTGTTTTTGCAGATGACGGCCTTCCCTATAACCTTGACCGTACAAACGATAAAACATTAACCGATACGACTCCTACCCTTGCTGAAATGGCCCAGAAAGCCATTGACCGGATGAAAAACCACAAAAATGGCTTTGTGCTTCAGATTGAGGGTGGTAAGGTAGACTGGGGAGCTCATGCTAACGATATCGGCGCTTTATTATATGACCAGGCTGCTTTTGACGCCGCTGTTAAAGTAGCTATAGACTTTGCTGAAAAAGATGGAAATACACTTGTGGTAATCACTACAGACCACGGCAATGCTAACCCCGGAGTTATATATGGCAAGGATGCCAATACCAACTTTGACAGCATACAAAATTATACTCATACCAATGAATGGCTGCTGAATTCCATTAAACCGGACAATACCGTGGCGCAGGTAAGGGAAATTATCCAAAGTGGTAATAAAACAACTCTTTCGGAAGACGACGCGAAAACAGTTTTAAGCTACTACGACGGGCTTCATAAAGAAGAAGGCGGACTGTATAATTACAAAAAGCTGCCTTTTAAAGCATTCTCCCAACTACAGCAAAAAACAAACTCTGTGGGATGGATCAGCATGGATCATTCTGCCGATTATGTTGAACTTGCAATGTTCGGCCCGGGAAGCAACCTGTTAAAACCTTTCATTAAAAACACAGATCTTCACTATCTTATGCTCGAAGCGGCAGAAGTAGAGAATAAATTTTAAGACCTTAAAATAGAGGAGGCAGCCTATAAGCTGCCTCCTCTATTTAATTATTTCTGCCTGTAGAAGATATAACCTCCGTGGTACAATATATCGCCTTTAAACTCTCCGTCTGCAGTAAATCCTGTGTCGTCTTTATAATCGATATGATTTCCTGTTATGGCATAATTACCCTGATAGGCACTTTTCTTTCCTCCCCTTGCTTCGTCATAACGACCTCCGGAAAGTAATTCGTGGCGAATGTAACCGTCCTCAGTTACCCACATTCCTGTAAAATCTTCTTTTGCTTCCATAGCTGTTGAATGGTTATTTGTTGGTTTTATTAAAGTGCTGAGCGATATGAGCCCGGCCATTGCTAATGTGGCTATAACAGATAATACTAATCCACTTAGCATCATGTAAACTGCTTTCATACGTTTGTTAATTAATAATTATTATTGGTTTTGAAATCAGGCGGTATACCTGCTTTCGGTGTGAGCATTCCCTACTATATGCACAGGCACAGAATGGGAAATTCCTTTTAGTTGTAGCGACTGCGTTATTGTACCGCGTTTAATAATGATGTCGTTTTCATGATTGATGATTTGACATTACAATACAAATTTGCAGATATGTACCGTTTTAAAAGTATCCGGATTGGCTATTGTCGTAGCCATATCCACGATTAATTAAGCCCTATACCGTGCGTAAGGAGCGGGTTTATCCAGTCTGCTTTAAACGGCATAGAAAGGGGCATTATGGTAAAAGGGGCTGCCAGCATAAGTTTGCAGTGCTGTACAAATTCCAGTACGTGGCTTTGGGTAAGGTGTTTTTCTAACGCCCATTCGCCCGACCACGTTTCCAGTACAAAATACTCAAGCTGATTATTATCTGAGCGAAATACTTCGTACCTGATTATGCCTTCTTCATTTTTACTAAGGTCAGCAAGATAGTTAAGGGCATTTTTAAGTTCGATTGATGATTTTTCGTCTTTTGCTGAAAAGCTTGCCAGCAATGTTTTTGTTGTGTTTATGGCCGATTTCTCCATGACAATTGCGTTTAAGACTCTTTATTTTGATGAAACAAAGTTACTTTACCACTACAGGTTTTATATTGTAAGATTCACAGTATTGATTACACAATTCAAACAATTTGAATAAAAAACAACGGCTCCAATGATCGGAGCCGTTACAACTTTAGTTTTCAAAGTTTGTTGAAGTGGCAATTTCCCTTACTGCTTCAAGGTCTTTCTGCACATCCTTAATCTTAACTTCTGCAAGATTGTAAGCATCAGGCCCAAGGAATAAATGCAAAGGCGGCTGGGCAAGTGCTGCTGTTTTTATAATAACATCTGCACCTTTATCAGGATCTCCCGGCTGGTTGTTATTGATTTCATTCTCATGAGCACCCTGAACATCCCTAACCGATTTATAATCCTCTATGGCATTCTTTGGCACCGCAAGTGACGAACCTTCTAAGAAGTTAGTCCTGAAATAACCCGGAGACACTACCGTGGCACGAATCCCGAATTCAGCAACCTCAGCGGCAAGCGACTCTGTAAAACCATGAACAGCGAATTTTGTAGCGCGGTATATCCCAAATCCCGGGAAGTTTCCTGTAAAGCCACCTATAGACGCAATGTTAAAGATGTGCCCAGACCTCTGTTTTCTTAATTGAGGCAGTGCCTGACGGATAACATTAAGCGATCCGAATACATTAACATCAAAGTTCTGCCTGCTTTCAGCATCTGTAAGTTCTTCAATAGCGCCCACAAGCCCGTAGCCTGCATTGTTTACCACTACATCAAGGCTTCCAAATTTACCTACTGTTTTGTTTACTGCCTCAGCAACGCTCTGTTCATTAAGAATGTCTACTACAAGCGGAAGGAAGTTAGTATGATTACCTACTGCATTTTCAAGATCGCCAAGGCTTCTTGAAGTAGCAACAACTTTATAGCCTTCATTTAATAATCTTTTTACAAGGCTAAGGCCTAATCCTTTTGATGCTCCTGTAACGAACCATACATTTTGATTTGAATTTTCCATTTTTATGTTCTTAAATTAATTGTTCTTATTTGATAAGGCAAAGTTATGGCAGGCATAAGCCCTTGTGATTGTATGCTGCAAAGCAATAATTGCTAAAATCAAACAAGCTGTTTAAAGTGGGTCAGAAACAGAACAATTTAAAAGCTGAACATAAAAAAAGCGCCCCTGTTAAGAGGCGCTTTACAATTTTAAAGTGTTTTATTCACAACGATCTTTTTATCTATCCTTCCGGTATCAGATGTTATCGTGATGATATATACTGCCGATTCCAGTCCCGTAACATCAATATGGTAATTGTCAGATGTTATGGCTTGTTCGTTTCTTATTACCCTTCCGTTTAGGTCATATACCGCAACTTTCAGGTTTTCAAAATACTCAAAATCAGGTATCCTTATATACACGTTTGTCGATGCCGGGTTAGGATATACCGTCATGCTAAGTTTCCTTACGTCTTCAATTGCTGCAACCGGTGCAGTTACCGTCAGGTTAGCATCGTCTGATACAACAGGGCAGTTGCCGTTTTGCGAAACGATAACCCTGTATAGGTTTCCATTAAGCCCCATCGTGATGTTAGCAATAGAGAACTGCGCTGTTGTACCACCTGAATAATGAGGCGATGCGCCACCGTTAGGTACGTTAGCCCAGGTTGTTCCACCATTGGTACTAACCTGCCACTGATATTTGGTTGCGTTCTGAACTGTAACAGAGAATACCACCCACTGCCCTGCCTCTACCGAAGCATCCTGTGGCTGGGAAGTGATCACTATCGTTGCAGGCTCTGTTATAGTTGTGCTTGTTGTAAATGTACAGTTATGTGCGTCGGTTACCGTTACACTGTACATTCCGCCTGCAAGGTTTTCAATGGCTGCTGTTGTAGCACCATTAGACCACAGGTATTGATACGGTGCAGTACCGCCTGTAATATTTGCTACAGCAGATCCATTTTGAGCACCGCCACAACCTACATTAGTAACTGCAATAGTTCCTGTAAGCAGCGAAGGTGATGTAACACTTAGGTATCTAAGATCTGAACATCCGTTAGCATCTGTAACTACAACTTTATAGTTACCTACACCAAGTCCTGTAGCACTGTTAGTCGTGCTTACCGCAGGAGTCCATGTGTAGGTATAAGGACCTGTACCGCCGGTCAAATTTACGCCAAGTGAGCCATCAAAACTACCATAACAGGTTACGTTAGTTTGCGAAGTTGTTAAATGTAATGGAGCGGCAGGCTGTGTAATAGTTACACTTGCAGTTATATGGCACCCATTAGCATCCGTAACTGTTACGGTATGGCTGCCAGGAGCAAGATATACTGCTGTTGCTGTAGTCTGCACCGGATTTGTATTCCAGCTATATGTATAATCAGGTGTTCCGCCTGTTACGCTTACGGTAGCTGTTCCGTTAGCTGCATTATAACATAAAACATTTGTAAAACTATCTACAGCAGCTGTTAAAGCATCCGGCTGTGTTATTGTAAACGATTGTGTAGTTTCACAAAGGTTAGCATCTTTTACCGTTACGATATAAGTTCCCGGAGCAAGATTACCTGCTGTTGCAGTAGTCTGAACCGGAGTTGTATTCCAACTATAGGTATAAGTTCCTGTACCGCCTGTCACATTTACCGTAGCCGATCCGTTGGCAGCGCCAAAACAGGTTATATTATTCTGCGTTCCCGCTGAAGCAACAAGTGCAGTTGGCTCTGTAATGATAAAGCTGTTTGATAATGTACATCCATTAGCATCAGTTACATCAACAGTATAAGTACCTGCTATAAGATTTGTAATTGAAGCTGTGGCTGCGCCTGTATTCCAAAGGTAAGTGTAAGGTGCAGTACCGCCGTTTATGGCAACAGTTGCCGATCCATTATTACCTCCAAAACAAGATACATTTGTATGAGTGGTATTTGGCGTTAGAGCCAAAGCCTGTGAAGGCTGTGTAATGGTATAGCTGTTTGATAATGTACATCCATGTGCATCAGTCACAACAACGGTATATATACCTGCTGCAAGGCCTGTGATTGAATTTGTAGTTGCTCCTGTACTCCAAAGGTATGTATATGGTGATGTTCCTCCATTTACAGCAATTGTAGCCGATCCAGTTGCATTACCAAAACATAGTACGTTAACCTGCGTTGTGTTTGGTGTCAGCGCCAATGGTGCTGCAGGCTGAGTAATGGTATAGCTGTTTGATAATGTGCATCCGTTGGCATCGGTTACTGTTACGCTATATGTTCCTGCTATAAGGTTTGTTATTGTACTCGTTGTCGCACCTGTATTCCAAAGATAAGAATAAGGTGCAGTACCGCCATTTACAGCTATGGCAGCCGATCCTGTTGCATTGCCAAAACAAAATACATCGACCTGAGAAGTATTTGGCGTTAAAGCCAATGGTGCGACAGGCTGAGTAATGGTATAGCTGTTTGATAATATACATCCGTTGGCATCGGTTGCTGTTACGCTATATGTTCCTGCTATAAGGTTTGTTATTGTGCTCGTTGTCGCACCTGTATTCCAAAGATAAGAATAAGGTGCAGTACCGCCATTTACAGCTATGGCAGCCGATCCTGT